>JAYUKX010000039.1:0-62925 GCA_043764095.1 Chitinophagales bacterium
GGTCAGACAAGCCGCTTTTTTGAGTTCGATGCAGCGCATCGGACGAAAAAAACGGCGATGGCTGGGCAAAATCTGACCTTTTTTGGCCGAAATGCGAGCATCTAAGTTTTTACGAAAAAGATTAATTTTTGAGGCAAACTTGGAAATAGACTTCAACACCACCTTTTTTATTACAAAAGTAATTTCATGGACGCTGTACTCACTCGAAACCCTGCCAAATAGGTAATATATTTTGAGCCCATTGCCGGGGTAATTTCCTTCAATTACCCCGACAATGGGCTCAAAAACGCTTAATTTGAAAGCACCTTAATTCCCCTACCGCACCAACACCCCGCTCACACGCCGCGCGCTACCAATTAAAGCATACGCATACATCCCATGCGCCAATTCCGGCAGCACAATGGTAGCCGTACCGCTCAACGACCATTCCTTTAATTTTTTACCATTTACATCGTATAAAATAAAGCGATAATTATCTTCCATATCGGTTTTGATCGTTAGGTTTTGACTATCTTCCAATGGATTGGGGTATATCACCCATGCTTGTGCTTGCGGGCCAAAAGATACCTGTCGCACAGGTGAAATCGTCACTTTCCCATCGCGATCCAATTGGCGGATACGGTAATAATTGACACCATCATGCGGCGTATTATCCTTGCAATCGTAGGTTTGGATACTTGCACCTAATTTGGCAGCAATATTTTCAAATTGCTCAAATTGAACACCATCTTTGCTCCTTTCTACTTCAAAAGTCGCTACATTGCTGGTTTGGTTTACTTTCCAACGCAATTGCGCTTGTTTTTCACCTGCTTTTGTTGCCGTAAAATCGAGCCACTCAACAGGTAGTGGACCAGAGTAACCCGCTACGAATTGGCTAAATGACGTGATACCATTACCCGTATTAAAGATCAGATTACCCAATGCGCCTGGCACAATGGCATCTGCGTTATCAATAGATCCGCCCCAAGTATTTCCCTCGGCAAAACTGCTGCGCTTGTACAATTGGAAATTGCTGGGTACGGCGGAGGGCGATATATTGCCATAGTGGACCACCTTCATTTCGTCCAAAGCGGCAAAAGTGCTATTCGAACCGTAATTATTTACAATCCAATAACCATTGCCATACGATCCTGCTGGGCTGGGCAATTGGTCGGGCAATTGGTTGATTCTTGTCACACACAATTCTCCATTAGGATACGGCCCCGATGCAGGAAAATCGAGGGTAATACCTGTTTGACCAAAGGTGTAAACGTTATTGCTCGACACACTTAAGCGTGCGCTAGCCCCTTTTCCGACAGGCACAGTAGAAACCTCGCGGATGGTATTGGAAACCAAAGAAGCATGTCGAATGCCTATTTTGTCCAATGCCTGTCCTGATACTTCATTGAATTGGTAATAGGCGATCAGATTTGGAAACTCCGCTGGGTCTTTCGTAAGGTGCATCAATTCCCTAATTTGCGTTTGCGTGAGGGCATTGTTGAAAATACATACTTCATCCATTTTGCCCAATACATAGCGGTCTCCCCAAGCTTTATAACTGGCCATTCGTGCTATATTATCAAATAAAATGGCTGGTGCTGTAAAGGTATGTTTGTTGCCTTTACCATTGACATACAGCGTAACGCCTGTTGGTTCTACCACCATTGCCACATGCGTCCAGGTATCAGTGGGTACGGTGAGTCCGCTATCCCACCAGTATGCTCCATTGGTCCAGTGATAACCTAAGTGGTTATTACCGGGTAAAAAATTAAAACCAGCAGACTCCCCATCGTGCATAAAAATACTGCTGTATTCGGGTTGTGTGCCGCTTATTTTGATCCAAGTGGATATAGTCAATTGGTTGGTAGATATGTTCAACGGCGGAATGGAAACATAACCCGCTGCTGCGTTACCACCCATCGCCACAGATTTGCCGGGAATGGTATCGGCCAAACAGTCGTTGCCCACCTGAATGGTTAAGGTGCTGGTCATCGTGCCGTTTAGGGTCATGGTGGCAGTATAAGTGCCGGGTGCGCTAAAGATCACTTTTGGGTTGCGGACGGTAGTAGAACTCACGTACGCGGGCGCGGGCGAAAAAGCCCATGACCAACTCGCTCCGGTATGGTTCACTACTGAATAATCATCAAAATACACCGTATCACGCGGGCAACGCGCATCCAAGGTGCTGGCTATGGCTTGTGCGCTTGGGAGCGAGGGTTCGTACAAATCGGATTCCCATACGCCGTGCCCCCACGTACCATTACGGATTTTTCCAGTTTTGTAAAATGGTTTGAGTCGATTGGTCTCGATGGAATAGGGCAAACCCGTGCTGAACGATACCCAATCGGTCAAGGTATTATTGCGGTAAAATACGCCAAGATTGGTACCTAAATAAATCCCACCATCGGTGCCATATTGCGCCATAATATTGGTAATTCGGAAGCCATCCAAGGCTGCAGTGGTCAAATTGACCCACGATGTGCCGCCATCTGTGGATTTATAGATTTTTTTGCCATTGCTGCCGTAGGTGACGGCCACCCAAAGGATGTTTTCATTGGCATCGCTAACGGCCATTTTTACACGATCGTTATTATTGGGCAAAGGCAGTGCGGCCAAAGCCGTCCAAGATGCCCCACCATTAATTGATTTCCACATTTTATCATCGGTGCCATCCCACTGTGAGCAATACAGTACATTTGGATTGGAGCGCGCTACTTCAATTTCATACACTTCATTGGTGGCTGTTCCGGGGAAAGTATAAAGCGTACTAAACGAACCGCCGCCGTCCACGCTTTTCCATATTTTATTATCACTCCCCAAATAGATGGTATTCCAGCAACGCGGATCCCATACCATTTCGCTATTGGCGTAATAAGCATAACTTTCATTCGGGAAAAGTCCTACTGGAAAATTGACCACGCCGTCGTTAAAGCCACCTTTGAGGCGTTTGCCACCAATATCGGAGAAATAGGTTTTGCGGTTATCGCCAGGATTGACATAACCTGTAGGCGATTCGGCACCACCCATACGGTAAAATTTGCCCGACGGGAATACTTCGTGCCAAGCCATATTGCCATTGTGGTAACGGCCACCGACCAGTACATCTTCGTTCCAACCACTATCGAAACCCCAAAGATCGGCTCCCGAAATGCCATTCATACGTGCTTGGTGCGAAGTACCAAAATTGGTGGAATAATTTAAACCGCCGTCGCTGGCGATCCAAAGGTCGGTACCAATCGCCGATAGCGATTGAATATCGGGGTGGCTCCACGGGAGTCCGCTTTGGTAGCCACCCAATCCAGTCCATGTGGCTCCTCCATTGGTGCTTTTGTACCAAGAAGTACCGCCCGCGATGAGTTGATTGGCATTGTTAGGATTGACAATAATAGCCATATCGTAAAAACCCTGTTCCAGCCCTGTGGTGCCATTACTGGTCATCAGGTTGGTATGCGCCGGAATACTATACGGCGTTGGGCTATTGCCAATGCTACCTGCTGGATTGGTATTTGCCCAAGAAGCACCATCATCGGTACTGACAAATACGCCGATAAAACCAGCGAGATTGCTACCCGATCCACAGAGATAAGCGTAGAGTTTGCTGGGTTGCGAAGGGCAAACCGCGAGTAAAGCACCCGTTACGGTCTCTCCGGCACCCGGAGTCCACCAGCCGGTATTAGAAGTAGAAAAAGAGCTGCCGCTATTGGTAGAAAGCATCAAATCTGATCCGGAACCGTTTTTGCGAACGGCAAAAAATGTACTGGATGTTCCGGGCTGCACTTTGACGGTCCAGGTTTCGTTGGTAAAAAGTGTTGACCACGTGCTACCGCTGTTATTGGTGCGCAACAAACCTTTGTTGGATGCTGCCAAAACAATGGTAGGATCATCGGTTTTAAAGGCAAAATCATAGACATTAAGCCCTGATGCCGTATAAACCTGAGTCCATGTGGTACCGCCATTGATGGTTTTATAAATACGGTTATTGGTACACATAAAGACCGTATTGTGATCAGTAGGATCTACTTTAACGGCTGTGATACTACCGTGGATAATTTCTTTGGTGAGCAATGTCCAATTGAGGCCCTTATCGGTTGTTTTCCATAGTCCACCCGATTCACCGCCAGCATATACTACATTGGTATTGGAGGGGGCAATATCCACGGAGTAGATATTGGTTTGCCAAGTCACTTCGGTGCTGCCATCAATATCGTAGGTTTGTTTTGGGCCTACAAATGACCAGTTGCCCAATAAATTTTCGGGCGTGTTATGGCGCAGGGCCGCCACGCGTTGTTCTTGTTCGACGCGTGTTTTTTCATCGGGTATCCTGATCGTACCATCGGATTGGATAAAAGGGCGCGCCCAGTGTACCCAGCGTTTGTAGTACTGGGTATAGTTATTTTTTTCAAAAGGGTGGGTTTGGTACCACGTTTTATACGCTGCTGCAATATCATTTGCATTGGGCGTATCTTGTTGGAGCATCAGCATCCAATCGGGCGCATCCGGCGCGATATAAATGGGTGATGGCGCTTCTTGAGCGACTAGTATTGATTTGGTAAAGAGCAGGGTGAAGAACAGGGAAACGAAAATACGCATTATGTTGTAGATTATAAAATGAGGCCACAAAGATAATGATGGAGGCAGTAAATTTCGTTGATATAGGTTTTTTTTATTTTTTGATAAGGGTTTTGTAGTTGGGTTTTATGGCTGATTAAACCATTTTTTCACGTAACTTTGTGCAACAAAATAAATCACCACATCATGCGTCTATTACTACTACTTTTTATTGGAATACTACCTAATTTGCTCACAGCACAAGCATTTACCCCCAAAGAACTCACCCGCTGGAAAAAACAAGCCGAACGGGTGACCATTATCCGCGACAATTGGGGTATTCCACATGTTATGGGCCAAAAAGATGCTGATGCCGTTTTTGGACTGCTTTATGCCCAATGTGAAGACGATTTTAATCGTGTGGAGATGAATTATATCGAAAAACTAGGGCGTATGGCCGAAGTAAAAGGCGCGTCAGAAATTTATGAAGACCTGCTGATCCGTATGGTCATCGACTCCGCCGCCGCTATTGCCGATTACAAAAAAGCACCCCGATGGCTCAAAAAACTGCTCGATGCACAGGCCGCTGGTATCAATTATTACCTGTACAAACACCCAGAGGTTCACCCCATTTTGTTGCACCGCTTCGAGCCTTGGTATCCGCTACTTTGGACCGATGGCAGTATCGGTGCCATCAATACCGATGATATTACAACCGACGAATTGAAGCGTTTTTATACTGGCGAAACTAAATCTATGGGCTATACCACTCCTCCCCGAACACCCAAAGAAGAGGTACTCACCGGCTCAAATGGGTTTGCTTTTGCGCCTTCTATTACAGCATCGGGTAAGGCCATTTTGTATATCAATCCACATGTCACTTTTTATTTCAGACCCGAAGTACACGTAATGAGCGAAGAAGGACTCAATACTTATGGCGCAGTTACTTGGGGGCAATTCTTTGTTTATCAAGGGTTTAATGCATATTGTGGCTGGATGCACACGTCCAATTATACCGATATTTCGGACTTGTATATCGAAAAAATAGTGGAGCACGACGGAAAACGCTTTTATATGTACGAAGGACGTGAAAGACCTGTTATAGTAAAGCCCATGACGTTCCGTTATTTGGAAAATGGCAGCATGAAATCCAAAACCATTGATGCTTTATTTACCCACCACGGCCCTATTATGGCGCAGCGCAACGGGCAATGGCTGAGTATGAAAGCCAATAACCGCTCCATGACCGGACTGATCCAAAGTTGGCAACGCACCAAAGCCAAGGGTTTTGAGGATTACAAAAAAACGATGGATTTATTGTCCAATACTTCCAATAACACCGTTTATGCCGATAAATCGGGTAATATCGCGTATTGGCACGGCAATTTTATGCCCATCCGCGATACTAAAATAGACTGGACCAAACCCGTAGATGGCAGCACTGCTGCTACCGAATGGAAAGGGCTGCATCCAGTGAGCGAAACAGTACATATTTACAACCCACCAAATGGCTGGTTGCAGAACTGTAATTCCACGGCTTTTACCGCCGCTGGCGAAAACAGTCCGAAAAAAAGTAGTTATCCACCATATATGGCACCAGATGGCGAAAATTTTAGGGGTTTGAATGCCGTTCGGGTTCTACAACAACAAAAAGGCTACGATCTCGATAAGGTAATTGCTACAGGTTACGATACTTATATGGTTTCGATGGAACTGTTGGTGCCGGCTTTGATACGGGCGTACGAAAAACGCAGCACCAGCCCCGATACACTTGCGGGATTGCTGGATGGGCCAATGGCGGTTTTGAAAAAATGGGATTTCCGCAGTAGTGAGCAGTCGGTGGCTACTACATTGGCCATCGAATGGGGACAAAAACTATTAACAGGTATTCAACAATCGTATATTGTTGACGATTTTGGCGCCGATCAAGTACAAAAAACAAAGGAGTTTATCCGTATCGCGCCGCCCGAATGGCTCATCAATCCTTTTGTGGCTACGGTACGTGAATTGCAGCAAAAGCACGGAGAATGGGATATACCTTGGGGTGATATCAATCGTTTTCAGCGTATTTCGCCAGAACTGGAGCAGCCTTATAGTGATGCTGCACCGAGTTTTCCAGTAGGTTTTACGTCGTCGGTATGGGGTACATTACCTTCTTATACGACGCGTTATTACCCCGGTACAAAAAAACGCTATGGTTACAATGGCAATAGTTTTATCTGCGCAGTGGAGTTTGGCGATACCGTAAAAGCCAAATCCTTATTGGCTGGCGGACAAAGTGGCGATCCCAAATCCAAGCATTTTAAGGATCAGGCGGGTATGTATGCCCAAGGTAAATTTAAAGACGTGCTGTTTTATAAAGCCGATATTTTGAAACATGTAGAGCGGAGTTATAGGCCGGGGGAGTAGTGTTATAAAGAGGGGAAATAAAACGCCAACGTGGATCAAACCACCCTTTTAAGTATTTGGACATAATTAATTGCAGAATTGAACGTAGGTATTTTTCGGCTAGACGAGCCATTTTTAAGGCGGATAGTGGTACTATCTAACGAAAAAATGGGGAAGTATCGGCGGAAAAGACCAAGTTCAAAATGCTAATTAATTGTGTCCAAATACTTAATTCCCTCAAATACGCTTTAATCCGCCAATTTACAGTGCTATTCCTTATGCCACTACAAAATAGAGTAAACCCATTTAGCGCGCTCATTGCAACACCAGAAAGGGGCGCGTGGACAGGTAACAGGGGTGTCATCCATAACGAACGCCAGCAAATCGTTAAAAACCACGCTGTAAAGTACTGGATTACCTGTGTTTTGGACTACAAAGACGTTCGCCGTAAGGTCATGTCGCCCAATCGATGGACGGAGTTGTTCTTTTTGGATGAAGCCACTGCGTTTGCCGCGGGGCATCGACCATGTGGCTTTTGTCGCCACCCCGATTTTAAACGCTTTAAACAGCTTTGGTTGATGACCAATGGCGCGCAATATGGTTTAGCAGCGCACACCAAAATGGACATTATTGATGCTCATATTCATCAGGAAAGATTGGATGATAATGGTTTAAAAAAGACTTTTAAAGCCCAATTAACGACGTTGCCGGATGGTAGTTTTATTGCGTTTGATGGATCAGACAAAGCCTATTTATGGTACCAGCAAAATTTGCACGAGTGGTCTTTTAGCGGTTACACCAAGGTGACTGAATTGGATAAAAACCAAGCCGTGAATGTTTTGACGCCCTTTAGTTATGTGGCTGTTTTTAAGGCGGGTTATGTGCCACAGGTGCATTTTTCGGTGAAATGAGACTGAAATAATACATTTAGAACCGTTGTTTATCTATTTTATTTGGAGGCATACAGAATTGAATTGAAAAAAGTGTGTTTTAGCCAAGATGGGGACACAAAAACCATTAAATTAGGTCTCAAATTATTATATGAGACACAACAGGCGGGATTTAGGGTTGGTAATTAAATTTTCAAGCAGACCTTTGTCGAAAATTTAAAGAAATATTTAAAGTTTATGAGACTACATCTAATTTTATTAGGCATCCTATTATTACCTTTGTTTACAGCCCTAAAAGCACAGCAAACAAATTTGACCTTAGCACAACAAATTGAAGACTTTGAAATTTTTGTAGGTGGACTCAAAGAAGGGCATTCAGGTTTAAATTATTTTATTGATCAAAAAATACTATCCGTCAAATGCGATAGTATCCGTAAGTCTTTTGAAGAAAATGCCTCAATTGAATCATATTATTTGAAACTCAGGTATATTGCCACCTTGCTTTGTCACGGACATACAAGAATTAATCTACCCACAAATGGATGGGTAAATTATAAAATGGGGGTTTTGGATAGTACAAAAATATATCTGCCTTTTGAATTCCTAATCATAAACAAACAACTGTTCATTAAAGAGGATTGCAGCAAAGAACAGTTATTCCCAAAGTATTCAGAGGTAAAAAGTATTGACAATATTAATGTAGCAACTCTGATCAACAGCATGTTGCAGTTTATCCCTGCTGACGGTGTAAATCAAACTTTTAAGTATTATAACTTGTACAATTATTTTTATTTTCACTACCTATATGATTTATTTTACCCCGGAAAAAAGGCTTACAAAATTGAGTTAAAAAACAACTATACACATTACTATATTCAAGGATTAAAAGCGAGTAGTATTGATAGTATTTACAGGAAAAAGAACAATCAAGGTATTAGCACCTATGGAAAACAATTGGACTATACGTGCAACGTAAGTAAAAACACCGGTTATCTAAAAATAGGTAGCTTTTACAAAGGCTTAATTGAAAACTTTGGTCAAAAATATGAACCGTTTTTAGACAGCGCGTTTGCAGACATAAAATCAAAAAACGTTCAAAACTTGATTATTGACCTCAGAAATAATGAAGGCGGTGGCGATGGCTACGATAATATACTTATACGTTATTTGATAGGTAAAATTTCAATATCAAAAGATATTCAAGTGCCGGGACGGGTTTTTAAGTATAATGAATATGCCATTAATTTAACCGACGATGTTAAAGGGTTTATCGAAAATCCTACTGAATTTTTGAGAGATGACAGCACTTTATTTATAAAAGAAAAATATGTGAATATGATGACAGAAGGTGTTATTGAGCCTCCAAAGTACAGGTTTAATGGGAATATTATTGTTTTAACTAACGGCGGCTCATTTTCTGCCACTACTAATGTTATTAGTACACTTTACAATTTTAGGAAAAATAGTACCAGGAAAATACTTTTTGTTGGAGAAGAGCAAGGCGGGGATATTTATTGCGGTACGGAGTGCGCAGGACAGGGATATACCATTAAACTTCCTAATAGTTCAATCCAGATTGATATGCCATTTTTATGTTTTGGAGTACTAAAAAAAGAATACCCCAAAAAAAGGGTTCCAGATTTTTTAATATACGACAAAATACGAGACTTGAAGCAAAACAAGGATACTGTTCTGGCATTCGCGATAAATCTATGTGAAGGGAAGTAAAGTGGGTAGGCCTTTGTTATTGGGCAAGCCCCATCTATAAAAACAGTGAGGCTGCCGCATAAGTAAATGATGAAGGAGGCCTTCAACAATATTCATTCACTTAAGAGGCAGACCTCGAATTTATTGTTTTTTTATATTTTAGCCGGATCAACTTGGATTCATACGCCCAAAAGCCACTTGTAAACCCTCTGGATTTGCTTTCAACATTGCTTCGCTAAAGCCAAAAGTTAATTCATTTTTCCCCTCTTTCATTTGCTGAAAAACCGCTGCAATAAAATCACTTACGGGTGGCGCTGCATCGTGCAAGCCTTTTCCACCCAAATCAGTATTTAGCGCAGGCGGAATCATCTCAATGACTTCAATGTTTTTGGCTGCCAATAAATACCGCAACGAAAGCGTAAATGAATGGAAAAACGCTTTGGTAGCCGAATAAACGGGTGCTTTGGCCAAAGGAACAAAAGACAAACCCGAGGTAACGTTGATAATGGTATTCAACGAGGTCAAATTCAGGAACAATTGTGTTAAATGCAGCGGTGCTTCAATATTCGTATTGATTTCGTTTTGAGCACGTTGGAAAAAGTCTTCATCCGTAACCGACATCCAGTTTTGAATCCCAGCATTATTGACCAATACATTCAAATCGGGATGATTTTTTTCAATCCACTCAAATAATTCGGTGCGATCCGATTGGAGTGACAAATCACAAACTTTGGTGATCACAGAAGGGAATTTGCTCGCTGCTTCATCCAACACAGATTGCCTACGACCACAGATAATTACGGTATTGCCTTCTTGAATAAATCTTTCCGTCAAGCCTAAGCCAATGCCTGTAGCACCACCGGTAATCAGGATTTTATTATTTGTTAAGTTCATTTATTTTAATTTATTTTAAAAATTTGATGCTGCAAAGGTATTGGCAAAAACAAATGCCTGTTTTACAAAATCCAATCCATTGTTTGTAAAATTCAAATTTAGCAATTTATGAGCGAAAATTCAGTGGAGTATAAGATGTCTGTTTTTTGAAAAAATTGGAAAAATGCGCTACCTCTTCAAATCCCAAACAATAGGCAATTTCAGAAATATTCCAATCGGTTTGTTTGAGTAGTATCTTGGCTTCTCTGATGATACGCATACTGATGAGATCGGTGGTGGTTCTACCTGTGTTTACTTTCAAGACCTTATTCAAGTGGTTTACATGAACGGCCAAGCGGTCAGCATAATCCTTAGCGGTGCGTAAATGAAGTCTTTGCTGAGGTGACTCAATCGGGAATTGTCGTTCTAACAATTCTAAAAACAGAGACGTTACCCGTGCAGAGGCATTATGTGCTGTATATGACGCGGTTACGGGTTGTAGTTTTTGACCAAAATGGATTAACTCTAACACATAATTGCGCAGAAGATCGTACTTGAAAGCGTATTCAGAAGCCAATTCTTTGTACATTTTCTTGAATATCGCGTTAATTTCTGCGGTTTCTTCTTCTGATAATTTAAACACCGGATAACCATCGGTTCTAAATATCGGTAAATCATCGAGCAGCGTACCACTATTGTCCTTTATCAAAAATTCATTTGTAAACACGCAAAAGAAGCCCGTTTGGTTCGTATCCTGTGGTACATAATGATATGGAATTTTGGGCGTTGCAAAAAGCAAAGCATTATTTTCAATATCAATAACCTTATCTGCGTACTCTACTTTATTTTTCCCAATAATCAAACTGATTTTATAATACGCCCTTCGGTTATAAGGCATAACGGGTTTTGAAGGATACTTTACTCGAAGATCGGCAATACTAAATACGTTAAAATGCCCAATTTCTTTAGTAAAATTGGAAGGTAATTTATTTCTAAGATCGTCCTCTCCAAGCGCAATTTGCTGGTAGAACTCTTCAAGCGTAATCATAATTTTCTTTTAATTTTCGTTGCAAAATTCAAAGTTACAGGTAAATTCTGATAATCAAGTTGAAATTTGTTTTCTACTGTTGTGTTTGCGCATTTCTAAAGACATATAATTAAAAATCAATTACTTATAAATTCTGTACAATCCACACCCACTGACACAATCAGCCAGAACTTGATAAAAAAACCAAGTTCTGGCTGCAAAAAGTAATTTTATCAGCCAGAACCTGTATTTTTGTCTTAAAATTGGCTGATTATGAATTTGGATACATCAATTATTGGTAGAAAAAAAGAAATACAAAAATTAGACCTAAACGATCGATAAAGAATATTCCGAAAAACTGCGGTCGAAAATCAATACGTTTAAGACCGTCAGTAAAACAAAAAAAGCCGTGTTTTTAACGATGATCACCACTTTATGGCGTTGATAAAAATAAATACGCCCACCTTTTGGTGCAAAATGAAGTGCCGATGGATGACTTATTTGGCTAGGTCAATCCCTTCCCTTCCAATATCCGCACTACACACTTTTCAATCCGCGCCTCCCGCGATTTTGACTGTTTCGGCTGAGAAAAATGTAGGCCAAATACCTGTTGCCAAGTTTCTCTTGGCAACAGGTATTATACCATTATATATTAGTAAATAATTTATTTTGACAAGCATATTTCTCCAAATCCACTCCTACATTTTAATAACCTGTTTGGATGCCAAAATTACCCCGCTTTCTTCATATTGTAACCAATAAGTACCCGTGAGTTCAAAAACAATTGTTTCACCAGCAGGATTTGGATATACCGATAATATTTTTGTAGTGTTCAATAGTACAGCAGCAGGTGTTTGTGGTTGGTCTTCATTGCGCTCCACATTTTCACCTATATTATAAGCAGATGGATATGTATAGCCATAATAAATTTCTAAAAACGCTTTAGTAATCCCGCTCACATATTGATTATTAGCCAACGCAATCATATTTATTTGCGCTACTTCTGTTGGGTTCAACATCGTTACGTTGCGGCCTTGTGCTTGTGCATTTTGTAGAATCGTATGGAAAGTCACGTAGTTTGCCAAATCACTTAATTCGGTATTGGTGTATTCTCCCGTAGCCATTGCAGCCACTTGTTGCTGCCAACCAGTTATATTGCCTTCGGCTTGGTAGGTATCAGCAATATTGAGAGCAGCCACAAAACTATTTAGGTATCCCAGCCATGTACGCAATGTAACAAAGTTTTGGTTACTATCGGATAATAATTTAGAGATAACACTGTGTACGATGATATCCTTATTTAATCCGTTCATACTCACTTCTGCTTGGGCATAAGTACGTGGTGTGACGGACAAAGCAATTGCTTTTAAACTGGAAATCTGAGATGCGCTTAGTGGTTGTTCCGACTGACTGACCATATCCATAAATGATTTGGACTTTAACACATCGGGATTGGCATATAATAAGTTAAATCTAGTGGTTGTACTAAAAATATCACTTCTTTTAAAGGCCGCTTCTAATACACTTTCTGAGAGATATGGTGAAATTCCTAATAAAGAAGTATTTAAACTGCTACTATTTGAACTATTAGATAAATTAATTTGGCTTAAAAGGTTCGTTGTATTGCCTCCATCTAGCAAACTTGTTAAACTAGCCTTTGAATTATCGAATAAAATTTTCTTCTGCAAATATTCAGTTTGTGCCATTGCCAAATCATTACCAATTTCTAATAAACCATCAATGGGCGGGATATTACAGTAGGTTGAACTTTGATCCAATGAAATCCTATTTACATTGATAACAGGATTAGGTTTTTCTTGAGAAGAATTAAAGTGATAATAGTTAATCAATTCTCCACCAGAATTATTATAATCGTAATTATTTTGAATACTAGTGAAAGTATTGGCTGCTGTTCTATTTAATGCACCCTGCTCTTGAGCAATTGTCCCTACGATTTCTATATCCCCTGTTTTATTATCCTCAAATTCATTACAAAGAATATAAAGCCCTCTATTATCGGGACTAGGGCTTCTATTAGTACCCGCAACTTGTAATGCCCTACGTTGGTTTTTAAATATATTTTTAGCGATCAAATTATCTTCTATTCCAGAGTTCTGGATAACCATACCTTTGAATGGTAAAGCAGTTCCGTCACCTTCAGTATTAAATTCATTAGTATTAATAATATAACCCGTACAGTTATCTAGGGTTAAGCCAAGTACGGATGTAAAGAAAGGAGAATTGTTTCTAAAAGTATTAAAGGCGATAGTTGGGCTTCTTATGTTTTTAAGTGACACTTGCTCCGCATTATTGTAAAATACTGTTTTTTGTATATTTGTTACGCCTAAATTATCAATATTATCATTAACTACATAAATACCATAATAAAAGCCTGTAATCATTGAGGTGATAGGTGACCCATTCAAAAAACTTTGAGTTAATATCAATCCTGACTGCGAAAAAGCCTTTATTCCATAAGTCTTTTTAAGAAGTCCACCAAATTGAGACTGAGATTGGTTGGTCAATGTGCACCCAGTGAAATAAGTTTTACTTTTTACACCAACCAACTGGATCATATTATAAAATTCTGGCCCAGCATAATCTGATGTCCATTCAAAAGTACACAGATCAAAAATATTATTTGTACCAATGGGAGAATTGTTTAAGTTATATACTCTAAAACTGATTGCCGTTTGGTTATTGTGGTAAATACTTTCTTTTGAGGTAACTGTTGGTAATCGTCCGCTAATGACATCATAATACAAAGCAGTTATTGCATTTTCAATAGTAGAGTAATTAATCCTTACTTTTGAAGTTAAGGTTGTGGCAGGAGCGTTATTTTTTAAAATAATACCACCCCAGTAGCCAGATTGGTTAACACAGTTTCCAGCGGGCCAATTGGTTAATAATGAATGATTCTGTATAATAAGTTGCGCTCCTGGTTCTACAATAATTCGTTTTAGTGCTGCCATTCTTAATGTGCAGGCATCAAATGTTAATACAGCAGGTGCTTTAATTACAATATCTGTATTGAAAAAAAATTCTTGGGAACTAAGAGTTATACTTGAAGTGACTACTGCATTGGGAATTATCATACTTTGTTTTGTTGAAGCAATATTCCCCCTCATCCTTGTCTCTTGACCATCCGTAAACAAACTTTTACAACCATCATTATTATCGGCCATAAAGTTTCGCAAAATGTCTGTTCCAGGATTTGGTCTAGGGATGCTGCCGCAAATACTCAATGTTACCCAAGCCCCGCAGTTTGGGAAAGATGGATATTCCCCCCAATCGGTATTGGTATCACCTACTTCATCTGTTCCTGCAATAGCGGATTCACTTGAACATGGAGCACCTCTAAATGTATGGTAAAGAGATAAAGTATGCCCAATTTCATGGGTTGGAGTATGCGACTGTGCAGTAATATATTGACTCCAGCATACCTTTCCACCAACATTAGATTGGCCACTAAAAATTCCATCCTGCAAAGTTGATAAAAATAAGTTTATACCATCTTCATGGACACTAAAACTTGAAAGACATAATGACGGTTGATAGTACAAACTAGAATTTGGAACTGTTTCTACGCATGATAGTGCAAAAAAAATCTTGCGTGAAGCGAAATCAAGGTTGATTTGATTATACACCCTTTGAACATCTGCGTCAGAAGTACCACTCAATGGGTCATTATCGCTTGTTCGGAGGATATAAATGTATAACCTCAATGTAATGGGTTCTCCTAATGTTATTGCTCCAGATACTTGAGGAAGATTTACACTAGCAGGAGAAGTACCACACTGCTGACCAAAAACCCTAAGACCAAACATTAAAAGGAATAGAATAAGCGGAGTGCGGAGTGCGGAGTGCGGAGTACGTAAATTTTAGTAAATTGTTCATAAATTGAAGAATATGTTTAAAATTGTGTGAGAAAAAAATTGTGCCTCAAAATTACATGATATGTTTGAGATTGTTGGTATTATGATATGTTAAATTTTAAAAAAAATCTCAATACACTAATCATTGGGGTAAAAAGAAGGTGTTCTATTGTTTTAATACCCAAATAATTAGAATGATCTATAACCAATACGTACAATAGGGTACAAAAGCAGCATTGTACGTTCAAAAGTTAATTGAAACGCTTTAATTATTCAGCCCCTTCCCACTCAATATCTGCACTACACACTTTTCAATCCGCGTCTCCCGCGATTTCGCTTGTTTAGGCTGAGAAAAATGCAAAATATACCCGCGTTGTCGCCCAAGTGTTAATGCCTCAAAAGCGGTTTTTAAAGCAGGAATTTCGTCTAGTTTGCGCTGAAACTCTTCGGGAATGGGCTCAGGATTCTTTTTAAACTCCACTTTCAAACCCTCTTTTTCTACTTCAATCGCCTCGTAAATATAGGTTTTTATAATGGACTCCTGCGCTATTATCTCCCGAATATTGGTGAACTTAATAAGCCGTGCCGATTGCGTATGCTCACCGGGTTTAATTAATATACCATCTGTATCTTGCAATAAAACACCTTTGAAAAAACTAATAGAACAGTACGCTTTAAACGCACTAACAATGGCTATATTACCATCCTGAAAAGTGTAGCAAGGAACACCCCACTTCAATTCCTCGGTGAGTCCGCAGTCCAGCACAATCGCTCTTAATGCTGCTAATTCTTTTTGCCAGGGTATTACCTTGCATTGTGGCGTGGCATACAGCGCACACCTGCCACAACCATCGGCTAGATACAAATCTACTTTGGGATTCATGTGCTACTTTTTTAAAGCCTTATACACCACCGATTGCAACCGAGGCCGATAATCACCACTGATCAATTTATTATTCTCCATGGTGGGGTACGTTCGGTTCGATAAAAAGATAAAAATCAAATTGTGATCGGGATCGGCCCAAACGACATTTCCCGTAAAACCCGAATGACCAAAAGTGTTGTTACTGGCCAAATTGCTCATGTTGGCCGGTGCTTTTGGATCCAGTTCTTTCATATCGAAACCAAAACCACGACGGGTACTACCCATTTGGCGCGTTGTAAATAATTGTACTGTTTTTTGCGAAATATAGCGTTTGCTGCCGTAAACACCGCCATTGAGCAACATTTGGAAAAGTTTTGCGAGGTCGTTGGCATTGCTAAACAAGCCCGCGTGTCCACTTACGCCACCAATCATAGCCGCTCCCATATCGTGTACATAACCTTGTATGGTTTGTTGTCGGAAATAATCGTCAATTTCGGTGGGTGCACAACGCTCGGTAAGACCCTTTTGCCAAGGGTTGAAGGTCATGGTTTGCAAGCCCATTGGTTGATAAAAATGCTGGTTGACGTATTGATCCAACGGCATTTTTGTCGTATTTTGAAGTGCCTTTGCCGTGAGAAACATCGTAAGATCGGAGTATTTATAGGCTTTATCGGAGCGCAACGGCGAGTCATAAATTGCCTGCCAAATCGTATCCACATAATCGTCTTTCATCCAAAGGTTTTTGGCCACTGGGATCGAAAAACCTGGCTCTTTTGCCGTGCGGTAGGTCTTGGTAACGGGTATTTTATTGGCATCAATAGTGTTTTTGTAAAACGCGATCCAGGCTTGCAAACCTGCTTGGTGTACCAGTAATTCGTTGAACAAAATATCTTTTTTATTCGTACTTTTTAGGGTAGGAATATAGGTCGAGATGGGTTTTGACAGGTCAAATTTAAGAAGATCAACCATTTTCATGGTGGCCATGGTGGTCGCTGCTACTTTAGTGATAGAAGCCAAATCATAGATGGTTTCGGTGGTCGTGGGGATCATTCGATCAAAAGTATAGTGGCCATAAGCCTTATTCCATACAATTTTTCCATCCTTTACCACCAGTACTTGACAACCTGGGGCGGCACCATTATCAATGAGTTCCTTGGCCAAAACATCTATTTGTGCTAAGGTATCGCTGCTCATGCCTACCGATTCGGGAAGGTCATAAGCGAGGCGTTTTTCTTGGAAAATACGTGTTTTTCCTTGTTTATAGTGCGCATTTGGGCTTACATCTACGGGTAGTCGCCCTGTTATGTCGGCGGCACCAAACCATGCTTGTGCGGCTACTTCTTGTGCCATAGGATCTTCGGTGTAGGCTACCATGAGGGTATGCACATCATCAAAATATTTAGCACTGTATGGATTGCCAAACAAGGTGAGTGTAGTGGGCATCATACCGTTCAATTTTAGCACCAATTCAATTTGCGAATTAGACAGACCGTAATTGAACACTTTTTTAGACCGTGTTTTATGGTGGCTTACCATCACCAAGTCGTATTTGGATAAGGTATCGATCAATATCTGCATTTGTACCGCATTGATCGCAGTATCAGTTCCAAAATGGTCAATCGGCGCGTAAAGTGCACACATTTTTTGGAACACAGTAGGCGTTGTTTCACCCAAGGCCAAACTCGCTATGCGCAATCCTCTAGTATCTGCTTCATTGACGGCATTGGCCTCTATTTTTCCAATGCGTAGGTACAAATCATCGGCAAATCCTGCAATGCTATCGCGGTCGCGTACGAGCGTAAGCGCGTTGCGAAACAAGTTGCGTTTCATCAGGTAAGCATTGGGTGTATTAATGGCTTCGGCAACGCCGTTCGTGTCCACACTTTGCGGCTGGGTCAATCCAAGGCGGTATTTATAGCGCAATACTCTTTTTACACTTTGGGTAAACTGCGTGCGGTTATAAGAACTATCGGCCAATGCTACTTTAATAGCAGCAAAAGCGGCATCGGGATTAACGGGTAAAAGCACCATATCAATCCCTGCTTTGAGGGCTTCTACATCAGCCACGCCCACAGGATATGGATCCGAAATGGCTTTCATTTCCATAGCATCGGTAAAAATAAGCCCATTAAAGCCCATTTTTTCGCGCAATTGTTCCGTAATTATGCTGTGACTCAACGTAGAGGGCTTCATGCCTTTTTCAATAGCAGGTACATTCAGGTGCGCCACCATAAACGAGGCCACACCCGCACGGATCAGGGTCTTAAACGGGTACAATTCCAAACTATCCAAACGGGACATATCATAAGGAATCAAAGGCAATGAAAGGTGCGAATCGGTATCGGTATCACCGTGTCCTGGGAAGTGTTTGGCACTGGCCATCACGTTGCCATCTTGAAGACCAAGCATATACCGCGCTGCTTTGGCGGCAACATTGGAACGGTCGTCGCCAAAAGAACGATCATTGATGACTGGATTGGCGGGGTTATTATTGATATCGGCTACGGGCGAAAAACTGATATGAACACCCAAACGGCGGCATTGGCGCGCCATTTCGAGGCCATATTGGTAAATCAATTGTTCGTCGCGGATAGCACCCAAGGTCATTTGACGCGGATAAGTAATGGCATTACTAAGGCGCATACCCAATCCATACTCGGCATCCATAGAGACCATAAGCGGTATGCGGCTCAGTGCTTGGTAGCGGTTGTTGACGATGGCTTGTTGCTCCAAAGTACCTTGAAAAAAGCATACACCGCCCGCTTTTACCCTCGAAATTTGATTGGCAACTTCATTTTCGTAGTCGATACCTTTATTGGAATGCGCACGCAGCATGAGCAATTGCCCCACCCGTTCGTCTTCGGTCAGGGTAGCAAATACGGAATCGACCCAATATTGCTCTTTAGTAATTTCGCTAGAAACGCTACTCCCTACGCCGAGTACCGATGGATTGCCTCCGCTCAAAAAACTAAGGTCAATCGGCTCTGGATCGGCAATAATAGGTAATTTAGGTACGTCAGAGCGTACCGTTGCTTGCGTATCAGGCACAGTATCAATAGCGGGTAGTGTTGGCGCTGTTGGCGGCAATGCTACTGTAACGGAAGGCTTGATAGGGACAATACCTTTACTACATGCAACGTGTAATGCTACTAGGGAACAAAGCCCCAAAAGGGAAATAAGTCGTTTCATAGGAGCAAAAGTAGGAAAAATATTGTTGCTCGTTACTTATCTTCTTTGATTCATCAACCTAGATAGTAGATAAAGAAACTGAACCAACGATGCTGCTGCAGCACAAACATAGGTCATAGCAGCCCAAAACAAGGCATCTTTAGCACCATCGTGCTTTTCGCCTTGTAATGTCCTACTGCTATCCAACCACGCTAATGCACGACGGCTAGCATCAAATTCCACAGGCAAAGTAACCAAACTAAAGGCCGTTGTAACACCAAAAACGATGAGCGCAAAAATTAGCATGGTAGGACCGAAATTGGAAAGCATTCCAATACCTAGCATAAATATGTATTGTTGCACATTGGCTGCAATATTGACAATGGGTACCATTGCAGAGCGGAATTGTAACATGCTGTATTGGGTAGCATGTTGTACGGCATGGCCACATTCGTGCGAAGCCACCGCCGCTGCGGATATATTTCGGCCGCTATACACCTCTGGACTAAGGTTGACTGTTTTATTTTGTGGGTTGTAGTGATCAGTAAGTTGACCCGGGACTTGAATAATTTGAACGTCGTTAATATTGTAAAATTTGAGCATGGTATCGGCGATTTCTGCGCCAGTCATGCCGTTATCAAGGGGAATAGCACTGTAATGTTCAATTTTACTTTTAAGGCGTTGGCCCAAAAGGCCACCGAGTACCATGAATACTACACTAATAATGGTAAGCATAAATTATATTTTTTCGTTTGTTAAATTTCGTTGCTTTAGACTAAATTTGATGCAAAGGAATACATTTTTAGAAAAAAATAATTTAACTTTTAGAAAAAACATGCGTACTTCATTGTAGATCATTGAAAAATAGCAACTAATCTCTTATCAAAGACAATTTGCGATAACCCACTAAATTATCCTTACTTATTACCTCTACATAATAAAGCCCGCTTGGTAACTGCATAGTAGCATAACCGCTCTGAGGCATGGCAGCATGAGATTCTAAAACCATCCTACCCATACTATCATAAAGCCTTACGCTCTTTACATTAACTCCTTGAATAAAAAAAGCGTTATCGGCAGGATTAGGCCAAATTTTCAAGTCTTTTGCAGCACTTATCCCCAAAATACCAACGGAGGATAAAAAGAATGTATCTCTTACTGTGCAACCTACAGCATCTGTTACCGTGACGGAATAAGTATTTTGGAGCAAATTAAGTCGCTCCAAGCCATCCATTCCATCAGACCAAAGTGCCGTATAAGGAGCAAGACCGCCAGAAGGAAATATTTTTATTGATCCATCGGCATTCGTGACCGCACTTGGCTGAGTAACGGACGAGGGCAGTTGCAGTTCGCTCCATTGTCCTACTTCTGCCATTGATTGTAAGGTGTTGCCTTGTTGGTCGCTAGCATAAATAGTATAAGTGCTAGCAGGCAAGTTTTCGGTACGATCAAATACTACTCCATTTGAGTCCACTAAATAAATGATGTAAGGAGAACAGCCACCCGCTATATCGTAAGAGATGTTACCCGAAGGTGTCCCAAAACAGGCATTGTTTGGTTCAAATTGCCCCGTTAATACCAAAGGGATATTTTCATAAGCACCCAAATCTGGTGCAGTTCCCTGTATCCGTGCCTCGCCATCCAAATCCGTTGCAATACCCCACTGCTGTAAGAGTTCGGGCGTACCGCCGTTGACTCCCTCTGAACAAGGCCGAAGATGATAGTCTCCTGCCAAAGTATCTACAAATGGCCATTCTGTTACCATAATATTTTGGGTACCACAATTTACCTCTACCGCTACAATACTATCACAATCAAAGTCCATCATATTGTGATCCAATTCTATTATATCCAACCCATGCCAAAAAGGGAGGCATTTTACCCCTGACAACGCATCAGAATTATTTAGCAATATATTATTTTTCACGTATGTCTTACGATTTGCGGTAGATGGGGCTATCCAAAAATCCGGCATCTTAATTTTTGTGTTAAGTATAGTGTTGTTCAATAAAAAAAGGGTATCTTGAACAGTCCATTCGTAACCAAAATTGAGCATACCATAAGGGGTTGTCCCATCATTGCCATTAAAATAATTGTTTTGAAATAAAGTGGATGAGCCTAAATAATAGTTTTTCCGCAGACTTAGCGTACTGCTTCCCGTGAATACATTGTTTATTGCGGCTAATTTTTGTCCACTAATAAACAAACTGCCGCCATTTTCAAATATGTTGGATTCTATTTTTGCATTTTTGCACTTGCTAAAAGGTGAATCGCCAATACAATTTTTAAAATAATTAAATGAAAGGTCCAATGTATTACCCTCCGAAGATGGGCTTGAATAAATAATATACCCATTTTTTGCTCCATCTTGGTATTCAAATACATTGTTCTTCAATCGGATATTACTAAAATTTGAATAATCGTAAATGGTAAGCCCAGCAAATGATGCCCCTATATTATAATCGTCATTTCCGGGTACGAAGTTTTTGGAAATATAGCAGCTATCAATGGAAATATGCTTTTCGGGTACGCTACAATCGGTTGCCAAAAAACCAGCAATACCACGTGCACTATTTGAGATCATCTTGCAATTATTGAACTCAAGCGTATCGCGACCTATATTTTTCCAATAATAGACCCCTCCAGCTCGTGTTGCGGGGATATTACCCGCTCGGTTGCCAATAAAATCGCAGTAGTAGAATTCAATTCCCCGCTCTATTTCACTTCCTCCTTGAAACCAAACCGCCCCTCCGTCGTAGCCGCATCTATTATTCAAGAACTTACAATAACGAAACCGAGGTGAACTCCCCAAACTCTGCAAGGAGCGCACCATAACAGCACCGCCATGCCCCCCAGCATAATTATTCCTAAATACGCAACGATCAAAAACAGGGTACGCCTCCCCTTTATTTGCAAGTATATATAACGCCCCGCCGCTGCGAGAAGGCGAAACGTTTCCAAACGAGGTATCAGATTGGGCGTAGCCATGTTCCAGTATAAAGCCGCTTACATAAGTGTCGGGATTAGGTAATGCCATATAGAGTACAGTAAAGGCATTGTCTGTGCTATCCATCGGGTTGCCTATGTTTCCGCTTAGTACAGTATTGTGCAGTTCAGGGTCTCTTTCGCTACTCGTTATTTCGGTACCGGTAAAACCGCCTAGAAGTTTTACTCCCGAGTGTAATTCAAAATACCTATTACGGTGCGTTGTACCTGAATCGGGTAAATACAGACCTTGGGCCACCCATATTTCGTCGCCATTTTGTGCTAATTGTAGTGCATCATGCAGTTCGGAAAAAGCATCTTGCCAGTTGGTTCCTGTTTGCTGCCCACTGGCGGTTTTGTTGACATAATAGCGTTGTTGGGCATTTACGGAAGTAAATAAGCCACTGCATAGGCATATCAGAATAAGTAAGGATTTTTGCATGGAATAGTGGATTGAAAAACGAAAAAAATATAGCCTTATGCAACCACTGTTTGGTGGATTGGCTGCATAAGGCTACGATTCATATATTATTTATTGACCCGATTTTATTATTGGGCGACGAACCATTGTCTGGCCATCGTTCAAAACAATAAAATAAGCTCCGGGAACCATACGTGGGAAATGTATCCTAAGGGTATTCTCCCCTGCTTGAAGTTCATTTTTTTGTTCAAAAAGCACCGAACCTATTTGGTCTTCTACACGGATATGTGCAGAAGTAGCCGCTTTACTAAAAACATGTAGGTCTGCATAATCCATAACTGGATTGGGCTGTACGATCATGCTCAGAGGCTCTTGTAACTTATTGGTCACTATTTGTAAAATATACTCCTCTCCCCTCACATTATACAATTTACTATCTAATAAATCTCCGATAGGTATAAAGATTGGCATTTCCTCGTTTTCTGCACCACTTAAATCGGTATTTAGTCGCTCAAACACTATACTGAACATACCTTCATTAGGAGCAATGGGCGTAAATCCATCTGGAGCAAACCAAATAAAACGGATAATACCCTCTTCCTTATTCTGCAACCCAAAACATTCGTCGGTAATACCTAGATTTGTGTTTGTTTGAAGGTACTTTAACTTAAACTGCGAGGCATCGAAACGGAAGGCTGTTTGAGCGGCAATAAAGGGTAGTTCTCCTGCTTTAAAATCTGCTTGAATAGAGCCATTTTCCAATGTCTTATAATGGACTTGGACATCAGCAAAATCTAGTGCTTTTTTTGATCCACACCTACAAGACTGGTCAACATCGCCCATTTTTACCGCAGTAAACTTACTGTAAGTGCCATTTGGATCATTGGGCACAGGTACTTGGCTCTTATCGGAGTCGGTATAAGGAAAAGTCGACAAAGGCAAAGCATTGTTATGGACATAAGTATCCTTGAAATAACGCCAAGAAGGAGAAGAGTTGGGTCCAAAATTAGGAACGTTACTGATTAAACATGCCCTTATTCTTGTGAGATCAGCATCCTCAATACGTTGTTGACTAGCAGTCTCCGTTTCATCTGCATTAGCAGCAATCATTGCGTACGGTTTTTGAAGCATTTCTTCACCAATAATATGCCTGCTGATTAGGATCAGGTCATACGCAGTTACCCCACAAGCGCAATGGTTAACAAAAGAATTGTCAAATACTTGTAGGTAAAAAGGTGCGTAATTTTGTGATGGACAGAATGAGTATCCTTCTACACATTGGTACTCATTGTATATTTCATACGATGGACTAGCATTACTTTTAAGGGTAACTTTTGCTTTTGGAGCGTCCAAATCATTAAGACCCGGTAATTGAACAGTTCCAACAATTTCAGGAGTACACGCAGGATTATCTCCTGCGGTAACATTACTCGCAAAAGAGCATGGATTTGAAGCACCATCTACAATACCTTCAGCATATTGAACATAGTACTCAACACAATCGGCAGTTAGTGTAAACGGTATTGTTATATAGTCGCCAAACTGTACAGAAACAGGTGTATTTCGTTCATATTTATATTCGCCTGCTCCTGTAATTGGATTAAAAGTCGTTATTCCATAAGTCGCAGCGTCAGGAAGGCTGGTTACTATTGTACCGGGGCCATTACCTGGTTTGTCGATTTGAAACCTTAGAACAATTTTTAAACTAGAAAAATTAACCGGAGCCCCCAAAAAACCTGTTAAAATAGAGTATTTGACACCCACAGAACAATTAGGTCCATACTGAGGAACAGCGACTAGATTTAATTTATTTGGACACTGTGGATAACCTGGGATAGTTACCGTAGTGGGATTTGATGTTAGAGAGCAGGGTAGAACATCAGCTGACCTAGAACAAGTAAGTGAGCAATCTACAGAACCTCCTTGTGATAAATTTGTATGACCAAGGATACGCATATCAAAAATAGCAAGGTCTGTAGCTGATGGTTGCCAAGTAGTACTTAGCATTTTAAAATAAACATCATAGGATCCATCAGCATTTTTGCGCTTGTTAAAATAAAATGAAATAGGGCTGGGGGACTGATAAGAAGTACTCAACTCATAATCAAGATCAGGAGTACCTAAAGAAGATCCATCTAGGTGAATTACACCATCCAGTTTATTAATATTTTGAATACCAGGTTGTAGATTTTTCATCCTTACTCGGATGAATTTATCTCCAGAAATAGTACCATACTCGAAGGCCAAACCTTGGGTAGGATTACATGCAGCTAAAGTTGGGAACGTTATTGGCAAGCCTAGTTGGCCATTAAGTGACGAACACTCATTAACTAAAACACCGCTACTGCAACTATTTGCACAATCGCTAATGATACCATTTTTCTGAACCCATTTGACAATATCACCGGGTACGCCATCTAAAACAATGGTAAAAAGATAAACTGAATCTGTTATTTGAGTCCCCGAAGGATGCAATGCAAGTGATTCATTGCTTTGATTGGGATCGATACAGGGTTCATATTGACCCAATGTCCAACTAACCTCCCCGTTTTCAGTATTATAGGCAAGTTTTGAGAATGATGGATTTGGGCTACCATCAGGTAAGACTTTAGAAAATTGATCTGTCAATTCTTTGTTTATTCGAGAAGTAAAACCGTTAACACTTATCTTCCCCGAAAACGCTAAGTAATTTAATGATATTGATGGTGGAAAAGGAATGTCTATATTAATGCGCTTAAGTGAAACTTTATAATAAGCATTAAAAGCACTCGCTTGACTGGGGTTATTTGCTACTTGTGCAGGATTGGGTTCTATTTTGCAAATTTCAAACATAAAAGGAGAACATTGTGCATTAAGAGATAACGCAGAATAAAAGCCCCCCCCATAGCAAAATGGCAAATAAAAAATAAGGTGAAAGTTTTTTGATGAGCCCGTTAGTTAAGAATTTCATTGTTTTAAATTAAATTTTTTGAATCACAGACCTAAACACTTCAAGAAGCTAGCATGAATAAGGTGTGACACAGATGAACAGTTAATATACGTATAGAATATGAAACGTAGGTCGCACAATAAAGGTTGGGTGGCTTTGAAAATTATTTTTCAACGGGTTGTGGAGTGGCTTACTAAATCTAATAAATAACGAATTATTTATTCCACAACCTAATTTTATTAAGTTGTGGAATAATTCAGGTTAAAAGTAGTTGAAACAATCGTAAAAATCATTTTCCTACCGGATTAAAATGGCTAAAAAACGACGATTACAATCACAAGTCTTTTTTTATAGAATGGACTGATACGCTGAATAAATTTGTTCTAATATTTCTTGGATACCAAATTCTTGTTTCCAGTGTGGATAGTGGTTTTTGAACTTTGTAGTATCCGAAATATACCAAATATGGTCGCCTATTCTATTATTTTCGCTGTACGAAAAATTAAATTTATTGCCTGTTATTTTTTCGCTCCATTCAATGGCTTCCAGCATGGAGCAATTGGAAAAACGACCGCCGCCAGCATTATACACTTCACCCATACGTGGGTTTTGGTAAAAAACATCGAACATTCGTATCAAATCGAGCGAATGAATATTATCCCGTACTTGTTTGCCTTTATATCCGAAAATAGTGTAGTGTTTTTGGGTGATGGCGCATTTCATTAAATACGAAAGAAAACCATGCAATTCTGCACCGGCATGATTGGGCCCTGTTAGGCAACCGCCTCTAAAAACACCAGTTTTCATCCCAAAATAGCGACCATATTCTTGTACCAATACATCTGCAGCCACCTTTGAAGCACCAAAAATGGAGTGTTTCGATTGGTCAATACTCATTGTTTCGTCAATACCTTCTTTGAAAAAAGGGTGTGTTTCGGCAATTTCCCAGCGGCTTTCCAATTCTACCAACGGTAATAAATTGGGGGTGTCGCCATACACTTTATTTGTAGAAGTGAATATAAAAACAGCTTCGGGTGCAAATTGGCGGGTGGCCTCCAGCAGCACTAATGTACCATTTGCGTTGATTGAAAAATCGGTGAACGGCTCTTTAGCGGCCCAATCATGCGAGGGCTGAGCAGCAGTATGTACCACCAATTGTATATCGGAGCCATATTCATTAAATAAATTAAAAATGGCCTCTTGGTTTCGAATATCCAAGGCATAATGCTTGAAATTGGGGAAATCGTGTGATAATTTCAACGTAGATGGCAATGTGGATGCTTCTTCACCAAAGAAATAGGATCTTTGATTATTGTCAATACCGATGACAAGATCGAAAGAAGAAGAAAAATATTTGACCGATTGTGAGCCAATAAGACCACCCGATCCTGTAATTACAGCAATTTTCATAATGAACTTGATTCTAATCTACTCAAAACATTTTGAGGTGTATAAAAGTTTGAATTAACGCCTTATTTTGGATAATGGCTAACGGATTTTGCAGTTCGTGGGCCTGAATAATGGTTTTTGAACTTACAAACGATAAACCAGCGCCAAATTGATCGCTCGTCCGTCAACAGGTGCCCAAAGTGGTACAAAGATAGGGTTATTGAGCGTACCCAGCACAACGCGTTCTTTGCTGGTCTGCCTGAAATCCAATAAGTTTTCGCCGTTGAGTATAAGGTCAAAATACCCAAATTTGTACCCTATCATCGCGGCTGCAAATAAATACGACTGGGTACGTGTGCCATCTTCGCGCACCTGCTTACCCGTCCACGATGCTTCTATACCCGTACGGAAATGTGTCCCAAAATCATGGGCAATTACCGTAGCCGCACGGTGGCGCGGTGTAAGCGGTACATAAATCTGTTGCGTCACCCACTGCTGTTTGGCCAACACATAAGTATAGCCAAAATAAACTTCCGTACCCCATAGATTCATCCGCAGATAATTGTCCACACCGCCCGTCGTGAGGGGCGCATCGGCATTGATGGGGCTGAAAAAACCAGCCGCATTGCGTGCCGTGGTAACAGGATTGGCAAATCGGGTATAAAAAAACTGCTGATTGAACGTCAACGAAAAATGATCGCCAAACAAACGATGGTAATTCCACTCCATATTGCCACCCACCGAACGCTCTGCTCGTACCGTATGAGGATCTGGTGCTAAGATAAAACGCGGGTCACTTTCGGAATTATTGGCCGCCAATGTAAGCGGATTGGGTACCGCATAACCCAAACCAAAACCAGCACGCAAAAATAAATGCTCGTTGATATGGTACAAAACAGCACCGCTCGGTAGCGGAAAAACACCCCATTGGTTCCGAATATCCACACGAAAACCAGCCTCTGCATCCCAGTGTCCGCGGTGCCAAGCGGCTTGTCCAAATACACCAGCAGCAGCATTTTTAATTGGACCGAAGGCGATACTATCGCCAGATTGAGGTGTAAACTCATTGCCCGAAAAATTGCTGCCAACCACCCAACGGAGGTGTGCATTTTGTGTTTTACGGTAGGCTATTTCGGAAAAAAAATCCGTTTGTTGCCCTTCAAAGCGTCGATTGGGTAGTATTTGCTTGCGTTTAAATGAACCTAAAGCGGCTTTGGCCGACCATTCTGCGTTGTTGCGTTGTATGGGTTTGCGCCATTGTAAGTCAACAATACTACGCAAAGTCGTATTTTGTTCGGTAAAAGAATGCGCTGCATCGGGTTGATTTTGCACAGCAATGATATCGCCACCAACCCGGTTATCGGCCACCAAAGTAGCCCCGATAGCCAATTGCGACTTATTTTTCCCATACAGAAATAAGCGCGGATGTAAGGTAATGGACCGGAGGTTGGCCACATCCGAAAAGCCATCGCCATCCACATCTTTTGCCCGTTGGCGCGTACCCGCGCCAAAAAAGGTATATCCAATACGGGTATTGCGCCCCGAGAGCCAAGCCGTGGCGTTGGTTTCATTTAAGGTTGTTTGGTTTAAAGTAAATGCACGTTCGGGTTTTTGTCCCGGCGATTTTGAGATAAAATTGACCACCCCCGCAATGGCACCGCCGCCAAAAAGCGTTGAGGCCGGATTTTTGATCAATTCGATCTGTTTCAAATCGAGTGGTTGTACCTGCAAAATTCCAAAATCGCCGGCCAATCCTGCGTAAAGCGGCATTCCATCGCGGAGTAACTGTGTATATCGACTGGCCAAGCCTTGGATACGAATACCAGCATTACCCGAATTGAGCGAAGTTTGCTGGATCTGAACACCCGAATAATCGCCTAAAATACTGGCTACATTACCCGGTTTGATCCCGTTTTCTTCGTTCATATCGTCCAGACCCAGTACTTCTACTTTGGTGGGTGAATCCTCAGCGCGGCTATTCGACCGCGTACTTTCAACGATCACTTCATCCAGATTTTCACCCGATGGCACCAACGATACTTGTACAACGCTTGTGGCAGGAATGGTGATGCCGATGGATTTGGGCTCGTAACCAATATAAGTCACCAAAAAGGTGTACGTTCCGATGGTTAAATTGGTCAGCACCGCCTGCCCTTCTATATCGGTAGTAGCACCTTGACCGGCGGCTTTAATGGTTGCTCCGATCAGTGGTTCGCTGGTTATGGTGTCGGTGACTATAATGCTCAATGTTTGTGCTTGAATGAGTTGGGCAAAGAGCAGCAACACAAGGGCGTTTATTATTTTTTTAAAGTTCATGTTTTGTTTAGTACTGCTCTTTTGTAAGCAATTTCCCCGCTGCATCAAAGATCAAATCTTTCCTTTTTACCTCGGCTTCATAGACGGTTGTACCATCTGCGCGCAAAATTTTTGCGGCTTCTTTTACTTTTTTTCCTTTCAAAGCCGCTTGAATGGGTGCTGGGAAATCGGAAAATTTGATTTCGGTTTCTGTTTCGAGCCATTTTCCATCGGGCGAAAAATTGGCACTGATTTCAGTATCATTTTGGTCAAATTCGGCTTCCCAATCACCGTTTTTTTCCCGCTCCCAATCGAGGTCTTTTACAGTAGTGAATTGTTTATTGAAGGCCGCAACCACAGCAGTTGGCGGTGTTTTTTGTGCCAACAAGGATAAACCATTGGTAAGGCAGAACGCAAGAAACAATAAGGTATTTTTCATGTAAATCTACTTTATTTGTGAATAATGATACAAAGGTACAGGCTAATATTGGAGAAATATTGGAGTAGTGTGTTGAGGGGTTAGCAATGGGACGGGCGCAAAAGATCTTTAGGGCTGTGCAATTGCTACACAGTCCTTTAAAGGATACAAAATACGGCGATTTAGAGGTTATTTTCGACTATTTCCGTCCTTCTTATTTCTTATCGACTAACGACAATAATTGCTCCAGCGGTAGCGCGCACAATTCGTTAAAACCAACACAAAAAACAGATGCCAGTCCAAATAAATGTTCCAGGTGCATAGGCGATTCACCGCGTTCGATACGGCTATAGGTGCATTGTTCGATACCCAGGGCTAAGGCGATTTTGTACTGCGAAATATTTAAGGCGGTACGTAGTAAGCGAATTTTTAGCAGAAATTCTGTCATAGTTAAGATGTATTTGATTTACACAGATGTGATTTTAAGTTTCGTTATGCACCAGGCGCATAATGTATGCGAAATGAACATTGCAGCACTCTTTCATCCCCCTTACCTTTGCACCTGCAAATGCGCACTTGCTTTTTTTCTAATTCCAACAACTCAAATGTAGAGCATTATTTTTATTTAAAAAAAACTTTAACACATGAAAAAATTTAATTCCAACAATTTTAGGGGGGGGGCAAATATTATTTTGCTTACTAACCTTATTTTTATCAATGATGTTTACTAGCGCCTTTGCGCAATCGCCCTCCAATTTCACATTTGCCATAGTCAATGGGACTCCAGAATTAATTCAATTTACTGGCATATACAATAATTGCATAGAGTACGAAGAATGGGACTTAGGCGATGGAACTAAGCTGAAGGAAGTATCAAGTCCTTTACACCTTTACCTTAGGGGAGGAAACCCTCCTTCTGCTAATTTCATAGTGAAGCACAAGGTTCAAGTGAATGGTGTTACTACGGAGACAATACAAACAGTAACCATCAATTTTAATGACCCCAGTAGCACTTATTGTACCGACCGATATTTTAGATATAGTGTGGATGGCTGTACATATACAATGGAAAGTACACTTAGTGGTGCAATTCAGCCACCACAGAGTATTGAGTTTACGATTAATTTTGGTGACGATACACCACCTGTAACAGGAACGGCCTCTGCTACGCACTCTTATGCCGCACCGGGTACGTATTGGGTTAAACAGTCCTATGTCATCTATAATAATGGTGTGTTTTCGGTAAAAGGAGAATGTACACGTCCGGTTACGGTGGGTTGCTGTTGTAGTGCTACACCTAATATCAACATTACCTTCAACAATGATCCATGTAAACTTTGGAATATGAGCATTTCGACCGATATATGTTGTGAAACAACAAAAAAATGCCAATCCTTTCGGGTGAAAATAGGCACTAATCCGTGGCTTGATATTCGTCCATGCGAGACAACTACGCTTTGTTTTACAAATTATTCTACCTATTTAGGCGGCTTAAATGGTCAAATACAAGTAGAGTACAAGTCATTTTGCCATGGAAGTCCCGTTACCAGCTATACCGCTACACAACCTCCTTTTAGCGGTGTATTTATTGGTCTCGACCCTACTGATCCGTACAATTGTACCCCAGCAAACGTGAATGGTGTATTGAATACCAGCGGAACCATATCCGCAAATAGTGGAGACCCAAATAGTTGCGGGTATTTTTTTAGTTTTTTGTCTGATTATTCAGCACTTCCAGGTGCAATTTTTCAAGGAAATACTAATCTAACGAGGCATGTTTATGTACACCCCAATAGCATTATTCAAGTGGATGGATCCTATACTTTTAGTAATAATGTAGAGATACACATGGGAGGTAATTCGGGTTGGACTGTTTTAAGCAGACCATCATCTAGTATAACTTTTGAATTGGCCAATAATATAAGAGTTACCGGAGCTTGTTGCTTGTGGCGGGGTATAGTAGTGGCCGGAAATGGCATATTACGAACTCAAAGTTCGCCTCAAGTTCAAAATATTATTGAGGATGCGGTTTTTGCGGTTCGACCAGTAAGTATAGAGGGATTAGCACCTCGATTAGCCATGAAAGATACCCGTTTCTTGGATAATTTCATCTCCGTACTGGGCAACCGAGGTGCATTTATACTAACAGGTTCTGCAGCAAATCCATATTTTATTAGGAATGAATTTTCCTCAACTGGTTTGATTTGTATGCCTGACTGTTTTACAAATGAAATCAAAGAAGTATTACCGACAGGTGTTAGTTATAACAATAGTATATCTTATGCTGGCTTTTTTATTGACGGGGCACCCGTGTTGCTGCAAAGTGGTGGTGTTGTGATGTTAGGGGTGAATTTTATTCGTACGCTGGATGGTGACCATAATATTTTTAATCGCTTGGCTATAGGTATCGAGTGCCGAAACACTTCATTGATTATACCTGATGTAGCCCAATTTAGAAATATTGGTATCAATCCTTATGGCCCAACTACGGGTATTGCGCTCCAATTCAATGACAAACCCGGAGGTAACCTATTTCAACAGCAGGGCTTGGTCACCAATGGTACCAACCAACCTGATTTCAATACTTTCGAGAATTGCCGAATAGGTATCAACGCTATTTCGGGAACACAGGGGTTACCTTCTATCTTGAGCATTAAGGACAACCGGATGGTTGGCATGAGGGCTGGCATCACCACTAATATTGCTTACGGATCAAATTTGCCTGTATTAGGAGACTGGACTGGAAGTATCGTTCACAATACAATCAGTTCGCTTAACCAAGGCATAGCGGTATCTGATATTGCACCAACGCCCAGTACTTTATTGATAGAGGATAATACCATTGATAATATTATGTTTGGTGGAATAGGCATTTCGATAGACGGAGACAATATAAACGGCAATTTACAAGCCGATGTTTTTAATAATCATATCAATACTGCTGGCGGCGGCGTAAATGTCTCCTTACTAAATCGGGGATATATCCACGAAAATGATGTAACAGGCACCGGCGGAACTGGTTATAGAATTATAAACAGCCGATCCGAAATAGAATGTAATACCGCCTTGGGAACAAGTGCCGTGGGTATGGAAATTAGTAATACAGAAATCCTAAGCGACCTCTCCTTTAATACGTTTACCAATACTGGGACAGGTATGCAAATACAGGGTGTTTCCCCTGCCGAAAACCTAATCCAATGCAATACCTTTAATGCCAATGCACTCGGATTGCGCTATGATAATGCGACTACGGGTAAACAGGAAAATACGGGTAATTTGTGGGTTGGTACTGGGGCTGAAAATGTAAACGGACTGCCTATAAATTCAATTTATGTTGTTCCTTTAGGAGGCATACCTAACCCTGTAGTACCTTCATTTAATTGGTTTGTTACCGATCCTCTCTTAATGCAACCTATATGCACTAAAAACTGCACTTTGGGTATGAAACCACCCAAAGGCGGAAAATTAGACGAAGGCATTGCAGATGGCACCATCAATGGGCCATCGTGGTATCAATGGCAATTGGATCAATACTTAGTGCGTAAACTACAGGAAAACCCAACGATTGCTACGGAGACACCACAATTAGGCAGTTACTTATTGGGTAAAACCAATAGCACTGTTGGTCGTTTGATGAGTGCACGCAGGCAGGTATTGAGTCTGTATGAACAGAATACCACAAATGCGGCCCTATTGGCCAATAATGCCACCACTTTGGCCAATAAGCGGGCTGCGGCACTACAAATTGATCTGTCGCTCGACGATGCGTTGTCTGCTACACAATGGGATGGATTTATGGCACAGCGTACTGTTTTAGCCAATGAGGTGGCTACCCTTACCGCACAAAATAAATCCATTATGGATCAGGCAAGCGCGGGCAGGAATACAGCCGCTACTACTTTGCGCAACAGTATCGGTACCATTGCCACCACGCAAGTATTTGAGCAAAATGAGAAAACCGTACTCGACTTGCTATTGCAATTTGCTGGCAACCAGCAAGCACCATCGACTACTCAACTTGCTACCCTGAAATCCATTGGCGAGCAATGCCCCAAAACGGGCGGTTCGGCGGTATATTGGGCAGCAGGTATATACAAAGCAAGTACTGGTGAGGTGCTGGTTCAAGCACCTTGCGCACCGGGTATGGGACAGGGAGGTACAGAGGAACGTAATGCAGAAAATGCACCCATTTGGAATACGGTCAAGGTATATCCTAACCCCGCAACAAGTACATTTACGGTAGCCCTACCCGATGGTGTGACAAATGGTCGATTGACTGTTACGGATATTGTGGGTAAAACCATTTATCAAACAGATTTGATCCAGCCCATTACCCTTATTTCATCGGCTACATTTGCCAAAGGCATTTATACGCTAAGTGTAACTGTCGTTGATCGTAAGATTCAACCTGTTCAACTCGTTATTCAACACTAATTTATAATTTTTTAAATTACCCCCCTGATGACCTATTGGTTATCAGGGGGGATTTTATATTATGAAATATATATCACATATAATATTTTCAACGGCATTGCTTTGTACGATTTCACTACATTGCATTGCACAAAAAATAGATCATACCTGGGTGTATGGCAAAGACAGCAATAACCCGTTGGTAAAGTTTACAATGATGAAATTCACTCCAAATGGCTTGTCTTTTGAAACTAAACCTTACGATGGGGCTTTCCTTGCTACAACAACGGCTTTCACTAACAATAATGATGATGTTATTCTTTATTCTAATGGTTGCTCCGTTTATAATAAATTAGGTGAAATCATGAAAGGAGGAGATACGATCAATGGTCCTGTTAATGGATATTGGTTGACCTTTTGTGATCTAGGATATAAAGACATTATGGGAATTTATCCTATACCAAACCCGTCTGACACAAATCAAATTTATTTAATTCATCAAAAACGAGATCTTTCCCAGGCAGGAACCTATGCCTTGCAATATTCTTTGATTGATATGGGGAAAGAGGGCGGATTAGGAGCAGTCGTAAAAAAAGACCAAGTGTTAGTACAAGGAGATTTAGAAAGATCGGCAGCTATACGGCACGGAAACGGACGCGATTGGTGGATTGTCATACCCGATAACTTTAGTCCTATATTTAATAAATTTATTTTAAGTGACAAAGGTGTTTCTGATCGTTTTGAACAGTTTGAGACTTCTAAAACGACAGATTCAACAGAAATGAATCAAGTAATCAGATTTACTCCGGATGGTTCTAAACTAGTCCGCTACCACCATCGGTTAGGGGTTTGGATTTATGATTTTGATAGATGCACTGGTATTCTATCCAATCCAATATATATCAAATTCACCCCTATTCCATTAAATAAATACCATGGCTTTGACTTTGCTATATCACCTAATAGTCGTTATTTATATGTTGTACTAGATGATTTTACCAAACTTGTACAATACGATATGGCCTCTAGTCAAGTTGATATGACGGGTGATACAGTAGCAGTTTATGATGGATTTTATTCATATAGCCAACCAACTGTTTTTGGCAGCATGAATCTATCTCCAGATGGAAAAATATATATTACACCTGGTGGATGCCCATTAATGCACGTTATCAATAACCCCGATCTACCCGGAGCAGCTTGTAATGTAGTGCAGCGAGGTATTCAACTCCCCACTTGGAACTATTTTTCCATGCCCTATTTCCCCAATTACCGCCTCTACGATCTACCTGCTTCCCCCTGCGATACACTAGGCATTGATACACCTATAAGTACAATACAACAACCGGATATACCACTGGTGGAAGGGCTGCTCTATCCCAACCCCGCGCAGGAACAAGCCTCACTCTACCTGCCAGGCTGGCAGGGAACAGGGCGTGTTACCATAACCGACGCATTAGGGCGTGTGGTGCTAGAGCAGGTTGTAAGCCGCGACCGCACTACATTTCAGGTACGCAACTGGCCTAGTGGCGTATATGCTGTGCTGGTGTGGAAGGAAGGAAGGTTGGTGGCTGCGGAGCAATTGGTGGTGCAAGGTAATTAAAGGGGCCTCCACTCTGACAATTGATTAAATAACATAACTATTTTTACACTACATATTATTAAATGAACTTTCAACCATGAAAAAATTAACCTTATTTTTGAAAATATTGTTTGGCACTTTCCTATTGTGTCAAACAACCCATTTATTTTCCCAAAAATTTAAAATAGGTGACCTTATCGGCACTAATATTCGACGGGAAGATCCGATCAAATACCTCGACGTGGCAGGGTTTGTTCGGGAGTACCACGACTGGGTCATTGATGAAGGAGACCGTTATCTGCCAGCGGCAAACGGTACTGCATCGCCCAACTACAACGCCAATGCTTTCAAGTGGAATCCCGGTTATCAAGGCATGTCCTTTGAACAATTCACGCCTTTCTACACCAATATTATTGCTAACCTAAATGAGATACAAACCGATTTTAAGCCGATTTGTGCCGATATGAAATTTTGCCTCCCCCACTTGTCCGGAACAGGGGGCATTTTTGGACAGGATGCACTAGGCCAGCCCGCACAAAAGCCTTATTGGGACATTGCACTAGAGTTCAAACCTGTGAGGACAAACCGTTCGGGTAATTCAAGCGGCTCTCAGGATATTTTTATCAACGCTAATACTTCGCCTACAACTACAACCGATTTGGCATACGTTGACGATGCTGCGACACCTGCTTCCTATTTATGGTATGCGGATTGGGTCACCCAATTTTCAAAAGCATTTGCCACAGACAATACTGGAAACCTGTCTAGCTTCAAATCGGCAGATGGCACCGCCTCAGGGCAAAACAAGGTGGGCTATATCGAAATTTGGAACGAACAAGACAAAAACTGGTTTGATGCCCGATTTACGAATGGAGCGACAACACTTCCAAACCTGGTCAAATTTACGCCAGAAGAGTATGCAGCCATGGGCGGTATGGCCTTCGACGGATTTAGTGAGGGTGCGTTTATCAATGGCCAAAAACCTAGCAGCCCCGATTATCCACTCGGCGTAAAAAATACAGTCAATGGCAAAGCCAAATATGTCTTTGGCGGGTTGTTTGACATTGGGAGTACACAATGGACTTTTGTAGAGAAAGTGAACGAGGTGTGCAACGGAACTACAACATTTTCGGCCAGCAAAGCGAGAAGGTCGGGCTATCCAACCAACCCAACAGTCAAGTTCCCATTCGATGTACTCAATTTTCACCATTACTGCGACAATAGTGTCACGGGACTTGGCACAACAGGGGTTGCCCCGGAATTGGATAATGTGTCTGAAACGACTACTACTAAAACCTTCAAAGAACGCTTGCGAGAAATCAGGAATAACGCCATAGCATTGTTCCCCGACGGGCAGGGTGGCACAACAAAGGAGCTTTGGTTGTCTGAGTTTGGTTGGGACACCAACCTAGAATCGGATGAGCGGTCGGAACAAGCTGGCGTGACGCAGGAAGAAGTACAAGGCCGATGGATGGCCAGGATTTATTTGGAAATTGCCGCAGCCAAATGGGATAGGGCCATGCAGTTTTGTATCCGCGACGAAGTGACCAAAGCCACAGGTTTTGGTTCAGCCAATGGAGCACGGTATAAATCCTCCGGCCTAATAAGGGACAAATCGAACAATTATGCCCCCAAATTATCGTATTGGTACGTTTCCGCCTTGAGAAATACACTGGGTAATTACTTTTTTGCGCAAGAACTTCAATGTTTCGACCAAAGCACCAACAGTTTTACGTTCAACGACTCATGGCAGTACAACACGCCAGCCTTAACACCAAGGGTATATCTTTTCAAAAACGCGCAGACTAATATCACCAATGGAGTCTATCCGACCATAGCCTCGGCCAATCAGGATATATTGGCCGTTTGGATGCCTACTGCAAGCAACAGTACATTATCTAATTACAAAGTTTATTTCAATAATTTTGATGGGACGGTTTCCACGCCTGTCACTTTGGTCAAATCAACCCCTGGTGACGCTGATGGCGTTCGTTCTGCCCTGACAATTCAATTGGACGCTGTCAGAAACAAATTTTACGTTACTATTCCGCAAATAAGCGAGATGCCGCAATACATTATTTTGGGCAACTCCTCGGCAGATACCAACTTCCCGGCCTGCCCTTCCAACGTAATGACGACCGCAGTAAGTTGCGATGCTACTGCTCTGAAATGGACAATACCAGCAGCCGGGTACGACAAATTGGCCATCTATTTCTATCAGACTGCTTACGGCGAAGCCGCTCCGACATTTGATTTGGGCAATCCCAAATGGCGACTCTACTCGGACGAACTGCCGCCAACCACGACAGAAACAACAATTGCAGGGCTTTCCCAAATGACTGGAAACTATTATGTGGCTCTGGTACCCCAAAAATCGGGCAAAATTCCAACGACCACCTGTGTTCATCTCCTAAAAACCGCTGCCTGCTTTGGTGGCATACCTTCAAGTACAGTCACAGGCGTGAATGTTGGTAACACAGAAGCCAATGACCTATTCAACTACAGCGATGTGAGTTTTTGTTACCCTCAACGCACGGCGTTTTCTGGCGGTTGGGACGACAATAACAACACGCTCGACATCAATTTAGTGGCCAATGGTTCGTCCAATTTTTACAAACTGCACGCCATCAGTCTTTATGATGCAAATGGGATAGATAAAATACAAATTTTTGGCGACTCCGATTTTGTCAACGGCGGCGAAGTCTTACTGGCAACTTATGTCACCACTCGCTATCTTGAATGGGTTTCCATGCCTTTGATCGCGCAAGGCAATTGGAAGCGGCTTAGGTTGGTGCGGAGTTCACCTCAAGCCGTGATTCAGCGCATAGTTTTGTTTGGCTACCTGAACACCACAGGTTATACTGAGCCTGGATGCTGTGGTTCGGCTACTGCGGTGCAGGTGGGCAGCGGAGCCAGCACGCCCAAGGCAACGGCCAGCGCGGCGTTTGGGGCAAATACGAATCAAGTAGGGCAGGAAATCGTGGTCAAGGGCAATTTTAATTTTGACATGGCCAACCTGACGCTTGATAATTGCACTATCTTTGTGGATGATGCTGCATCCGTTTCGCTTTCAAGCATGACTAATTTATCGACCAAACAATTAAATATAAAAGGAACCACCATTCAAGGATGCAAAAAACTTTGGAAAGGTATTGAGGTGTATCCGTATGGACAGATTGTTGTAGAGCCGAATAGTTCGGGTAAAAAAAGCGTTTTTCGGGATGCTGAAAAAGCAATCAACGTCTTTCGCTCCGGAAATACGTATGTTACTTTTCTTAAGGTAGATCAGGCTATTTTTGAAAAAAACCAAAATGGGATTTTTATCAATGACAATACTAGTGGTGTCACACCAATAGATATTAATTGCGGTTCTATCGTAAAAGGGAGTATTTTCGACGGTACCGATACTGATTTAAAGCCGCCTTATACAGGTATGGCTTCTTATTCTTCAAAACCGTTGACGGGTATTAATGTTTTTGCCTTTCCTTGTTTTTATGTAGGAGACATCGCTGGAGATGCTAATCAGTTCATGAACACAGATGTAGGGATGCTAGCCCAAAACACTAGTGTCACTATTCGTAACAGCAAATTTTCGAACATCAAACTACGGACAAGTTTTAGCGGTATCGGCATATATGGAAAGCAACAATCCAAAATCAATCAAACAGGGTTTGGCAAAACTGCCGCAGTTACCTTCAACAATGTAGAATATCCGTTCTATCTCTCTGAGACCGCCTTCAAAATAAAAGATAACCGCATGACAAATGTGGCAAGGTCGGGTATTTATGCCGGATATGGCATCGTGGCAACAGGCGACTATAACAATGTGGAAAATAATTCGATCACGACAAATGGCAATGGAATTAATTGCGGTCTTAACGACATAAAAATCAGAATCCTTAATAATGATATTTTTAATTATCAGGATAAAAATATTTTTGGCATTACCGCTTATGGTTATGCAAATACGACGACAAAAGCGTATGATATACGGGGCAACTATATAGAACTCAAATCAGATCCGACTAATACTTCAAGTTATGGAGCAGGTATTCTTCTGAGCAATGCTTTCTCGCCAAATATTCAGGGCAATACGATAAATATAAAAAATTACAGCCTGAACTTGACCCCTCCGCCGGGGCAAAACAACAATAACGGGTTTTATCCATACATTTATGGCATCCTCGAAACGAACGGCAAAAGCGGTACGTACTGCACCAACACGGTGACAGGCGTGTACAATAACCAAGGATGGGGTATCAAAACAGAAACGACAACGGGCAACAAGTACGACTGCAATATATTAAATACCATCGGTAAAGGCTTGACCTTTTTCGGCAATTGTACTACGACCGCAGGCGCGACCACAAACAATATTGTTGACAACGATTTCGGAACACATACCCACGCGCTTTACCTGCAAGCCAATGGGACAAACACCGCGCAAATTGGAAAGCAGTTCCACACAGGGAACGATTGGACAAATTTGGGAACGGGGAATTGGGCTGGCTTATACGAAAATGCGACTATCGCAGATCAAACGAATAATCGGTTTGATGTTAACGCTGGTGATATTGCGCTAGGGCATGTTGACCCTGCCAACTGGTTTTTGCAAAGTCCGGGTACTGACTTAACCTGTCAAGCACCCTGCGTTGCCAACCAAATCAATATGGTAACACCCGGCCACGGAACCACGCAAGCAGAGCAATCGGCACAAGACCGAGGGCTGGATTTGGTGATTGAGGAAGGGCTTTACTATGACGTTATTACGGAAAAAAACCAACTTGAAGATTACGCAGAAGCTTATAGGTGGATGATCCGTAGAAATATTTACAGGGAAATCATGGACGCTTATGGAACGGAAGTACCCGAGGAGTACAAGGCATTTATGGATAAACAAGCGGGTACATCTGTGGGCAAGTTTCAGGATTTTGAATTTGCACTTGGCGGTTTGGGACAAAACCAGCCCGAATTATTGTCAAATATTTTGGAAATCGAGGCGCAGATAGAGACAATTGTAAAAGAGGCGCAGCCATTACTGGACAATTTCCAATCGCTCCCCACCGAAAAGCAACTGCCATTATTGGAAGCTGGTTTTGGGGAACCGATGCGCAATATGGGAAATCTGTGGCAGGAGCGCATCCAACTGCACCAAATATTAAAAACCAATACCACTACACAAGCCGCCGAATTGCTGGCTTGGAACGAAGGGTTGCCCGTAGAAAACGATTTTGAGCAGTACGAGCAACAAGTGAATGGTTTTTACCTCGCCCTGCGTGCCAATGACCTGTCAAGCCTCTCCGATCAGGATTCCGCCCAAGTCGATTTTATCGCAGGGCTTTGCCCCTTTGAAGGTGGGTTTGCGGTGTATAAGGCACGTAGCCTATATAGTTGGCTGTACGGGGTTTACAAACCAGAATGGTTCGAGTGTAAAGAGGTCGTTAAGGCTAGGGACATAGTAGGGACGGGCAAAAAACAAAAAAGTAATTTTGGTTTTGACCTGATACCCAACCCTGCGGGAGATTATTTCCTAGTCAAGTTGAACAATGTAAATAGCATACAGAACGATTTTCGCCTGTTCAGTGCGACAGGCAACCTGCTGGTTCATAAGAAGTTGGTGGGTGCATTTGAAAGGGTGGACACCTCCAACTTCCCAAGCGGCATCTATTTTGTAGAGGTGGTCGGCGAAAATGGGGAAAGGTCATTTCACAAGATTTTGATCCACCGCTAAAATCAATAGGGCTTGGGCATCGAAATGCCCAAGCCCTTATTTTTTCATTTTAAAATTTCGTTCTATGTCGCGTTTTCTTTTACTTTTTTGCATTTGCAGTACGCATCTATACGCCCAGCCTTGGTACGATGCCAAGCGGAACTACCAATGGATAACAGGGTATCAATGGGATAGCATTACCTATGACCCAAATATCGAAAACGTAATTTATGATTTTACAGGCGATTCGATGCAGTTAAGATATGAAAAAAAACACCCAAGTTCTGAACTTGTATTCACAAACGGGTCAATATGCGATAACGTTGGAAAGTTGTTGCTATATTCTGGCGGTTGTAGAGTACATGAAGCAGATGGCACAATCATTCCGAGTACAGATACCATGAACATTGGTTATGTCTATAACGCTCAATGTTATGATTATATGGGCAACCCAAATAGCGGTTATACTATACCCGGAGGGTTGATGTTCCTTCCTGTGGGCGAGTTGTCATTTTTTATTTTTTATTTATGGAGTGATTATAGAGAAAATTTTGGGTACTTACATCCAAGATTATATAGCATGAAATTAAACAAGAGCGGTACAAGTGAGCATTTTGCAGCATCCAATATAAATAATCTTCTATTAGAGGATTCTCTAAATGGAAACTTGGCTGCCTGTCGGCATGCCAATGGTCGTGATTGGTGGCTTACGTGTCCAAAGGCAGGCTCAAACCGAATATTTTCATTTTTGATTGACTCAAACGGTGTCAAACTTGAACTAAGTCAAGATATTGGTGCAAGCAGGATACACCCCTGGGATGAATCATCAGGTCAGTGCGCGTTTTCACCCGATGGTACTAAGTTTATCGAATACTGTGTCCGGTCTGATATAAAAATATTTGATTTTGATCGGTGTACAGGCGCGTTGAGCAACCCTATACATATCCCCATAAATGATTATGCAGATACCATTTTTGCGGCAGGCGTATGCGTATCGCCCAATTCGAGGTATTTATATGCACCATCAACCAACCATATCTATCAATTTGATTTAAAATCTAGCGATATTCCAGCATCCAAGCAGGTTGTTGCGGTATATGATGGGGTAAAAATTGGTTTTTTGCCGCTTGATTTCAACCACGCGGAGTTAGGCCCTGATGGGAAGATATACATCGCGAATTGGGCAGGAAGAACAACCTACCATGTGATCGAACACCCCGATTCGGCTGGGCTTGCCTGTGGAGTGAGGCAGCACGTAGAGTGGACGCAGTGGGGAGTATCAAATACACCACACCATCCCAATTATTTATTGGGGGCTATGGTTGGCAGCGGGTGCGATACTATAACAAGTACCAAAAATGTAAATAGTAGAAATATCAAAATAAATATATTCCCTAATCCTGTCTCCGACCTTATGACGGTGGAAATTGAAGGCAATGAAACTATTTTCAGCGGAGAAAAGGAAATAATAATATTAAACCAAATAGGGCAAACAATAGAAAAAATATATGTCCCTCCCTATACCCCAATAAATAAGATCAATACAACTGGGTGGAGCAAAGGTATTTACTTTATTCAGTTGAAAAATAGGGAAGGATCTGTTTTGGGCTTGGGTAAGGTGGTCAAAACAGAGTGAGGTCTTTGTTTTCATTTTAAAATTACGGTGCCAAGCGGAATTTTCAATGGACAATAGGACTAAAAACATGGCAACATTATGCACTACAAGGCCATAGACAACGTAATTTATGATTTTACAAGTGATTAGATGCAGTTAAAACAAGACAGTTTTCAATCTTAAATACACTGCTTATCTCAAGACCAGTTTTGCTTTTGCTTTTATTACCCCTTTGCTGTCTTTTGCCAGTACCAAATATATTCCTGCGGGTAGTTTTTGGCGGTTAAAGATGGTTTGTTGTCCTGTTGTTTCCCATGTTTGGCAAAGAACGCCGCGTGCATCCACTATTTCCATTCGGTATCCAGCAGCATCATTTAAGGATGCGGGCAAAACGATACGCGCCTCTTGAACGCAAGGATTGGGTAATATTAATATTTGTCCCGGTTTGGGGGCGGGTATCTTCTCTGGCTCATACATAGGTGCAATAATTTTCCACAACTCGCTACCCAATTCAGGCGTATTACCCCAGTATAAAAGCAGTGAATCTTTGATTATCCCATTTTCGCCATCTAGTACTCTACTCTTAAGATTACCTATAAAATGACCAAATTGCTGGCATTGGATACTATCAACACCTATTTTCCAAAAATCTGTTGTTCCATCATCTAAATGACGCTCATAAGCCATAGTGCCATCAGGGAAATTGCCGATATAATATAGATACAGATAACTTGTATCCGAAAATGTATAATATGGTAATACAGTATCGTTTTTTAATTTCCAAAATTTCGAGACACCACCCCATTCTGTTCGCCCAAAGAAAATAGTTTCTTTTGTTTTAGGGGCAATTTGAACCTTATAAACCTCATTTAAAGAGTCCACGAGTATGGACTGATAATTGCGAACCAACCATATTAATGTTTTATTTTTGTATTGGTTAGGTACCTGTAATGCAACGAGTGCACTGTCGGAGGTAACCGCAGCTAGCCTAGGGAAAAAAGTACTTTTGAAATCTGCAATTCCAGGAATAACGGATCTACTTAGCCCGTCCTCCCCTAAATATTGATAAGCAAAATGGCCAGAGACAATCGATAGGCGAGGGAATTGGCCAATAGGAACGGGCATATCTTGCGCTACATAAGTTATTTCTTCTGTTAAGGCATCTAAACGGATTATACTGTATTGCCCTGTCGAAATATGCCTTGTCAACATGTATATGGCAGCGCTATCCATAATGTAATAATTTAGGGTAGATTCTTTTAAAATGGCGATACTATCTATAAAAACAGTACCATTATTGGTACCATCTGTACGCCATAAATCTGTTTTATTGACTATAAAATAGGCTTTTAAGCCAATATTTGCACATATACTAAAACTGGTTACATCATCCTTCTCAAAGATGGAGTCCATTGTAGTACCATTAAAGGATAATAGTGAAAATCGAGGGCTTAATTCATTGTTAAAATAAGGAATGATAATTTTATCACCAATAGGATAAAGTGCTGGCTGGACTTTGTTCCCAAATTTATATACCAACTTTGTACCGTCGCTAGTACCATCAGTTGTCCACAAATTACAACCATCACGGTATGGAATAGAACCATCATCAGAAAGGAAATAAATTTGACCATTATTCAGTGATGTTACTGATACATAATCTACATTATCAAAGGTGTAAGAAGAAACTTCACTTGTAGGGCGGTTGTATCGGACAACATCAGATTGGGATTTATCCAGATGAATACTCTGCATTGGGAAAAACTGTCCGTCTCGCGAAGGATTAATAAAAAGCCGACTGGATGTTAGTAATTCAGTAACAAAGAACTGAACAAATTCAATCAATGGTGGCGCAAAATAAATGGGGCTACAATTGGATTTGGTACAAGCATATAAGCCATCGCTTGCCAATACAATCAATGCTTGGTTTTTAAATCCATAAACTTTGTGCCGACCTAGTGTTGGTACCGAAGGCCAAATAACGCTAGAATCGGGAGAAACGACCATATATTCCGGCAACTGGTTAATACCATCTTTTTGGACTACCAGCATTACGCGTTCCCCATCGTTGATCAGGCTATTATACAAATCATAGGTTTCATCGAGTAAAATAGAACGCCCTTGGAGGTCTATTGGCGCATAAATTCCGTTGTATAATCGACCAAGGTGCTGATCTGTGCCTAGATAGATGGCATCTCCTACAGGCGATAATTTATCGCACTCTATGCCTGCTGTTGCCGCTACTTTTTGGGTGCCTCCCGCTGTACCATCACTCTGCACCAATTCTAAAATATTACTTTGAAACTTTGCAATGAAATAAAATAACCCATTTTGCATAAATCCAACATTAGGGAAGGCACTCAGATCAGCAATCTTTTCTAATCCTGTTGGCGTACCATCTGTTGAATAGAGTGCCGTATTACTTGAAGCAGGTATTGAGCCACTAAAAACAAGCCTATTATTCATGATTTGCAGGTTATAAATAGAAGAAACATCGTCGGTTGTATCAAAAAAAGTAACCTGCATTAGTTGTGACATATTTTTTTGGGAGAGCCAAATATTCAGTACATCGTTTTTTCTGCCAATAAAATAGATGGAATCATTCGTACAAAAAGTATTTCCAAAAGGGTATTTTGGATTACCATTTTGATAAAAAACAATTTCATCGTTAGTAATTTGCGTAATTACTCCAGTTGTTCTGTCAACGCGACAAAGGTGATTAAAAGAACTCTGTATAAAAACAGTATTTGCAGTTGATGTAGCATAGGTTACCGGACCAAAATTTTGAGGAATACTATCCAAAAATTCAGCATTTAATCCGTCCTCTATTTTATACAACTTGTCCTCGAATAAGGTATATACAGTGTCTTGAATTGATGCCAATATATAACTCCTAAAAGGCGCATTATTACCGGGATTTCCAATATCTTTTACTAATTCGGCTTCTTTAACTTGACCACGGAGTACTAATGAAAAAGAAAGTGTAAGCATTGAAATTATCAATGGACGGATCATCTTGAAATGTTTGGTTTGGTGAATAAGAAACTGTTTAGATCGTAAGAATGCGCAAAGATGCTACCATATTACCGATTAACCATAACAAAAGTGTTAATTTTTGATGCTTATATATTTGAGCCTCCGCAACCTCAATAGGATGTTATAACTTTGTAGCAAAAGTAAATACCCCCGTTGCCCCCAAAAAATGGGCATGCAGCAACCAGTATTTTACGCCCACAGCATTGCATACACGCAAAATCATACATATTGACATGGACGCGTTCTTCGCATCGGTGGAGCAGCGCGATAACCCCGAACTGCGTGGCAAACCTATAGCCGTAGGTGGCGGTGGGCCGCGTGGTGTAGTGGCTGCTGCCAGTTATGAGGCGCGGGTGTTTGGTGTGCGTTCGGCGATGGCTGGCTCGCGTGCGCGACAACTGTGCCCGCATTTGATCTTTGTTCGGCACAATTTTGATCGATATAAAGAAGTATCCCAACAAATCAGAAGCATTTTTTACGAATATACCGATATGGTGGAGCCGCTTTCCTTGGATGAAGCCTACTTGGATGTGACTTTTCCTAAAATGGGGCCGCCTTCTGCTACCATTATTGCAGAAATGATCCGTCAACGAATTTTTGAAACGACGCAATTAACGGCTTCTGCCGGTGTGTCTTATTGTAAGTTTTTGGCAAAAATGGCTTCGGATTTGAATAAACCAAACGGACTGGCTAAGATTTTGCCGCAGGAAGCGGAAGCGTTTCTAGAAAAATTGCCTATCGAAAAATTTCACGGCATCGGTAAGGCAACAGCAGCCAAAATGCGTAAAATTGGTATCCATAACGGTTACGACCTCAAACAACGTACACTGCTGGAACTGGCGCGCCGATTTGGGAAAGCAGGCCGATTTTATTACAATATCGTACGTGGTATCGATGATCGACGCGTACACAGCCATTGGGTGCGCAAATCGATCAGCGTAGAAAATACATTTCTTTCCGATTTGGACCAAACCATAGATATGATGGAACAACTGGCCGAAATCGCCGAAGACTTGCAACAACGCATCGAACGCGCGGACAATCCTGGCCGAACGCTGACCCTTAAAGTAAAATACGCTGATTTTCAGACCGTTACGCGCTCCAAAACTATGGATCATGACATTGCTACCGCAGCAGAAATGTTGGCTTTGGTGGTGCCTTTACTGGCCGATACGGCGGCATTGACCAAAAAAGTGCGGCTGCTGGGATTGGGGGTTTCCAATTTGAGACGGGAGCAGGAGCAACAACGAATGGAACTCATTTTGCCGGGTCAACAACTGGAATTCGATTTTTAATGTTACCACAAATTTATAGAAATTAAGCGTACACTTTTGTGGTAGAAAAGAAGGAGCGAAGCGACCAAATCATCAATTTGGTAAAAAACTTTTAACTCAACAATAAAAAATGTAGCACAATTCAAATAAAGCCCATATCTTTGCGCCGCCAATGGCCCGGGTGGTGGAATGGTAGACACGAGGGACTTAAAATCCCTTGGCCTTTACGGCTGTGCAGGTTCGAGTCCCGTCCCGGGTACAAAATGGGGTTTTCGACGTTTTCGTCGTTGACCCCATTTGTTTTTAGTCCATAACTATGAAAAAACTGATCCCGTTCGTGCTCCTGATTGCACTGCTGTTCGTCGCCTCGTTTTCTGGGTTTCCCTCTTTTTTCCAGCAAAAATGGAGCAGTAAACCGTCGGCTACCACAATAGCAAAAGATACGTTAACCTACTTGCAAGATACCACCTCCGAATTCGTCCAATACCACGACGTAGAATTTTTTCCGGCTAAACACGATGAAGCCGCACTTCAAGCAGCCAAAATCAGGATGGATAGTGCCGATGTACCCATTGATTTGTCTTGGGCAACCTTAAAAGATGTGAAATTTAAACGGAAATACGTTAAAGAACACGAACAGGAGTTCGAATTTCCCATTTTTGGCACCAAAATAAAGGCACTCAACGGCAAGAAAGTCGTCATAAAAGGCTATATCATTCCTATCAATAAAGGCTTATACGCCCTCAGCAAAAATCCTTATGCCGCCTGCTTTTTCTGTGGCGGAGCAGGCCCGGAAACCATTATGGGTATTGTATTCCGAGCCATTCCGAAACCATACAAAACAGATACATTTGTAACGCTCAAAGGCGTACTCAAGTTAAATGATTCTGATTTTGAGCAATTGATGTATCAACTTATGGCTGCCGAACCGGTAAAGTAAACCGCAACAACCGCGAACCGTACCAAGAAAACATTTCGCCATCTACCATCTGAATCACGGCATTGGGGCAAATTTCTGCCAATTCCGCCACATGCTTTTCCTTAAATGGAAAGGGCTCCGAACTCAGTAAAATGTATTCAGGATTAGCCTCGGCCAATTCAACCACATTGCATTCAGGATAGCGGTTTTTATGCCCAAAAACATTAGAAAAACCTGCATAACGCAACATATCGTTTATAAAAGTATCGCCACCTGCTATCATATAAGGCTTGCGCCAAATCAAATAAACAGCGCGTTTTAACGGCATATTGGGCAAGATAAAATGCGCTTGAATGCGCCGATTTAAATCCGCCGCCTTATCCTCTGTACCTGTTAAACTGCCCACTTGCGCTATCATCGCTAAAGCATCCTCCAAGGTTTTAACATCACTTGTATAAACAGGGCAATACTTAGCCAAAGCCTCCACTTGTTCGCGATCGTTTTCTTCTTTATTGGCAATAATAAGATCAGGATGGAGTGCAAGTGCTTTAGCGATATTTACGGTTTTAGTACCACCAATACGCGTTTTTTCGCGAAACCACTCGGTTGGGTGTACACAAAATTTAGTAATACCTACGACACGATCACCCAAACCCAAATCAGCAAGAAGTTCTGTTTGGGACGGTACAAGTGAAATAATACGCTGTGGATAAGTCATTACTCGTGGTATCCTTTTTTGTTAAACGGCTGTAAATTACCTATATACATATGTTCTAGCATTTTTAATTCCTGATTTACTTTTTTGTCATTGTTTGACCTCATTATTATCCCACAAATTTAACACATTTTTTGCTACAAATATTGCGGTGCGCTGCACCTTTACACTTGATGTTGTCTATTTTTGCTACAAATATTGCGGTGCGCTGCACCTAATTTTTATAAGAAAATCCAATATTCTCGTACATTTACCTTTCTCTTTGTCTCTTTGTCGGTTTTTAGTTTAATTATGATAGCAAACGATACTCAATTTCGAGCACTCACGGCCATTTGTGATACTTTTATCAGCAATATCCAACACCCCAACGATACCGATGGCTACTGGGCGCGTAAGGCCTCCGATCTGGGTGTGCCAGAACGCGTATTGCAACTTATTGCTGGTGTAAAAGCAGAAGATCAAGCGGCATTTGCGCAATTGCTCCAACTTATTTCGAGCCCATTATTGGGTCTTACATGGGGAGGGCCGCTCCAACCTGCCCATCGACTTACACCGGAACAGCGAACGAGGATGTTGCTCAGTTGGTCGGGAAGTAGGTTAGGTTTATTGCGCAATGCATTTGCTACGTTGCGCAAAGTCACTACTTTTCTCTATTTTGGCGATATACCCAAAGGGAAAAACACAAACCCCAATCATAGTACTATTGGGTATCAATTGCCGGATTTAGCCCCGATTCACGACCCTAATCCTTTGCCGATATTGTCATTGGAAAGCGATACCGTTTTGGAATGTGATGTACTCATTATTGGCTCGGGCTCGGGTGGCGGTGTGGTAGCCGCACAATTAGCTGCTGCGGGGAAAGATGTTTTGGTGGTAGAGAAAGGCCGCTACACGCCAAGGCATGCACTCACGATGCAGGAATTTCCAATGCTGAACCAACATTTTGAAGGTGGAGCATTATTAGCGACTAAGACTGGCTCCGTGTCTATTTTAGCAGGAAGTACTGTAGGTGGTGGTTCAGCAATCAATTGGGCAGGTTCTTTGCGCACACCCGATTACGTGCTGGAAGAATGGGCAAAAGACTATAAAAACCCACATTTTACAAGCCCAGCATACCAAAAAGGATTTGAATATATAGAGCAAAGGAATAGCATAAGCACTCAATTTGAGCACAATCCACAAAACCAAAGCTTGTGGGAGGCTGCTAAAAAACTAGGTTGGCGTACCGAATCCATACCGATGAATATGCGTTTTCCCGAAGGTGTATCATCCGATAAGGCGTGGCAAGCAAGCGGTTTTTCTTGTCTTGGCGATGCACATGGTATCAAACAAGGTGGGCAGGAAACCTTTCTCCGCGATGCTACCCGCGATGGCGCACGCCTACTCGCGCATACCCATATTGAAAAAATAACGACCGAGCAAGGTAACGCAACAGGCGCAATTGGCCATTACAACGCTCAAAATGGACAAAAATTTACGGTTCAAATTCGTGCAAAGAAAGTCGTCGTCAGCGCTGGAGCATTACACACACCTGCACTGCTCCTCAAAAGTGGTTTACGACACCCACAGATCGGGCGCAACCTGTACTTGCATCCCGTTATACCAACTGCTGCTTTTTATCCCAAAGATATACTACCTTGGTATGGCCCAATGATGAGTGTTATCGTAAAAGAATTTGAGCAATTGAACGGAAATTGGGGGCATCGGTTGGAATGCCCGCCCATACATCCTGGCTTGGGGGCTTCGTCGATGAGTTGGGAAGGTAGCGAACAAATAAAGGCCACTTTAATGCAATTGCGCCATTTGGTTGTGCATATTTGCTTGGTACGCGATAAGTTTGGCGGAAAGGTTACGGTAGGCAAAAAATCGGGGCAACCCGTCCTTCATTACGAAGTGCATCCTTTTGATCGTGCGCATTTGATCCATGCCATGCAACGGAGTGCCGAAGCACATGTTGCTGCTGGCGCGGAACAAGTTTCTATTTTCCACAACCAGCCTTTACATTTTTATCCAGCAAAAGGTGGCGATTTAAGCGCATTTCAAGCACAAATTGCTCAAAAAAATTGGGGATCAAACCACGCAGGTGTTTTTTCTGCACACCAAATGGGTACTTGCAGGATGGGAGGCAACGACAACGCCCCTGTTCAGCCCAATGGCGAAACCCGTGAAATTAAAGGTTTGTATGTGGCTGATAGTAGCCTATTCCCATCGGCCAGTGGTGCCAACCCAATGTTATCGGTACAGGCTTTGGCGTATCATGTGGCGGGTTGTATCGTGTAATTTATGCCTTTATGATCGGTACAACCTTGATGGCTCTATCTTGCTCTATTTGCAAGAAATAGATACCAGATACCTGATTATTTAACGAAATTTGGGTCGAATTGCTGCTTAGTTGATACTTAGCAATGACTTGAAAAAGCACAGGAAAAAACAATAAGGAATGATGCAACAAAAAAACCCGATACTGTTGTGCAGTATCGGGTCGTATCGTCAAACCAAAAATCAATCAGTTTAAGAAAATTAGCCTTTTGGAAGGCCGCCATTTGCTGGAGCACCAGGAACGCTTTCCTGTACAGGCGCAGTTTTCACTTCACCTTTGATAGTAAGTGTATGCGTATCTGTAGTTTCGTTAGTAGTCAACGTTACAGTTTTTGTGAATTGACCTTCGCGATTGGTGTCATAGTTCACTTCGATATTCGCAGACTCACCAGGCATAACTGGCTCTTTCGGATAAGTTGGAACTGTGCAACCGCAAGAACCTTTAGCAGATTTGATGATCAAAGGCTCGTTACCAGTGTTTGTAAATTTGAAGTTACGAACGCGATCGCTACCTTTTTCAATCTTACCATAGTCAATTGTAGTAGTTTCGAAGGTCATGGCTGGGCCACTAGTTTGAGCATTAACACAAACGATTGCGGCAATAAATAATGCGAATACTGAGATTAAGTGTTTCATTGTAAGATGAAAATAAATGATGGTGAAATAATTTTTTTGAATGTTAGTTGTTTCTTTGTCTTTCGGAACGAGAAATCAATGATTTATTTTTTTCTTGTTTCTTAATGACGGCACAAAGGTATAGGGGTCACCAATACCTAAGATATAACAGGCTGTTAATGATAGTCAAAATAGTGTAAATGGTTTAGCGTGATTTTGCAAACAATTGATCCACAATACGTTGCAAAAACCTTTTATCCTCTGTAATGATGTCTGCATCGCCTTGCAACTGCTGTTGGAACTCAATTGACTTGTTAAAACTGGTGGTTGCCCCTCCTATACTGTCCAATCCGATGGTAACAATGTAGGCGTTGTCTTTGGGTAACGTAGATTTATTGAGTACTTTTCCCTGCAATGTACCGAATTCATAATAAGGATAATTGTCTAAACGGATGATGACACGTTGGTTGGGTTTTACTTTTCCACTACCAATAATAGGTAACCGCGAACGCCCCATAATCTGTGTGGTCGTGGGAGGTGCTATTATCATAACCTGTTCGCCTTGCTTAACGTACTGGCGTTCGGTATAAAATTTGTTCAAAGACACAATGCCTGAAATGGGTGCGGTGAGCAAGTAAGTTTGCTTCCAGCGTTCCAGCGAAGTGCGTAGCGCACTCAAGGTAGCCTTCAAACGGCCCGCGGAGGAATTGGCATCAAGGGTTTCGTCGAAACGCACCACACCAATACTGCGTTGCAAATTACTAATTTCTGCCTGTCGGCGGAGGATTTGGTCGGCGTGGTTATTATAAGCGCGTTCTGCTGCCAATAAACGTTCTTGGTGCGGGTCGAGTTCGCGTTGGGAAATCGTTTTATCCTGAAATAGCGCTTGTTGTTTGCTAAAATTCTGTTTCGCTTCGGTGAGTTCCGTGGCATCTTTGCGCTGGTTGGATTGATCCAATTTGATACCGTTTTGTAACAAAGCAATTTGTTGCTGAACACCCGATACATTTGCAGTAGTAGCGCCATGCCTGTTGTTTTTGGCAAAACTGTATTGTTCCAATTGTTGCACAAACGTGGCGTAATCATTTCCCAAATCGCCCAATTGTAACATACCACCCAATGGTGCCAATAGCAGTAGGCTATCAGCAGTAGCCACGCGTTCCCAGCGGTATAGGCTTTTCTCCAATAGGAGTATATCAGCATAAGCGGCTGTGTTTTCCAAAATGACCAAATGCGTACCCGCCAAAATTGTATCGTTATCGTGTACTAGAAAACGCGCAATATGCCCTTCCGTACGCGAAACCACCTCAACGGGCGGCACAGCTGTGGTAAATTCAACCCGCGCTGTGATGACATCGGGGTAACGAATAAACCACCCGGCAGTCAGCAGGAGACAAAAGACGAGAATAACGACTGTAGTGCCCCAACGTATGAGCCACCCGGGAGGCGTACCCAGTATTTCGGATATATCTTCTGAACGAATATCGTATGCCTGTTGTTCTTTTTTTGCTTTATCTGCCATAATATTATTAATATGAGCGGTGGAGTTAAAAATGTCAGATGCAATCTGCGCTAAAATCATCCCTAAAGACGTATTATTCAGGCCGCCATTTCCATCGTTTATGGCTCCAAAGCCAATTTTCTGGTTGGTGGCGTATCGTTTGCTCCACCATCGACATAAAGGTTTGCGTCACTTCGCCCGCTTGTGTGTGTGAGGTGTCCATACAAACTTCTGAAAAAGTAAGTTCGTAGTGACCTCGTTTGGTGCGTTGTATTTCGTACATCATCACAGGGTATCCGTTTTTCACCGCAATGGCCTCGGTACCCGGGAGACAGGCGGTATGTTGTCCAAAAAACGTAGCAGGAATAACGGATTTTTTGTTGCCCGGAATTTGATCGGCCACTAGAATAAATACCGTGGGCGTACCCCTATATTCTTCCACCGACGCAAAAGTATCCTTCATGCTTTTGAGAATCATAAAACCATCGCGGGAGCGGTTTTTAAAAAACCACCGGTCGGTAAACTTATTACTTAGTGGCTTATACACACCAATGGTTTTGCCTTGCATGCCACCGGCAATGGTGAGTACGCCCCATTCCCAGTTGTTGTAATGCCCTCCTGCTAGTACCACCGATTGCCCACTTTGCAGTACTTTATTGATGAGGTCGTAATTTTTGTAGGTATAGCGCTTTTTCAAATGAGCGATGGGTACTGTTGCACCTTTCAAAGATTCGAGGATGATATCTGCCAAGTTTCGGTACGATTCGCGGGCAATCTGTTCGCGTTCAGCCTCCGTTTTTTCGGGAAAGCAAAGCAACAGGTTGTCCTGCACTACTTTGCGCCGATAACCCACTACGTTATAAAGTAAATAGGCAACGCCATCGGAAAGGACATAAAGCCCTCGGAAGGGTACCAGCCAAAACAAGCCTATAAGGCCACGGGTAATTAAGAATTCTATGTATTTTAGTAGCACCGTTTGAGTGTTGCAGTAAGGTCTGAAAAGGCAAAGTTACGGATTTCGGCTTGATTGGTACTTTGCATGCGTATGTTTAATTTGCAAAATCATTAGACCCCTACCCAATCTAACAGCAACACACCTGCAAGTCCTACCAATCCTACAATGGTCTCCATAATAGTCCAAGATAAGAATGTATCTTTCAAACTCAGGTTAAAATAGGTCTTATAGAGCCAAAATCCAGAATCATTGACATGCGAGAGCATCAAACTACCTGCTCCAACAGCCAAAACTAATAGATTGGGATCTACTTGCCCAGATTGTGCCAAGGGCGCTACAATACCGGCTGCGGTCATGCCGGCTACTGTGGCCGAACCCACGCAAACACGGATCAATGTTGCAATACCCCAAGCCAAAACCAGTGGATGAATCGGTAATGACTGTAAAGACGCGCCAATTTGTGTGCTCACGCCACTATCTACCAGTACCTGTTTTAATGCGCCTGCCCCTGCAATAATAAACAACAAACCTGCTATATCCTTAATCGCTTCATTGCACCAGTTCATTAAGGTCGCCATTGACTTACCATTTTTGCTACCCAAGGTGTACATACCTACAAATAGCGTAAACAGTAGTACAAAAACCGGATCGCTCACCATACTAATCACCTGCTTTACTTCTGTACTGATGGACGTAATTGCCAATGCCACCGTAGAGGTAACCAACAATAAAATAGGTAATAGTGCCGTAATAAAACTATTAGCAGTACCCGGCAATTCCGATTCGGGCATTGGTGATACCCGAAATGTGGCCAATGGTTGTGCATCAATATGCCGGAGTGTGCGTGCAAATAATGGGCCGGCAAGGATAACTGCGGGGATCGCAATAAGGATGCCATACCATAAAGTACGGCGTATATCCGCGCCAAAAAGCGGTATCAACGCCGTAGGTGCAGGATGCGGTGGCAAAAAACCATGCGTAACGGACAAACTAGCCAATAATGGTAATCCAATATATACTGCGGGCAATTTGTATTGATAAACCAAAGCAAATACCAAGGGCACCAACAGCACAAAACCAACATTGTAAAACAGCGGAATACCTACAATAAAACCAGTAATAACCATTGCCCATTGCATATATTTTTTGCCAAATACGCGCATTAACACGAGGGCAATTTTTTGTGCTGCACCGCTTTCGGCCACAATTTTACCAAACATAGCACCCAAACAAATAAGGGCTGCCATTGATCCCATCGTACTGCCTATGCCTTTTTCAAGCGTTGCAGGAATTTTTTCGGGCGAAATACCCAAAACCAATGCTGTGGTGATGGAAGTAATTAAGAAGGCCAAAAATGGCGTTATTTTACCCCACGCAATAAGCAAAATAAGCAGCAGCAGTAACGGGATTAGTATCATTACACTACTTGTACAAAATCGTCAATCACAAATCGGCCATTGCCAATGCGCCACCAACCATTTACATTTTCAAGCAAGGTAATGACATCGCCCTTCTTGAAGGAGCCTAAATTTTTCCCTGAGACTGAAGGAGCAGATCGGATATTAAGCTTGATCGAGGTTACACGTCCTTTTCGTGCGCCTGAAGCGGGTGCTGGACTTGGTGCGTTGCCGGCACCAGCATTATTACTTTGTCCGGTAGCCAGTTGGATGGCTTTTAAGGCATTTACGCGGCCAAAACCGTATTCAGCAGAGTGGCTGCTGGCATTATAGGTGCCTGGCGGGCCTATCTTATCACAAGATTGAGCCAATACGCCGCGCAATTGTCCAAGGGTCAGGTTGGGATTGACCGATAAAATCAATGCACAAATACCTGCTACTAATGGGGTTGCGCTCGACGTGCCGCCAAAACCACTTTTATAACCTAATACGATATTATTGTTACCATCAATATCGCAGGTAGCGGTTGTGATACCCACGCCATCATCGCCATCTGTGGGGGCGCACAAGAAGGCATTAGGGCCAAAAAAAGAATAACTGGATCGTACATCAAGGCTATTCGAGGCTGTCACGCAAATGATATTTGGGTCAGCGGCAAAATCACTGATTTGCCTAGGTTGATTGTTGGAGGAGGGATTGGCATTACCCGCAGCAAAAAACATAGGAATACCTTTTCCTCCACGACCTTCGGTGGCTAATTTTTTGATATAATTGGATACAAAAGTACTAAGGCTAATCGGTTGTGGGAAGCCCAAGCTACAGGTTATAATATCCGCACCATTAAGAAAAGCATGCTCAAAAGCATTTTTTATGGCATCATCGCTGAGAATATCCAATTTGATGGGAATAATGCGCGCATTGGGTGCAGCGCCTAAAACACCCCTCGAATCCATAAATCCTGCTGCTACTGCGGCGCAAGAAGTACCGTGGCTGGCAACACCAATTGAACCATCCGAAAAACGGGTAAGTGGCGATACATCGGAGGTTTTGGTAGCGGCATTAAAGGGCGCGCGTACTTTGGTGCCGTCACCACGCATTTGTGGATGGTCGGTGGCAAAACCGGTATCAATCACTGCAATTTTGATACTCGGCGAACCGAGGCTCTGCATGGCCAACCAAGCGGCTTTTACTTTTGCATCAGCCCCTTTTTTGAATTGAGTTTGGGAAAATATAGCATTCGGGATATCAATAATTGGGGTACTCGTGCCAGTATTTTCCAAATGCCATTGCGTAGTTACAAATGTGCCACCCGGTGCAGTAAAGCGTTCGGCTGGTACGGTAATAAACTCTGGCTCGGCAATCGAGACCATTTTTTTATTTTTTTGCAATAATATAGCGCACTTAACAGGGTTTGGCGATTTGGGTGTTACACTTACCCGGATGGCGTTACTGCTTACTATTTCTTTAATACTCAAACCCAAATCAATCAATATTTCGTTGCGGTCGTCTTCATCGCATTTATCGGTAAACTCAATATACAAATTACCGCTAGGGATAAGTGGCGGCGTATTTTGGTTATCGTCCACATTCCATACATGCGAGCCAGAACTTACTTCGGGCATGGCGCGCATTTTCTCCAATTTACTTTCAATACCTCGTTTGGAGGCAATCATTTCGAACCCACCGGTAGTGGGCGGTGCTGCTGCTCCACGCGAGGATCGTTTAGTGTCGGGCGTATATCTGATGGCGGCTTGTGTTGTGCTTTTGGTCAGGTTGAGGGTCATACCGCCGTACTGAATAGTTGTTTTATTTACTTTTTTTGCCATAATGATCTAGGTTTTAAATATAATCGGTGTGATGAGGGGCTGGGGGCAGTCAATTTATCGAGCAAAAGTAACCTGTTTTTACAATTTTTTGAAATTAAATTTCTTGTTGTGAAATTTGAAAAATACTACTGTTGAATAACTAAACCTTTGTTATTACTCCTTGTTTAGTGTTTATGTCAATTACATTATTACCAGCGGATATCGACCGTATCATCCAAATGGCTTGGGAAGACAGAACGCCTTTTGAGGCTATTGAAGTCCAATTTGGTTTAAAAGAAAAAGATGTCATCGAACTGATGCGCAAGCAAATGCGACGCAGCAGTTTTGAAATGTGGCGCGAACGCATGAAAGGGAAAAGCACCAAACATCGCGCCTTGCGCGAAGCCAGTGTAGGGCGTTTTAGGTGCACGCGCCAACGGAGTATAACCCTCAATAAAATTTCTAAAAGATGAGCAAACACTACTTATTTGCAGGCGCATCCAGTGCCATTGCGCAAAATTTATTACAACAATTATATGCCGAAGGACATACCGTTACAGGTCTGAGTACTAAGGATATTTCGGGCTTAGGCTATAACCAATCGTTCCTGGTATCGGATTATAGTAAAGAATACCTCCCGAATATCGACGGGCCGATAGATGGCTTGGTGTATTTCCCCGGAACAATTAATTTGAAACCCTTACACCGCACTACTGAAGCCGAATTTTTGCAAGAATACCGGATCAATGCTTTGGGGGCAGTTGCGGTTGTTCAGCAGTATTTGGCTAATTTGAAAAGTGCTGCGCCAACACCTTCTATCACATTGATAAGTACGGTAGCGGTAGCGCAAGGAATGACTTTCCATACGTCCATCGCAATGGCCAAAGGCGCGATTGAAGGATTAACTTTGGCTTTGGCCGCTGAATTAGCACCCACAATAAGGGTAAATGCCGTCGCACCTTCGCTCACAGCATCGCCATTGGCAGATAAACTGATCAATTCGCCTGAAAAACTGGAAGCCAGTAACAAACGTCATCCGCTCCGTCGGGTTGGCCAACCGGAAGATATTGCCAATGCGATCCATTTCCTGATGGGTGAAAAAGCATCATGGGTCACAGGCCAAATTTTGCATGTTGATGGAGGTATGTCATCGGTAAGGACACTGTAAGAATATCTGATACTTTGGTCAAATAGTTGTGTTGAAAAGTAATAGATAGGCAATAAATTAATTGTGTACTGATACTTATTATCTAAACTATCACTAACTTTGCCCAATGAACCAGCCACGCCTTTCCCTTCTATTGCTTCTTCTTTGTTGCGGTTGCGCTTTTTTAGGCCAATCACAAACGACCACCAAGCAACCACATGTTGTTCGTACAGGATTGTATTTGAACAACTTATACGACTTGAACATGAATGCGCATTCGTTCTATGCAGACTTTTATGTTTGGTTCAAATGGAAAGGGGACTTTGATCCCACCAATGTAGAGTTTGTCAATGCTATCGAAAAATGGAGTGTAACCAACAATAGTTTTGATGGCGATTCCGCTACTGTACGCCTAAAAGATGGCTCTAATTATCGTATTTTCAGGATCGAAGGCCGCTTTTTTCATTCTTTTTCCCTCAATCGCTTCCCGCTGGATGAACATGCGCTAGATATTCAAATGGAAAACCCCGATGCAGATAAAGATTCCATCATTTATTTGCCCGACACAAGTACAATTGCGGCTTCTGTACGGCCTACTTTGAATTTGGTGGGTTGGGAACAACGCGGGTGTCAATTGCTCGAAAAGATACACGATTATGGCTCTGATTTTGGCAACCCCGAGGAAAATGCACACCAATACAGTAACCTCACCTATACCCTCACTTTGGGCAGGCCATTGAGTTTCTTTTTCCTCAAAATGCTATTACCGCTGATGATTGTTATGTTTATGAGTTTGGGCGCGCTCACGTTGCACCCCGATCATATCGACACGCGGTCGTCGCTGCCCATTGGCGGGCTGCTCACGGCTGTTTTTTTACAGCAATCCTATAGCGATGCACTACCCGATTCGGGTTATATGGTATTGATGGACAAAATTTATCTTCTGGTGTATATCCTCACGGCCTTGGTGATGCTACACGTGATTATTGCGGGCAATATCGTGTCCAAGTCGGGTGATAAAAGCAGGATTGACCGCCTCGACAAACGCGAAACCTGGCTGACAGTAGTTTACTTTGTGGTGTTTTGGTTGGGTGTGGGTTGGTTGGCGGTGATGTAGCGTATTTGCGTAAATCTACTTAAGTTCCGCCACCAAAAACTGCCCAGTCCAGCTCTTTTTTTCCTTGGCTACCACTTCGGGCGTACCCGCGCACACTACTTTGCCACCGCCTTTACCACCTTCCGGCCCAATATCAATGACATAATCGGCCATTTTGACCACATCCAAATTGTGCTCAATGACGATTACTGTATTGCCTTTTTCCACCAAGCGCATCAATACATTGAGCAGGATACGAATATCCTCAAAATGGAGGCCGGTGGTAGGTTCATCGAGGATATAAATCGTTTTTCCGGTATCTTTTTTAGAGAGTTCTTCGGCCAGTTTAACCCGCTGCGCTTCTCCACCAGAAAGCGTGGTGGCTTGTTGGCCAAGGGTGATATACCCCAACCCTACGTCTTGTAAGGTCTTAATTTTGCGGAAAATAGGAGGAATGGGTTGAAAAAATACCACCGCTTCATCTATCGTCATTTCCAACACATCCGAAATGGATTTGCCTTTGTACAGCACCTCCAATGTTTCGCGGTTGTAGCGGCGTCCCATACAGCGGTCGCAGGGAACGGATACATCGGGTAGAAAATTCATTTCGATCACTTTCATACCGCCGCCTTCGCATACTTCGCAACGACCACCTTTTACATTGAAAGAAAAACGACCAGGTTGGTAACCCCGAATTTTTGCTTCTGGCGTATCGGAAAACAGTTTGCGTATATCCCCAAACACATTGGTATAAGTAGCAGGATTACTACGCGGTGTGCGACCAATCGGGCTTTGGTCTATCTCGATCACCTTATCTAAATGCTCCAATCCTTCTATCTTTTCGTATGGGAGCGGGCGTTTTAGGCTATTGTAAAAATGCTGTTGAAGGATCGGGTACAGCGTTTCATTGATCAAAGACGACTTCCCGGAACCAGATACACCTGTTACGCAGGTAAATGTCCCCAATGGAATGGAAATGGATACATTCTTGAGGTTGTGTCCTGTACAATTCGACAATTGAAGCGCTAGACCATTGCCCGTACGGCGTACTTTTGGAATATCCAATTTAGAGCGACCCGCCAAATAATCAGAAGTTTTGGTGGATTGCTTCAAAAAATCTTTAGGTTTACCAATATCAACAATTACGCCACCGTGCTTGCCTGCGCCGGGGCCAAGGTCGATCAGGTAATCGGATTCAAGCATAATATCGCGATCGTGTTCTACCACCAGAACTGTATTGCCAATATCGCGTAAGTTTTTGAGTGCTGCGATAAGGCGTTGGTTGTCGCGTTGGTGCAGACCAATACTCGGCTCGTCTAAAATATAAGTAATGCCCGTGAGTTGAGAACCAATTTGAGTCGCCAATCGGATACGTTGGCTTTCACCACCCGAAAGTGTACGCGCCGGACGATTGAGTGCCAAATAATCCAAGCCCACTTGCAATAGAAAATGCAGGCGAAAACGGATTTCTTTGAGTACTTCTTTGGCAATGGCCTGTTGCCGTTCTGACATGTTACCTTCGATGCTGCCCAAGACTTCGGAGAGTTCGGTAAGACCCATTTCGCCCAATTCGGAGATGTTTTTATCGCCAATTTTGAACCAAAGGCTTTCTTGTTTCAACCGTGTGCCTTTGCACTCTGGACAAGTCATTACGGACATAAAATCTTCGGCCCATTGGCGGATTTTTTCGCTGCTGCTCTCGGTGTAGTACCGTTTTAGCATATTCACCACGCCTTCTGCTGCTAGGTTGTAGGTCCATTCGTCCCCACCCCAATTGACGCTCACCTCTAGCGCTTCGCCACCACCGTGCAAGATCACCTTGAGGGCCTCTTCCGGTATTTCTTTTACAGGCGTGCTAAACGAAAACTTGAATTTTTTAGCCAACGCACGCAATTGCTTAAAAGTAAGGTTGTCGCGCACTTCGCCAAAGGGCACAATCCCTATATCATTGATACATTTGGTATTGTCGGGTATGATACGCGCCATATCGGCCTCGTGTACTTCTCCCACGCCTTTGCAATGCGGGCACATACCGTACGGAGAGTTGAAAGAAAAAGAATTGGGCGAGGGTTCTTCGTAGGAAATACCCGAATCGGGACACATCAGACGTTTGGAAAATATGGCTTGAGGGCTATCCGGTACATCTATGGCAACGACCATCATCAAACCGTCACCAGTGCGCATGGCTGTTTTTACGCTTTCAGCCAAACGCTCGCCACGGTCGTCACCCACGCGCAAACGGTCAATAACGACCTCAATATCGTGGATTTTGTAGCGATCTACCTGCATTTCGGGTAATACATCCAGCACCTCGCCATCTACGCGTACTTTGGTATAGCCCTGTTTTCGTATTTGCTCAAATAGTTCGCGGTAATGCCCCTTGCGCGAGCGTACTACGGGCGCGAGCATCATAATTTTTTGCTCTTTGAACCGCTCCGCAATGCTTTCGAGGATTTGCTCTTCGGTAAATTTTACCATTTTTTTGCCCGTTACATAAGAATAGGCATCACCTGCGCGTGCAAAAAGCAGGCGCAAAAAATCATATACTTCGGTTACAGTACCCACCGTAGAGCGCGGATTGCGCCCTGTGGTTTTCTGCTCAATACTAATAACAGGGGAAAGACCCGTGATTTGTTCCACATCGGGGCGTTCCATTTCGCCGATAAACTGCCGTGCATAGCTCGACAAGGTTTCCATAAAACGGCGTTGGCCTTCAGCATAAATGGTATCAAATGCCAACGAACTTTTGCCCGAGCCACTCACACCTGTAATCACAACGAGTTGGTTGCGTGGAATATCCACATCTACGTTTTTCAGGTTGTGCACGCGCGCGCCTGTTACGGAAATGAATTCGTTGGGGTCAGTAATAATATTTTTATCTTTAATTGTAGCGGACATTTATGGACGGAAATGATGGGCGTTAAACAGCAAAGGTACAAAATACTAAATGCTTTATCAAAAAAATTGTTTTAAAAAATGGTAAAAACTTAGCCCAACGGTTTCGAGTCAAAAAAGTAGGCAATTTTTGGTCAGACGAGCCACTTTTTTGAGTTCGATGCAGCGCATCGG
>JAYUKX010000040.1:0-17854 GCA_043764095.1 Chitinophagales bacterium
AGCAGAAATTACCAAATGGATTCTTTGGCCTCAATCATTGCTAAAAGAAACTAATATACCCTCACTTTTTGACCGCATACAAAAAAAGTAAGCAAAAAACGCTTCGGCTGACGAAAAATATATGCTGAGCCTGCCGAAGTATGCGGTGTCGGTCACCGACGCATGGAGGTGTTGCTTCCTCGCTCCGGCGGCGCCAAAAAAAACTCGCCGGACTATTGAGCGGAGGCTGTGCCTCTCCAATTCTGTTTGGCTCAAACACTTTTTGGCTTCATCCGCCTCCACTTTCATGCTGAGCCTAGTCGAAGCACAAGCAAAAACGGCATACTTCGACAGGCTCAGCATAAATTTTTCTAAGGCCGGTTTTGCCACACTTGGGGTTCTGTACTTCAATCCAAATTTCAAAATATCTCGCCAAAAACAAATGTGTACTCTTTCTAAATAATTTTGACCTCGGAGAGGTCTAACATTGGTAAAAAAGTCGCGTCAAATATACCAAAAGGACCTCGGAGAGGTCTAACATTGGTAACAAAAAAAAAGACCGCGCAATTACTTGCCCCTAAATTAACTTAAACTCGTAGCGCATCTCAATGACGCACAAATGTACAATTTTAGCCAGTTTATGCAATTATTTTTAAAACGCTATTTATCTTTGGCTTTTAATTTTGCAAATATCCATTCCTTATGCGGAAAATATTGGTTTTTACTGCTCTTTTATACCTTATTGTTACAGCCTGTAATAATGTGTCCCAAACGACTCCAACGAATACTCCCAATGGTACAGCCGCATTTGTGGCCAATCCACAGGCCGTACCGGAACAACCCGTCACCCCGCTTGCAATAGGTGCCGATGCGCCAGATTTTAGTCTGCCGGGCGTGGATGGCAAAATGTACTCGTTGGCCGATTTTAAATCATCAAAAGTATTGGTCATTATTTTTACCTGCAACCATTGCCCCACGGCGCAAGCCTACGAGGACAGGATGATTCGCGTAGCGGCAGATTACAAGGACAAAGGCGTAGCAGTTGTGGCTATTTCGCCCAATAGCCCACTAGGATTGCTCCACGAGGAATTGGGTTATACCGATCTTAACGACGATTACGAATCCATGAAAATACGCGCCAAAGACAAGGGATATAATTTCCCATACCTCTACGATGGAGATACCGAATCCGCTTCGTTAAAATACGGCCCAGAAGCCACGCCTCATGCTTTTGTGTTTGATAAAGACCGCAAATTGCGCTATATTGGCCGATTAGATGCCGCGGAAAAGCCAGGAAAAGGCAATTCCGAAGATTTACGCAGCGCATTGGATGCTATGTTGGCTGATAAAGCAGTGGCAGTGCCTGTTACCAAAACCTTTGGTTGCTCTACAAAATGGGCTTGGAAAACGGCCTATAAAGACCAAGTCGATAAAGAATGGGCAGCAAAACCAATCACAGTTGCCAAATTAGATACAAAAGGAGTCCAAAAACTCCTTAAAAACGAAGCAGCGACCAAATTGCGCCTCATCAATGTATGGGCAACTTGGTGCGGGCCTTGCATGCTAGAATACCCTAATTTCTTGGTGCTTCAACGGATGTATGGTGCTCGCGATTTTGAGTTTGTATCTGTTTCAGCCGATAAACCGGATCAAGAAGCCAAGGTACTCAAGGTAATGCAGGATAAGCACTCGGCTGTTCCCAACTATCTTTTTGCGGAAGATGATAAATATGCCTTGATCGAGGCCATTGATCCAGCATGGAATGGTGCTTTGCCTTATACCATTTTGGTAGAGCCCAATGGAAAAGTGGTATGGCGGCACCAAGGCGATGTGGATTTTGGAAAATTGAAAAAAGTGATTGTGGATCACCCGATGATTGGGCGGTATTTTTAATGCTTATTAACTCAAAATACAACAATGGTTTTTCCTATCGGCGACGATAATATAGAACGCGGGTGCAAACCCATTTTTAGTTATCTTTTTTTAGGCTTAAATGTGGCCATTTTTCTTTTTCAGTCCACCTTGCCTGAAGGATTACAGGCAGGATTTGTGACAGATTATGGTGCTATTCCTGCCGAAATTTCACAAGGAGTAGATCTGCAAACCCTTGTAACTAGTATGTTTTTGCATGGTGGTTGGGCGCATCTTTTGGGTAATATGCTCTACCTATGGATTTTTGCAGATAATATTGAAGCGACCATTGGCCATTTCAAATTTTCGATTTTTTATCTGTTGGGTGGGTTGGCGGCAGGCCTAGCGCAGGTACTGGTTTACCCTCAAAGTATGGTGCCGTGTGTAGGTGCAAGTGGTGCTATTGCAGCAGTAATGGGCGCATATATTGTGATGTTTCCGCAATCAAAAGTCAAAATGCTTTTTTTACTCTTTTTTACTGTATTTTATATCCCCGCTTGGATTTTTCTAGGTTTTTGGTTCGCTCAGCAAGCCATGTCTGGCCTAAATTTGATGGGTCTAAATGGCGAAGATGCAGGTGGCGTGGCTTGGTGGGCCCATATTGGAGGGTTTGTTTTTGGCTTATCTGCTGGTTTTTTGTTTAAAAAAGGTTATATTTCTAAATAAGTATTTGGACATAATTAATTGCAGAAATGAACGCAGGTATTTTTCGGCTAGACAAGCCATTTTAAGGAGGATAGCGGTACTATCTAACGAAAAAATGGGGAAGTATAGGCGGAAAAGACCAAGTTCAAAATGATAATTAATTGTGTCCAAATATTTCAAATTGGTTTTGGCCAGTTTTGTCGATTATTATCTTTTTTTTCCTAAATACGCCAAATAAATCAATAACCCCCTATATTTGCTAGCGATTATATAAGATCAACACTCTTTTAACTATTTTTTGCTATGAAACAATTCCACGTTTTTGTATTTACTACAATGCTACTGTTGACCAGTGCTGTTTATTTTTCATGTCGAAAACCAATTGTGCTGGACGATACGGATCAAGGTTTTCCGATCCAACTAAATGGTGCCATAGATGGCGACAGCATTCGAATGAACTGGGATAATAAACGGGTTACCAATTTCCAACGGGTCGTTGTATTGAGTTCTGAAACGCCCATATCTGTTGGTTTGTCGCCTTTTGCAGGGCTGAAGATTGAGTTGAATTCCAATAATATTAACATCAATACCTTTGCAAAGGCAATACCGCTTTTCCAGAATAAAATCTATTTTAAGGTATATATTGAAATCGATAACCGATTTATTGAAAGTAACTTATTGGAAATAAATTTGAGTAGTACAGCCTTTAACGGTCGAGCCGATGCCATACGCTTTCATCCAGATTCGAATTGGATGATAGCTGTTGTCACTAACTTAACTAATTCGTTGCCAATACTTACTGTAACCGATGGCAAAAATCAGCATATATTAGCCAAAGTGGCTTTGAACGATTTGAATGATCCCAATGCTGTTAGCATTGGGTTTCACCGCTATCAAAACGAAGAAAATTTGCTAATTACCACAAATGCGCAACGTTATTTACGCTATAGGTTGCCCGATCTGGTGTTATTGGAAGAAGCATCATTTTCTCCTTATTATACATGGTCTATATTACCTACTAAAAACGACTGGCTTTTGACCGCTCAAAACGATTACTCAACGGCATTCTCGATTAGAAAACTAAGTAGTGTTTCCACGCTTTTTAAGTATTATGAGCGTCCTAATAGCTATTATTATCCTAGAAAACTAGTATTTCTCAACCCAGATGACTTATCTTTTATCGAGGTAAGTGCTTATGAGATTCAGCGCAATAGACTAAATACTACTACGGGTGCTGTGATTGCCGCTTATAATAAGTCTGTTACCATGCAGGGTATTAATCCTTTCGGATTTGAAATTCCAATAACAAAAGACCGCACTTACTTTATTCCTAATATATCAGGAGCAGTGTATGATCAAAACCTTGATGTAAAATATACTTTACCGATCAATACGAATGCTTCCACTATAGATATTGAGTTTTCGCCGGATGGAAAATATGTTTATATCTTAGAGCAACCATTTATCGGTTTTTTAAAGTCAGTAATTAGAAAAATTGAGTTCCCCAATTTGAAAGAAGTAGGATCTATCGCTTTTGATGAAGTAGAAGGGCGTAGAATTGACCACAACAGCGCGGGCGATCTCCATTTTATATGTAACAGTCTAACAACCCCAATTCGCTTTGTTGTACTTAAAGTAAATTTATAAATAATTGCAAATGAGAAACTTATATCTAATTCTATTGATGTTATCGGGTGCTATAGTGAGCCAAGCACAAACCACTGAAGTCAGCAACAAACGTCATATTTTACCCGAGGGTGCTTGGGGTGTAGAAGTGGGGTTGAATGCCACTAGCGCTTTACTTTTGGCTGTAAAAAAAGATCCAGATTCGTCCAATTTGAACCCTTATTTGCTACAACTCCGGCTCTCCAAAGGCAAATGGGGCGTTCATGCAGGTGGCGGCGGTAAGCACAACCATAGTTTTAATTCGGTTGCAGGTTTTGCCGATTCTCAAACAAAGGATACCGATGAATTACAATTTCGGGTAGGGCCTGATTATCGGGTAGATTTAGGTAAGCGATTTATGGCTCATGTCGGCTTGGATTATGTGTTGCATTATTTCAAAAACAAAATCATAACAGATAGTGGATATGACGTAATTGAGGCAATAAATCAGCAATCGCTACACGGTGTAGGTTGCACAGCGGGCGTTTCTTACCAAATTACGCCTCGGTTGGCCTTAATGACGGAAGCCAATTTTCAATGGCTTACCGGATACCGAGATTCCGCCCGTAAATTCAAGAATTTTCCTGAATTGAACGACAACCTGAACAACGAAAAAATTAGTACCGTCCGTAAATCAGTTTTGGGTGGTGTCTTTTTAATGTGGCGGTTCTGAGGCATCAACAAATTTTGTTCCTTAGGCCTACCTATTTAAGTAGAAAAGAGGAAATGTGAGGGCAAAAGATGTGCATCAATCTGTACCTTTATTTCGACACCGCTCCTTAGCAACCCGTAAATGTCAGATATGAGTAATATTCCGTAGTTTGGTATTCATGCACGCGCGTGTCTATCGTATCTTTGCCCCATGCAAAATACACTCTATCCAACCCCCAGCACATTTACCCGTGCGAACAGTGCCGCTCAATTTGAAATTGCAAAAACCTATTTTCCGGGTGGCGTTCACTCGCCAGTGCGCGCATTCAAAAGTGTAGATGGGCCACCTATTTTTTTTCAACAAGGCATTGGTAGCCATCTTTTCGATGTAGATCACCAAAAATATATTGATTTCTGCTGCTCTTGGGGGCCGCTGATCCTTGGTCATGTGCACCCGAGCGTACTTGCGCACGTGCAAGAGACGGTAGCCAAAGGTATGTCCTTCGGTACACCTACACCACATGATAATTTGATTGGTAAATTAGTACTTGATCACCACAAATACATTGAAATGATCCGTTTTGTAAGTAGCGGAACCGAGGCGGTGATGAGTGCTATTCGCTTAGCGCGGGGCGTAACCGGACGTAGTAAAGTGATCAAATTTGAAGGCTGTTACCACGGTCACGTGGATTCCCTGATGGTAAAGGCGGGTTCAGGTCTGGTCACTTTTGGGATTAGTACCTCCGCGGGTATTCCGGAGGCGTATGCTAAAGAGACCATTGTGGTGCCATTGGCTGAGCCGGAATTATTGTTACAAGCATTTAAAGAACACGGTGGCGATGTGGCTGCGGTGATTATTGAACCCGTTCCTGCCAACAATGGTTTATTGCTACAAGATCGTTCTTTTTTGACGTTTTTGCGCGAAGTATGTACTCAAAATGGTACATTATTGATTTTTGACGAAGTAATTTCCGGTTTTCGCGTTGGTTTTCAAGGCGCGGCGGGGTATTATGATATTCAACCAGACATTATCACGTTTGGAAAAATTATCGGCGGCGGCATGCCAGTAGGGGCTTACGGGGCGAGCAAAGCGATTATGGAACATGTAGCACCTGTTGGCCCAGTTTATCAAGCGGGTACGTTGAGCGCTAATCCAGTCGCGATGGCCGCGGGTTATGCCACATTAATGGAATTGCTCAAACCTGGTTTTTATGAAGATTTGGCCGCTAAAACCCAACGATTTACGGGCAAGTTACAAGCCCATTGCGATACAAAAGGGTATGAAGTGAGTTTTCCAAGTATCGGATCTATTTTTTGGCCAACATTTACCAAGAGCCGTATTCAGCGAAGTGAAGAGATTGATGGCAGCAAAATGTCTATTTTCAAATCAATGCACCTGGAATGTTTGAAACGCGGTGTTTATTTTGGCCCCTCGGGTTACGAAGTAGGGTTTGTATCCGCCGCACATACGGAGGCTGATCTGGATTTGGCAGCGGAAAAAATCATGGAAGCACTCGACATTGCGTACCTCCGACTAGGAGCATAAGCGCAAGCCGAGCAATAAAGCAACTACACATAATAACATATTACCTACAATATTGAAAGCGGCCACCCACCACGGCCCGCTTTCTGCTAAGGCTATGGTCTCTGCGGTAAAAGTGGAAAACGTACTAAAGCCGCCGCAGAAACCAGTGAGTAACAATAATTTACGTGATTCGGAAATTTGGCCTGTGGTAAACAGGCCCAGCACTGCACCCATAACAAAACAGGCGAGGGTATTGGCTATCAATGTAGCAAACGGGAAAGTAGTGGCCGCAGCATTACGTGCCAGCAGTAAAGCAATACTATAACGAATTATACTGCCCATGCCACCGCCGAGGAAAACGAGGAAAAAATTAAACATAAAAAAAATAACCCCGACTGGTACAGCCGGGGTCACAACTAAAAAATTAAGCTATGAAAACAAAAACTTCTTTAGTAGAAAATTGATCGTGCAATATTAAGGGTATTTTGATAATTAAACCCAAAATTTTAGACTAAAAATTATTATTCAGTCACATCACGACCACCAGTCAACATGTCTTGGTACTCTTTCAGTTCGTCAAAATTGCCTTCTGCGGCAAATTTTGCTTGTGCTGGCCAAGTGCTTGGGTTATGGATTTGGTAACGTGGGCCAGCCGCGTCCAAAATCTCTTTCAAGCGATCCACATTAGCCGCAGCAAGATCTGCCCAAGTATGGATACCACCTTCTTTGAGCAATTGCTCAATTTTAGGGCCTACACCTTCAACGATTTTCAAATCGTCCAATTTTGGGCCACCTTTTTTTACAGCAGGTGCTTTTGGAGCCTCTTCCTCTGCTGCTGGCGCCTCAATAGCGGCCTCAACAACAACTGGTGCTGCTACTTCTTCCACCACTTCTGCTACAGCAACTGGTGCTGCTACTTCTTCCACCACTTCTGCTACTGGAGCAGGTGCAACTACGGCTGCTGCAACAACTGGTGCTGCTTTTGCTTCCGCTTTTACTGCGATGGTTTTCTTTGGTGCTGCTTTTGCGTCACCTTTTTTTGCGCCCGATACTTTTGCTAATACCTCAGCAGCAGTGGCTGGAGTAATACTAACATAAGTACGGTCGTCCCTTTTGCGGGTAAATACAACAATACCGTCAATATTTGCATGAATAGTGAAATCACGACCCATATATACATTGTCGCCGATGTGGAAACGAGTACCACGTTGGCGAACGATAATGTTACCTGCAACAGCGGTTTGACCGCCGAATAATTTTACACCGAGACGTTTACTTTTACTGTCGCGGCCGTTGTCGGTACTACCCGCACCTTTTTTGTGTGCCATTTTTTCTTAAATCTAAATGATGTGAAAAATTGATTGGAAAAAGAGTTGAACTGATCGAAATCAGTTGTACCGCTTATCCCGCGATGCTTTCGATTTTTACTTTAGTAAAAGACTGACGGTGGCCATTTTTCTTGCGATAGCCTTTGCGGCGGTTCTTGTGGAAAACGATCACTTTATCGCCTTTTACGTGCGAAATGACGCTAACTTTTACGCTAGCACCAGAAATATTTGGCGCACCGATACGTACCTTGCCATCGTTGTCGATGAGGTGAACGGTGTCGAAGGAGCGTGAATCCCCTTCTTCAGCTGCCAGCCGGTGGACGAAGATCTGCTGACCCTCCTCAACTTTAAATTGTTGACCGGCGATGGAAACAATTGCAAACATTGTTAAATCAATTATTTATGTGAATGAAAAATACACTATGCGTATAGTGTGCCTATAAAAAGCCCGCAAAGGTAAAACGAATTTAATAATTGTGCAAGAAAAATACAAAAATAATCAATGCTACTACAAATATTGCGGTGCGCTGCACCTAAAATTTTTACAGGAGAATTCCGTAGAAACAATCGAAGATATCTGCGCTATGCTGACTGGGTTAATGAATTTTTGCAAACGCCTCCAAGTATGCATCAATGTACCGCATCTTTTCCTTTGATTTGTATTGCATCACAAACCTTGGGTGTTCTAATGGGATTAATTGGTCAAAATATTTTTGAGTTTGGTTCAATTTATTCAAAAATTTGAAATTTTGTCCCGTTCCAAAGCAAAACGCTATATCTCGCCGAATACCAAGGGCGAGGTGCTTTTCCATGCTTTCCAACATAAAATCATTCACGGCCTCGGTGAGTGTTTTGCTATCGTAATAATTATAATTGACTTCTTTGCCATTATCGCCCATTTTGGTAAAACCCAATGGACAAGGCGAATTGATATAAAAATCGCTATAAAATGCCTCTATTCCGCCGTAGGCCGCTATTACTTCATACACAAAAACAGAAGATGGTTCGTGCGCCATCGGGCCGTTATAGCCAATACCGCATTTTTCTATTAGGCGTTTGGGATCGGTGAAGGGAATACCTGTGAGACCCGCGCCATGTCTGCCGGGGTTAATACCTAATATAAGGTTTCGGTCATTGTTGTCGCTGTAATATTTGCGGTAAAACTGCGCTGACAATTCCGGCACACCGGGGTTTTCGCGAAATGGATTCATAATCCGAATACCATCGGGGAGGGGTGCAGTGCAGTGAATTTCTTGGTTAAATTGGATGACTTTTTCGGCGAAGAGCATGAAATATTAATAAAACATTATGGAAATAACGAAAACACGTCATTCTGCTACAACTAAAATTAGAAAGAGTTGTTCATTTTAATTTGTTATGGCTATTAAGCGTTTGTTTGTTATTGGGGTCAATTTGTTAACCACGGCTTTTACCTTTGGTTATCACCTTCTTGTCAAAGGCGCTGATACGATTATTCAACCCACAGATAATATGGCACAAGATACAATTACACACCCTTTTCCCAATTTTGATTTGAAAACCCTAGATGGACGTACCTTGCATACGGCGGATTTTAAAGGAAAAAAGATCATTATTCTTAATGTCGCATCTGAATGTGGCTATACCCCACAATACAGCGATTGGCAAAAATTTTACGATGCCAATAAAGAAGATGCAATTGTGCTTGGTTTTCCGTGCAACGATTTTGGTGCTCAAGAACCGGGTGGTGCGGATGAAATTCAAAATTTTTGCCAAAAAAACTATGGTGTCACGTTTCCTATTTTAGAAAAAATAAGTGTCAAAGGCGATGATCAATCACCTGTGTACCAATGGTTGAGTTCGCCGGATCAAAATGGTTGGAATGATGCCGTCCCGTCTTGGAATTTTTGTAAATATTTGATAGATGAAGACGGTAAACTCGTCCGTTTTTTTGGAAGTAATGTAAAGCCCGATCATCCGTCGTTTTTGGAGGCATTGGGGCTGTAGGGGGACTCAAATAATGCACCTTCACCGCGCTATTTATCTCCGATTTTGGTTGCCCATTTATAGGGTATTTGCCTTGCGTTATGTCCAAAAAACACGACAATGGCGTTCGCATGGTATCCAATTAGAGGTGCCTGCGGGGGTATTTCATCCCGGTATTTATTTTAGTACACCTATATTTATGAATTTTTTGCAACACATTGATTTTCAATCGAAAAAAGTGTTGGATATAGGGACGGGGAGTGGGGCATTGGCCATTTTTGCGGCGAAAAAAGGCGCGGTAACAATGGGAGTGGATATTAACCCATTGGCTGTCGCAACGGCTCTGCGCAATGTGGCCTCAAATCATTTATCGTTTCCAGTAATCGAAAGCGACTTGTTTAATGGCGTGCCTGAAGGTCAATTTGATTACTTGTTGGTTAATCCGCCTTATTACCCCAAAGACGCCAAAAATGATGCCGAAAAAGCCTTTTTTGCAGGCGAAGGTTTATCGTATTTTACCCGTTTTTTTGTGGAATGTCGGCCATTTATCGCGCCCAGTACTACGATTTGGATGATCTTATCGGAAGATTGTAATTGGGGTTTTATAGTGGAACGGGCGCGTTTGGCGAGTTTTGAGGCAACGGTGGAGTATGAGCAGCGGCATTGGGGCGAGCGGCTTTTTGTGGGGCAATTTAAGATGACGACACCATCCGCTTTAGTTGTTTAGCATCCCACCAAGCCGCTGGGGCGTAATAAACCGTCAGCACTGCTCGTCGCAAATTAGCGGGTTTATTGGCCAATAAGTCTTTAATCGCTAATTTTCCTTGTTTTAACCTAAAACGCTTGTGTACCAAACGATGCAAACGGCGGTAATAATTGGGTGGAAAAGTAGAAAGATACATCATATCCAAGTCATCGGAATCGGTCCAGTTTTGTTTTTCACCCAACATAGATTTCACCTTGTCGTAAAATTTAGTGCCGGGCAAAGGGTAACTCACCGAAATACCAATATCGTGCGGCACCAAATCTTCCACCATTTTTAAGGTTTTGTCAATGTCCTCTTGGGTTTCACCGAGGTATCCAAATTGTAGAAAAAAGCATACTTCCACGCCTTTTTTCTTTAAAATACGCGTTGCTTCGTAAATTTCCTCCACCTGTGTGCCTTTATCCATCGCGTCCAATATTTTTTGTGAACCACTTTCCGCACCTACCCATACTTGTTTTAGGCCACTTTCCACGAGGGCATCAATATTATCTTCTTGTAACAACAAATCGACACGGCTTTGTATTTTATACCCAAATTTGAGTTGGCGACGCACTACTTCTTCCCGAAATGCTTGTACCCATTTGGGTTGTAATCCAAAAATATCGTCCGACATCCAGAAATAGTCTACGCCATAATTTTGCATCAACATTTCTATTTCGCCAGCAACACGTTGGGGCGAACGGGTATTATAACGGTTGCCATAAATGGGTTTTGCACACCAGTTACATTTATAAGGACAGCCACGGGTGGTCGCAATATTGAGGGTAAAATAACCGTGGTTTTTGATCCAAATTGCTCGATATGCTTCCATATCCACCAAATCCCAAGCCGGATCGGGGAATGCATCTAGGGTAGTGGAAACTGGACGAGGTGCATTTTTTACGACTTTACCTGTCTGTTTATGGGCAATACCCAACATGTTTTGGATATCGGCATCGGGGTTGGCATCCAAGGTCAGGATGAGTTCGCGAAGGGTGACCTCTCCTTCTCCAAGTATCACATAATCAGCACCTTGTGCTAGGTATTCTTCGTAGTGGTCGGTGGAGTCGCTGCTGCACACTATTACTTTGCAGCCATAACCTAAGGCCATTTTGGCCATTGCAAATGCGGCTTCGCGCATACGTGTGAGGCACATTTTGGTCAAATAATTAAAACCATCGTCGTAAATGACCAAAAAAGCGGGGCGATCGGCCTCCAATCGTAGTTTTAATCCCTCAAAATGATCGAGTAAAGCGGTGTCAAATAGCCCTACATTATAACCACATTCGCGCATTACGGCTGCCGCATAGATGGTGCCATAAGGTGGGTATGGTTGCGCTGCACGCCATTGTTTGGCATCGAAAGGGTAAAAATAGGAGTGGGTAAATAGTATGCTGGAGGCCATTATTGGAATGATTAGGAATGCTCCTAATTTTAGGCAAAGATACTATGGTTTGGCTATAGAAATAGGAGTTGCGCCGAATTTTAACCGCTCTGGTGTGTAAATATAAAAGTAGTTTTATTTAAAACTTGTTTTGTGGGCGTAGCATAAACTTTTTTTTACCATAAAGTACAGCAATTTTCCATGTTGATCAAAACTAAGACAGGATAGCAAAACGGATGAAACGGATTACCCGGATTTAAACGGATTATTTTGAACCAATCCGCTCTAATCCGTTAAATCCGTTTCATCCGTTTTCCCATTGAACAACATGGTGCATGTGTATCAAAACTAAGATAGGATAGTAAAACGGATGAAACGGATCATGCGGATTTAAACGGATTTTGAAAAAATCCGCTCTAATCCGTTAAATCCGTTTCATCCGTTCTCCCATTGAACAACAGGGGGCATGTCGCATGGGAAATTGCTGGTCAAAGTCAAAAAAACGATTGAAATGAAGGACTTATCGTTTCACCAATTTACCCCTTCCAATCACTGCATTTTTGTTTCTGATTTCATAAAAATAGATACCCGATGGCAGCCCAGTAGTACCGATCTCCAAGGACGAACCTGTGAAGGATTGGCTGAGTACTTGTCGGCCAGTCATATCTACCAAATTAAATAGTTGTAACCCATTTTGCGATAAATTGCCTATGATGCGTACCTGTGCTTGTTCGTGCATCGGATTTGGCATTATTTCAACTTGGAGTAATGGTTGGCCGGGAACTGACGTGGCACTTGTTAGGTAGTCTTTACCGATGGTATGGAAGGTTTCGTTGGTGATCACGGGCGTGTTATCGTCGAAATAGATAGCAGCATCATTGCGGATTACGGTACCAATAGGCAGGTTTTTGCGCTGTTGCACCGTGAATTGCACATAACCTTGCGATTCGATCAAATTGGCATTGCTGTCTGGCAAATTAATATTCGGGAATGTAAATACCACCACGCCATTGCCCTGCATGTCCCAGTCGTAAGCATGGCTACTTGCACCTGCTCGAACGGTGGTCGGATCGAGGAATTGTACTGGAATAGTGTCGCGTACTTCTACTTGAAAGGCCGTTGCCGTTCCTGTGTTTTGGAACCGTATAACGTATTCTAAATCAACATTTTGATTGATAAAATGCTCCGCATTAATACCCGTTGGGAAGCCGCGTTTGTCATTGGGATCAAAAGAATTGACACTTTCGGTACAATTCACATCGTACCAAGGATCTTCGTCGCCCAAAGGATACGCATTGACAAATCCTAAACTCGTTTGTCCGCTACTACCACAACCTTCTGCCCATGCCACAGGCGTACCTTGCCCTGGGTAACCTGGTGCCTGTTTGGCTTCCAAGCGTAAAAAACTACCGTCAGCAGGAACAGTTACCGTAGTGGAAGATCCAGCATTTAATTGGAAATTTCCGGGCATCATCAAGAGCACATTGTCTTCGATAACGATATATTCCAGTGGTTGCTCCATATTACCCGAACCAGTATTGGAAATGGTAAAAATGACGCTATCGCCTACACATTCGGCCATAATTTCAATTTTAGAACCGTCCCACGCACCTTTATTGGCATTGCAAAGTGTATCAGGGAACGCATAAGCCGATGAACAATAAGTAGTACCGGGTGGCAGACCACATGGAAGAAATACCTGTATGGTCACCACAAAACTTTGATGAGCAGGCAGATCACCAATGTTAAAAGTATATACATTGCCCGTTTGCGAAGCCCAAGGAATACTACTGCCCCACACCTCCAAAGTGGAATCTATAGTAACTACTACTGACGCATCATTGGCGGTGGCTGTGCCATCATTGCGGACGAGTACCGTATAATCGGAATAAATACAAGGCCGCAACCAAGGAATACCGATAGAAGTATGCATTTCGGCACATGCTAATAAGGTATCGCATTGTACGCCTAGACTGTACTGCATATTTGGCGAAAATTGCTCCAATGGAAGCAATGTTTCCTGCGCGCAAGCGTAGTCGCATTGCAATAGTGTACCCGCTGGTGGTGTGATATAGATAAAACGTTGCGCAGCATTGGTAAATCCTGTAAAATTGGTAAAGGAATAATAGCCGTTGGTATCCGTAATACGCGTTTCACTATACGAATTATTGCCTTCTTGCATACTAAATTGGACCCTCCAGCCCGCATAAACAATGGTTTCAAAAGAATCTTTTATACAGTCAAAATCGTAATCTTTGAACACATAACCACTCATACTATCGACAGGGAAAATATTATAGTGGATGGCAAAATTATTGTTACTGGTGGTGTCATTTGCGAGTACAGTGACGGCAATAGTATCCAAACAAGCGGTCCAAAGTACATTAGGCAGTTTGGGAAATACTTTATAATTGCCCGGTGCTAATGGATATAATAATTTCCTGTTGCATCCGTAAGTGCGCTACCCATAACGATACTGTCTTGAAATGCGTAAACGGGTAGGCCAGCGGTGAGGGTATCTTTATCGCTGATACAATCGTTGTTTTCGTCGTAACGCAATTGTCCCGAAACACCGGAATTGGTAAATACGCCATCTTCATTGAGCCGTGTAATCCAAGGAATAATCGGCTTTATTACCGTATTTGGTTCGTTTATGGTTGTTGCACGCTTCCCCGCAACAATATTGCCATTATCCGGTAAGATAAAGAAATCGTTTCCTTTGGTATAAACGACATTGGAAAAAGTAATGCTTTTAACAATGTTTCCGGCGTTATCGAGGTAGATTAGTTTTGATTTGTCATAATTGATAGGGTAACTATGATCCACCAATAAGCGATACCCATTACCAGTAGGATCCAAATGTATGCGCCTGATTTGTAAAAATTCGGTTGCGATATCATACGTTTTTTTGAAAACAACGCTACCCAGATTGTCCAGTTTGAGTATAAATTCGTTTTGAGTCGTGGCTGTCCTTTCAGTGCCTGCAATCATCCAGCCACCATCGGGTGTTGCAATGGCATCTCGTACATTAGAAGTAACTGTTGGGTCTCCGTAAATTTTTTGGTCAATAAAATTACCTGCGGCATCGTAACGATTCATCCCAATTTGGTCAAAAGCATTGGGCGTAAGTTGGCCATCACAAAAGACAATCAAATCGCCATTGGTAGCCGAAATCGTTTTTATAGGTCGAAGATTAGTCAAACCCGTAGTAATCAACCCTTGTTTAACACCTTGGTCATTCACCAGTTTGAGGTAGCCCTTCGTTTGGTTAAACGTAACACAAGTGACCCAATAATTACCATTTTGGGCATTCAGGATATTATAACTATCTTCATAAAAGCCAAATTCGGCAGTTTTTACTTCCGAAACCAAGTCAAATTGTGCATTAAATTTGCTAAAAATACTCAATCGGTAGGGCGCTGTTCCAGATGTATTATAGGTATTGGATATGATAGCAATACCGCCATCGGGCGTGAGGAGCATATCTTGCGGTAGTACGGCATTTCCGTATCCAAAGGGTTTTTGCCATAATAATTGGCCATTGTCGTCAATTTTGATGAGGTAGGCGTTGTCCACGCCACCCGTAAATTCTTGTACCGCAGCAAAATAGCCGCCACCAGGAGCCGCCAATATCCGCTTTGCCTCAACGGGGCTATTGGAACTAATAGTGGGATAAACGCGATCCCAACCTTGGGTAAATCCAGCGTACGCGCTGAGTAAAAAAACGATTAGTAATATGTAGTGTTTCATAACTATTTGTTCATGTTAGACTTGAGATAAAAAACATTAGACCTTGAATATCAAAACCTTATGAATACATATCTTGATGTTGTGGGTTGAAATTGTTGTCGTTTGATGTTGTGATTGGGCATTGATATGAATTCATGGTACAAAAGTGCAGCGAAACACTACTGTCACAAACAACAAAAATCGACATTTGTCAAAAAGTAAAGTAGATAACTGAAACAACAAAAAATTGATAATGAATATTTTATTTCGTTTTATTCTTGCATTATTTTAATTTTTATTTACTTTTGTAGCACAAAAATAATCGCTCATGGAGGATAAAAAGTTATTCGGTACGGTTGAAAAACTCAATGGCGTAGAAAAAAGGGAGTTCACCCATTTTATTCAAAGTCCGTATTTCAACCAACGCGTCGATATTATACGGCTTTGGGAATGGATTTTGAAGCAAAGACAAAAGGCTTGGCAGCCGGAGCAAGGATTTGCGTATGTTTATCCAGATACTGTTTTTGAGGATGCGCAATGGCGTTATGCGCAAACATTTTTGCTTGCTGCGATAGAATCATTTTTAGCACAACGTTCTTATGAGCAAATTCCGTTATTGTCGGATCTACATTTGGTGAGGGTCTATCGGCAAAAAGGCATTACAAAACCATTGTCTTATACCTTGCGTCGTGCGGAGGATAGGTTGGCAAAAATGCCGCACGACAATGAATTTTACTATTTTCAGTATCAATTAGAATGGGAAAAGTACGCAGCGGGTGAATCGCAGCACCGCACGGGCGATAATAATTTGGCTGCGGTAGGGAAGGCGTTGGATATTTATTTGGTGAGCAGCAAATTGCGTTTGGCCTGTCTCACAGCATCGCATCGGGCTGTGTTTCAGGTGGAATACGATGCCGTTTTGCTGGGTATTTTGTTGGATTATGTGGAAAAAAGTCCTTTGAAGGAAATTCCTATCGTGGCATTATATTTTCAGTGTTACCTAGCGCTTACATCGGGTAGCGAATCAGATTTTAGGGCTTTTCGTCGGGAATTGGAGCAACATCCCGATTTGCCCGCCGAAGAAAGGCGTACATTCTTATTACTGGCCGTTAATTTTTGTATAAAACGGCTCAATACAGGCGAAAAACACTATATTCGGGAAGCATTTGGTTTGTATAAAGTAGGTCTGGAAACAGGTGTTTTGATTGAGCACGGTATTTTGAGCCGGTTTGCATACAAAAATATAGTTGCTTTGGGTTTGATACTGGAGGAATACGATTGGATAAAGCGGTTTATCCCTGATTATGAACCGTTTTTGGAACAGAAATACCGCTCTGCTACCCGCGATTACAATATGGCGCGGTTGTTTTTTACCCAAAAGGACTATAAAAAAGCCATGCCACTCCTCGCCCGCGTGGACGAGACGGACTTGCTGCTCAACCTCGATAGCCGCGTAATGTTGCTCAAAATGTACTACGAAACCACTGAATTGGATGCTTTAGATGCGCTTTTGGCCAGTTTTCGGATCTTGCTTTTGCGCAAAAAAAAGGTGATTGGTTACCACCAACAGCATTACCTCAACACAGTGCGGTATATTCAAAAACTATCGAGGTTGAATAGAAACGATAAAAAATTGGTATTGGCTTTTCGCGACGAGGTATTGAGCAATAAAGCGGTGATAGAGAAGGATTGGTTGCTGGCGCAGGTCACCTAAAATTGGTAACCCGCCTTCACCAGTATGTTTGGAGTAGGGCCTTCTACACCATAAAGATGCTAAATTTAGAGACAACCTCAATGTTAAAGTCCAAAGACGCAATCTAGTCTTCTTTTTTATTTGTCCGTCCTGCGGATCCAGTTCCTTTGGTGCCGCCGGTGCCTCCTCCCACATCGGCGCGTCCTGCTGATCCAGTTCCTTTGGTGCCTCCCGTGCCACCACCCACATCGGCGCGTCCTGCGGATCCAGTTCCTTTAGTTCCGCCCGTGCCGCCACCCACATCGGCGCGACCTGCGGATCCAGTTCCTTTGGTGCCACCTGTGCCACCACCCACATCGGCCCGTCCTGTATTTTTGGTTGTTTTATTTACGGGCTCTTGAGCCGCAGATGCACCACTTTTAGAGGGCGAAGTCTGTGCATTTGCATGCATACTGATCGTAAGTAGCACAAGTGCTACAAAGTTTTTTAATAATATCATGTTGTTAATTTTTAATAGACATTATACAGGATTTAGCGTCGTAATGCTGAAATGAGGAAATTTTTGTCAAATCAAGGCAAATTTTGCAGTCGAAATGGGTTATTTTCGGCGAAAAATTTAACGAAAATTTGGCGA
>JAYUKX010000041.1:0-17801 GCA_043764095.1 Chitinophagales bacterium
TTTGAGTTCGATGCAGCGCATCGGACGAAAAAAATGGCGAAGTATGGCTAAAAATTGACCTTTTTTGGCCGAAATGGGAGTGGGTTAAGTATTTACAAAATAACAATACTTCATGCTTTTAAGTCAACATTTGTGGATTGGATTCAGTAGTAGTTTTGTGGGCGCGTTGCCGCTCGGCGTACTCAATATGACTGTATTAAAATTTGCACTAGCAGACCAACAACGGAAAGCCATTGAGTTTAGCATAGGAGCGGTATTTGTTGAGTTTTTTCAGGTATTTATTACTTTATTAGGGCTAAATATACTGTTGAGTATTCCGTATTTAAAAGAAATTTTAGGGGGTATTTCTATCCCTATTTTGATTTATTTAGCCATTAGTAATTTAAAAAGTAAGACCAATATCCAAGCATCAGAAGGTGGTCACCATAGGGCATTTCTACGCGGTGCACTACTCAGTTTGGCTAATGTGCTCATTTATCCTTTTTGGATTTTATGGGGTAGTGTTTTTATCCAAAACGGCTGGTTATCTTCCAATATTAGTGCTTATTTTGTATTTTCTATAGGTGCAAGTGTAGGCGCAATGGGAGGCTATTTAATGTTTATTCTATTGGGCAAACTATTATGGCGGCATGTTAATCGGTTACAACAATATATCAATCAGATATTGGCATTTACCTTTTTCGGGTTTGCAATTTGGCAAGGTTATCGGTTGGTAGTATTCTTTTTTTAGTTATTCAGCACCAATTTTCACACCCCTAATACAACATGAAAGCCCTAATTACATACGCAATTTTAGCCATTTCCTATACAACAATTGTCAGCGCGCAGCCCATTTCCCCCCAAAAGGAAATTACAGTAGCCTATATCCAACAACATTATAGCGATACTTCCTACACCAACAAAACAATGGACAGCACCTTTCTTTGGCAAATACGAGGTGTCATGCTGTACTACCCTAAACTTGCCCATACCCATATAAAATTTAGGCTCAAAGATACACCCATTCCACTCACTGCACGTCCAAGGATATGGGCGATATTCCAGTGCCCCAAACACCGAAAATACCTCATTACCATCAGTACTAAAACATACCCCAGATTTGAGCCTTTGCTACTCAAAAACCTTTCTTTTAATGCACAAGTAGGCGTAATTGGACACGAAATGAGCCATATCGCCGATTTCCACCAACGACGTGGGCTTTATTTTATTAAATTAGCCTTTATGCATATCAGCAAAAAATACATGGACAATTTTGAAAACAAAACTGACCGCAGGTGTATCCAACACGGATTGGGGTATCAATTATTATCGTGGAGCAAAGAAGTACGCGAAAAACTCAAAATAGCGCAATGGAAAGGTATAAAAGGCGATGAAAAAGACACAAGAGAGCGCTATATGAGCCCTGAGTCCATTCTGAAATGGATCAATTATTAACCAACTTGTATTATTGTCCTACCTTTACTCCCTACAAAATATACACACAGCATGGACGTACAAAAAAATAACCCACTCCACGGACAAACACTACAATCTATTTTAGAATACTTAGTGGAAACCTATGGCTGGGAAGAATTGTCGGTACAAATTGACATCAATTGCTTCAAAAACGAACCCAGTATCCAATCCAGTCTAAAATTTCTGCGCAAAACACCTTGGGCCAGACAAAAAGTGGAAAGTTTTTACCTCTATGCCTTGAGAAAAAACAAATAAATTCCTGTGAGACTTTCGTGATAAGTTGCCTGCATCTTTGTATCATTATTCAACAAATAAAATAGACAACAATGATGATCAAGCATTTATTAATCGCTGTACTCGCATTTCAAGCATGCCATATCGCGAAACAAGAAACAAAAATAGACGATGACATGCAGGTCGTAGCCGCGACCACCCTACAAGCAGAACCGTCTGATCCTAATAACTTGGATGTAGCAACCCTCGCAGGTGGCTGTTTCTGGAAAATGGACGCTTCTTACCAACAACTATACGGAGTGACCAAAGTAGAAGTAGGATTTGGGGGCGGCAAAGTCGAAAACCCCACCTATCAACAAGTATGTACCCGTACTACTGGCCATGCCGAATGTGTACAAGTCACTTTTGATACCACCAAAGTGTCGTATGCTGAAATCCTGGACGTTTTTTGGAATATCCACGATGCTACCATACCTAACCAAGAAGGCAACGATGTTGGTGACGATTACCGCTCTGCCGTATTTTACCACAACAATGCACAAAAAGCCATTGCAGAACAGGTAAAACACGATATTGATGCAAAAAAGGTACAAACAAAGCCCGTTGTTACTACAATAGAGCCTTTTAAAAACTTTTACCGCGCCGAGGAATACCACCAAAACTACTACAATCTACACACTAATGAGCCTTATTGCGCCCATGTAGTAGCTAAAAAAGTAAACCACTTCGAGTCGTTGTACAAAGATAAACTCAAAAAAAACCATGTTACTAAAATTGAAAAAATAGTAAAAACGGAAGCCCAATGGCGCAAAGAACTCGCTCCTTTCCAATTTTACGTACTCCGCGAAAAAGGCACTGAACGTCCTTTCCAAAATGCGTATTGGGACAACCACGAAAAAGGTACTTACTACTGCTCGGGCTGTAACCTGCCTTTGTTCCACTCTGATACCAAATTCGACTCAGGTACAGGATGGCCTAGTTTTTACCAACCAATTGCGAAAGAAAACGTGCTTAATGTAACTGATAATTCTTTTGGCTCCGTTCGTACAGAGGTAACATGCGCACGCTGCGATGGCCATTTAGGACACGTTTTTGATGATGGCCCAAAGCCAACAGGATTACGCTATTGTATTGATAGTGAGAGCCTTAAATTTGTAAAATAGTATATTATTCCACTACCAGTCTGCCCACGCCAATTTTTCCGTCGGCCTCTTGTTTGCACAAGAAATACATTCCTTTTGGCCATTGGTCAACTATAATATATTGTACCCCATCCTTTTCAAATTGCCAATTTGGAATTTCCATTACCCGACCCATTACGTCAAATACTGTAATTGCACTGCGTGTGGGTTGGGTAGTATAACGTTGTTCTACCCTTAATTTCTGACCGGATCGGATTGGATTAGGCGAAATTAAAAGTGATGTAGATGCCTCTGAAATAGGCTCAAAAGCACAATTGTAGCGTTGTAAACGAAGTTGTTCTTTCGCCCATTTAATTCGTTCTTTTACAAAAGGGAAAAAGCCATTATAAGTGATTACCTTGAATTGAAAACCCGTTTGGAGCCTCGAAAAATATTCTTCTGTACTTTGGCTTAGACTCTGTTGAAATACACTATAATCAAACAAGGGATTCTTTTCTTCCTTATATGCTTGGTCGATCAAGTTGTACCAAATTTTGATCTGTGGAAGCATTTTTTCTATGGAAAACATTTTATTTTCGAGCATTTCGCACACAATTCCCATATACTGCTGCCGCCATTCTTTATCTTCAAAAACAGATTTTAGCAAAGGTCGATCATTTCTAGGCACCAAAAACGAGGGATTAATTTTGCCGTTCGCCACTTGAAACGTTTCGTTATAATCCCAGGGTATCCACCGAATTTTACCATTTTCGCTTTCATAAACGTAATAATTTGAACCAGATCCTGTATAACTATCCCAAGAAAAAACTAACCGCTCTATCGCTGCAATTTTCAGGTATTGATCCAGTTCAAACACCTGCTCCAAACTATCTTTTATACTTTGTTTTGAGCCGTTGTTGATCAGATTGAAAAATACAATTAAACGCGTCCAATCGTCCTCTGTTTCGTTGGTTTTTAAAGAAAGTTCTTTTTTATATGCCGATTTATCAAAACCATTCCACGTAAAATCGGAAGTGACACCTTTGTATAGATTGCCATCGTCATCGGAGCCAAAATTGTGTTTCAAAAAGGTTTTATCCACGTTCTCCACTAAGGAAAACAGTCCCATGTATTCATCGTTGACATAGAGTTTGGTAAAAGCAGTACGCGGTGCTGCAATATCCGCATCGCGAAACAGCCGATATGCCATAGCCTCGCGCATAAAGGAAGGGTCGTTGGTATTGGTATTTAGGTTTATTTTGCGCAATCCATCGTATTTTTGATTAAAAAACGCATCAAAAGAAATTTTGAAAGGAAATTTTGTTCGTTGTTGCGCACGGTTAAAAATAACACTAAAATTACCTTTCATTTTGATCCCAACTGGACCAATAGACGCGCCATCAATAGATACATCCTCACATTTACGATAGAACTCTGGTATGTTTTCAGGGTCTTTATTGGATGCAATATAATCTTTGTACAAAGTATCCTGCCAAAATGAAATAGCGATACTCAGCCTAATTTCGTGCAATTGAGTATCATCAAAAATATGCAGTCCCGATTGTGCAAATAGCGGATTATAGCCTAGCAACAAAGGCTGCATTAAGCAGAGGATCGAAAAGACTCGAAAAAGCGTAGAAATCATAACATTGTGCATTGATATAGTAAAAAATTAACGTTTTAGCCTTACCTTTTCATTCATGTTTTGATAGTAATTCAGGAATTCTCTGTTCAGTCGTATCCCGATTTGCAGTCCCCAGCTCCGCTCATTGCCAATATTAAAGATGGGCTTTTGCCACGTTAACTCACTAAAAAAACGCAGCCCCTTATGCGTCATATACGATGTACCGATATGGGTTGAAAAGGTAACAAAAGGAGTCACGTTATGCCTTACAAAATTGAGTTCTGGCGTACATCCTATATAACCATTGAGCCTATTATAATGTCGTTTGATAGCATAATATTGCAGCCCCAAGCCCAATTTTGTCACTGTAAAATCTTTCTGAGGAATAATACCTAATTGTACAAAGCGAGCCCACCTTGCACTCCGAAATTTACCATATCGGAACTGGAACTGAGCCCCTTTCGCGCTTGTATTTTCCAATAAAAATGGAGAATAATACTTAAAATTGATCGCTCCAATGGCGGTACTAAAAAAACGGGTACGATGCGACAGCCCCATAATCGTGTCTATATCTGCATAAGGAATCAATATTTCTGATTTATCGGCCAGCCGCAAACGCAGCATATCTCCTTGAAAATCAGTAACTTTACCTGTTCTTGTTTCTGTATTTTGAAGCACTACCTTATCAGGTTGCTTTTTTTGTGCATTGACTGCTCCGGTACTCCATGCAAAGAAGATATTAAACATATAGAATGCCAAAGTAGGGTAACGTAATATATTCATGTGCGACAATTGTATATGTAAAGATAATTCAAAATATTATGTCCTGATACTTATTTTAATAAAAAGAGTACTGATCGCCCAAAAAACAACCTTGTTTTGACAACATATTGGTTGAATAAATGTTTTCACACAAAATATTTTATACTATGAAGTCACACACGTCAGAAACACAAGCATCCATAACACCTGCGAAAGCATTAGAATTTCTGAGGGAGGGGAACCAGCGGTTTGTCACCAATTTGAAGGTCAATCGTGACCTATTACAACAAGCCAACGAAACCCGTGATGGCCAGTTTCCATTTGCTGTTATTTTAAGTTGTATCGATAGCCGCACTTCAGCCGAATTAATTTTCGACCAAGGTTTGGGCGATGTTTTTTCAATCCGTATTGCGGGCAATGTAGTCAATACCGATATTATTGGTAGCCTCGAATTTGCTTGTAAGGTAGCCGGATCCAAACTGATTGTAGTGCTAGGACATACCAATTGCGGTGCCATTAAAGGGGCTTGCGATCACGTAGAAATGGGTAGCCTTACCGAGCTATTATCGAAGATCCAACCCGCCGTTTATGAAGAAACCCAAACCACAAATGCGGAAAAGCGGAATTCTAAAAATTCGGAATTTGTTGAAAATGTTACTACACTCAATGTAAAACGGTCAGTCAGGAGTATCATCAACCGTAGTTATATTCTTGAGCAAATGGTGGAGAAAGGGGAAATCGCCATTATTGGAGCAAAACACCATTTAGATACTGGTATTGTTGAGTTTATAGAGGATAGTTTTGTAAATAATAAGACGAGTGTTAAGATGGTTATCGGTTAAATAGGTAGTAAAGATACAATAGATGTTTAAGCATGTATTTTCGAGCATAAAAAAACGAGCCATTTAAGGAGAATATCCTAAAATGGCTCGTAAGTCGAATCACCGAAAATGATCGAATACCAATAACATTAGTTAATAGTTAATACTCATCCTCATTAAAGAAAAAGTCCTCATGGCGCGGATAATCCGGCCAAATATCTTCGATACTTTCGTATAGTTCACCATCTTCTTCCAATTCCTCTAGGTTATCAATTACCTCAGTAAGCGCACCAGAGCGAATAGCGTAATCAATCAATTCTTCTTTAGTGGCGGGCCAAGGTGCTTCTTCCAAATAGCCAGCAAGTTCGAGGGTCCAATACATATACGCAAATAATTTTAATGTGTTATTATAATATTCAGCAAAACCGAAAAAGGAATCCGTAAAAGTTTTAAAATACTATTTATACGTTCCTTAACGATCAACAAGTTGCTTTAGTTTAAAAAATAGAAAAAATTACAAAATGAGCATCGCATCGCCATAGGTTAAGAAGCGGTATTTTTCTTTTACGGCTTCATTGTAGGCATGCATGATGAGTTCCGTACCTCCAAAAGCCGAGACCAAAATAAGTACACTCGACTTCGGTTGGTGGAAATTTGTAATCATTGAATTGGCTATTTGAAAATCATAGGGAGGATAGATAAACTTATTGGTCCATCCTTCCACTGGTTTCATCAATTGCTCCGCAGAAACAGAAGTTTCAATAGCACGCATAACGGTAGTACCCACAGCACATACACGTTTGCCATTTGCCAATCCCTTATTTACTTTTTCGGAGGTATCCGAAGGAATTTTGAAGTATTCGGCCTCCATTTTGTGTTTACTCAAATCTTCCACCTCTATGGTACGGAAAGTGCCCAATCCAATATGGAGGGTAAGTTCTGCAAAGTTAACGCCACGAATTTCGAGCCGTTTCATTAATTCGCGACTAAAGTGCAAGCCAGCAGTTGGGGCGGCCACCGCACCGACTTCTTTAGCATACACTGTTTGGTAGCGTTCGCGGTCAAGTTCTTCGGGCTCCCGCTCAATATAGCGCGGAAGAGGTGTATTACCCAGTAGCATCAAATCGCTTTGGAAATCTTCTTCACTGCCATCATACATAAAACGAATGGTACGCCCGCGGCTGGTGGTATTGTCCACCACTTCTGCCACTAACACATCATTGCCTTTGTCATCGGCGAAATAAAGTTTATTACCCACTCGAATTTTGCGTGCTGGATCGACCAATACATCCCAAAGACGCGCGTCCTTATTGAGTTCGCGCAGTAGAAAAACCTCAATTTTGGCATCAGTTTTTTCTTTTTGGCCGTAAAGGCGGGCAGGAAACACTTTAGTATTATTGAACATAATGACATCACCATCTCCAAAATAGCTTAAAATATCCCTAAATAAACGGTGTTCAATCTTACCCGTGCTGCGGTTTACAACCATCATGCGACTTTGATCGCGCTCCGGAGTTGGATACTGCGCGATTAATTCTTTGGGTAAATTATAATTAAAGTTAGATAATTTTGTACGTGAGCTCATAAAATCAGCTGCAAATGTAAGTTTTCTTTTAAAAATTAGTACTTTTAACAAGAAAAACTAAAATATAAATTCAAATCATCAATATTAAAAGGTGTCTATGCCCGATTTAAGTCGCGCATAGACACCAAAAAGAGGCAAGCCTCTACTAAGCCATAGAGAATTCTTTTGCAGATTTTTTTCGCTCAAACTCTTTCAAATAGATTTTACGCAAGCGTATGCTTTTTGGCGTAACCTCTACGTATTCGTCTTCTTGTATATATTCAAGTGCTTCTTCTAAAGAGAATTTACGTGATGGTGGCAATGATGCTTTATCATCGGAACCAGAAGCACGCATATTGGTCAATTTTTTTGTTTTGGTTACGTTTACCACCAAATCCATTGGGCGGCTGTTTTCACCAATTACCTGACCTTCATATACTTCATCACCTGGATCTACAAAGAAAGTACCACGATCTTGTAAGTTATCCAATGAATATGCAATGGCACTACCGTTTTCCATTACGATCAAGGAGCCATTTTGGCGGCCAGAGATATCTCCTTTCCATTCTTCGTAACCTGTAAAGCGGTGCGTCATAATTGCTTCACCTTGGGTTGCAGTCAAAATATTAGAACGCAAACCGATGATACCACGTGCAGGAATATCAAAACGCAACAAGAAACGGTCGTTTTTAGGTTCCATACTCTTCATAGTACCCTTACGGCGTGTCACCAATTCGATACATTTACCGCTAGACTCCTCGGGTACGTCAATTGTTAATTCTTCTACTGGTTCGTGTTTACGACCATTGATTTCTTTAACAATTACGCGTGGTTGTCCAATTTGCAATTCGTACCCTTCGCGACGCATGGTTTCGATCAAAATACTCAAGTGCAATACACCGCGACCAAATACCATAAAGGAATCGGCAGAGTTCGTTTCTTCCATACGCATGGCTAGGTTTTTCTCCAATTCCTTCTCCAAACGCTCCCGTACGTGGCGGCTCGTTACAAACTTGCCTTCTTGTCCGAAGAAAGGAGAATCATTGATGGTAAACATCATGCTCATCGTTGGCTCGTCCACTGCGATAGATGGAAGTGCCTCTGGATTTTCAGCATCAGCGATGGTATCGCCAATTTCAAATCCTTCTACACCTACTACTGCACAGATTTCGCCTGCTTCCACAAAATCAACTTCTTTTTTTCCTAGACCATCAAATACATAAATTTGTTTGATCTTGTTGCGTTGGAATGTACCATCTTTTTTAGCCAAAGAAACCTGTTGACCAGATTTTAATACGCCGCGTGTAAGACGACCTACCGCGATACGGCCAATAAAATTGGAGTAATCCAAAGAAGTAATCAACATTTGTGGTGTACCCGCAAATACTTCCGGAGGTGGAATATGCTCGATTACTGCATCTAACAAAGCAGTAATATCGGTGGTTGGGTTTTTCCAATCCTTACCCATCCAGTTATTTTTAGCAGAACCAAAAATGACGGGGAAATCCAACTGATCTTCACGTGCATCCAAAGAACACATCAGGTCAAATACCTGTTCGTGCGCCCAATCTGGATTACAGTTTGGTTTATCTACTTTATTGATGACCACTACTGCTTTTTTACCCATTTCTAGGGCTTTTTGAAGCACGAAGCGGGTTTGAGGCATTGGGCCTTCAAAAGCATCCACCAAAAGTAATACGCCATCGGCCATGTTAAGTACGCGCTCTACCTCACCGCCAAAGTCGGCGTGACCAGGAGTGTCGATGATATTGATCTTGACACCTTTGTACTGAACAGATACGTTTTTGGCAAGGATGGTGATACCACGCTCACGTTCAAGGTCGTTACTATCGAGCATGAGATCTCCTGTGAGTTCATGGTCTTTGAACAATTTAGACGCTAGGATGATCTTGTCCACCAAGGTAGTTTTACCGTGGTCAACGTGCGCAATAATGGCAATGTTTCGAATATTTGTAATCATATTTAATAAACCCTAAATGGGTATTTTATCAAGTTAGAAGCCAAAACGATTAATTTTTATTTGGCTAAACAAGGATATTTAGGCTCTGTTTAAAATTTATTTTATCAAAATTTAATTTCGACAAAATTTTCAATTAAAATCACCTTACCTTAAAACGGCCGCAAAAGTACAACATTTTACAGCGCAATGCAAATTTTTTGGAATAATAAGGTGTTAATAAATAGTTGTAAGGGAAAAATATAATAAAAAAACAGACAAGTTATCGTTAAATAAACAATAAAAATATCTATAATCAATTAAAAAACAGTGCATTAAAACACTATTATTCCCATTTTTTTTATTAAATACAAATAATATCAACAACTTAAAAATTGGCTATTCCCTTACTTCCTAGCTGTAGCATACGTTGTAAACAAAGTATAATGTTGGGAATGCCTAAGCCTTTTCACACTGAAAAATTTCAGAGCATTGATCCAGCAAAATATTTCCCTTGTACTTTATAGTAATGCCTGGTGCATAATAGGCCTCCAAAGTAATAGAGGTACATTCTTTTGAAGGAATAAACTTAAAATTATACACTTTCCATTCCGTATGGTTAATCAGCGAAGAAGTAGCCAACAATACTTGTTTCGATCCGGGCGCGTCACCGCCCCAAACCCTTAGTCGGCATGGTTTATCATATTTGACATAATAATCGGCATGCGACAAGTAAATACTAAAAGAATAACACTCATCGGCCTTTAATGTTTTTGAAAGTGTCTGCCCAATATTTTCAACACTACCATCTTCTCGGGTCACTAATCCTAAACAGGTTTTCCCATGGTGCGCCGGAATTTGTAATCCCCACGCTCCTGGTAATATATCTGGTGTATTATTGGGTGTTTGGGAAGACCAGCCGTCAGGAAAAATAGATTCCTTGCGCGTTTCAGATTCAAAAGAGGCATTTGAAAATGTGGTATAAAGAGGGCCATCCGTAAACGAAGATGCTAAAAAAAGAAGTGCAGCCCCAGTAAATATTTTTTGCATAGTAAGTTTTAGACCAATTTTTTCTATAAAGTTACAAGGGACGTATTTTTGTGCCGAGTATTATAAATGGTGTTTTACTTTTGTTCTGCCTTAATCCCAACTAACCCAAGACATATACGAATAAAATGCTTGTAAAGATCGCTATTACCCAACTTTCATGTAGCCCTAATGTGGCTGATAATGTAACAAAACATATCCAACATATCCGCACGGCAGCCGGCAATGGTGCCCATATTATATGCCTACAAGAACTTTTTGATGCCCAATACTTCCCCCAAACAGTGGATGTGGACAACTACAAATATGCCCGTACAATACCTAGCCCTCTGAATGACACCATGTCGGCACTTGCTGCTGAATTGGGGGTAGTACTCATCGTACCTATATATGAAGAGGCTTTGCCTGGGCTGTATTTCAATACTGCAATGGTATTTGATGCCGATGGGAAATATTTGGGCAAATACCGAAAAACACATATCCCTGATGGCCCGCAATACTTGGAAAAATATTATTTTGCGCCAGGCGATTTGGGCTATCCGGTGTTCCACACTAAATTTGGCTGTATCGCTGTGGGTATTTGCTGGGATGAATGGTTTCCTGAAGTGGCGCGTTTGTTCGCTTTACAGGGTGCTCATATTATTTTTTACCCTTCCGCAATAGGTAGCGAGCCCGATCGACCCGATTATAGCAGCCATAAGGCTTGGCAAACCGTGATCAGCGCGCACGGTATCACTAATGGCGTATTTATTGCTGCTCCCAACCGTGTGGGCGTAGAAAAAGACATGACGTTTTATGGCCATAGTTTTATTAGCGATCCTTATGGAGATTTCCTATCCGAAGGGGATACGAATGATGCTATTCTTTATGCGGATTGTGATTTTAACAAGATTCGGGAAGCCCGTGAACTATTGCATTTTTTACGGGACAGACGGGTCGATACTTATGGTGGGTTATTGAAGATGGTGGGGTAAGAATATTTGTAAAAAAGACATAAGGTATATTGACATTTGTTTGATGTCCTGTATATTTGCGCATCTTTTAACCGTAGTTTTTCTTACTATCTTATGCCGCAATCATTGAGTAGGGTGTTTGTACACATTGTTTTTAGTACAAAACACCGCCAACCATTTATGGATTTGGCCATTCAACCCTGTTTATTTGCCTATATGGCCCGTATTTGCACAGAATTTGACTGTCCCCCTGTTCGTATCGGTGGTTATTACGACCATGTCCATATCCTTTGCCTGCTTTCTCGTAAAATTACCTTGGCAGACTTGTTGGAAGATGTGAAAAAACATTCTTCAAAATGGGTAAAAACGCAGGGAGAACAATATACTAATTTTTATTGGCAAAATGGATACGGTGCGTTTTCTGTTAACCCTAAACAGGAAGGAGTGGTTTGCCAATATATCGACAACCAATTTTTTCACCACGAAAAAAAGGATTTTAAAACGGAATTTCGTGAATTTCTGCACCAATATGAGGTGGAATATGACGAACGGTATGTGTGGGATTGATTTGGCATCACACCACGCGTTGTCATAGGGTTAGCACCCTATGCTCGATATGTCGCCCCATTCGGGGCTTGGTTTGCTGCTCTGCTCACTAATTTGTATTGATATTGATATTGATATTTAAAATAGTACACTTTACCGATTTTTGGGAGCGAAGACTAAAAAGCCCTGAATAGGGCGACATATCCAGCGTGGGGTGAAAACCCCACGCGTGTTCGTCACGCGTGTTCGTCACGCGTGTTCGTCACGAATATCGACCACACATATCCGCCTCATTCGTCTCCCATAGAAGCATCTCCAAATTACTCACAACACCTCCGCCACAACAAAAATACTACCAACCACCAGCACCACATCATCGCCATTTGCAGCGCGTTTAGCAGCACCCAGCGCACGACGAACACTCGCATAAGCACGTCCATGAAGGCCAAATTCAGCAGCCTGAGTTTTCAATACATCTTTATCCAACCCCCTTGGAATATTGGCTTTAGCAAAATAATACTTAGCAGAAGTAGGGAAACACGCCAAGGCTTTGGACAAATCTTTATCATTAACAAAACCAGTCACAATATGCAATTGAGCATTGGCCAATACAGGATAATTTTCTAGTTTTTGGAAAACCTCCTTTAAGCCCGCTTCATTATGCGCGCTATCGCAAAGTACCATCGGATTTTGGCAAATTAATTGCCAGCGTCCTTGAAATTTAGTTAATGCCCGCAGGTTGCTAAATGCCTTCGCAATGTATTCCTCCAAAGTAGCATTAGCATTTTTATTTTTTAAAATCAATTGAAAATCAGGTAATTGCCACAGCATATCTACTGTTTGCAGGGCAGTAGAAATATTTTTAGACTGGTATGGCCCTGCTATTTCTGCTTCAAAATTTGGCATATAAGCAGTCTCATTTTTTAGCACCTGAAAAACACTATTACCCAAGGACTCTTTTACAGTAATAGTCTTGAAGTATTGATCTGCAAAAACAATCGGTGCCTGCTCCACTGCTGCTTTAGCCTCAAAAACCGGTGCTGTTTCCGGGTGTGATTCACCTACAACTACAGGGATTCCCTTTTTAATAATACCTGCTTTTTCACCGGCAATTAAGGGCAAGGTATCACCCAACATATCCATGTGATCGAAAGAAATATTCGTAATGACACTTAACAAGGGCGTAATGACATTAGTACTGTCCAATCGGCCACCTAATCCAACTTCTACAATAGCAATATCTACTTTTTCACTTGCAAAATGATCGAATGCCATAGCGACACACATTTCAAAAAATGAAGGTTGAATTGCTGTAATTGAATCTTTATTTTGATCTACAAAATCAATTACCTTTTGCTTGGATATGTACCTCCCATTTACTCGGATACGTTCTCGAAAGTCCAAATAATGCGGACTCACATATAGCCCCACTTTAAGGCCGGCGGCCTGACATATTCCCGACAAAAAATGGCTAACAGACCCCTTTCCATTCGTACCAGCAACATGTACCGAAGGAAATTTTTGATGAGGATTACCTAAATGTTGACACAAAGCCAAAGTATTGGTCAAGTCTTTTTTAAACGCAGCAGCACCCACGCGGTGGTACATAGGCAACTGCGCATACATAAAATCCAGCGTTTGCTGGTAACGGGCTTGTAATGTTGTTTGCTTCAAAAAAATATTTTTTATTGTTTTTTAGTCCAAAATTATATCGTTCCTTTGTTCTGGCAATTAAAATGACTTAAATATTTTTTCTACAATTTATTGCTATGAAAATCAATATTTTATGAATTAAATATTTGGCCAAGTCTATGAAAATCCCATTATACACACGACTTGTTTAAGGAACAAGATTTAATCACCTAATACCACCTATGCATATCCTATTAGTTAATAACACGCGCCTCCCCGTGAAAGCATACGGCGGGGCGGAACGCATAACTTGGTGGCTCGGAAAAGCCTTAGTAAAAATGGGTCACGATGTGACTTTTTTGGTTAAAAAAAACTCCCGATGCGACTTTGCAAATGTAAAAGAAATTGACGAAACGTTACCATACTCCGCACAAATTCCAGCAAGTTGCGATATTGTCCATTTTCATATCCCCAATACCGAAGAACAGATCGACAAGCCTTGTATTTACACTTACCATACTAACAGCGAAAAGCCACAAACGTTTCACCCCAATACTGTTTTTTTATCGAAAGACCATGCAAAAAGACATGGAGGCAATGTTTTTGTCTATAATGGCTTGGATTTTGATGATTATGGCGACCCCATTTTGACCAATAAAAGAATGTATCTACATTTTTTAGGCAAAGCAGAATGGCGCGTAAAAAACGTAAAAGGCGCTATCGAGATTGCAGGAAAAGTAGGGGAACGGCTACACGTTATTGGCGGAACGAGGGTCAATTTTGGTAAAAATGTACGCATTACCTTTAGTCCACATGTGCGCTTCCATGGCATGTTGGGTGGCGATGGCAAAAATGTGCTACTTAATGGCTCTAAAGGCCTCCTCTACCCTACCCTATGGCACGAGCCATTTGGTTTGGCTTTGATCGAAAGCCTATGGTTTGGTTGCCCTGTATTTGGAACGCCATTTGGTGCCTTGACCGAGATTGTTGGTGGTGTACACCGCAGTGAATTGGATCGACCAAGGGGCAATGGTAAAATAGATGCTATTTACTCTGATTTTGGTTGTTTATCCGAGAAAAAATCAGAAATAATTGAGGCTGTTAAAGATGCCGATTCGTTCAAAAGACAAATATGCCACGATTATGTACGTAGTTACTTTTCCGCAGATCGTATGGCAAAAGAGTATATCGCATTGTATGAAAAAATACTTAGTGGATACGGTTTGCACGATACACCTCCAGTTTGTTTGGAACCACAACAGGGGAAACTATTGAGCATGCGATGATTCTTTCTTCAAATGACCAAAAACTACATTTCCCCATATTCCCATATAAAAACCTCATTTAATTCGTAAATTTGCGGTTTAAAATCGCATTTTCATCATTAGAGATTATGTAACTTTATTTTTGAGGCCGAAATTGATCTTTTTGCCCCCATCTTCTTTCCTTTTTTCGCCGTAATTGCCCCATTATGGCTGCAAAAAGCGCATTGCTGGTAACAAAAATCTCTAATTTCGGCCCATACAAAAATAAAATTACATAATCTCTATTAAATTCAATATAAAAGCATGAGCAAAAAGCATTATTTCTACTCATTTTTATTCCTTTTGGTGTTTGTTTCATCCAATATACAAGCACAAAATGCAGCATTCAAAGCCATAACGTGCCCGGTAACTCAAAATAATTTTTCTTTGCCGTATCCTTTTACTGGTGGACTGAACGCACCACAGTTCAACGCCGTTGACCTCAATCAAGACGGAGCAATGGATTTAATGATTTTTGATCGCTCCAGTAATTCCATTCTGACTTTTTTGAATAACCTTACAGGAGGTGTAAATGCCTATTACTATGCGCCAGAATATGCACGTACCTTCCCTAAATTGACGGATTATGTGCTACTCCGTGATTACAATAATGACGGCGCAATGGATATTTTTTGCGCCCCTGATGAACCCGGTGCACAAGAAATACGCGTGTTCAAGGGCCGTTTTGATAATGGTGTATTGCGCTTTGATCCATTCTATTTTACTTATCCTAATTGCACTACCTGTAAAAACAAATATATTTATTACCCCGATCAAATACCCGGACTGTGGAATAATTTTCCCATTTCAGGTAGCGATTATCCTTCTGTAGATGATATTGATGGCGATGGCGATATGGATATTGTCGCGTTTTCAGCGGGCAATTCGGTGTACCTCTCTTACCTACAAAATATGTCGGTAGAGCGCGGTTTTGGTACCGATAGCCTACAATTTATTCTTGCAGACCGCTGCTGGGGCAAGTTTTTTGAAAATGGCCTGATTAAATGCAGATCCTGCTTGAGTGCAACCCCCGATGCATGCGCAATTTGTCTTACGGGCGGTGAAGTAATTGAGGAGCGCGACGGTGCTCACCCTGGCGCGTCGGTACTTACATTCGACCACAATAAGGATGGTGACAAAGATGTTTTGGTTGGTAATATCTCCTTCAATTGCCTTAACCTACTGCTCAATGGTGGCACCCCACAAAATGCTTGGATGACAGCGCAGGATACCACATTCCCCAAAGAAAACGTGGAAGTGGAACTATTGAGTTTTCCAGCAGCGTACTACCTCGATATCAACAATGACGGCGAGAAAGATCTTTTGGTATCGCCCAATTCTCCTACGCTGCACGAAGACCGCAACAATGTATGGTGGTATAACAACACGAATCCAAGCGGTAGTGCTAACTTTGAACTACAGACACGTAAACTATTCACTTCCAATATGATAGATCTGGGTACTGCTAGCCATCCAGCCTTCGCGGATGTGAATGGAGACGGACTTACAGATCTTATTGTGGGTAATTATGGTTACTATACACCTGCCCAAAATGGGAATCCACAGCGGTTTACTAATGCGAGCCTATACCTCTATTTGAATACGGGTACGAATGCCGCACCCGCTTTTACATTGGCCGACGCGGATTGGCTGGGTATGTCGCAATACGCACCTAATGATTATGAATTTGCGCCTGCTTTTGGCGATTTGGACGGCGATAATGACCTCGATCTCTTAGTGGGTAGTAACCTTGGTGCTTTTTATGCATTTTTTAACCAAGCAGGAGCGGACAATCCGATGAATTTAGTAGAAAGTTTTGATGTGATGTGGCTCACAATGGATGTTGGGCAGGTGTCAATGCCTGTTATTTTTGACCTGGATCAGGATGGTTTGAACGATATAATTGTAGGTGAACGCAACGGAAATATAAATTTTTATAAAAATATGGGTAGCCCCACGGAACCTATGTTTAACCCAGACGAGAATACAGCCCCGAATATCCCAAATTTGGGTGCTATTAATACGCAAATTGTACCCAATGGCATTGGCTTTAGCGCACCGCAAGTGGTAAATATCAATGGTAGCACCCTATTGATTACAGGTGCTCAAGATGGTCAAATGGAAGCATACCAACTTACAGGGCCTACAACCAGTGCATTCCCGGTTATTGACCTAAATTGGGGCAATATCAATGCAGGAAACCGCAGTTGCCCAGCCTTTGCAGATCTTACAGGCGACGGCAAATTAGAAGTTGTCCTTGGTAATCAGCGCGGAGGCTTGCAATTGTTTGGTACCGAATTGTCGTCTTTTTTACCGCCAGTTATTGTTGACAGTCCATCAATGGTTGATTTTGGATTTCAACTTATCCCTAATCCAACTTTGGACAAAACAATTATTGTAATGAAGGGAAATTGGATACAGGAGAAAAAATGGGTATTGGTAGATGTATTAGGCAGGGTAATACAAAAAGGTAATACCAATCAAACGCAAATCACTTTGAATACCAGCAATTTAAGCGCAGGCATTTATTACGTACGCGTAGAAATGGGCGATGCTGTGGGGGTAAAAAAGTTGATTAAGCAATAATATAGGAAGAATTTACCTGCGAACGTTTACGAAAACCTTGGAGGTTTTCGTAAACGTCACTCAACTATCCAGCCGTACACTTTTTCTTTTGAGAAAAAAACATGTACACTTGCAAATCTCAAAAACCTGAAAATTTGTGCAATAATATCTACTTCTTACTTTTTTTAGCGAAAAAAAGGTATCCCCTCAAAAAGC
>JAYUKX010000042.1:0-4799 GCA_043764095.1 Chitinophagales bacterium
GCTCAAACACTTTTTGGCTTCATCCGCCTCCACTCAAGCAAAACCTGCATTTTTCTAAGGCCGGTTTTGCCACACTTGGGGAACTGTACTTTATCTCAAATTTCAAGATAAATTACCAAAAATAAAAACGTACGATTGTAAAAATAAATATATATTTTCTTCTGCCGTTGGGCAAAGTAATGGCTAATTCCGTCAAAGTGGATACCTGAAAACAGCGCAAAGTAACGAGAAAAGCCCCTTATTCGTCTTTCCTAATCGTTCTCGTCCGCACAACACTCACCCTTTTGTTATAAAATAAGTTACCCGACCTAAGTACAGCCAAATACATGCCTTCGGGTAACCAAGCCGTATTGATCGCAGCATTTGTACTGGGTACTGGCAAACTGACCGATGCAACTGCAACACCATTGCTATTGTATAAAGTAATGGTGCCATCAGTGGTGGTAGGGATCGGCCAACTAAATTTTACCTGAAAAGAAGCAGGATTAGGACGTGCAGAGAGCGCATTATCACCGGGAGGCAAAGGAGAACCAGGAAGAAAATAGGTCACGTGCATATCTGCGGTATTGGTACGAATAGGTTCATTAAAATCAAAATAAATATCGCAGAAATTGGCTATGTTGTCCCCTTCGGAAAGCCCCGATTGAGCTTGGATCGAAAATTTCACAAATCCGTGACTCCCCGGCTCATTAGTTGTCGAATCTGGTAGCATAATATTGGGGAAATGGAATTTTACTACCCCATTTGGACTAATATCCCAAGTACAAAAGTGGCTGGACGAAATTAACCGCAAGGTTTGCCACTGTAAATTTGTACTCAAGGAGTCCACAATTTCTACTGTTTCGGCTTCGTAAGTGCCTGTGTTTTGGAAACGGATCACATATTCCAATGGAGGCGGATTATTCGCTAATATAGCAGGTGTTATATAGGCTGGATCTACATTTTTGTCGTTGGGGTCGTAAGCACCTACCACTACCTTTTGCAATAAATCAGTATTATTAGAGTGGTCGCTGTCGCCCAATGGTGCATATACTTGTCCTTTCACTGTAACAGCAGTCCCAATCGGCGTAAATTTATTGGTCAATACAGTAGCCGAAATACTACGTGTACCCATGGGTGGAATATCTCCCAAGTACCAATACATCGAATCGGTTACAAGAGTAGTTACGTCCGGATAAGCCGCTAAATAAGATAAAAAGGAAGGGTGCTTCAAACCTACGCCGACTGCTGGAGCAGGCACCGACGATAAATTAGCCACTGTAATGATAATATTTGTATTAAAACCGGGTCGAAATGGTGTTGTATTGGTGATATCAATGGACAGGTTCGGTGGTGTTGTAGGGGTAATTAAAAAGGGGTAACCTCCTTGCTGCTGTGCATTTACGATATAATATGCCGGAGCAGCAGTTACACCAGGTGTTTCAACCCAAATGCTATCACCTGCCATCAATCCGTTAAAACCATAAAAACCAATTTCAGAGGTCGTTTTTGTAGTACCATTGGAGGCTTTGATCGTTATACCCGATGCTGGAGGATCACCTGCTGATAACATATTATTTTGATCTAAATCCCATTTAATTTGGCCATAAGTGCTTTGATCCCTCAGCGGAAAATTATATGGGCCGCCATTATTCGGCAAAAATGTATAACTGGAGGCACCTACCGCATCTAATCCAAGGGGGAGTACCACTGAAATAATTTCTGGATAAGCTACATTGTTAAGGGAATACGAACCATTGCTATTGCTCACCGCTTGTTGGCCAGTAGTCGTTTTGACCACAATACCTTCCAAGATTTCATCATTTCCATTAAAAATGCCATCGAGGTCTTTATCCAAAAAAACATAACCATACGCTGGGCCTTTTTGAGGTGTCAGGGCAAAATTATAACTGGGTAAATTGCCATTGCTATAAGCATGTACAGTAGGATTTACAGATACCGCATAATTGGGCAATTGAGGTAAAGAGATAACAGCACTTGAGTTCAAAGAAGTAAACTGGTATATTCCATTATTGTCTGTCACTGCTGAGGCTCCAAAAGTGGCCACTACATTTTGACCAACTGCTGGTATATCATAATCGACATTATAAATACCATTACCATTGATATCCCAATATACGCGCCCACTTGGTCGCGGTTTTACACTTACGCTTTGGGAAATTATACTGTCGCAACCTAGCCAAGAGTTGCGTGTTGCATGAAAATAGCCTCCAGGTGGCGCAAAAATTTCAATTTCACTTTGCCACAAGTAGGGTAATTGATCCGTATAAATAGTCAGTGGCGGCAAATTAGTAGGCGGAATGGGGGCTACTGTAACATTTTTTGATACGGTAGCCGTAGTAGTGCCGCAGGCCCTGAGTGCTTTGGCGGCTACTTGCCCACCAGCATTTCCAAAGGTAACCGTTACTGTATTCCCAGCAGGGGCATCCACTACGATCAGGTTATTACCAGTTCCGTTAATAGAGCAGCCCGGAGGAGCCGTCCACATATATTTTAAGGCATTCGTAACTGCGGGAACACTATAGGCAGTCGTAGCATCAGGGCATACTTGCCCTCTACCAGAAATAGCCCCAATAGCCCCCAATGCTAGTGGCGATGCTACACCCTGTGCACTAGTAATCTCAAAATTACACTCGTCACCATCATACCCATCCACCATGAGGTAATACGTTTGACCTACGACGACTGTTGCCGTAAGCGAAATTGGGCTGCCACCGCCGCCAGCAAATCCGGTATTACACGCAATGGCCTCATCGGTGCAATTGGGCATAATAGCCACTTGAATGCCGTTGTTGTTGGCACAATTAGAAGGAGCAACTTCAATACTAACAGTAGTTGAACTAGCGACAAAAGCGAGCCAAGCACTATTGTTTTCGATCAATGCTCCGAAACATAAAGTGCCGCCACCCGTATAACCGGCAGTAGTCCCTTGAAAACCATTTATGGCACAACCTATGCAAGCATTTGCACATTCATCCGCAGCGAATTCGGATAGGCTATTGCAAGTGTTTTGACTATTTAAATGATTAAAACTAAGTAAAATTACCAGCGTAGTTAGGTTAAGTAGTGAGATTATTCTTAATGAATTCATAATAAAAGGAATATCTAATAGTTTTAGAAAAATAATAGATACATGCCCCCAAAAAAACGATGCTTTACAAAGACACGATTTTACGAATTTAATACGTTGCAACCAAGGACTCCAGTTCTTTAAGATACGCTTGTTTAACTGGCTCGCGTAATTTTTGATTCGTCTTGGTATGGAATCGGTGGGCAGAGAGAAAACCAACTTGTAACCTATTCCAAGTTTGTTCGTCACCAATAAGGTTGTACAAAGAGAGTTCTTCAAACAGGGAAGAGCCTATTTTATGAAAATCTGTACGGCCGAGGTAGTCGAGATCAGCATCACAGATAATTTGTTCGGGAAGGGTTGTTGGGGACTGTGGAATTTTTGTGGCCATAATCATGCCGCAAATTAATTCAATATGTTCTGGCGTGTAGTCAAATTCGGGGAGTATGTTTCGAGCGAGTAAACAGCCTTGAAGTTCGTGACCCGCGTGCTGGTTTTTGACAAATCCCGCATCGTGGAGTAGTGCTGCGGTTTTGATCAATTGCACCATTTCGCCCTTAATCCCCTCTGTAACACATAGTGCTGAGGCGGTACGATGGACATCCAAAGTATGGTGAAACCCATGATAGGTTAAACCATCTGGAAGTTCAGCGCGGAGCTTGGTTAATATGAAATTTTTAGCGGTACGATACCTCATAACCTGCGTTGGGACAGAAAAAACAATGATTTTTAGTTAAAACTGTCCAAATTAAAAAAAACTTTTGAAATTTGCAGCAAAAATCGGTGCAATATTCCCGTTTTTTTTCCAATTATGCCACTTTTTATTACAAAATAAATTTTTTAACATGAATTTAATGGAAATTCTTCAGGGACAAGTCTCTGATGAGATGCTCGGACAACTCAGCCAGCACATTGGTGCCGAGCCAGCACAAACAGCTGCTGCCACACAAGGTATCTTCGCTACGTTACTCGGAGGGCTCGCCAATAACGCATCATCTGAAAACGGATTATCCGCTTTAAGTTCTGCTTTGGACAGGAACCACGATGGTTCAGTGCTCGATGATTTGATGGGTATGGTAGGCGGAATGATGAGCGGCCAGGCTCCGCAAAGCAGCTCAACAAATGGCTTAGGAATGCTTGGCCACATCCTTGGTGATCGCCAGGAAGCAGCAGCAGAACAGATTGGTCAGTCCTCTGGTTTGAACGTAGGCCAAATTATGAAATTGATGCCAATCCTCGCCCCGATTGTGATGAGCGTATTGGGTCGTGCTAAAAGCCAAGGTAATCTTGGATTGGGCGATCTTGCGGGCGTGCTTATGGGCGGTGCTCAACAAGCACAACAACAAGGCGGTATGGGCGATTTATTGGGCTCTATTTTAGGTTCGGTACTCGGTGGTGGCCAACCACAAGCATCTGCTCCACAGGGCGGCGGCGATTTGTTGTCGAGTGTATTGGGTGGTATTTTTGGTAAAAAATAGTACTTCCTAGGAAGCATAAAAGGCGCGTATTTAAAAGGAGACTTTTAGGTACGCGTTTTTTTATTTTTTGAAATTGAAAAGGGTACATTATAAAAAGTGTCGCCCACTTGCAAATCTCAAAAAGTTAAAATTTAGTGCAATAATGCTTGCTACCTACTTTTTTTCGCCAAAAAAAGGTATCCCCTCAAAAAGCGGGGGTAAACTTATGGAAAAAACATAACTTTGCAAGATGTACGAACAAATAAAAGATA
>JAYUKX010000043.1:0-17376 GCA_043764095.1 Chitinophagales bacterium
GTTGGCTACCGCAGCGACATTGTCAAAGTCGTTGCGGTAGCCAACTTTTCACTTTTCACTTTTCACACCCGCTCAATCACCATAGCCGAAGCGCCACCACCACCATTACAGATGGCCGCCAAACCAATTTTGGCTTCTTTTTGGTTCAACACATTGGTCAGTGTAGTCACGATGCGCGCACCGGAAGCACCCAGCGGGTGACCCAAAGCACAAGCGCCACCGAATACATTGACTTTGGCCTCATCGATGCCCAAAACCTGATTGAAAGCCATGGGTACGACGGCAAAAGCTTCGTTGACCTCAAAAAAGTCCACTTCGCTGGTGCTAATGCCCGCCCGTTTCATCGCCAATGGTGCGGCAATGGTTGGGGTAGTGGTGAACCATTGGGGCTCCTGTTCTGCGTCGGCAAAAGCGAGGATTTTGGCAATAGGGGTAAGGCCCAGTTTTTCCACCATTTCTTTGCTGGCCAAAATCAGTGCCGCCGCACCATCATTCAAGGTACTGGCGTTGGCCGCAGTGACGGTTCCAGTTTTGCTGAAGGCCGGGCGGAGGGTTGGGATTTTGCTGAAATCCACTTTTTTGTATTCTTCGTCTTCAAACAGGTCGATGGCATCGCCCTTGCGTTGGGGTATGCTCACGGGTACTATTTCGTTTTTGAACCAACCCTGTTGCGTCGCTTCGGCGGCTAGGGTATAGGAGCGAATGGCAAATTCATCCTGGGCTTCGCGGGAAATGTTGAATTTGGCCGCGGTGGCGTCGCCGCAGGTGCCCATGGCCTGGTGGTCGTAGGCATCGGTGAGGCCGTCTTTGGCGAGCCCGTCTACAAGTTCCATATTGCCGTATTTGCTGCCCCAACGCGCGGAAGGCACGTAGTAGGGGATGTTGCTCATACTTTCCATACCGCCAGCTACCACCAGGTCGGTGTAACCCAGCATGATGGATTGGGCGCCGTACATGATGGATTTCATGCCGGAAGCGCACACTTTATTGATGGTGGTACAAGGTACAGTGTCAGGGATACCAGCACCTCGGGAAGCCTGCCGGGCGGGGGCTTGGCCCAGATTGGCGGAGCACACGTTGCCCATCAGCACTTCCTGGACTTGATCCGGGGCAACTCCGGCTTTGGTCAGCGCACCTTTGATGGCGATGCTGCCCAATTGCGTGGCGCTAAAACCGGCCAGTACGCCGCCAAAACTGCCCATAGGGGTACGAACGGCCGAAACGATGAATACTTCTTTCATGTTATTGGTTTGGAAAGGACTAATCTGGTTGAGAAGGTTGAAGAAACATGAGTCATCCCGAATTTTTGAAAAGTCAAAACAGGGCATAAACCTAATCGCGGAGCGATTGAATTTATAATAGCCCCGGTCGTCCGGGGTAATAGTTGGGTCAAATTGGCGGCAACCACGGCAGTGGTTGAACACAATTGAGCAGAAAGTTCAACCGCATCCGCGGTTGCGAAACCTTTTGCTACCAAAATGACCCCGGACGACCGGGGCTATTATAAATTCAACCGCATCCGCGGTTTGTTATCCTAAAAATTCGGGATAACTCATGTTGCACACAAAATTAAACCTGTTTTCCAGTCCAGTATTCAACAGCAGGGGAATTATTCCGGTTGACTTAAAGCCCGAAAATTTTTTTCAAAAAACAAAACCCTGTTGTTCAGCTTTTTGAAGCAAAAAATAGCAGGTAGACGCAGAAAAAATAGTTTTTATTTGCAAAAAGGGTTGTTTAATCCAAAAGCCTGCTCTATATTTGCAGTCCTAAACAGCGCGGCGTGGAGCAGTTGGTAGCTCGTCGGGCTCATAACCCGAAGGTCGTCGGTTCAAGTCCGGCTCCCGCCACTAAAAAGAAAGCCACTCATTGCGAGTGGCTTTTTTTGTTTCAAAGACATTTTAATTTTTCTGGTTGGTGAACCTGCCTCCTCCCCACCTTCAATCATCAAATATGTTGTTGTCGCATCTCATTCGCCAAAATATCACAACACTAGCCCATAGTTTGGCTTCGTTGCTGTTGTTTACAGCATTGGGTTATTTCTTCGCTTATATGCGGCCCGATCCTGATTACAATGACTTGCTATCGGTGCTGATCGGTGCTTTGGTAACGATTGTAACCGTTATGTTTTCGGCGGTATTGGTAGCCTTGCAATTGGCTTCGGCGCAGTTTTCGCCGCGTATTACCCGCGCATTTTTTGGACAAAACAGGAAAGTACAAGCGGCGTTTTACCTGTTTTTATTTGGTATTGCTTATTGTTTTGCCGTAAAATTCACCTATTCTACTGCGCTCGGAGGATTTCGGTACCATTTATTGCCCGCGAGCGGTGCTGTGTTTGGCTTTTTCCTAATTTCTTTTGTTTTGCCCCGTTTTGTGTTCTATATCGCCGATGCGATTAATGCAGCATCTATCGCGCGCGAAATTTCATTGCGTACGATCCGCGAAATAGACGAATTATACGGCACTACCACATGGAAAGCCACCGACCCAGTACAATATACCGATTGTGTGCATCCCAAGGAAGGTTGTTTGCGGATCAGGGTGAAAGAGGCTGGTTTTTTGGATAAAATAAACCATCAACGCCTGAACCAAATTGCCTGTCAATATCCCAATTTGATTTTTTACTGCGAACTCATTGTAGGTAATTTTGTCACCACAGACGAAACCGCTTTAAAAATAACCGTAAAAGAAGGACAATTCCCGCCCGAACTTACCGATAAACTCTTAAAGCAATTTGTAATCAGTAAATACAGGAGTTACGACCAAGATGTATTATTTGGAGTACGGCAATTGGTGGATATGGGCATCAAAGCCATTTCTCCGGCGGTCAACGATCCCTCTACCTGTGTCAATTGCTTGCATTATTTGGGCGTTATTGTGCGCCGTTATGCCAAGGCACAAGTACCGTCGATTCAGGTACGCAATGCGCCTGAAAACCTACATTTTCGCGAGTTTAACTTTGAAATGCTGCTCAATGCGGCATTTGACCAGATTTATCAATGGGGCCGCCACGACTATATGATTGTGAGTCAATTGCTCAATACCTTCACCGAAATATTGCAAGGCATGGATAATCCACATTACCGACAAGTGGTGGCCAAACAAGTTGCCGCATTGGAATTGGATAACAATCAATACGATTTAGTAGAGCATAAAGAGCGCGTGAACCGTTGTTATACACGATTGAAACAGGAAATGGATAAATCTTAAATTTATGCAAAGTACAGCACCTTTTGATGCCATTGCCCACAACTACGACCGACAGTTTACCGAAACAGCCGTAGGAAGCCTGCAACGGGCGCTCGTACGTACGCGCACGGAGCAATTTATGTCAAAAAAAGGGGGAACAGCATTAGAACTCAATTGCGGTACCGGCACCGATGCCTTGTGGTTGTCCAGTTTAGGTTTTCAGGTACTCGCCACCGATATTTCGGAAGGCATGTTGGCCGTAACTCAAGCAAAAATAGCGCAACACCAATTACAAAATAGTATCCAATCTGCCCGTGTAGATGCGGGCAGATTAGCGGAAAGTTTAAAGGACACTGGTCATATCAATACGGATTTTCAATTGGTATTTTCCAATTTTGGTGGGATTAATTGCCTTTCACTGCTGGAATTACAACAATTAGCCACTGATTTAACACAAATATCACCAGAAAAAGCCACCCTTGCATTCGTTATTATGGGGCGTTTTTGTTGGTGGGAAACCGCGTATTTTTTCCTAAAAGGACAGTTTAGCAAGGCTTTTCGGAGGTTTTCCAAGCAATCCGTATCGGCATCCTTAGACGAGTTCACAACGGTAGATACTTGGTATTATGCACCGAGCGAAATCAGCCGTATTTTCCCTGCATTTCGGGTGGTTCATACCGAAGCCATTGGTTTTTGGTTGCCACCATCGTACCTCGATCCTTTAATGCAACGTTTTCCGGCGGTGTTGTCGCTGCTGGATCAATTAGAGCAACTGTGCAGGGGACGATTATTTGCACAGGCTGCCGACCATTATTTAATAGTTATGGAAAAAGAGGTATAGCATTGAGGAACGATAAAAAAAATGTTGTACGTTTGTAACCAAATTGTCGCTTTGCGACTCAACAACCGTTGCCATTGATGATGCACATTTTGCGCCAATTTTATGCTCTAATCCCCCTTTTTTCCTGCCTTTTACTCACAGCAGCCTGCACTGCATGGCGTGGCAAAGTGTTAGAGCGCAAATGGCTTTCCCAAAGTAAAGATTATTATTCCATTCAAAATGGGCAAAAACACGATAGCACAACGCTCTACTATACCGGTTGTGGTGGTTTTGCGTTGGATTACCACGGCGAAAAAATCCTGCTAGATCCGTATTTTTCCAATATTGGTATTCCTGGAGTGGTTTTCCACCGATTAAGACCGGATACGGCTTTGATCAATGATTTTTTCCGTAAAAAACTAAACATAGAACAAGACACTACTGGTCAAATTTCGACCATCCTGATTTCGCACGCACACCACGACCACTTGGGTGATGTACCGTATTTGCTCGAGCACAAATTGACCAACGATAAAGTAAAAGTATTTGGCAGCCGCACAGCCATCAATTTGCTGTGCTCGTTTCCCGATTTGGCGCAAGACAGCGCGGCGCAAATGAACAACCTACAGCCTTATTTCAAGTTCCACTCCACCACCGCCCAAAAGAAAAGCGAACCGCCTATATCGCCCTTCTTTTACACCCCGGATAGACATATTCGTTTTGCGGCTGTCCCCTCCAATCATGTGGGGCATTATAAAACCTACAAAACCCATAAAATACCTTTTACCAAAGGGCAAGTAAATAAACCATTGGACAAACCACCTTATTTTGGAATTAAGTACAAAGAAGGCGACAGTTATAACTATCTGATTGATTTACTGGACGATAACGGTACAATTCTGTTCCGCATATACGCCAATGCAGGTGCGGCATGCGATGCAGGTGTGGGTTATCCGCCCGCCGAGGTACTCCAAGAAAAACCAGTAGATTTATTGCTGATTTGTGGTGCCAACTACAATATGGCCGATGATTATCCTATGCCGATGTTGGAGTTTATTCAACCACGGTTGGTCTTTGTGGCGCATTGGGAAAATTTCTTTCAATCGGTCACCGAACTACGAGAAAAAACCGAGGTAGTACCCAATACTGATATTCGGAAATTGATGAAAATATTAGAAAAAAGTAAAGCAGAAAAAGGTTTTCCAGCCGCCATTTTTATAGAGCATCCGCAGTTGCGGGGGGTGCAGTTTGATTTTTAGGGATTTTATACTTGAAATTACTGTTTTATGATTGTGATAAAAATGATTAGTTTTCTACAATATTATCACAAATACAATACCTTTGCAAAGCCCTAATGAATAACAGCGATCACAAAATTCAATAAAACGACATTAACCCTATTACCAGTTTTAAGTACTTGGACATAATTAATTACGGAAAAGACCAAGTTCAAAATGATAATTAATTGTGTCCAAGTACTTATATCCCGCATCCGAATATGTTTCCCTTCGATAAAATCCTCACTTATATTGCAAACGAACAATGTGCATTAGTCATTGGCCCCGAAATCATGCATTTCGACAATAAGCCGATGAATATGTACCTGCGCAACAAACTCAATGAGCAGTATAAAGACGAAGTAGAGGGCTATTATTATTATGCCGAAGATGGCCTGTTTCAGTTTCCGCCGCAGGAACAATCCGTCAAATCGGATGTAGCACAGTCGATGCGTACCGAATGCCACCGATTACCACTCACCGCAGGTTACGACGAGGAAATACTCAAAACCATTGCCCAACTGCCTTTTCACCTCATTTTATCCATCAATCCCGATACTTTTCTGTCCGATACTTTTTTTAAGTACGGCGTTACCCATCGTTTTTCGCATTACCGCAAAGGCGAACGCCCCAGCGATGATGTAGCACCGCCTTCCCGCGAAGCACCATTGATCTACAATATTGCAGGTAGTGTATTGGAAGACGAATCACTGGTGCTGGATTATGAAGATTTGTTTTCGCTCATTGGTTCTTCGTTGAGTCCATCTGGTTTGCCCGATGGGCTTAGAACGGCATTGGAAAAAATACGCACTTTTGTTTTTATAGGGTTCAATTTTGAAAAATGGCATACCCAAGTTATGTTGCGTATTTTGTGCGGAAAAGCGGGTTATCGCAAATTTGCAGGCCCACACAAGGTTTCCGATAATACCCGCGTTTTTTTGGCCAATCAGTTTAAAATTGATTTTTGGGATACGGCAAAAGGTGAGTTTTTGCCCACTTTTATGCAAAGTGCAGCGCAATTTGTCGATCCTGATCCTAAAAATGCAAGTCGGCCATTCTTGCGCACTTTGCTCGAAAATCCATTGCTACCAGAGGAAACCAATATTATTCGAGATATTCAAAATGCCCAATATGCCCGTGCCATTACCAGCCTCTCCAATTATGCCAAAGGCAACCCCGATAACGAAGATTTGGCCACGGGGCTGAGCAGCAGGTACAATCTATTAACGCAAAAACAAGCGCAAATGGACAGTAGGGATTATTTGACTACGCTTAACCAAATTGCAGACGCAGTAATTCAACTCGCCCGCAGTATATCCGATTCAAAATGAGCGCTTTATACAGATATCCAGGCGTAAAGCCCTTCGAAGCCTCAGATGCTGCGCTGTTCTTTGGCCGCGACCGCGATCGTATAGATTTGTTGGATCTTACCCAGCGCGAGCAATTGATTTTGTTATTTGGTAAATCCGGATACGGCAAATCATCGTTGCTCAAAGCAGGCTTAGTCACCGATCTGATGGCCAAACCATACATCGTTGTGGATGCGGAAACTGGCGAAGACGTAGCAGTACCCAATTGTCCGATTTATATCCGATTTAACCTATACGGCAAGGATAAGCAATCCGTTATGCCTTGCGCTACACTCACCAATAAATTGAAAGAATTGGGTGGTGCAAATGACATTAATACCAATTTGCAAGCATTTTTTGAACAGAAAAACTTGGGAAATACGCTTTGGAGTACGTTTAAAACAAGTAATCTAGCGGCAAAACAACGTGTTTTTCTGATTTTTGACCAATTTGAAGAGTTTTTCTCTTATCCATCTGAAGAACAGGTGCTGTTCCGCCAGCAACTCTCCGAACTGCTTTATACCCGAATTCCACAGGCCGTCCGCGATGCCATGTCCGACCTAGATCGCACCGAAAAAAGCCAGTTGCACAGCCCATTGCAAGTGCATACTATTTTTGCGATCCGATCCGACCGCATGCACTTACTCAACAGTATGCGCGACGAATTACCGGCTATTTTACAAACCCGTTACGAACTCAAAGCACTCACCGAATTACAGGCAGAGGCGGCTATTGTACGGCCAGCCCAATTGACCGGCGATCAATTTTTGCTCCGACAACCCTTTGTGTATGAACCATCGGCGTTGCACAAAATTATATCAGAACTCAGCAAAGCCAACCCCAATACCACCGAACTGGAGCCACAAAGCCAAATAGAGGCGTTTCAGTTGCAGATGGTATGCCAAACGATTGAGCAAAACCTGATTACCAAAGCCAAAAAATCGAAAGGCGTACAACCTTTAGCCGTAAAAGAGGCCGATTTACCCAATTTTGAACAAATTTATGAGCAATATTACGAGGATAAAATGTCCGATTTGCCGGATAATACAACTCGAAAGATAGCGCATACGCTGCTGGAAGAGGAAATGGTGATTGGGCAAGATATGTCCGATATTCGGCGGATGAGCATCGACAAAGACCTGCTGCGCGAAACCATGTCACACAACCATGCGATGGCCTTGACACAGGATATTTTTGATTATCTAGAAGACAAATTCCTGATCCGTCGCGAAACCATTGGCGGGCGTATCCACTACGAAGTGAGCCACGATGTATTACTGGCTCCACTGCTCAAATCCAGAAGTGAAACCCGTCAAAAAGCCGCTGAAATAGAGGCCCGTACCCAACAACGCGCCCAACAGGCCGCCGCCGAACAACGCGCCGCCGATGCCGAAGCAATGGCCGCTCAAGAACGATTAGCGCGTATAGAAGCCGACCGACGAAGAAAACGCGCTAGAATGTTGGCTTTGGCTGCCATATTGGGTTTGATATTGGCTTCGGTATTTGGAATAATTGCTTTTCGTCAGCGCGATAAAGCAGAAACATTACGGGCCACCGCTGTAAAAAACGAACTATATGCAAAAGAGCAACAACGCAAAGCAGAAGATGCCCTCAAATTGGTCATTGAAATTAAAAAGGAAAAAATAAATAACCAAATCAACCTCGATAAGGCAGCCCAGTTCTATTCATCGGAATCCGAAAAACGGAACTTGTTGCGCGTGATAGATAGTTTGGAACACGCTCATGCACCGCTCAGCGATATTTTATTAATTTTAGAGAAAAAACAATGAAATCTTTAGTAAATTGCTGTATTTTTCTGCTTATTCCGCTTTTAGCATCTGCGCAAGATTGCGATGAAAAAATGCGTATTGCCCGTAAATCAAAAGAACGCGGCGATTACCGACTCGCTATTACGCAGTACCAAGCCGCCGCCGCCGATTGTGGCGATCGGGATACGGTAAAGGCCAACCAAATCAAAACCGGAATACTCGATATTTTTATTGAAATTGAAGGGCTGAAAACAAAAGCAGAAGCCGCCCTTGCCAAGGCAGAAATAGAGCAAAAAAGAGCCAATACGGCAAAAGAAGATGCAGTAAAAAAAACCATTTTATTAGAAAGCCAAAAAGCAGAAACGGAATATCAAAGAGGTATTGCGGTAAAAGCAGTGGATTCGCTCAAAGTGCTACTCCGTAAAAGCAACGAACTCCAAAATACTTTCCCTGATACCAATACTTACAAATACCTTTATCAAACAGGCATTCAGCACTTCAAATACGATACCAGCGCGCAAGCCAGGGACTACCAAAATGCATTGACGTATTTTGCTTTGGCTCGTTTTTTAAAATCCAACGATACACTGGCCTATTTGGTACGCTGCTCCCAAAAAGGCATTGCTGCCGAGCAAGCCTTCTTGTCGGGCAACCTCATTACGGCAAAAATTAATTACGATTCCATCAAAACTTTGCTAGTGGTTATCAATAAAGAATCCAGTTTTGAAGACGAACGGTTGCGACAAATCCAGGAAGTGATGGAAAATTATGCCAAATTTGCCCAAAAAACTCCCATTAATACCGAAATATTGGAACTTGATGGCAATTGGTGGACATTGCCCAAAGCATTCGCGGCGTACAACAAAGCAAAAGGCATTAAATTTCGCAATAACTTATCCAACTTCAAACAGTTTCCCGAGGTATTGGCAAAATTTGAACAATTAGCCTCTGTTTCTTTTGAAAATTGTATCAATATTCGCTTTTTAAAAAACTGGGAGCGCATCAAAACCATCCAGCAAATTAACGTAAAGGACAACCCTAATCTTTATGCGTTGAATAACCTTAACTTGCTACAAGATTTGAAGTATTTGAGTGTCAATAATTGTCCAGCCCTCACCTTTGTAGAAGGTTGCCGAAAATTGACCAATTTTAGTACCCAACAAAGCCCGCAACTACGTGTAAACAACTTACTTTTAGATAACCAGTTGCTCGAATTCGTGGATATGGCCGACCTCACCAACGATTCCATAAACATTGGTAACCTGGCCAACCTAAAAACGCTCAAACTCGCCCGAATGAGCATTAAAGACATACAAGGACTCGACGATATACCAAGCCTACAAACGCTCAGTATTGATCAATTAAAGCGTTTAACATCCTTTGCGCCTCCCACGCACCTCACCGCAGTCACTGTAAATAATTGCGATAGCCTTGCCAATATTGACAACTGGAAACCTTCTCAATCCCTTGAAAAACTGGTACTGAGCGACAATGAGCAACTACAAAAAATGCCCGATTGGCGCGATTACCCTAAATTAAAGGATATTTTGATTCAAAATGACCCCGATATTACCCGTATTAGGGGTACAAAATCTTTAAAAAACGTAGATAAAATTTACCTAATCAATAACCCCAACCTGATTACCAATAGTGTACATATCGGTTATGGCTACGAATGGGGTGTTAATATTACCAGTTACAAAATAGAAGTGGAACGCCGGAGACGCACCAAGTTTTTTGGCGGAAAACCCGATCTTGGCTTTAAGGCCGTAGCCGCTTACGCCCAGAAAAAATTTGATTACGACCCCACCATCCAGCGCAAAGCCAAAGGATTTATTATTGGTGGCGTGATCAATTATTACTCGCCGTATTGGGTTTATACGGGTGCGGGTTTGGGGTTTGGCAATTTTAGAAGCACCTTTACCGATGGAACGGAACTGCCTGCGAATAATCATATTGTATGGATCAATAATTTGGGTGCTCAATTTGCCCCTTATTTCCTAAGAAAAGATAAACTTAGTATTAATATGGATCTTTATACGGTATTCCTCAGCCGCGACTATTATATACTACCGTCTTTTGGTATTACCTACTATCATACCCTTGGTTTTCATCGAAAAACATACTTTATTCGTCCAGGAGATGCAAGAAGAAGCGTAAGACACAATAAAGACAGGTCGAAATTGAAAAACATCGCGAAGGAGTTTTAGAAAATGATAAGCCGACTAGAAAGGTTTTCGTATAAAAATTTCAAGTGCAGCGCACCGTAATATTTGTATAAAATAGGCAAAATCAAGTTTGAAGGTGCAGCGCACCGCAATATTTGTAGAAATAACAAGTTTTTCGCGTTTTGTAGGTGCCGCGCACCGCAATATTTGTAGAAATAACAAGTTTTTCGCGTTTTGTAGGTGCCGCGCACCGTAATATTTGTAGAAATGATAAGTTTTTCGCGTTTTGAAGGTGCTGCGCACCGCAATATTTGTAGTAGTAATATTTGTGGCGCAGCGCACCGCAATATTTGTAAACAGCATAACACAAAAATAAACTACCTTTGACCTCCATTGCCCGCGTGTCGCAAGTCAAAACACGCAACTTAACACGACACACATGAAGGTTCTTTTAACCACGCTAAACGCAAAATATATCCATATCAACTTGGCAATCAGGTTGTTATACGAACTAAATCACGAGGAGCACCCCGATTTAGCGTGGAAAGAATTTACCATTAAAGAAGACAAAGACGGCGTGGCTCGTCATTGTGCCGACTATGAATTGGTGGCTTTTAGTTGCTATATTTGGAATATTACCCAAACGCTGGAAGTGGCCAAACGCATCAAAGCCATTAATCCTGCTGTTAAAATACTGTTGGGCGGCCCCGAAGTCAGTTATGATTGGCAGGACATCATTATCCAAGATCAAATAGATTATATCATTACGGGCGAAGGCGAAACGCCCTTTAGTCAATTCCTCAAATCGTATCCATATATTGAGCAGGTGACCAGCCTAGTGCGCAAGGAAAATGGTGAAATATTTACCAGCGCGCCTGCGCCCATGTTCGACCTACTGGAATACCGCGATATACTACCCTACCGCGAAGATCCGCCCGAGGAATTGTACAATAAAGTATGTTATATCGAAACCTCGCGCGGGTGTCCGTACAAGTGTGAATTTTGTTTAGCCAGTCTCGATAATAAGGTACGTTACTTACCCAATGCCACCATCAAAGCGCATTTATTGCACCTGATGACACATGGCAGGGTCATCAAATTCCTAGATCGTACGTTTAATATAAAGCGCGATTTTACGATTGATATTTTCACGTTTATTTTGGAACACCACCGCCCCGGCAACGTATTCCAATTTGAGATCACAGCGGATATTCTTCACCCCGATATTATCAAATTTATACAAGAAAAGGTGCCAAAAGGTCTTTTTCGATTCGAAATTGGGATTCAAACGGTGAATCAAGCCGCTAATTTGGAGGTAAGCCGCAAGCAAAGTTTTGAAAAAACCAAAAGCATTATCCTACAATTGCAAGATAAAGTGGAAATGCACCTCGACCTCATTGTAGGACTTGCACTTGATTATTGGGACGATATAAAATACAGTTTTGAGGAAGTGTTCAAACTCTTTCCACCAGAATTACAGTTGGGTTTCCTCAAATTTCTTAAGGGGACTCCCATGCGCGATAAACTCGACCAACATGGTTTTGTATTTGACCCAAATCCGCCTTACCAGATCATAGAAAGCAATTATCTTTCTAAAGAGCAATTGCAAAAAATAGAAGTGTTGGAAAACGCGTTAGAAATTTATTGGAACAAAAAACGCGCACCTTATACGCTACAATATGTAACGGCCAAATATAGTATTTTTGAATTTTTGATGGGACTTGGCCACCATTTTGGAACCGACCACGACTACCACAAATACGCGCTGACCAACGTATTTGATAAATTATATACTTACGCACAACAAGTCTTTCCCGAAGATCAGATCCTACAAGAGTTCATTGCTATCGACTATTATTTGTTCCACAAAATACGCCCCAAAGTGCAGTATGTGGGAGAGGTGGATCATGCGCAACGCAATTTAATCATCCAACAAGCAGGTTTGAACCACCACAAATTCCGGTTTGTAATTCTTGCTTTACATTTCAATTTTGAGCAATTTGCAACGAATAGGCAATTAGAAATGACACCGTCCGAATTGGTGATTCAGTACGATGGAACGGAGAAGCCGATTTGGAAAATGATGGATTTGGTGGTGGGGTAATAACTTGAGTTCCTCTTTTTTTGTTAATGGCGGCGCAAGCAATGTTTTTTTAAAAAAAAGGCACAAACCCTATAAAATATTATTTTTAAAACGCGTAGAAAATATTAAATTGAATTTATGTTTCAAAAACGATTCCCACAAAACTTAATTCTGCGTAAAGCGAATTAGGCATTTATATCCGCGTGTTAAAACCTGTCCAAAGCATAAAAAAAATTAACCCTCGTTTAAAATTGCTTTAATAATCAAGTTATGTAACTTACCTTTGACACCCGATTATTTCCAAACTAATACAATTTTTAGCGTCATTTAAACCTATACCTTTACAAACATAATCTTTACCCGTAGCTATTGCTTATAGTAGTTACACTTTTTACACTTTTTTTTGAATTTCAAAAATTTTCAAATCATTTCACAATTTCTTTAGCGTATGAAGAATTTTACTAGATTATTATTGCTCTTTGCCTTTCTATGCACTTTTTTTAGAATGGAGGCACAGATAACAATTGGAACAGGAACCTCAACGGCTCGTTATCCCATTAGTTTTTGGTATCAACATGGCCGACATGTAGCGATTTACACCGCCGCAGAAATGAATACGGTTGCTGCTGGTGCAACCATTACCACACTCACATGGACTGCTGTAAATGCGACCAATGGTGGAAGCATAACGATTAAATTACTAGAGTGTGGCGCACAAACTACTATAGCCAGTGGAGCGTCTTATGCTACTCAAACGGCTGGAGCAACCACAGTTTATACCAGTGCCAGTTTTACCCCCACAGTAGGAGCGAATTTGATAGATATTACGGATTTTGCGATTAATGCTAACCAAAATTTAAAAGTTATCGTGGAGACGGATAATGATCCTGCAAATACGCCAACGTGTGGTGGACAGGGGACAAGTACATCCAATACATTTAACTATACTACATCTACAGCGGGTAGTGGAGCATATTTTGATTATGATGATACTGGTACTGGTCCTGCGTGTGTAGCAGGTACAATTGGGAGTGCATTACAAATATCACACCGCCCAAATATTACAATTGGAGGCTTAACACCTCCTGCTGCACCCGATTGTGCTACCCTTAACACCCCAACCAATGGTGCAACAGGCGTAGTGCGTAATACGCCACTCACTTGGACTGCTGCGGGTACAGGTGGTACTGCTACGGCATTTAAAGTATATTTAGGTACTGTTAACCCTCCTACTACACTTGTTTCGACGATTACAGCACCTACTGCCACTTATACACCAACTGGCCAAACTTATAATACAGTTTATTACTGGTATATTGTACCAACAGGTCCTGGAGGTGATGCTGTGGGGTGTAATGCAACAGTAAATAGTTATACTACGGAACTGGCACCTCCGCCCCCAGCCAATGATAATATATGTGGAGCGGTAAGTCTTAGTGTGAGTTCTGGTGTAACTTGTACCACGTTGCTTACGGGTCAATCAACAGAAAATGCAACAGCAGGCGCAGCAGCTTGTGCAGGTTCAGGTGCTGATGATGATGTGTGGTATTCATTTGTAGCTACTTCAACATCCCATATCATTACACTTTCAACTTCTGGTGCGGGCAGTACAGATCGCGTACACCAACTTTATAGTAGCTCTGATAATACATGTTCAGGTACATTAACAAGTTTAACTTGTTCTGACCCTGAAACATCAACGACAACAGGTCTTACGATTGGAAATACATACTTTTTACGTGTTCACTCTTACAGTACGGGGAATTTTGCTACGTATGCTATTTGCATAACTTCACCACCACCACCACCAGCCAATGATCTTATCTGCGGTGCCGTAAGTTTAAGTATAAGTTCAGGTTTAACTTGTACTACATCATTAACTGGACAATCAACGCAATATTCAACAGCAGGCGCAGCGGCTTGTGTAGGTACAGGTGCTGATGATGATGTGTGGTATTCTTTTGTAGCAACAGCAACATCACATATAATTACTTTAACTACCTCTGGTGCTGGTAGTACAGATCGTGTACACCAGCTGTACAGCAGTTCTAATAATACCTGTAGTGGTACACTCACAAGTTTGACCTGTTCAGATCCTGAGACGTCAACTACGTCGGGGCTTACAATTGGAAATACTTATTTCTTGCGGGTACACTCTTATAGCACAGGTAATTTCGCTACATATGATATTTGCGTGACAACACCGCCTGCTATGACTTATACCTCCTCTGCTATCGCACAGCAGACGGCTGCCGCATCCGCAGGATCAACTTATCAAAGCATACTACGGTTGGTTGTTGTTACGGCAAATGCATTGAATCCTTTACAAGTGACCCAATTAGACTTTACGACTGCGGGAACTCCAGGTACAAGCACGCCAGCCGATCTTACGAATGCGCGTGTTTATTATACTTCCACTACTTCTACTTGGACTGACGGTGCTCCAGCAGGTACACAGTTTGGTACTACTATTGTAAATCCAAGTGGCGCGATGAGTTTTGTGGGTACACAGGCATTAACGACTGGCTCTAACTACTTCTGGTTGGTATATGACTTAGCTTGCGGTGCAGTAGGTCCTAACATTGATGCATCAATGGTAACCAACGGCCTCACAATGACTGGTGGCCCTTACACACCCACTACACCAGATCCTGCTCTTGGCAGGACTGTGACTGCCTTGAGCTCGTTTACTACGGCCGCTAATGGCAGTTGGGACGCACCAGGCACATGGTCTTGTGGTGCTCCGCCTCCAACGGGTACTACTACTGTAATCATCAACCATAATGTAACAGTACCGTCTGGCTCAAATGTATGCGGTAACTTAACGATTGCTGCTGGTAAAACCTTGACCATCAATGGTGGTACGCTAGTTGTTGGTACCAGCTCTGCTGGTGCAGTAACTGGTAATTCAAATAGGGTAGTTACCGTAAATGGCACGCTTACGATTTCAAGTGGGCAAATGGATATTAACGGTTCTATGGTCGCTGCTTTAGCTGGGTTCTTTAATATGAGCGGCGGCACTTTGAATATAGATCCGAATGATGGCACTTCTGCCGGATCAGCAGCTGGTATCACAATGAGTTTGCTTAATGGAACCAATGGCTCTGTTACAGGTGGTGCGATTAATTTCTTAGATCCACCTTATGCATCGGGTTCAAACTACCTTATTGCTTATAACCACGGATCACAGGATGCTACTTGGGGTACAGGATGTACTGTTACCTATGGTGGTGGTGATGACACTAATCTAGCAAATACGAATGGTTTCTATACAGAATGTAATGTAGGTACTGGCACTTTGGAAATTGGTACTTTGGTTGTGAATGGCGGCCGGAATAACAACGGTGCAACTAATGTATATCGTGCTATGACCACAAATACTTCGGCATTGTATATTACAAAAATTCGCAACTTAACTGTTAGTTCAGGTTCCGAAGTAGTAGTTCGTGGTGCCCCTTTGGTTATTACTGGTGCTAACTTGACTAACAATGGTTTTATTACAGTGGTTTCTTCTACGGCACACCGCGGATTGGTGTTCGCAGGTGATGCCCAGTATATTTCGACTGTTACTTTTACCAATAGCGCAATCCAACAAACTTGGTCAGGTAGCGGCTTCTTCAAAAAAGCGACTGCTGACGCTGATCCAGGTTCAAGTGATCAAAATGCAGTAACTTCTTTGGCCTTCTTCAATGGCGGCAGTTCATCAGCATTGACTACTGGTAGCCCTCTATCATGTACAAACCTACACCTTGGTGCAGGGGTATTAAACACATCGAGTTCAGCACCTATTATTGTCGGTACGGGTTCGGGTGCTCCCGGGACCATTACGGTCGCAGCATCAGCATTGTCAACAGCCACTACTGTTACCCTACCACTTGCTGCGGCTTGGGCAGGAGGATGGGTAAATGGCCCTGTTGAACGGTGGTTTAGTGGAGTAACATCGGGAAGTCTGGCAGTTTTACCAACAGGCTCTTCTTCGACACATCAAATTGCTACAATTTCGTTCTCCTCAGTACCAACTACTGCTGGTAAATTGAGTGCAACATTTAGTTCCGCTGCTATAGCAGGTGGTTTAGTTATTTCGCCTCCACTTACTCAAGGAGCACTTAGTATTACAAGTGTATCGCCAGGAGGGGAATGGCTAATAGAACCTACGGCTACCAGTGGCGTAACGGGTGGTACTTATGCTGCTAATTTGTATTCCAATGGATTTACAAAAACAAATGGTGCCGCTATTACGCTTCCTGCTGAAACAGTAATGCTAAAGCGTCCGTCAGCATCTATATTAGCATCGGATTGGACTTTATCAGGTACACACGTAACATCTGTGACAGCAGGTACTGGTATTATTCGTTTGCAAAGAACAGCAGTAACAGGGTTTTCTAAGTTTGCAATGGGCGGTACAACAGCCGCGCTCCCAATCGAACTAAAATCCTTCACAGGTAAAGCCTTAAAAGCTTCCAACCAACTAGAGTGGATCACCTCCACCGAAGAAGGTGTGAAAGAGCACATCATTGAGCGTTCTGCTAACGGTTATAACAACTGGACACTCGTAGGTACTACGCCAAGCAAAGGAGACGCACGTGAGGATCAATCTTACAGCATGGAGGACAAAACACCATTGACAAAATCCTTCTATCGCCTCCGCTCTTTGGATCTTGATGGTCGCGAGCAGTTCTCCAACGTGATCAGCCTTACGCGCCAAAACAACAGTTTCGGTGTTA
>JAYUKX010000044.1:0-17373 GCA_043764095.1 Chitinophagales bacterium
CCGGCCTTAGAAAAATTTATGCTGAGCCTGTCGAAGTATGCAGGTTTTGCTTGTGCTTCGACTAGGCTCAGCATGAAAGTGGAGGCGGATGAAGCCAAAAAGTGTTTGAGCCAAACGGAACTTACGAGGCGTAGCCTCTGCTCAATGGTTCGGCGAGTTTTTTTTGGCGCCGCCGTAGTGAGGAAGCAAAAGCACCGCATTTTTCGTCAGCCGAAGCGTTTTTTGCTTACTTTTTTTCGCTAAAAAAAGTAAGAAGTAAGCATTATTGCACGAGATTTTAACTTTTTGAAATTTTCAAGTGGGTAACATTATTTTTATAGAGAAAAAGTGTACCCTTTTAAATCGGGTATTAAAAAAAATAGGCCGTTACCAAGTTGTACAACCTGATAACGGCCTGTTTTTTTTAATAGAACGACTAAAGTGCTTTTATACCAAGGATACAATGAAGAAACGTACACTGCACTGGACGCAATGCTTTGTGTGCTAAAAACAAGCGAAGCGCCTACGCTACGTCTTTGTGAACTTTGTGTGCTTTTGTGGTGGAAAAGCATGCTACATCTATAAAAAAACGTGTTTTACAGTGTCTTTAATAACATTGTCCCAAATTATTTGACCCCAAAAGCACAAATAATACCGCCCATTAACGCGAATACAATCGCCCAAAAACCGACGTGGATTGCAATATACTTCCAACCTCGACGCTCAAAAAGCGCAGTAATACCCAACACAGGCCACACGCCAAATAGGGCAGCCATAATACCATGAAATGCGCCATGTTTGAAGGTGAGAAAATTACGACCATAACTAGCATAAAACGCAGTAGCGTCGCGCATCTCAGCACTATCAGCAGCAGGTTGGCCACCGACCAAAGAGAATACATGTAAGGCGTGAAATACGACAGGCATGATAAAACCGGCCAAAAATATACTTAATAAAAGGGTATAACCAAATAATTTAAGCATATTGGCTTGCTTAAGGTATTCCTCATTGAATCCACAAGCGTTCATCCATGCGTTACCCAATACTTTGGGGTTGTAATAAATCGCTCCCACCAAAAGTGGAATAATACTAGATGCCAGAATAGGCAAAAGGTTGTACTGAATCATATAAATAAGAGAGTTAGGTGAAAATAATAACAGCAAACGTACAACGTGGAACTCATTCCAACAAATTTTGTTAAGGTTATCGTATCTTTGCGCCTTGAAATTATGATGCACTTTGAACCGCGAGACGTGTTTCGCAAACTAGAATTTGATAAAGTACTGGAATTGCTCGTTAAAGAGGCTCTTACGCCTATGGGAGCAGAAATATTGGCTGAAATTACCCCCGACACTTCATTTACTCGTATCGACTTGTCTTTACGCGAAGTGCGCGATTGGAAATTAGCCCTAGAGAAAAATGACCGTATTCCTTTTGCAGCATTCCACGATGTACGCGATGATCTCCGTATGCTCGAAATTGAAGGTTATACCCTCCAGTCGGAGTCTTTCCAGAAAATTTTGCAAATATTATTGGTCACCCGCGATTTGTTTAAGTTTTTCGCTCAAACCGTGAAACGAGAAATTTATCCAAAGATCTATGATATTATGCGGCCACTCACTTACGATGAAGGGCTGTCCAAAACCATTATGTCGGTCTTTGATGAAAAAGGCGACGTACGACCCGATGCATCACCCGAATTGCAACGTATCCGACGAGAAATTATAGCAAAAACAAGGGATTTAGACGCAAAATTTAGGCAAATTGTCCAAGATTTTCGTTCAAAAGGGTGGTTGGCCGAATCTGGAGAAAGTTTTAGAAATGGCCGACGTGTACTCACCGTACCTGCTGAACATAAAAGAAAAATTCGAGGTATTATACACGATGAATCTGATACGGGACGTACCGTGTATATGGAACCAGATGTAGTGATCGAGATCAATAATGATATTTTTGACCTTGAACACGACGAAAAACGCGAAATATTTAGGATTTTAAAAGATTTGAGTGATAAAATACGACCGTATTCGCCCGTGATTGGCCTTTATTTTCAGGCACTTTTAAGGATGGATATTATACAGGCCAAAGCCAAATTGGCTACTTCCATGAGGGCAGGTATGCCTATTTTGAAGGAAAAACCTATATTTAGTGTTCGTAAAGCGTTTCACCCCTTGCTTTATCTCAAAAATAAGTCGCTCAATAGGAAAACAATACCATTCGACCTCAAATTACACGCCGAAAATTATATCCTTATACTTTCCGGCCCCAATGCAGGTGGTAAATCGGTGGCCATGAAATCCATAGGTTTATTGCAAATGATGGTGCAAAGTGGACTTTTAGTACCTTGCCATGAACTCAGTGAATTTGGTATTTTTAGACAAATTTTTGCCGATATTGGTGACCAACAGAGTCTTGAAGATGATCTTTCAACGTATTCTTCTCGTTTGCAAAATTCACGTGTTTTCCTCGAAAAAGCCGATACGCATACCCTCGTACTCATCGACGAAATGGGTAGCGGTACCGATCCCAAACCGGGTGGTGCCATTGCAGAAGCCATTCTTCGACAATTACATCAAAAAGGTGTTTATGCCGTAGTTACTACGCACTATTCCAACTTAAAAGTATTTGCTTTCCGCAATCCGGGTATTCTTAATGCAAATATGCACTTCGATAAAGATACCCTTTCGCCTACCTACGAACTAAAAGTGGGCAGACCGGGTAGTAGTTACGCCTTTGAAATTGCAACCAAAAGTGGCTTGAAAAAAGACTTGATCGAGTATGCGCGTAAACGCACCGGATCAGAAACAGCCGTAGATGACGTATTGATCGAACTCCAACGCGAAAAACAAGAGTTGGAAGAAAAACTCCGATCAGTATCCGAAAAGGAACAGTCGCTACAACGACTTATCAAAACCTATGATGGCATGCACACTGAACTGGAATTGGGAAGAAAACGCTTAAAAATGGAGCAAAAAGAGTACGAATTACGTATTTCTGCTGCTGCAAATCGGGAAGTAGATAAGTTAATTAAAGAACTAAAAGAATCCAAAAGTTTAGAAAAAGCCCAAGCAGTAAGTGTTCAGTTAAAATCGGAACGAGCAGAAAAAGCCAAGCAAGTAGATGCGATCAATGAGCAGGTGATTCAGTTAGAAGAACAAAATACACCTTCTGCTTCTGCTCGGCCGTTGCAGGCTGGCGATTATGTGCGCCTCCGCTCTGGTGGTGCTACCGGACGTATTGAGCAGATGAACGGCAATAAAGCAACGCTTTCTATGGGACAAATGAACGTAGTGGCCAATCTCCGCGATTTGGTGGCTGTGGTAGAGCCAGAAGCGATCAGAAGTGGAAATTTGCAAACGGATATTCGTCAAGTGGCTGCGTTTGAAGGCAAAATAGACCTTCGTGGCCTGAGTAGGGAAGAAGCATTGGCACAATTGGAAAAATTTGTGGATAATGCCCTTCTGTCCAATGCTTCTACGTTGCGTATTTTGCATGGTAAAGGCGATGGTGTATTGCGCAAAGCTGTTAAGCAAAAACTACGCGAATACGGTGGTAATGTAACCAATATTCATCACCCTGCACAGGAACTCGGCGGCGATGGCGTAACTATAGTGGATTTGGGATAGTGTAGAGTAACAAAAAAACTCTTTTCGTTTTTCAACGAAAAGAGTTTGGTAACATTTCTCCTGTTTTAGCGTACTTGCTTCATTTGACAAGTGTAATTTTTATAGGACAAAGGTACATCGGCTTTAGCACGTTAAACCACGTATAAATACCTGTTTTTGAGCAGGTATTTATACGTGGTTTTCTAAAATATCGGGGCAAATTCGATCCCTCTTTAAAACTCCATCCTCGTTTTCTTGTTTAATATAAATCAAAAAGCGACCTTTGTGCACCCTTTAGGATGCAGGTGGTTTTTGAATATTTATTTTTAGACATAATTTTTGATGCAAACAGTAAAAAGTCCAGCAATTTGGCAAGAATTGCCAGTTATAGTTAAGGCATACCAACTCCCCGATAATAAAAAAGCAACGCTCCAAGCAATTACTTCTTTTGGCCCTTTCCTTGCGATTTGGGTCGCTATGTACTTCTTAATGGATATTTCCATTGGTGTTACTATGGCATTGGCGGTATTAAATGCTTTCTTTTTAGTGCGCATTTTTATTATTCAGCACGATTGTGGCCACCAATCTTTTACGGCCTCTCGTAAAGCAAATGATATTCTTGGGCAAGTATGTAGTTACCTTACTTTTATCCCTTATAAATATTGGGCTAAAAGCCATAATTTCCATCATGGTCATAATGGCCTACTGTGGGAACATCGCGATATTGGTGATGTGGAATTACTTACGGTGGCCGAATACCAAGCATTAGACCGTTGGGGCAAAACCAAATATATGATTTACAGGAGTACTATCGTGATGTTTGTGATCGTACCTGTTTATTACATTTTTTTGCATAACCGCTTACCATTAATTAAAATGAACGGTTGGGAGCATGCGCGGAAGGCTTTATTGCGCCATAATGTGGTTTTGATAAGTGTATATGCAGCTGCTATTTACTTCCTAAGTTTCAAAGCATTTGTATTGATACATGTCCCTATATTGATCGCTTTTGCGGTGATTGCTATTTGGTTTTTTTATGTGCAACACCAGCACGAAACAACCTACAAACAATGGAAAGAGAAATGGGAATATATTAAGGCGGCCGTTGAAGGTAGTACTTTTTATAATTTGCCTAAAATATTTCATTGGTTGACGGGCAATATTGGTTATCACCATATTCACCACCTGAATCCTTTGATTCCAAGTTATCAATTGCCACGTTGTATTAAGGAAAATCCGATTCTCGATCAAGTGGCGAATAAGATTACTTTTTGGCAGAGTTTGAAATGTGTTTATAACAAACTTTGGGACGAAGATCAACAAAAAATGATCTCTTTTCGCGAGTTTTATCGCCGTTTCCCTAAGAAACAACTATGAAAATACTGCTCACTGGTGCTACGGGTTTTTTGGGTAGCAATGTCTTGCGCATTTTGTTGCAAAAAGGCTATAACGTTCGTGCGTTGCGCCGTGCAAATAGTAGAATGGATCTAGTGGCGGATATTGCTGATCGCGTGGAATGGCTAGAAATGGATATCACAGATATTGCTTTGGAAGTGGCTTTCGAGGGCATTACCCATGTATGTCATTGTGCGGCAATTGTGTCCTTCCACCCCCGCGATGCAAAAGTAATGAATCAGATCAATGTGGATGGTACCGCTAATCTGGTTAATCTTTCCTTAGACTTTGGTATTCAACGGTTTATACATACCAGTAGCATTGCCGCATTGGGGCGTTCTAAAGAGCGTACGCACTTGGATGAGTCCACCAGATGGGAAGCCAGTAAATTGAATAGTAATTACGCTATCAGTAAATACGGTGCAGAGCAAGAAGTATGGCGCGGTGCTGCCGAAGGTCTATCTGTGGCAATTGTGAATCCTGCAATGGTGATTGGATCTGGTTTTTGGGAAGAAAATACTGCTCGATTTTTTACTCAGATTAAGGAGGGGCTGAAATATTGTCCTGTCGGTACAACAGGCTTTGTGGATGTGCGCGATGTGGCAGATTTTATGGTTCGGCTATTGGAAAGTGATATAGAAGGTGAACGGTTTGTTTTAGTAGCAGAAAATCTCAGTTATAAAACCTTTTTTACGCATATTGCTACGGCATTAAACGTAAAGCCGCCATCTATTACAGTACAGCCTTGGTTGGCAGAAATCGCTTGGCGTGTAGAATGGCTAAAGGGAAAAATATTCGGTACTAAACCTATGGTGACCAAAGAAAGTGCACGTAGTAGCGTGTATCGGTTTACTTATGGAAACGAAAAGTCATTGGCCGCTTTTAAGGATTTCAAATACCGCAAAATAGAAGATACCATCCGCGATGCAGCGGCGGCGTTTCGTGCGCAAACGTAGCTGCGCACCTGTGTGTGCGCACACCGCACGTGCGCGGGCGCACACACAGGTGCGCCCCGACCGTACACGGGCGCACACACAGGTGCGCCCCGACGACAACGACGACGACGACAAAATAAAAATCAATCCCAACCTTTTATCTACCTTTACGGTCTTATTACCACGGCATTCTTTTGCCAACACAGTTCGCTATGTACAAAACAAAAATACTCATTACGACTTACAATTATTTGTGGTCTAAATTTCGCGTCTCTTTTTTTCTCCTTATTGCCTTTGTTCCCTTCGCACTACACGCGCAATCTCGCATGAATACTTCTGCGACAGGCAGTTACAAAGACAAGAATATCTATGAAATACTAACTGGACTCGAAGCCACCTACAATGTTCGTTTTTGTAGCGACCCAGAATTATTACCTTGGTACAAACTCGATTACAGTTTTCGCAACAAAACACTCCATGAAGTACTAAAATCATTGTTGGCCAAACATACCTTGACCTATGTTCCATTTAACGATTCTTTAGTGGCGGTTTGTCGATTACAAGACCTCAATGGAGATTATCTCCGTGGACTGAAAGACCGCTTTATTAATGGTACAATTGAACTACCAGAGTTCCTTAAACCAGTAGAACGCACCATTACCATTGGCGAAGCACCCCAATTAAAAACTACAGATGCTAAAGTGCGTATTTCAGGCCAAATCAACGACGATGACACCGGCGAAAGCATTGCAGGCGCCAATATTATGCTCAACGGGAGTAGGGTAGGGCAGCCCACCAATGCTTTGGGGCAGTTTCGGATAGATTTGCCAGCAGGTACATCATTGCTCACAATACGTTATATTGGTTATCGAGACACAAAAATAAACCTTTCGGCCTGGACAGATGGCGAAATGGAAATTAAGTTATCGCCTTTGCCACTTGGTTTGGGTGAAGTACTCATTGAGGGCAATAGAGCAAGCAATAAAACTCAAAATGTACAAACTGCGGTGGAAGCCTTAGCGGTATCTACCGTAAAAGAATTGCCCAAATTACTGGGCGAAGCCGATGTTGTACGTAGCTTGAGTACCTTGGCTGGCGTAAGTAATGTATCCGATGGCGCAACAGGTTTTAATGTCCGTGGTGGCAATGTGGATCAAAACCTGACCCTTCAAGATGATGCTCCGTTGTTCAATACCGCCCACGTGCTAGGACTATTTTCGGTCTATAACCCCGATGTGGTGCAAAGTGTTACCTTATATAAAGGACATGTACCTGCAAAATATGGTGGACGACTGTCATCTGTGCTAGATGTAAAACTCAGGGATGGCGATTTTAATAAATTTCGCGGCAATATAGGTTTGAGTCTTGCTGCTGCCCGTGGCAGGTTTGAAGGCCCTATCATTAAAAAAAGAGTATCCATTATCGCTGCCGTCCGACGTTCTTATTCCGATTGGATGTTGCAATTTGCGCCATTAGCCGAAGGAAAAAATAGTTCTGCTTGGTTCTATGATGGATTGGTAAAAGTCACGGCGCGTTTGACCGAAAAATCCAGCCTTTCTGTAAGTGCCTATCAAAGCAAAGATTACTTCCGCTATGGCCAAAAATACGGCTATGGATGGGGTAATCAAATCTTTAATGCCACCTTGCGCCAGCCATTGGGCGACCGTGCAGTGTCTGTTTTTCAAGTCAATACCGGACGATACAACGCTAATTATTTTGAACCGAGTTCTGTCAATAATTTTAACCTGACCAATGGCGTGGACTACCGCAATGCCGCTTGGCGTGTTGTATTGATTCCGAATGCCCGAAACGAAATTAATACAGGTGTGCAATGGAACCGGAATATGGCACGACCAGAAGTACTGCGTCCAAAACAAGATATATCCAACATTATTTCTCAAGATGTTCCAAAAGATAAAGGAGAAGAATTCGCCGCATTTGTGGATGACGAATTCAAATTAGGTACGCGGTGGAAGTTAGTATTGGGAGCGCGAGGCGTGGTTTATCGGCATTTTGGCGAAAAAACAGTACGAATTTACAAAGAAGGCGCGCCAATTACGAATGAAAATATCATTGATTCCATCACTTACCGCAAAGGCCAAACCATAAGTACGGCAGGCGGCGTAGAACCACGTGTTTCTATTTCTTACAAATTGGACGAAAAACGATCCCTCAAGATCAGTTATAACAGGATGCGCCAGTATATCCACCAAATTTCAAATTTGGCAGCACCCACTCCCGTTGATGTATGGCAGGTGAGCAATACCTATATCGCTCCACAAACCGGCGATCAATATGATATAGGTTATTCCTCCGAGTGGAAAGACCGCAAATGGGAATTATCTAGTGATGTGTTTTACAAAACTGTTCAAGATGTGCCTATTTTTAAAAACCTACCCGACTTATTGCTCAACTCCAACATCGAAACCCAATTATTAGCAGGGGAGGGGCGTACTTATGGTTTTGAAATATCAGGTAAGAAAAATAAAGGCAACCGCTGGACGGGCTGGCTCAATTACACCTATGTACGCACGTTCCTCCGTACACCAGCAAGCGTAGAAACCGTCAATAAAGGAGATTGGTTTCCTTCCGATTTTGACCAGCCTCATCAGGTCAATGCTTATGCTAAGTATGCTTTTAACCCATCCGTAACCGTCGGATTTAATTATACCTATCGTATGGGAAGACCAATCACAGTGCCCAATCGAGTATATAGTGTAGGTGGCGTTATCGTGCCGGATTACTCGGTGAGGAACAACGAGCGCATACCCAGTTACCGCCGACTTGATTTTTCGCTCAATGCCGATCAAAATAAGTCGCGTATTTCGGGTGCTAAGTTTAGTTTCAATATTTCCGTTTACAACGTTTTGGGGCGGAACAACCCATTTTCGGTTTATTTTGAGAAATTGCAAGATACCTATCCGAAGGCATACTCCTTATCTGTAATTGGTTCTGCCATTCCTTCTATTGGAATGGATGTTACATTTTAAACAAAAACAAATAAAATGATAAAGTTAAAATACATAATTGCTTTAATAGCACTATCCACTTTGGGAATTGGGTGTATTAGCGAAATACAACTCGATACCGAACCTGGCGATTTAACAACCCTCGTGGTAGATGGCGATTTTACCAATTCAAAAAGCGAGCACCGCTTGTTTTTGAGCAGACCTAATAAATATGGTGTCAGTAAATTTGAGCATGTACCCAATGCCAAAATATCCATCAATGATGATGCCGGTAATAAAGCCAACTATATAGAAACGCTGAGTCCGGAACTCATTTCTTATTATCAATTGGCGGCAAATGCTTTGCCTGCGGTACCGGGGCGTTCGTATTTTATTGAAATCGCCTTAGAGGACGGCACGATGTACCGCTCTGTTCCGCAAGTAATGCCGATATTTGTTCCGCTGGATACCGTTAGGTTAAATCCAAGGTTTGTACCGCGTTTAGGAAATGGCGGAATTGTGGTAGAAGATCGACTTGCTTTTGTGGAAATACAGACACCGCTACCCACAGTGAGCGATCCGATCTATTTACGTTGGGATGCCAATTGTGTCTATTTTTTCCCGGAATTACCTTTGCCGGGGCCGCTGCCGCCACCTACTAAAAAATGCTATGTTACCGATTTTTTTAACGACCAATTTGTGCCACTCATTGAACTAAGTAATCAAGGCGGAAGCACGTTTAAATACGAAATTGGAAATAAATTTGTTGACAAAGCCTTTGAGAAAGGGGCTTATTTTAATGTAATACAACGCTCAGTTACAGAAGAGTCATTTAATTATTGGAAAAAACTATCTAAAGTATCAAACCCAGAAGGTACAGTTTTTGATGCACCCCCAGGTACGCTTTTGGGCAATATATCCAATGTAAGCAACCCCGATATCGGCGTTTTGGGCTTTTTTGAGGTATCCTCCGTGGATACGTTTAGGATAAAGGTATTCAATAACACGCTTGGCTCAGATTTTACAGTAGGTATCCATTGCGATGGATTTGATTATTACAGAGGTAGCGATCAGGAATGTTTTGATTGTTTAAGATTGAGGAATAGTACCATCGTTCAACCACATTATTGGAGATAAATGAGTCAGCCTTCGCATCATTTAAAAAATATGCCCAAATATTATTCCGCTTGATCCCCTTTAAAATGGTCAATACTTTATTTTTTTTTGGAAAAAGTGCGAAGACTTCTTTTTTTTTATCCCAACCTTGTGTTACCTTTGCGGTCGATTTGAAAAAGGGTTACCCAAATATGGACGTAAAAATGTTTCAAAAATTATTTATTACGCTGATTTTCAGCGGTTTATCTGCTTTGTCTATCGCTCAGGGACAAGGTGATCCAGGTGCTAAAACTGGCGGTGAACCAACTGGTCAGCCTGAAACCCAAGTGGTGCAGGCAAAAAACGATGAGGAGCATGAATTCAATGCTGGCGAAAATGCTGTACATCACATTTCCGATGGAAATGCGATTAATATCATAGGTGATATATATCTTCATCTTCCTGTTATTTTGTACGAGCCTAAAAAAGGTTGGACATTTACCTCCACAGCTTCTTTTCATCCGCACCACCACGGCGACGGCACAATGGCATACCATGGTTATACGATGGCACATGGCAATGTAGTTCGTTTTGTGGATGCATCAATGGCAGAAGGACACCACGAAATTGAAAAAATCAACCACGAAGATATTACTGCGGACGGAAAAACAAAAACTGTTTATTCGGCGATGATCGGTGGTAAATCCTACGAACTAGAACCAAAGTCTTCTTATGACGGTGGTATCTTAGGCGGAGGCATTACCAATTTCTACGATTTTAGTATTACTCGCAACGTGTTTACCATGTTGTTGACGTGTTTGATCTTGTTCTTTGTATTCCGTTCAGTAGCCAATGCCGCTACTAAGCGTCGTGGTCAAGCCCCACGTGGATTACAGAATTTCATTGAGCCATTCGTTACTTTTATCCGCGACGAAGTGGCCAAGCCAAATATCGGACCGAAATACGAAAAGTACATGCCTTATCTTCTTACGGCATTTTTCTTTATTTTGGGTCTTAACTTGATCGGGCAAATTCCATTTTTCCCAGGTAGTGCCAACGTAACAGGTAATATTTCGATTACCATTGTATTGGCATTAATTACCTTTATTATTTCTACATTCAGTGCCAACAAGCATTTTTGGGAGCATACCTTATGGATGCCAGGCGTTCCAGCCGTTCTAAAAATCCTCATTTTGACACCGATTGAAATTCTTGGCGTATTCCTCAAGCCATTCACCTTATTATTACGTTTGTTTGCCAACATCACTGCTGGTCACATCGTAATTTTGTCTTTCGTCAGTTTGATCTTTATCTTAGGCAAATCAGGCGCAAGCACAGGCGGATCTATTGCAGGTATCGCTGCTTCTGTTCCATTAACACTATTCATGATGACCCTCGAATTGCTGGTGGCATTCCTCCAAGCGTTCATTTTCACCATGTTGAGTGCAAGTTATATCGGTGCTGCTGTAGAAGAGCCGCACCACCATTAATTGTTCATAATTTTTAAACATTATATTACATGAGTTACGCTGCATTAGGTGCTGGTCTCGCTGTTATTGGCGCAGGTCTTGGTATTGGCCAAATCGGTGGTAAAGCGATGGAAGCCATCGCTCGCCAACCAGAAGCAACGGGTGATATCCGTTCAAACATGATCTTAACTGCTGCCCTTGTAGAAGGTGCTGCACTTGTTTGTATGGTATTGTCTTTCTTCGTAAGGGCTGCTGGCTAGAAAATGGAATCCGGGTTGGAGCGAAGCGGTTGGCGACGCGACAACCCGGTCATTTCGACTGCGCTCAATGACCTCTCGCTTTTTATCTTGGACTTTGTTTTTTGCTTTTTATACAAATTTTGTGTATAGGTAAAGCAGACAAATAGAAAAAAAGCAAAAGGCTAAAAGTGTTCCTAATAGGTATCGTTCATTTGAGTATTTGGTCATTGAGCGAAGCCGAAATGACAGATACTCAAATGAACAATACCCCAAGCATACATCATTAATTCGATATTACACATTACATAAATCATATAACACATGATCTTTTTGGCTGGTTTTCCCGTTCTTATGCCCGATCCGGGGTTGTTGTTTTGGACGACAGTTATCTTTTCGCTTTTTTGGTTTTTGATGAGCCGTTTTGCTTTCAAGCCCATCACTGCTGCATTAAAACAGCGCGAAGAAGATATTCATAATGCCCTTGACGAGGCTAAGAAAGCACGTGAGGAAATGTCAAATTTGCAGGCTGAAAACGAGAAATTGTTGAATCAAGCCCGCGAAGAGCGTACTGCAATGCTCAAAGAAGCAAAAGAAGCAAAAGACGAAATTATTGCAGAAGCAAAAGAACGCGCCAATGCTGAATATAAGCGTCGTGTAGAAAGTGCTATGCAAGATATTGAGAACCAAAAAATGGCGGCTATGGTGGACTTGAAAAACCAAGCAGGCCAAATGGCAATCGAAATCGCAGAAAAAATTATCCGCAAAGACCTCGCTGGTAATGCCGATCAGGTAGCCTACGCGAAAAGCCTTGCTGACGCTATTAAATTGAATTAATTATTGGGTTTTGGATAACAAAACCCAACACTCAAAATTGATATGTCTGTTACAAAAATAGCAACCCGATATGCCAAATCTTTGCTTGAACTAGCAAGTGAGCAAGGTAAATTGGAAAAGGTACATGAGGACATGAAGATGTTGCAAGCAGCGGCACACAACGCCGACTTAAAACTCTTCTTGAAAAGCCCCGTTATCCCTGCGGACAAGAAAATTGCTGCTTTCAAAGCGATTTTTGGCCCTAAAATGGATGAACTGACCTTGGCATACATGAATTTGTTGGCCAATAAAGGTCGCGAAGGCTATCTGCAAGAAATTTCTAATGAATTTGTAAACCAATACAAATTTTTGAAGAAAATCACTTCCGTTAAAGTGACTACTGCAGCACCTATGACCGAAGACTTGTTCAATGACCTGCGCCTCAAATTAACCTCCAGCGGTGTTACAACAGCCAATCTCGAAATCGAAACGGCGATTGATCCTAGCCTGATTGGTGGTTTTGTACTCGAATTTGACAATAAACGCTACGATGCGAGTGTAAGCCATAAATTGGAAGAACTCAAAGCGCAGTTTAGTAAAAATTTATACGTTAAAGAATTCTAAAATAAATTATAAATATGGCAGACGTTAGACCGGAAGAAATCTCGGCAATACTGAAGCAGCAATTGTCCGGCTTCGGTGCAGATACCAATCTTGAAGAAGTAGGCACAGTACTGCAAGTGGGCGATGGTATCGCTCGTGTTTACGGCCTCAACCGCGCTCAATCGGGCGAATTGGTGGAGTTTGAAAACGGCGTTCGCGCCATCGTGTTAAACCTCGAAGAAGATAACGTGGGTGTCGTACTCATGGGCTCTCCCGATGGTATCCGCGAAGGCAGTATCGTAAAGCGTACCGGACAAATTGCCTCTATCGAAGTAGGTGAAGGCTTTGTTGGTCGTGTGGTAAACCCATTGGGTCAACCTATCGATGGTAAAGGTCCAATCACTGGCGCAAAATATGAAATGCCTATCGAGCGTAAAGCACCGGGTGTTATCTACCGCCAACCAGTAAACGAACCACTTCAAACTGGTATCAAATCTATCGACGCAATGATTCCGATCGGTCGTGGCCAACGTGAGTTGATCATCGGTGACCGCCAAACGGGCAAAACAGCGATTGCAATTGACACCATTATCAACCAGAAAGAGTTCTTCGATCGTGGCGAACCTGTATTCTGTATCTATGTAGCATGTGGCCAAAAGGCTTCTACGGTAGCTACCGTAGCACGCACATTAGAAGAATATGGTGCAATGGCTTATACGGTTATTGTTGCGGCTTCTGCTGCCGATCCAGCACCTTTGCAGTTTTATGCGCCGTTCTCAGGAGCAGCCATCGGGGAGTTCTTCCGCGATACTGGCCGCCCAGCATTGATCATTTATGATGATTTGTCAAAGCAGGCCGTGGCTTACCGCGAGGTTTCCTTGTTGCTCCGTCGCCCTCCAGGTCGTGAGGCATATCCTGGTGACGTATTCTATCTCCACAGCCGTTTGTTAGAGCGTGCTGCAAAGGTGATCAAGAACGATGCCATTGCTAATAACATGAACGATTTGCCTGATAGCCTCAAAAAGGCAGGTATGATCCGCGGTGGTGGTTCTTTGACCGCTCTCCCGATCATCGAAACACAAGCAGGTGACGTATCAGCATATATCCCAACCAACGTGATTTCGATCACCGATGGCCAGATTTTCTTGGAATCTAACCTATTTAATGCAGGTGTTCGCCCAGCCATTAACGTAGGTATCTCTGTAAGCCGCGTAGGTGGTTCTGCTCAGATCAAGTCGATGAAGAAAATTGCAGGTACTTTGAAACTCGACCAAGCGCAATACCGCGAGTTGGAAGCGTTCTCAAAATTCGGTTCTGACCTCGATGCCGCTACTAAATCTATCCTAGATAAAGGTGCGCGCAACGTGGAAATCCTAAAGCAAGCACAATATAGCCCAGTATCCGTAGAAAAGCAAGTAGCGATTATCTACTTGGGTACGTTCAACTTGTTGCGCGATGTGCCTTTGGACAAAATTCGCGAATTTGAGGAATTGTTCCTTGAACGCATGGAAGATAAACTTCCAAACGTTTTGGAAGAATTCCGTTTAGGTAAACTGGACGATGGTAGCCTTACTGCTATGAAAGCAATGGCAGCCGACCTCGTGAAAGGTTACAAGAAATAAATTTTACTTTAGTTTTGGAACGCGTCAATAATCGAACTTTATTATTGACGCGTTCCTTAGCCCAACTTATTCTGATATGGCAGGAGGATTAAAAGAGGTACGCGAGCGGATCAAGTCGGTAATTTCGACACAACAGATCACCAAAGCCATGAAAATGGTATCGGCAGCGAAATTGCGCAGGGCGCAAAACGCTATCGTGCAGGTGCGTCCGTATGCAGAGCGCTTGAATCGTATGCTTTCCAATATTCTTTCCAACCTCGACGGGGATGCTACAACGTCCTTTGGTAAGGAAAGAGAAGTAAAAAATGCTTTGATCGTTGTAATGACTGCCAATCGCGGTCTTTGCGGTGCATTCAATACCAATATCAATAAAGAAGCAGTGGCGATCATTGACTCAAAATACGCCAAACAGCGTGCAAGTGGCAATGTAACCGTATTGTTTGTGGGTAAAAAAGGGTACGACTTTTTCCGTCGTCGCTTCAATGATTTGAAGTTTATAACGGAGTTTATCGGCCTATACGAACAACCTGCTTATGACGAGGCCAGTGTAGTATCTAAGGGTTTGATGGCAGAGTTTTCTTCTGGTAAATACGATGCTATTGAGGTGGTTTATGGTCGTTTCCGCAATGCTGCGACCCAAATCCCAACCGCAGAGCAATGGCTACCAGTCGCAAAATTGAAAGTCGAAGAAGATGCTAAATCCAAGAAAAAAGCAGACTATATCTTTGAACCTGATAAAGTAACGCTCTTGGAAACTTTAGTACCTAGCATTCTTCAGTTGCAATTCCATAAATGCTTGCTCGATACCGTTGCTTCAGAGCACGGTGCGCGTATGACAGCCATGAGTAGTGCAACCGATAATGCAGAAGAGTTGCTCAAAAACTTGCGTATCAATTATAATAAAGCACGCCAAGAAGCCATCACGACCGAATTGGGCGAGATTGTGGGTGGTGCTGCTGCATTAGAAGGGTAATACTTTTTGATATTTTATTCGGTAACACAAACAGCCGCCTCGATTTGTTTCGAGGCGGCTGTTTGCAATGTAGTGATGAACTAACCACGTAGTGGTTGAACTTGAATAGCCCCGAATGAAATTCGGGATTGAGTATGCGGTAATATTTAACAACTACGAAGTAGTTGAACATCAACGTATTATGGGCGTTTCATTAAGTTCAACCCTTTTACGGTTGCTAAACATCCCACCCTTAATCTAGGGTTGAAATCTCTCAAATGATTGCCAATATTTGTCCTTATAAATAGCGTATTCGATCTCAAATTTTCCTACATACTGCTGCTTAACGCCATAAAAGACCTTAGACTGTTTTCGAATGTCATTACAAGCAAAATAAATTTTTCTTTCACTATCAGCAGTTTGTCTTCCAATATATAAACAGCCATCTTTGTCTTTGAGTTGCTGCAATATATTGTCCTCAATCGTATCTAATATTTGAAAATCATCGCTGTTAGGCATTCCATTACTGTCGCTTCCATCATATTTTATCGTTAAAACAGAAATCCACGGATGAGAGGCTTTGCTATCCCAATCCAGTAATTCTGTCTTAATTAAAGCAACTAAGCGATTTCCGCTTTGCAAGTCTGCCTCAAAAATTGAAAATTCGTCCTCTTGGGAATCATAACGGACACCTTCGTATTTTTCAATAAATTCTTTTTGCCGCCAATTTAAAAAATCTTTAAGTTTGGTAATTGGGACTAATTTTTTTTCTACTTCGTGTTTGCCAATAATTTTGAGGTTATCTATCTGCATTAATGAATCCATCTCTCCCAAATAATTATCTAAAAAAATATAAACCCCATTTTTAGTTTCATTTCTATTTTGCTCATTCAAATCATGGTAAATGATGCTGATATCAATTTCATCTGGATAGTCATCAAGTTCATTGGGGTAAAAACTGATATTTTCGCTATTAAATTCATAATCACCCATTTTGATAGAAAACCCTTCGTCTGTTGGGGCTTTATGTGCTGTGATTTTCCATCTATCCATTTTTGGGGCAGCGTTTACGAGTTCCTCAACAAAAACAATTTGCTTCGCATTTCCATCTGCGGTTAGTATCAATTCAGCGGTATTATCGTCGTACATTCCTGACAGAAAAAAATAGCCCTCTTTAAGTTCGTCTAGTTTGGGTGTAAGTTGATCAAAGAATAATTTTTCAATATTTTCAATACTTGTACGACTTTTTACAGCATTAAAAAATTCTTTTTCGTGCTTTTGGAACTAATTCCAAAAGTCATCGTACGATTGTATTGGAGCGTTTTTTTTGCTAAAAACATTTTTTAAAAAGTTCATCTGCTATTTTTATTGCTTTGAAATTAAGGAAATTATTTTATCAAAATTTGTATCACTGGGTAAATATATGAAAAATAAATTACAAAGAGTACACATTTATTTTTGGCGAAACATTTTGAAATTTGGATTGAAGTACAGATCCCAAAGTGTGGCAAGACCGGCCTTAGAAAAATTTATGCTGAGCCTGCCGAAGTATGCCGTTTTTGCTCGAGTGGAGGCGGATGAAGCCAAAAAGTGTTTGAGCCAAACGAAATTAGAGAGGCGCAGCCTCCGCTCGATCGTTCGGCGATTTTTTTTTGGCGCCGCCGGAACGAGGAAGCAAAAGCACGGCATTTTTCGTCAGCCGAAGCGTTTTTTGCCTA
>JAYUKX010000045.1:0-4713 GCA_043764095.1 Chitinophagales bacterium
AATAGTTTTTTTACCCAAGCAACACTGGTATCTGTGCTTACTGATATGCTGTAAGGGTACGGTATGGGGAAGGCTTTGATAGCAAAGCACTCCACTACTGAATCGCGCTCGGCGTATTGTGTGGCGTTATAAACTGCCAATAAGGCGTTTAAAATAGGTTTGTACAATTCCGCTGGAACATTGATGCTATCTTCCCAAAATGGATCGGTTAACATTTCACGCAAAGCCAATTGCTTGGCTTCAGTGGTATAAAAACTAGTTACTGCGGGTGGGGCATCGCAGAAGCCCGGTATTTGGGAGGATAAAGAAGACAGGCTGCAAAACAGGGTCAGCACTAAGCAAATTAACATTGATTTCATACTAGAATAGATTTAAAATTAAAAAAATGAAGCCATTCACCATGGCGTTAGAACGTATGAATACGCAATGAAAGTACAAAGTGTTGGGTTGGTAACAAGGAATAATCATAATAAAAAATACAGTATTTTGGGATCCGCTTACGCATATAAATAATTTGATGTATTATAAGTGGTGAGCCCCTCCTGTACTTGCAATGCATAGACCACACTAAAATATTCTTACCTTTGTGATTCAAATAAAATAAGCGTTGAGTTTAGTCAAAAAATTAGCGGGCGAAACCGCCATTTATGGAATGAGTACCATCGTGGGTAGGTTGCTTAATGTGATGCTCCTCCCTTTTTATACGAGGGTACTTGATAGCACAGCAGAGTATGGAGTGGTGGTAGATTTGTATGCCAACGCTACTTTCCTGATGGTGATCCTTTCTTATCGGATGGAATCGGCATTTTTTCGCTATGGTACGGCGAAAGAAGATCGTGATCGTGCTTTTTCCAATGGAATGATTTCAATGTTGGGTTCCACCACGCTGGTGGTTATTTCCTTGTTTGTTTTTGCACAGCCTATTGCTAATTTTTTGCAATATCCGCAACACCCTGAATACGTACGATGGTTTGCCTTAATCATGGCTTTTGATTGTCTTTGTGAGTTGCCTTTTGCCCGTTTGCGCATGGAGCAACGGCCCATTCGTTTTGCAACCATTAAGATGATCAATATTGTTATCAATATTGCGATGAACCTCTTTTGGTTGTTGTTTTGCCCTTGGGCAGCCAGTAAAGGTATGGGGTGGGTCTATTATGTTTGGCAACCCGGATTAGGGGTGGCTTATATCTTTTTGTCCAACCTGATCGCTAGTGCGGTTACCTTGCTGCTGTTAAGCCCACAGATACGGGCGGTACGCTTAAAATTTGAGTTTGATTACTGGAAAATCATGTTTATATATGCTGCACCACTCATTATTTCTAGTTTGGCAGGTATGATTAACGAGATGTTGAGTAGGGCTATGCTGAAAAATTTGTTGCCTGGCACTATTGAACAAAACCTAGGGCAAGTGGGCATTTTTGGAGCCAATTACAAATTAGCAACCCTCATTACGTTATTTACACAAGCCTATCGCTATGCTGCGGAGCCTTTCTTTTTCAGACATGCTGGCGATAAAGATGCTATGAAAACCCAAGCAGATGCTACCAAATGGTTTACGGTAGCAGCGGCAACCGGCATGTTAGGTATTTTGCTGTATATTGATCTGGTGAAGTACTTTATTGCCGATAAGTATCATGATGGGTTGTCTGTTGTGCCCATTTTGTTGGTAGCAAACTTATTGCTTGGCATGTACTACAACTTTTCGGTTTGGTATCGCCTTAAAGATCGCACCAAATTGGGTGCTTGGATCTCCATAGGCGGGGCGGCTATCACCATAACCCTCAATCTATGGTTGATCCCTCAATTTGGGTTTTACAGTGCGGCATGGGTTACCCTCATTTGCTACTTGTTTATGAGTTGGGCCACTTGGTGGACGGGTCAAAAACATTACCCTGTGCCGTATCAAATGGGGCGAATGGGTCTTTATATCGGCCTAGCCTTGGTTGGCTATGGGTTGGGGCTTATCGCATCACAAAACATTTCCGTAATCCCTGTTTTATGGATTGTAAGAACCCTTATTTTAGGTGTCTATATTGCCTTTATTTATTTTTTCGAGAAAAGAAGGGGCGATATTTAAAGGAATACTTAATTTTGTCGGGTTACATTCAACTCATCACGACTGTAAGACTGTTAAAGGCTTCGATCTTCTTCGGTTTTATAGATAAAAAACTTTACTTATGTTCGGACAACGTTCAGCCGGAGGTGGTGGCTTCCGCATCTCGCCTACGATTATTATTGCCTTGGTGATGGCAGCATTTACTCTATTTAAGTACTATGCAAATAGTACATACAACGAACTCACCGGAGAAAAGCAACACATCAGTATGAGTCCCGATCAAGAAATTGCAATGGGTTTGCAAAGTGCCCCGCAAATGATTGCTGAGATGGGTGGTGAAGTACAAGGTACCCAATATGATGCTTTGGTGAAGCGTGTTGGCGAAAAACTCGTACGCAATACTGGGGCAAGTAATACCATATATAAAGACAATTTCAATTTTCATCTTTTAGCCGATCAGCAAACTGTCAATGCCTTTGCTATGCCCGGTGGTCAAGTATTTATTACTACCGCACTTTTGTCGCAACTCGAAAATGAAGATCAATTGGCAGGTGTGCTTGGCCACGAAATTGGCCACGTGGTAGCGAGGCATAGTGCCGAAAAATTGGCACAAATGGAATTGGCTCAAGGACTAACTGGAGCCGTAAGTATGGCTACTTACGATCCCACTAATCCAAGCGGAGGAGCATTGGCACAGATGGTATCCAACATGATGCAATTAAAATATGGCCGCGACCAAGAGTTACAGAGTGATGATCTTGGGGTACGGTTTATGATGGAAGCGGGCTATGATCCAGAACAATTGATTGGAGTCATGGAAATATTAAAACGTGCCAGCGGCAATCGGGAGACACCAGAGTTTCAAAGCTCGCACCCCGATCCAGAAAATAGAAAGGAACATATTCTGGAGGCTATAAAAAAATATAGGTTAGGCCAGAAATAGGCAAAGCATTTTTTTCAGTGGAAAAGATCGTCCAAAATATAAAAATTTATCAGTGTGGATACGTTAAAGATTAACTTCGATCCCGATAAAATGCTCATCCTAAATCTTGCGATGGCATTTCTTATGTTCAGTGTGGCTTTGGATGTGCGTCGGAGCGATTTCAAACAAGTTTTTCTATTCCCTCGCGCCATAGGAGTGGGTATTTTATCGCAATACTTGGTATTTCCGCTCCTTACTTTAGGATTAGTGGCTGTGTTCAAGCCACCGATCAGCGTGGCTATGGGTATGGTTCTGGTCAGCATGTGTCCTTCGGGCAATATGACCAATTTTTTAGTGCATTATGCTAAATCCAATACGGCTTTATCAGTAACACTCAATGCAGTAATCATCCTACTGGCCACCGTTATTACCCCTGCTGGTTTTTTATTTTGGTCGCAGTTTATTCCTGAATCAGCGGCTTTGCGCCAATCTTTCCAACTTGGATTTGTCGAAATGGCCTTGATTATTATTCGCCTGATCGTTGCGCCATTGGTTGTGGGCATGTGGTTACAGGAGCGGTTTCCGTCATTCATTGCCCGAATTAGGCCCAGCGTACAACGTATTTCATTGCTACTGTTTTTTGCTATTTTATGTATTGCCCTGTACAATAATCGCGAAAATATTGCCAACTACCTAGGCTTTATCTTTGTTTTGGTCGCAATACACAATATTTTGGCCTTAGGAACAGGGTACATGTTGGGCCGCTTGTTTCGGTTGCCCGAACAAGATTGTCGTACCCTAAGTTTTGAGACAGGGGTACACAATACAGCCTTGGGATTGATTCTAATTTTTCAATTTTTTAATGGCTTGGGGGGTATGGCTTTGATTGCTGCTTGGTGGGGTATTTGGGATTTGGTGACAGGATTTGCCTTGGCATCTTGGTGGAAACATAAGGCGTTGCCGCCGGAGCAATTAAGTAACGAGTAAACAATAGTAGATACAAATCTAGTTTGCACCATCTTGGTCTAAATCTTGGTTCATTATTGATAATACTAGGGGATCAATGCGTTTAAAAGCATGATCTTTGTTGTCTTTAAATTGTATATCTCATTGTATATGAAAAATATTGTTTTTACACTTCTTTTTACCCTGTCTTGTGGCCTACTCGGTGCTCAAGTAGAGTTGCCTGAACTCAGCCCCAAGGCTTTTGTTGGGGTAACCGTTGGACTCACCAAAATTACCATTGATTATTCTAGTCCTGCTGTCAGAAAGCGGGAAATCTGGGGCAAATTAGTGCCTTGGGATCAGGTCTGGCGTGCAGGAGCCAATGAGCCAACCACCATTCATTTTGAAACCGATGTTGAGATCGCAGGCACGTTTATTCCCAAAGGGAAATATGCTTTTTTCTTGATTCCTAAGGCTAAAGGCACTTGGACAGCCATTATCAATAGTGATTGGCAGCAATGGGGAGCCTATCGCTATGATACCACTAAAGACTTAGTGCGCTTGGAGGTGAAGCCCAATAAAAGCACTGAAATGGTGGAACACCTTCGTTATACGATGGATAGTTATACCATAGATGGAGGGGTGATTACCATGGCTTGGGAGCGGCTCTATGTATCTATGCCATTTTATGTAGAAACGAAAAAAATGGCCTTGGAGAACATCAAATCAAGTCTGGACACCGTACAGGCCGACGAAAAATGGGTAGTACATGCCTATGCTGCCCAATACC
>JAYUKX010000046.1:0-60965 GCA_043764095.1 Chitinophagales bacterium
GTATTTTTTTAATTTGATCTTGGATTTTTTTTATGAAAGGGGGGTAGGGGGGGCAGGGGGGCGGCCTATTGCTGGGGTATCCCCCCGACAATAGTCCAATCTCAAATAAATGTGAATTGTTTGCCAGCAATTCCTCATGTGACATGCACCCTGTTATTCAATAGGAAAACGGATTTAACGGATTTAACGGATTAGAGCGGATTGTTTCAAAAAATCCGTTTAAATCCGTTAAATCCGTTAAATCCGTTTTCCTATCCTGTCTTAGTTTTGATCCACATGGGAAATTGCATATTGTTTGCACTGGTTTCCCATATAGATTTTGAGTCTGGATTTCAAGCCCTGAAGGGGCGCATCATTTAACACAGGGCATCGCCCTGTGTGTGACATCGCCCTGTGTGTGGCATCGCCCTGTGTGTGGCATCGCCCTGTGTGTGACATCGCCCTGTGTGTGACACTACTCCAACACAATTTTCCCAGTAATCACCCCAGTATTCGCCGTGATCGTGAAAAAATAAACACCTTGTGGTAATTGGCCTCTTTCAAATTGGAAAGTAGTATCCGAAATCGTTTGATTGGCTACTGTTTTTCCTACATTATCGGTCAAGGTGAAACGGCCATTTTGTACTGTTTTGGGTAGTTCAAAATAAACGGTACCTGCCGAAGGATTGGGCCAAACCTTTACCTGCGCATTTTCGCCAATAGCGCCATCTACGCTAACGGAGATCAAATCGCCGCCAATCGTATGCCAAGTGGTGTTGGTGATTATGGGTTCATTGAAATCAAAATAAATACCTGCGCGGTTATTGATCACCGTACCTGCCGCCAAGTCTGGTTGTGGTACAATGCGGTAACTCACAAAACCTTGTGATGCTTCCAAATTAGTGATACTATCGGGTAAAAGGATGTTTTTGAAGGTAAATTGTAGGATGTTTCCACTCAAAAGCAACGTTTCATACGCATGACTGGCACTTTGTACCCGTAAAGAACTTGGGTCGAGGTAAGGCGAAAGCGTATCGCGCAATACCACCAAAAACGCCGTATCAGTGCCCGTGTTTCGGAAACGGATATTGTATTGCAGCGGTGTTTCAGGACGAATAAAGTGTTCCGCACCATAACCAACTGGAAAAGCCGACTTATCATTCGGGTCATAAGAGCCGGTTACCACTCTGCAATACTGGGCCGTAAATGGGCTGGGTGGATTTCCATAACCACTAGGATTGCTACCAAATCCCATGCAATTGGTCACGGAATAGGACACCATGTTATCGCCGGGGAATCCAGGTTCTTGCTGTGCTGTAATCGTCACGGTAGTATCCATCGCTGCTGCTACAATCTCAATTTGGGTTTCACCTGGCGCTAATTGGAATGTACCGCTTTTTAGTACGATTTGGTCTTCAGCAATGACATATCCTAGTGGGCCAACATTGGCCGCATTACCTATATTTTGGATCGTAAATTGGGTGCTATCGCCCACGCATTCGCCAGATACAGCCACAATGGCACCGTTCCATTGGGGCGTAATATTGCCGCACAATTGGTTAGGGGTAACCTCTGCCGCGATACAAACTTGGTTGCCCAGCATCAAATTACAATTGGTGGTAACACTGATCTGAATTTGTTGACCTTGATAGCCGCTTTGGCTAGGGGCTACATCGCCCAATTCAAAAAACAAAGTATTGCCAGTGATCGAACTTGGCGCCAGCGATGCACTCACAAAAGTAAGTGCTGGATCAAGTAGGACAGTCATGGTGGCGTTTTCGGCTACTTTTGTGCCGCCATTTCGGTAATTCGCATATACGGTAGCGGTTGTGCAGGTGCGCATAGGCGAGGTAAACAAACTGGCTTGCATTAGCGCGCAGTCTATTTTTGCAAAACCTACAAAATCAACGGTTTGTGAGAGTGGTACCGCTGAATTGAAGATTACAGGTACAGTAGTTGGACCACAAATCCCGTAGTTGAAATTATATGGGGTTGCATAAACCGAATAGTCGCCATCCGGCAAAAACATGGAATAATATCCATTCGCATCGGTTAGCAGGTAAATCGACTGATTACCTACGATGACGTATAATGACCAACCAGCCAAGGGCAATTCTCCGGCATCCGCAGAACAGTTGTTGTTGGCATCTAAAACGAGGTGGCCTGAAATTTGGTGGATGGGATCCGCTGCTTGCATGGGCAAATCCAACGAAGCCGTGTTATTGGCGTTAGGCGCAAAGGAAACCGCAACAGGTGCTGTAGGGCAAAGCGAGAAAAAAGGCTCATTGGTTTGCGCTGAAAGCGTAAAATCTCCGGCGGGCAACGACAAGGAATAAGAGCCATCGGACCCCGTCCAAGCAGTCCAAGTTTGTGTGCCATTGGTTCTTTTTGCTACAACACGGGCTGCCCAAATATTTACTTCATTGGCATCTACAAAACAATTGTCATCATCGTCTTTTGCCATCCTGCCCGTGAGGACATTGGCAAAAATACCTGTATTGGCGCGCACTCGGAGGATACCAAAGTTTTGAGGCGTGTATGAAAGCGCATCGGAAGCACCCACGGCCCAACCATCGGCAGTTGGAATACCATCAAGGCTCCTTTGTTCGGCCTGATTATCGCTAGGAGATTCAGCGGCCCAAACCACCGAGGTATTCTGTTCAAAACGCACCATGTATCCGATACCTACATTACTCGTTCCAGAGATCAAAAAAGAACCATCAGGATAGGCCCGTAAACTGGATAAACTTCCTCCTTTATTCGGTATTTTGCCAGTTTCAAAGGTTTTGTCTCCCAAACCGTTAAAAATTCGGACGATGGTATCATTGGGCGCTATATACCCGATCATTGCAAAACCATCGTTTGGCATAGCCGTCCAAGTCGTTGTATAGTCATAACTGGGTTGGCTCTCCCAAATTGTATTGCCCAGGTTGTCGCAACGCACTACTTTCGTTTTGTTACTACCTGTGATATAATAGTGGAATAAAATATCACCGTTGGCCAATATCAAGGCTTCCCCAGTTTGCATATCTTTGTTATAAACGATGTCTCCATTGTTATCGAGGTGTACCAATGCCGTTTTCCAGCCATTAGATGAGGTGTAGTAAGCACGTGTTGCCAGCACATTTCCATTGGGTAAGAGGCCAATTATTTTTATCCCAGTAAAATTGGGGAGTGCTTTTGACCACAGCAGATTGCCATTGGGCGCAAGCCGGATGAGGTCTGTTTGGGTACTGTCATCATGTAAACTGATGAGAAAATCGCCATTGGGTAATTCTAAATCACCTGTAACGGTCACCAGTGCACCATGTCCTGGCTGGGGCTGGAGGTAAAGATTGTCCCATTCGGTTTGGAGGTTGGCATCCATTTTAACCACACGTGGTAACGTGGTTTCTGCTGAATTAGGATCAAAGGGTGCTTGTACGGCATGACCCGTAAGAAAGTAGCCGCCGTCTGCTGTAAGCCGCACTGTGGATGCACTGGATTTAAAGAAATCCTGCGGAGTGGGAAGAATGACTTTTTGATTTTGCTGCGCCAAAGCAGGCACAAGATGTAGTAAGGCCACAAAAAGGGCCAAAACTATACGTTGGAAACTGATGATCTTTTTCATAAAATAAGCAATTTTGTTAAGTATGCCACAAAAGTCCGGCGTGATAGGCCCCAAAACAAAATCATTTTATTATTTTTGCCGGAACAATATTAAGTGATTTTTGTTAAAAAATATTGATTATCAATTTGTTGTGGCTAAATATTTGAAGTGTCTAACCTTGAATGCTATGAATAAAGATAGACAATGTTTTTTTAGTAAATACCCAGCCGCCTTAAAATTCCCATAGGGAATGTATGTATATAGTTTTGACACATTTATGCATACAGGACTTTATTGTAAGAATTTTGGTGCGATGCACCTTTACACAGCAATTTCCCACGTGACATGCACCTTGTTGTTCAATGGGAGAACGGATGAAACGGATTTAACGGATTAGAGCGGATTGTTTCAAAAGATCCGTTTAAATCCGTTAAATCCGTTTCATCCGTTTTCCCATTGAACAAGCGGGTGCATGTCACATGGGAAATTGCTATGTAAAGGTGCAGCGCACCGAAATTCTTACAATAAAGTCCTGTACGCATAAATGTGTCAAAACTTCATAAAGACTGAATTGATGTAAAGATGTGTAGAAACCATAGCCCTACGGGATTTGGGGCCTGTTCTACATTTAATCTATAAACATACATTCCCTACGGGAATTTGGACGGCAGCTGGATAATTACCCGTTCCTTAGCTATAAACTCCGTGTACGCCCACCATCAACGGGCAAATTTACACCATTGATATAACCAGCAGCAGGGCTTGCTAAAAAGGCTACCGCCGCTGCTACTTCACTCGGATCAGCAAAACGCCGGAGCGGAACATGTGCTTTAAATTGTTGCACAATCGTTTCAGGATCAATATTTTGCGCAGCAGAACGCTTGCCTATGATTTCGTCCAGTCGTCCAGTACTGGTATAACCGGGTAGTACATTATTGACGGTAATGCCAAATTGCCCCACTTCATTGGCCCATGTTTTCGACCATCCTGCCACCGCCCAGCGGGTTGTGTTGGAAACACCGAGGTTGTCCAATGGTTCCTTTACAGAAGTGCTTATAATATTTACAATACGTCCATAAGCAGCGGTTTTCATGCCACTTAGCACTGTTTGTGCGAGTAATTGATTGCAAATCAGGTGGTTATAATACGCCTCCAAAAGTGCAACGGGTGTTGCTTCGGTGAGCGGACCACCAGGAGGGCCCCCGGTATTATTAATAAGTATATGAATGGTTTGTTCAGCGACTAATGCCTGTACTTTTTGCAACAAATCATCGCGTTGGGTATAATCCGCAACAATGTACTTATGTTGTTGCCCCAGACTGGTGTCTAATTCCAACAAGGCTGCTTTTAGCGTGGATTCGGTACGGGAAAGGAGGGTCACATTGGCACCCAATAGTGCAAGTTCAATGGCTGTAGCCTTGCCGATACCCGCGCTTGCGCCGCCGACGAGCGCATTTTTATGTTGAAGAGAAAGGAGCATAAATGATGTAAATAGTGGTAGTTATTGGTTATTTTTTGCGCAAATATAGTTCATACTTTTGAATTGTGGGTTTTAAGTCCTGTATGCTATTCATCGAATTATCAAATCTCGATTAGATTGCCTACTTTTGTCCCTTAATTCAAACGCACTATGCATTCAGCACATAAATCAAAGATAGATGTAATTCTAGGGCTCCAATGGGGCGATGAAGGAAAAGGCAAAATTGTAGATTATTTAGCCAATGATTACGATATAGTAGCCCGTTTTCAGGGGGGACCCAATGCAGGTCATACACTTAAATTTGGGGGGCAAAAATACGTTTTACACACGGTTCCATCAGGTATTTTTCGGTCACATTTGATCAATATTATCGGTAATGGCGTGGTATTAGATCCCGTCGTTTTTGCACGCGAATTGCAATCGTTGGAGGACATTAATGTTGACTTCAAAAAAAGACTGCTTATTTCCCGCAAGGCTCATTTAATCCTCCCAACACACCGCTGGCTAGATGCCGCAAGTGAAGCGCAAAAAGGCAAGGCTAAAATTGGTTCTACATTAAAAGGGATTGGTCCCACGTACATGGACAAAACCGGACGTAATGGTTTGCGTATCGGTGATGTAAATGCTGCAAATTTCATGGAGCAGTATGATGCCCTAAAGGTCAAGCATTTGCAGTTATTAAAAATATATGATCCTATTGATTTTGATCTCGAAGGAGAAGAAAAGCGTTGGTTTGAATCCCTAGAGAAACTGCGCGAATTGCCTTTTATCAATAGTGAATATTATATTGACGAAGCATTATCGGCGGGTAAGCGTGTACTTGCAGAAGGTGCTCAAGGTGCCATGCTTGATATAGATTTTGGGACTTACCCTTATGTAACATCTTCCAATACGATTACAGCGGGCGTGTGTACGGGTTTAGGCGTAGGCCCACAAACCATTGGTCGAGTTATCGGGATAACCAAAGCTTATTGTACCCGTGTAGGCGGAGGTCCGTTTCCATCGGAACTTGACAACGAAATAGGTGAAAAACTGCGACAAGAAGGTTTTGAATTTGGTTCCACTACAGGTCGTGCACGTCGATGCGGCTGGATTGATTTACCACAATTAAAATACACCATATTGCTAACGGGTACTACTGAAATCTGTATGACCAAGATTGACGTACTCAATACTTTTGCCAGAATCAGCGCAGCGACCAAATATCAATACGATGGACTTGCACACACGGAACTTCCTTATGACCTTTGCAATACCGAAATAGAAACCATTTACGAAGAATTTGAAGGGTGGAATATCGGGTTAGACGATGTTACTACATTTGAGGCATTGCCCGAAACAGCGAAGCAATACCTCATTTTCCTAGAAGAGTACTTGGGAGTACCTATTTCGATGATTTCGACGGGGCCGGAGCGTGAAAAGTTGATTATACGATAAAGATTTTAAATATTTATATTGCGCTGCACCTACTGCAATAAAATAGGTGCAGCGCACCGCAATATTTGTAGATCGCAATATTTGTTGGATACGCGATATTTGTTGGATATGCGATATTTGTATTAATTATGCGAATTATGGATTGGAATTTTTATAGATTGATATTCAGGCACTTACCATTGAACCTTTACGAAACCTTTAATGTTTCGTAAAGGTAACGCCCTGAAACCCAATATTTTGATCCCACCCATAATTCGCATTAATAATTTTCATTTTCAATAAACACCTTTTCTGAGCAATGCAAAAAACTACACATTTATGCAAAATAGCCGTATTTTTTACGCTAATTTTGCACACAGCCCTGCTATCAGCACAAGTCAAGATTCAATTAGAAAATTTTGCAACAGGCTTTAACAAACCCGTTGACATTGCCCATTGTGGTGATAGTCGTTTGTTCATTGTAGAGCAAAGAGGTATCATTACCATTTTAGACAGCCTTGGCAACAAACAGAACCAGCCCTTCTTAGACATTGATGCACGCATCAATTCCAATGGCAACGAGCAGGGGTTGTTAGGATTAGCATTTCACCCAAATTTTGCTCAAAACGGTTGGTTTTTTGTCAATTATTCCCAAAACAATGGTGATACCCGTATTTCTCGATTTACGGCACAATTAGGAAGTATCCCATTTATCGCCGATCCAAATAGCGAAAAAATACTCCTTGAAATCGACCAACCTTATTCCAACCACAATGGCGGCGGCACAAAATTTGGAGCAGACGGTTACCTATACACCTCCCTCGGCGATGGAGGATCTGGTGGCGACCCACAGAATAATGGCCAGAAAAAAGCCACTTATCTCGGTAAAATGCTGCGCATAGATGTAAACTTGGATACCATACCTTATTATAAAGTACCTGCGGATAATCCTTTTGTAGGACAAACCGCTTATTATCCAGAAATTTGGTCAATTGGACTACGAAATGTATGGCGTTTTTCATTCGACCGCCTCACGGGCGATATGTGGATGGGCGATGTAGGGCAAAATGAATGGGAAGAAATTGATTTTGAACCAGCCAATAAAGGCGGACGCAATTACGGATGGCGTTGTTACGAAGGAACACATGCTTATAATACCAGCGGCTGTCTCCCCGATTCCGTTCTAACCAAACCTATTTATGAATATAGCCATGCATCGGTAAATGGATGCTCTGTGACTGGCGGTTTTGTGTATAGAGGCTCAAAATACCCCGCCATGTACGGCCAGTATATTTTTGCAGATTATTGCTCAGGTCGCTTTTGGCGGAGCGTACCCAATGGCAACGGCACTTTTACGACCAGTGTTTTAGCCAATTTGACTGCTTACGAATACAGTACTTTTGGAGAAGATTACAAAGGTGAATTGTATGTTACAGCACACTCCACAGGAAAAATACAACGTATTAAGGAATTGTGTAGCGCCTTCAAAGTGAGTGGAGTGGTGATGGAATCTTGTGCAGGTGTCAACACGGGCAGTATTTCGCTCACTACCACAAATGGTATTGCGCCATACAGTTATACTTGGACAGGCGGCGGAAATACGGCCACTTACGATGATTTGGCACCGGGTACTTATACCGTAACCGTAAAGGATGGCAACCAATGTGTGCAGGTAGATACATTTACGCTGAATGTACAGCAGCCGATAGACACGCCTGTGATTAGTTTCCTTTCAGGAACTGCCATGAATTGCTATGATGATACTACTACCGTGGTATTAACAGCGTTGCAGCCAGCTGGTAGTAATTATGAGTATCAATGGTTTCAGGATGGTATTTTGATTCCTAACGCAACTGGAGCTAATATTACTGTTATAGCAGGCAATTATTCTGTGCAATGGATTGATCCAGCAACAGGTTGCGCTTCCCCTATGTCGGTGATACAACCTGTATCCCCTGTGTTTACTATTGGATTAGGCATAAGATACGTGGATGGTGTAATTTCCGACGATAACTGGCCGCTCAATTGGCAGGGACCTTACCAATGGTATTTTAATGGAGTTCCCATCCCAGATGCAAATTTATCCAGTTATACGCCTACTCAATCTGGTACATATACCTTGCGATTTACTTTTTTCCCAGATTGCTTTTTAGAGGCTACTATGGATGTATTAGTTTCGGTCAACGATTTGCCAGAACTCAAAACCTTTAATTTATCGCCTAATCCCAATGACGGACTGCTTTTGGTCGCCTTAGAATTTGATAAAAGTTATAAGGTAATACTGAGCATGACGGATGTGTTGGGCAAGGTTATGTCCCAAAAGAGGGTGGAAGGTCAGCGTATCAATTATACCGAAGACATTCGTCAATGGCCATCAGGTACTTATTTTTTCCAAGTGCAGACCGAAAATGGTCAAATAACGAGAAAAATAGTAAAGAATTAAGAGGGTTTCTGTAATTTTGCAGTCTGTTTAAACATAAACTAGACGCGTGAAATATCAGTCATTTTTTAAGTGTTACCAAATAAAAGACATACCGCAATGGATACTTGCCGTTGCTGTATGTCTTTTATTATTTATGCCCTTTGAGGGATCGGCACAAGGTGGCAAAATTATTTTTCAAGCCACCACCTCCAAAAAAGAAGTCGCAACAGGCGGCTCATTACAAGTTAGTTTCAAATTGGTTGGTAGTGTGGGGGGTACATTGCGCGAACCCGATTTTGGTGGCTTCCGCGCAGGCGGTATGCAAGAAGTATCGGGTATGCAAATTATCAATGGCGATGTGCAGGGGCAACATACCTGGACATTCAATTTGATTGCTCCAGTGGCGGGTGATTATACCATACCAGAGGCCAAAGTTGTTATAAATGGGAAAACCTATATCTCTAATCCACTCAAAATCAAGGTAATTGCAGGAGCAGTGCGCAATGGCGGTTCGTCGCCGAGCCAGTTGCCTGCGGGCGCAGATCCAAAGGTTTTTGTGACCACAGAGTTGAACACCTACAATGTATATCCCGGTCAACAGATCATCTGTACGGTAAATATTTATACCCAAATTAATCTATCGGGCATTGATATGGTGAGTGTACCAAAACCCTCGCAAGGGAGTTTGAAAGAAATGGAGAAATACGATAGTCCACAAACAGAGGAATATATAGGCGGACAACGGTATGTAAAACAAGCGATTTATGCCGCTTCCTTTTTCCCTGAAACTGCTGGTACAGTCACCCTAAGTCCAGTAGAAATACGCACCGCTGTGGCAAGCAATAATATCCTCGCTCCTCGGCAAATAGTGAGTTTGAAAGGGCAAGCGGTCAATTTAACCGTAAAACCCCTACCCCAACCATCGCCCGCAGGATTTACAGGATTGGTTGGCAACTACCAAGTGGACATGCAGGCGACACAAGATAGTATCGGATTAGGAGAAGCGTTGGTGGTTAATCTGGAGGTGCGCGGCAATAGTAATCCTCAATTATTTGCACCACCCGTCATTCCTGCGCCCGATGGATTGGAGACTTTTGAACCTGCTATTAAAGGAGAAGACACTTTTGAAAATGGACAAGAAGTAATTCATACTCAATCAATTGAATATACTTTTTCGGCCAAAGCCGCTGGAGACTATACTTGTACACCTACTTTTGTTTGGTTTGACCCCGATAGCAATAAATACATTACCTGGCAAAAACCAATCCAATTGAAAGTAGGAAATGGTATCGGAGGCAATACGCACCTGCTAACAACCCCATTGCAAAATACGAACTCTTTTTGGTCCAGTCCAAAAGGTATTGGCGCAATAGCCCTAATGGCCGCCGGTATATTAGGACTCATTTATTTTCTATTGACAAGGAAAAAGAAAGCAAAAAAAGAACCCGAAGCAATAGTAGTTGAAGCACAAAAAGAGCAACCTATTCAACAGGATTATTTTGCTACCGAAGAACCGAGCAGATGGCAACCCAAGCCTTTAGAAATCCCAAATCCTACGCCGCCACAGCCCATTATGCCACCGCCAGCACCCGTTGTACCACCGCCACCACCACCCGTTTACACAACTACCAATAATGATAATTGGTCAATATTAGAGGAAAAACTGTACGATGGCACCGATCAAAAAACATTTTATGCCCTTTTGTACCAAAAAATAAAAGATGTTTTTGCAACAAAAGCCGGAATGCCCGTTGTACAAGTAACACCACCAACCATCATACATTGGATGACGCAAAAAGGCTATTCCTCCACACAAGTACAGGATATGGAATGGACTTTGCGTACCTGTGAGCAGGTGATGTATGCTGCTCAAGATCATACCAATGAGCGGGAACGCGCCCTTGAGGTATGCAGAGCATGTTTGAGTTGAAAAAATTGCTACATTTACACCGTTTATTTACCAAAAATACTATTTATAACGCACCATACTATGATCACTAAATTTACCCTCCCATTCAAAACCTTATTTTGTTTTATTTGCTTTTTACCCTTTTTACTCACTGCACAACAAGCGACTTTAAAAGGTACTATTACCGAAGCGGCAACAGGTGAAGCACTGCCCGGTGTTACAGTACGATCGGGCGAAAAAGGCAGTTCGACTGACTTAAATGGTCAATATTCCCTTGTTCTGAGTGCCGGAGCGCACCAAATTACCGTTTCTTATACCGGTTACGAATCGCGTACAACTACGGTGCGTTTAGCGGCTGGGGAAACACAAGTCTTTGATATTCAATTGAGTAATTCGGATAATTTACTCCAACAAGCGACTGTTACCGCTGGCAAATTTGAAAAACCCTTGGGCGAAGTCACCGTTTCGATGGAAGTACTCAAACCCCGCTTGATGGAGAGTGTCAATAGCACTTCTGTCGATGAGGTATTGGTAAAAGTCCCTGGGGTAAATATCATTGATGGACAAGCCAATATCCGTGGAGGCGCAGGTTTTTCTTATGGTGCTGGCACACGTGTACTGGTACTTGTGGACGATATCCCCGCCCTTCAACCCGATGCAGGACTGCCCAATTGGGACGATTTTCCGGTGGAAAATGTAGCGCAAATCGAAATAGTAAAAGGTGCCGCCTCTGCTTTATACGGTTCTTCGGCCATGAATGGTATTATCAATTTAAGGACGGGTTATGCCAAAGACAAGCCTGAAACTAATATTGCTATTTTTGGAAGAACCTGGGATGGCCCAGCAGATGAGCGCCGCCAATGGTGGGGCAATGATTCTTCTTCGATCCAGCAACCAGTAGAAACAGGGGTTAGTTTTGCGCACCGCCGTAAAATGGGGAAATTGGATTTTGTTCTCGGTTCTTATGGACTATATCGCGACTCTTATAATAAAGACCACTATTCAAGGTATGTCCGCGTAACGCCCAATTTTCGTTACCGCGTCAATGATCGGCTTTCTATTGGCCTCAATACCAATTTTAATTTAGGGCGTAGCGGCAGTTTTTTCACTTGGGCTGATGATTCCACAGGCATGTATTTACCGGGCAACGGCGCAATTTCCAAAACAAAAGGCCGTTTGCGTTTCTTGATCGACCCTTCTTTACAATATTTTGATAAATCGGGTAATCGCCATAAAATTTTGACGCGTTATTTCTATATCCGTAATAATAACGATGCCAATCAAAGTAACAATAGTCAGATGTATTACGGAGAATACCAGTTTCAACGTCAAATATCGAGTATTGGCCTTGTTGTTACTGCCGGAGCAGTGGGTATTTTCACCAATGTGAATGCGCAGATTTATGGTAATGCCAAATACGATACGCGAAATTTGGCAGGATATGCCCAATTTGACTATAAACCGATAGATCGGCTCAATATTTCTGGTGGTGTGCGTTGGGAACAAAATTTGCAACGCAGTCCCGAACTCATTCCGCTCCTCAATGGCAAATTTGATACCATACCTGGCGGTAAAACGCTAGAGGCCAAACCTGTATTTCGTATAGGAGCCAATTACCGTATTGGACAGGCCACTTATCTGCGTTCTTCTTGGGGACAAGGTTACCGCTACCCTACCATTGCAGAAAAATTTGTGAATACTTCATTCAGTGGCAATTCGGTGGAACCCAATGGCAAACTCATTTCAGAAACAGGCTGGTCTGCCGAACTTGGGCTGAAGCAAGGTTTTAAAGTAGGCGAATGGCAAGGCTTTATTGATGTAGCAGCATTTGTGCAGGAATATACCAATATGATGGAATTTGTATTTGCACGAGCCACTTTGGGGCCGGGAGGCGTAACTGCAGTGTTCCAATCGCAAAACCAAGGTAATACACGGATTACTGGAGGTGAAGTATCGGTGATGGGACAAGGTAAATTAGGGCCAGGTACCTTATTTTTGTTGGCCGGTTTTACGGGTATTAATCCAAAATACAAGCGTTTTGACCGCGATGCAGGTTATACTGAATTGGGCGATATTACGCGTTATTGGGGCTCATCAGATACGCTGAATAATGTACTTAAATACCGTTTTCGCAATACCTTTAAATGGGATTCTGAATATACATTGGGCAAATTTGGGATGGGCGTATCTGTTCAGTACAATAGCAATATGCAAGCCATTGATCGGGTATTTGAGGTATTTTTGCCCGGTATCAAATCATTTAGAGACAAAAACAATAAAGGATTTACGGTTGTCGATTTGCGCGCCTCTTATAAAATCGGTGCCAACTTAAAAGTGAGTGCTATTGCGGGTAATATCTTTAATGTGATCTATACTTTGCGCCCTGCTTTGGTGGAGCCTCCACGGAGTATTACGGTTCGACTGGATTGGAAAATGTGATTTTGCCACAAAAAACACTTAAATTACTATTATTTATGCAAAAAATACTCATCATACTCACTCTTTTTTATTGTTCGTGTCAAAACCCCGCAACCGAACCAACACAACCCGTCGCAGGAATTAACTCACCAGGACAATCCGCAGTAGATCGACAAGATGGACTCCTTAATTTTCGCGCCACTACCCTCAAAAAAGGAGACGAAATAATTGACTTATGTAAAGTAGGTTTTGAAGCAGGTGCCCCTTTATTCCCCGATGCTCAAGACCAATTCAAACGCACATTCAATATTGAAAAAGGTGGCACTTATGTGGTCATCGTCTCTGCAGGTAATACACGTACCACCTATATGCTACGCCAAGAAGGTCAACAAGTAAAAGTACTCACCAGTAACCAATATCCATATTGCTTATCCAATATCGCTAATTTCCATATGAACCCAGCAGGCGATAGTTTCCAATACGATGGAGGCCGTTATACCGTATTTAATTTCGGGGTAGTGCCCACCGGTGGAGGTTTTACTGGCGTGATTACTTGGGATAAATATAAAGAATATGGGATTGAGGTGCGGAAGCGGAGTGATGGATAAAATATTTTAAGTATTTGGACACAATTAATTACCATTTTGAACTTGGTCTTTTCCGCCTATACCACCCCATTTTTTCGTTAGATAGTACCCGCTATCCGCCTTAAAAATGGCTCGTCTAGCCGAAAAATACCAGCGTTCATTTCTGACAATTAATTATGTCCAAATACTTAAACAATTTATGTTAAAAATGTCGCGGTTTTAAAATATTTTGTAACTTTGCCCCAATCCAAAAAAATAGTAGCCGTTGAAATATAACACAACGCGCCTTTGTCAAAAAAAATAAATATGCAAGAAGTTAAATATACCGAAGACGAGATCAAATCCCTAGACTGGCGCGAGCATATCCGCTTACGCCCAGGTATGTACATCGGCAAATTGGGCGATGGTGCCAGTGCCGATGATGGTATTTATGTATTACTCAAAGAAGTCATCGACAATTCCATAGATGAATATGCCATGGGCTATGGCCGACAGATCGACGTAGTACTCAAAGATGGCGAAATAATGGTGCGCGATTTTGGCCGCGGTATTCCGTTGGGCAAAGTCGTAGATGTTGTGTCCAAAATAAATACAGGTGCTAAATACGATTCCACCGCCTTTAAAAAATCGGTGGGTTTGAATGGTGTAGGTACTAAAGCCGTTAATGCGCTCTCGGAGTTTTTTAAGGTAACTGCCGTGCGCGAAGGACAAATGAAATCGGCAGAATTTCAGTTTGGCAACCTCAAAAACGAAAGCAAAGTAGAGCCTACCAAGGAAGAAAATGGTACAATTATCCATTTTAAACCCGATAATGGCCTATTCCGTAACTACCGTTACCTGCCCGAATACATGGAGCAGCAGTTGTGGAATTACGCCTATTTAAACGCCGGATTAAAAATCCATTTCAATGGGAAAGTGTTTTTATCCAAACACGGTCTGCTCGATCTATTGGAGAAAAAAACCAGTTCTGAGAATGTCCGCTATCCAATTATCCATATCAAGGGCGAAGATGTAGAAATCGCCATGACCCACGGCGAACATTATGGCGAACAATACTATTCGTTCGTCAACGGCCAAAACACCACCCAAGGCGGTACCCACCTCAATGCCTTCAGAGAGGGTCTGATCAAAGTAGTACGCGACCACTTCAAAAAACAATTTGATGCCAAGGATATTCGCGAAAGTATCATTGTCGCAGTATCGGTACGTGTAGAAGATCCCGTTTTTGAAAGCCAAACCAAAACACGGCTCGGCTCCGAACGTATGGCACCCGATGGCCCTGCGATTCGGACATTTATGAACGATTTTTTGGCGCGCGAACTGGATAATTTCTTGCATAAAAACCCAGAAGTTTCCAAAGAACTGCTCAAACGAATCCAACAAAGCGAACGCGAGCGCAAAGAAATTGCCGATGTTAAAAAGATCGCTAACGAACGCGCTAAAAAAGCAAATATCCACAACAAAAAACTCCGTGATTGCCGTTACCACCTCAACGAAAAATGCACCGACGAGCAGAAAATGGCCAGTACCATTTTTATCACCGAGGGCGATTCGGCCAGTGGATCTTTGACCAAATCGCGCGATGTGGCTTCTCAAGCGGTATTTAGTTTGCGTGGTAAACCATTGAACTGTTACGGCTTAACCAAAAAGATCGTTTATCAAAACGAGGAGTTCAATTTACTCCAACACGCACTCAATATCGAAGATTCAATGGACGACCTGCGTTACAACCGCGTGGTAGTTGCCACCGATGCCGACGTGGATGGCATGCACATTAGGTTGTTGTTATTGACCTTCTTTTTGCAGTTTTTCCCCGATTTGGTGCGCAATGGCCACTTGTTTATTCTCGACACACCTCTGTTCCGCGTGCGCGACAAACAACATACGTACTATTGCTATTCTGAAAAAGAAAAACAGCAGGCGATCAAAAAATTACGCGGCAAACCCGAAATTACCCGATTTAAGGGTTTGGGAGAAATTAGCCCCAATGAGTTTAGCGCGTTTATCAACGAAAATATCCGCCTCGATCCCGTTATCCTCACCGAAGACATGAATATCGACCATGTATTGGACTATTATATGGGCAAAAACACTCCAGAACGACAAGATTTTATTATTGAAAACTTGCGCGTTGAATTGGATGTGATTGATACGCCAGAAGAGGAAGCACAGATTTTGCCAGAAGTGGTGGAAGAGGAGGTGTAAAAGTAGTTTCCTGAAAAAGGATGCCTTGTGCAGGAGCGGCCAGGGATGTAAGGAGGGCAAGTAAGGGTAAGAATTTTTGCATTTTATGTTGTGTTGTGGGTAGAGGAAATTTATTGGGCAAAGTTATTGAATTTATACGCCACGCCCTACAGAATCATACTATCAATATCCAATATTTTTGGCAACATATAATTATAATTACTTTCTTTTAGCAGTTGTTCATATTTTTCAATGACTATTTTTTCATTCCCGATGATTTTTTGTCCCATTATATAGGTGCAATGGTTGTTAAGTAAAAACCTAATGCCCTTTTCAGAAACAATAAGATGCCTTATTTGCGCTTTGTAATAGGCAAAATCATCGATCATCGGTTGCCCTTCTATGAAAACCTGCCAATATTTACCGGGAGTTGACTCGGCATAATTAGCATTCCAGTTTGCGTTGGGTACGACCCTTTCCACAAGTTGAAACCTATTAATCCCAGTAAGTTTACTTATTTTCAGTTGAGCCTTGAGTCGCTCAGAGCAAAACAAGTCCATTGATGTTTCAAAAAGATCATCAAAAGGCCAATGGTCCAATTCGATTCCAATGTTTACGGCTTTTGTAGGTTGCCCGGGTATTCTGATATATGCTGTTTCGTTGTCCTCATTTACAGCATTTAGGGATAAAAGAAAATAGTCCATAATTTTTAAATTAGGGCAATTAAAACTAGATGTAAAATGCAAGTTATTGATAAAAAACTGCTTAACACTGCAAAATCACCCAACAATTTTCAAATTTTTGTTGTGCAAGGTCATCATTTTTGATCCAAAAGTAGAGTTTTCCCATATCACCCCACAGCATCCCTATATCGGTATTGCTATCTATTTGAAGCAAAAGTGTCCAATCCATTTTGTTTTTTAAGGTGTCGTTTAAGGCTTTCGTATCTATTTTGCTCATTTCGGCTTCTTTATGCCCTAGACTTACCCATTCACAGGTAGACTCCATTGGATATTGAATAGTATCGGAATGCCCAAGTAACTTATTGATACGTTCTTTTCTAAGTTGAAAAGCCATACTTGAATAAATTTGTAGAATGTCGGGTGGTAGTTTTTTTACTAAAAAATCATATTCCCAATAAGGCAAACTTATTTCAGGTTGAAATTCAATTTTATATGTTCCGAAAAGATTTTCAGGAGATAAAAGACTTGGGCTTATTTTTCGTTCGAGATGCTCTTCTTGTTCTGAATAAAATACTTTAAATCCATTTTTATGCTCAGGAATGTATCCCCAAGCCTCTTGATTTTGATCAAAGAAAAAATATAATATACCATGAGAAGGCAATCTTTTTTCAAGATCGGCAGTACTTGCCTTTGAACAATTTATTTGTGCAACGAATGATAATGGATAGCCATTATCGTCGAACCAAGATATATCTGATGGTAGATCGGGGCAACCGCCTATCTTTGATTGACCAATCGGAATTACATTTTCATCTATTTTTGTGGTTTCCATACGAATACTGTTTTTCAAGATTGGCTCAAAAAAAGTCCAATATTCGCTAAGGTTATTTTCACTAAATAACTGCTTGAGTTGTGTTTGTGTCATCATTAAAAACGTATGAAAATTAAATAACTTCAATATTTTAAAATTTCATAAAATCTGTTATACTTCACATCAATAAGTTTTGTTTTTTATTATTTAACTTGTATTAATATTTTTATAAAACCTATTGATATGAAGTATAACGCTCTTATTTCTAAAAAGTACTCGATAATTAAAGAAAAAGATGTTTAGAATTTAATTCTTTTTTTGATCAATTTATCTCTAATATAAATTCACAATATTCGATATAGTAAAATGGTTATTTTACCTAAACTGCGACTTTTTCAAACTATTTGAGGAATATTAAAACCAAAACAGACTAATCCCTTCATCTTTGATCCATTAAGCCGATAATTAATACCCTACCTTACCGGAGGAATAAATTGATGTCCATACAAATTATCAATAAAATTTGCATAATCTTGAATGTTTGCTAATGTAGCATTAGGATTTTGGGCGTACCAAGTAGTCCATAAATTAGTAACTGTGGTATGTACCTTTGCTCCCGATGCAGTCAAGGCATCTTTAGGAATACCTCGTAAATTCTCTACAGAGTGCATATGCCCATTCTGTATTCCTAAACTAGGGTATTTAGTCAAAACAGCTTGAGGAACAGCATGGTGTACTTCCATATTATTGAATACATTATCAGGAATATCACTAGATGGGAATCTATTCCTGAAATTACCTCTCCAATCTCCTGATGTAGCCCATCCAAACCTTGGAAAAGACACATCATCAACATACCTCAACGCATTTGCACTAAATTTAGTTGTGCTAGTCTTTAAAATATCCCAAGCGCGCTCTAATCTGTTTGCCCCTATTGTTCCAACTAAATCGTAAATTTTGTCTACTATAATAGCTAACTTTCGAAGTTGGTCAGCAGCATCAAGAGCTTTAAGTATCGGTACTTGACCAGCAACAATTTTTGCAACTTCCCAAGTAAAAGCCAACCAATCGCCAGAAGCAACCGCTTTAATAGCATCTTTAACTTCGTCCTTCTTATTAAATCCTGGAATAAGGTTAAATATTATATCAACTGCCTTCTCGGCAAAGAGTTCCTTTCCTATTGTCCAAAGAATGGGAGGAAAAAGATAAGTAGCTTCTATGGCCTTTTGATAATTAACATCTACTTTCATTTCGGCTAAGTGATTCTTCGCATACTGCTTAGCATCAACCTCTGTTCCATATTGGTTTCCGAAACTATGTATGCTGGTTATATGAACAGAATTATAACTAAGCCACTCTACCTCTTCAGCAGTTAAACCAAGGGTATTTACAGCCTTAAGCAATTGCGTAACTTGCGAATTAGTAATCTTCTGTTGCCTAACCTGCTGAACAATTATACTTGCAATTTGCATAGCACTCGGGTCATTTGGATGCGCTTTTAAATAGGCCGTCATTTCTTGCAATAAGCTTGGGAATCTGTATAACGTGGACAACTGCTCATCCGAAAATAATCCCAAAGAGTTAATTTGTTCTATCCCTTCGCAGGCGGCAATATCGTCACCTACTAAGCCACCTACAACATCCTCTCCTATTTTTCCTGCTTTACATTTGCCCCAAAAGGCTTCAAATAGTGCATCCGCTGCTACATTTGGATTTATATTACTCCCGACACTGCCGATGCCACCACCGCCACCGCCGCCATTGTTGCCGCCTGAACCGCCGCCGCCGTAACTAATACTTCCGCCTCCACCTCCCATCCAGGAAGTACCGTCGGAACAAATAGTATAGTGGATAATACAGCCTCCTCTATCCGTTGCACCTCCGTTTACCGCCATTGGGCAGTTGTTTATTTTGAACGTCCAACAATCACGCTCAGTAGATTCTACTAATCCCCCCTGATTAATTAAAATATCGGCATAACGCTTATTTTTTTTACCAAAAATGATACTGTCCAAGTTGTAGAACATTTTTACTTTGAAGTAAAAATTAGGTACGGCTCCTGGCTCATTGATATTATCTTCAATATCTCTACGATCGACTAAATCGAGTACCCAGTTTTGGTTATTAGTCGGAATTGCGACCAAAAAACCTTGCGTAGAATCAGCATCTAAACTTGCAAAGGGGAGAAATACACCCGGAGTTTGGGAGTTTTCGGCCTCCAAATGCGTAGATTTGTCCCACATCGGATAACCAACACGCTGCACCACACCCGTAATAAATGGCTGCTGCTTGTTGAGTTGGATCAGTTTTACCGCCAATGCACGCAATATTTCTTGACTATCCACCCGAGAGGACGCTGTTTTTATTACTGCATTGTTCTGTAAAGAGGCATAAGTAAAATCGAAAAAATGCTTGTCTTCGTCCGATTTAAGGCTGCTGATAGACTGTTGGTATTGCTCTTGAGTAACCGCCCAATAAGGCGTATCAGAAGCGGCAGAAGTAATGTTGTCTTTTTTGCAACCTGAAAAAAGGACAATAAAAAGGAAGGCTCCCCACAGGGAACGAGAAAGAATTTGGAAATACATAATAAAATATGGTTTTTGTGAGAACATGTATTCAGGCACACGCGCGATAGCCGTCATTGTAGGTTCCCGATTGAAAGATGGGGCAAATATAAAGGCTTTTTTAAAATATGGCATATATGCCATAAGAAATTTTTTTTAATGGGGCAAAAATTGTCCTGTGAAACATACACGCCACCAAAAAGGCATAATATCGTTCGGTCAGCATTTAAGGTTGCTCCGAAAAAGCAAGAATATGACACAAGAAGAACTTGCAGGTCGTGCCGATTTAGAGTTCAGTCAGGTGAGCAGGATTGAGCGGGGCATTATCAATACCAGCCTTAGCCAAATTATCGTCATCGCAGAAGCATTAGGCGTACATCCCCGTGAATTACTTGATTTTGATTTATCGTAAAGCCGCTACACTTCCCTCCATTTTTTTTACCATCCACAAAAAATTATCCTATCTTTGTATCGTTAAGCAACAGTCATTGTTTTTATGTTGTTAAGGAACGATAAAACAATAATGCTGCAACCCACTTATATCTTATCTCACGTATTTCAATACTAAAAACAGGCTATGCTTCCGAACACTACACGCCTCCCAAAACTCAAATATTTAGCCATTTTATTGGCTTTTTTGCCCATTTCCCTTTGGGCCACGCACAATCGCGCAGGCGAAATCCATATTGAACAGATTGGCCCATTGACCATTCGCGCCACCATTATTACTTGGACAAAAACAAGTAGTTCGAGTGTGGACCGCGATTCACTCGATATTTGTTGGGGCGATGGCTCCCCTTGCGAAGTCGTTTTTCGTTCCAATGGCAATGGCGTACCCCAACCCAACGACGTAAAATACAATACCTATATTGCAGTACATACCTATGCTGGACAAGCGACTTATGTGGTTTCTATGACCGATTTGAACCGGATTGCAGGGATTATTAACGTAAATCCGCCTACTTCCGATTTGGTGCCATTTCATATCGAAACCAGTTTCACGTTCCAAAGTGTGCAATTTGGCGTGATGAATACTACGCCTTATTTGCTACAACCACCCATTGACCGCGCATGTGTGGGTAAGCCATTTAAGCACAATCCGAACGCTTTTGACCCCGATGGTGATAGTATTTCGTATCAATTGATCGTTCCATTGCAGTATGTTAATGAACAAGTACCCAATTATAGTTTCCCAAATCAGGTAAGTCCGGGCGCGAATAATATTCTCCAACTCAATCCGGTTACCGGTGATTTGATATGGCTGACCCCGCAAGTGGCTGGCGATTACAATATTGCCTTTTATATTATTTCGTGGCGAAAAGGAGTCCCTATTGATTCCACCATTCGCGATATGCAGATTTTTGTGTCCAAATGCGACAATAATCCACCCGAGGTAACCACTATGGATAAATTTTGCGTGGTGGCAGGCCAAACCGTAGCCTTCAAAGTATCGGCCAATGATATAGATACCGCAGATCAAATTATGCTAACTGCCTTGGGTGGGCCATTGAGTTCGCCTTATAGTCCCGCTACTTTTACAGTACCAATGGGCTGGAAAGACCCCGTTTTAGAGGGTGAATTTAAGTGGACCACAGATTGCGAGCATATTTCCAACCAACCATATGTCGTGGTGTTTAAAGCCACAGATACGATTAGCCCTTCTGTGCCCAAATTGTCGGATCTTAAAAGTGTCAGTATTAAAGTGGTAGGCCCTGCCCCCGAGGATGTACAAGCCAATAATGGTAGCGGAGAAGTAGAAATCACTTGGGCCAAGCCTTATTTTTGTGAGGTGACCGACAATAATTATTTTTATGGTTTTTCGGTGTGGCGGCGCGAAGGCAGCAACCCTTTTGTACCCGATACTTGCGCGCCCGGTTTGGCGGGCAAGGGCTACACGGAATTAATTTTTGTGACCCGAACTGTAAAAGATGGGCGTTATTATTTCAAAGATACCAATGTGCAGCCTGGGCGCACCTATTGTTATAGGGTATTGGCCAAATTTGCCCGTTCTACGTCGGGTGGTTCGCCGTATAATATTGTAGAAGGACTGGCCTCGCCGGAAGTTTGTGTTCAATTGCCCCGTCAATTGCCTGTTATCACCAATGCTTCGGTGGAAACAACCTCCAATACTGCGGGCAATATAAAAGTCTGCTGGTCGAAACCACTTGCACCCGATCTCGATACCATACTCAACCCGGGGCCATACCGATACCAAGTGTTACGAGGCAATGGTTTTTCAGGTGGTACGGTAGAAATACCCGGCGCGTCTTTTACTGCACCGTCCTTTTATTTGGCCAATGATACTTGTTTTACCGATACTGGCCTCAATACAGCCGATGGGCCATTTCATTATCAAGTAGCCTTTTATGTCAATGGGAACACAATACCATTAGGTTCGACCCTCGAAGCGTCAACCGTATTTTTAAATGTAGCCGCTTCGGATAAAAAAACGATATTGACTTGGCAAGAAAAAGTGCCTTGGGGTAATTATGAATACGAGGTATATCGACTGAATACAGCGACGAATATCTTCGATTTGATTGCCAAAACAGCATCAGGCCGCTACGAAGATCGAAATTTGATCAATGGGCAAACTTACTGTTATAAAATAAGAAGTGTGGGCAGTTATGGCGTGAACGGTATTATGTCGCCGCTGTACAATTGGAGCGAAGAAGAATGTGGTGAACCTATTGACACGGTGCCACCATGCGCGCCAAAATTGACCATAACCAACCGCTGCACCTTGGGCGATGTTGTGATTGCGCCCGATCCACCGTATGAAAATGTGCTTACTTGGACCAATCCTGCCAATGAATGCCCCGATAATAGCGATTTGGTCGGTTACAAAATATGGTTTACACCCAATAATACCACACCATTTACGCTACTGAAAACCATCAACGATAAAAACATGCTCAGTTTTACCCACGAGTTAGCGGGATCTTTAGCGGGTTGTTATGTCGTTACGGCATTCGATTCTACGGGCAATGAAAGCCCCAAAACAGATAGTATTTGCGTGGTCAATTGTGCATTTTACGAGTTGCCCAATGCATTTACGCCCAATGGCGATGGCAGTAATGATGTGTTTGAGCCATTTCCCGGTTGGCGTTTTGTAGATCGCGTGGATATGCAGATTTTTAACCGTTGGGGCAATCTAGTATTTGAGACAACAGACCCCGCGATCCAATGGAAAGGTATTCAATCCGATGGCAAAACCGTAGCCGATGGCACTTATTTTTATATCTGTAGGGTGTATATACCCACCTTAGATGGTGTATCATTCGAGTTCAGCACATTGAAAGGCTGGATAGAGGTGTTGCAAAATGGGCGATAAACAGCCAACAACGGCGGACAAAAAACCAAATTAATAGCGCATTATTATCAGAACTTTGCAGCATGAAAAACAGGTGGTTATTACATGCCGGATTTTGGCTGGCCTATTGGTTTGTTTTTATGTTCACTTATGGCAATTTTGAAGGAAGTTGGAAAAAATTTGCCATTTGTGAAGCCGTTCAAATGCCCGCCAGGATGTTGGCTACCTATCTGTCCTTTTGGTGTTTTGACCGCCTTAGGCCGTTTGGGAAAGCATTTGCGGGGATTGCCGGAGCAGTTATGCTGGGTGGTCTTATTGTCCGTTTTATAAAAATGGTATATATCGCCCCTGTTTGGTTTCCGACTTCACCTTTTCACTTTTTTAGTTTGCGTTTGGTTACCGATACTTTTGATTCGGCATTGGCTGCCGGAGCGGCGCTCACTATTCGTTTGTATTTCCGCCAGCAAGATTTTTTAAGGCGCGAATCGGCATTGCGTTCGGAAAAACTAGACGCAGAATTGAGGGCTTTGAAAAATCAACTCAACCCACATTTTTTGTTCAATACCATCAATAACCTTTATGCTTTGGCGCGGGTAAAATCGGACAAAACGGCACCTGTTGCGCTACAATTGGCCAGTTTACTGCGTTATTTACTCTACGATTCTACTGCAAAAACAGTCAAAATAGAACAAGAAATAAATCATTTGGAGCAGTATATGGCATTGGAGAAACTGCGTTTTGATGAAGACCGGCTCACTGTTCAGTTTGACACGGATATTGATGATGCGCAACAAGCAGTTACGCCCTTACTCATGTTGCCTTTGGTGGAAAACGCATTTAAACATGGTGCCAGCGAACTCCTAGACGAGGCTTGGGTAAAAGTACGTATCCAATTGAAAGATAAAGTACTGGATATGGTGGTCGAAAACTCAAAAGCAGAAGAATCCTCCAATAATGCCCAAAAAGGGATTGGTTTGCAAAATATACGCCGACAACTGGAACTCATTTATCCCAATACAGGCACACTGACCACCAGCGAAACTGAAAACGCCTATACTGCTCAATTAAAAATTACCTATCCATGATTACCTTAAATTGTTTGATTGTAGAAGATGAACCGCTCGCTGCCCAGGTATTAGAAGAGTATATTCAATTTGTTCCATGGATGCACTATGTGGGCCGCTGTTCCAACGCATTACAAGCCGCAGAAGCGATGCAGACTCAATTGGTAGATATTCTTTTTTTGGATATTCACCTACCGGGACTAAAAGGGCTTGATTTTTTTCGATCTTTAACTCACCCTCCGCAAACCATAGTTACTACAGCATACCACGAGTACGCCATTGAAGGTTTTGAGTTAAATGTGACCGATTATTTGCTCAAACCTATTCCATTTGAACGTTTTTTTCAAGCAATAAACAAAATTAAACGCCCCGATTTGCTAGGCAGCCACGTGCATAAGGGTCGGAAATTTTACTTTTTTAATGTCAATAAAAAAATGGTGCGGGTATGGCTCGACGAAATTGTGATGGTAGAGAGCCTCCGTGAGTACGTGCGTATTTATATGTCCAATGGCGATTCCATCATGACCAAATATCCCCTTTCTTCGCTGGAGATCATGTTAAAAGAGCATCAATTTGTGCGCGTACATCGGTCTTTTTTAGTCGCTATTCCACATATTTCGGCATATTCCCTCACCGAAATAAACGCAGGCGGCCATACTATACCCGTAGGAAGGCAATACAAATTGGCTGTAATGGAGGTGTTGGAAAAACTTTGATCTCTACTTAAGATCATCTTTTTGAACCTTGTATCCATCGTTTTTAATGAAGTTGAATTTTGTATTTAATTAATTTATAAACGTGTTACAGTCCTAAAACTCCATTAGGAATGAGATTCAAATAAAGGTACAGATTTGGCGGCTTCATTTTGCCCCTCTCTTCGTTACCCCAACCCCACTAAATGCCCTCTTCATGCCTTGATAGTGACAAAATCATCTCCCCAAATTTGCACCTTTATTTAAATCTCATTCCTTAAAACAAAAAAATCTTGCGATATTGATTAATTACATTATCTTTGCGCCAGTTTTGTGCTTTTGCGTTAAAGTTAAGTACCGATTATTTGCCTCATCCATTATTTCTTTAGTCATTTTGACATTTGCAATCCTGCAAAAAGTCCAATTTCTTTAGTTTTTTCATGTTGCATTAATCTTGGTGTTTGATGCTCTCCCTAAAGGTTCAAAACTATATTATTTTTCAATTTTTTAAATTTATTACAATGCAAACAGGAACGGTTAAGTTCTTCAATGAAACAAAAGGTTTCGGCTTTATTGTTGATGACGCTAATGGTCAAGAAATTTTCGTCCATGTAAGTGGTCTCAATGTTGAAATCCGCGAAGGTGACAAAGTTACTTTCGAAACTCAACAAGGCCGAAAAGGTATTAATGCAGTAAATGTATCCGTAGTATCATAAATATTACCTTGCAAGAGTACTTGAGCCGCTTCAGTTCGCTGGGGCGGCTCTTTTTTTTATATCCAAGTAATAATCTTCCTAGAATATATTTTTTTAAAGAACTAAGTTGCATATTTGCGCCGTATTATTTTACTTTATAAAACGACTCACACTATGGCAGCCACTTTTTTATGCGTTTCCAGTTACTTCAAAGGAAACGATTTTTTGCGCGGCATGAAATCAACAGGCGCAACTGTTTATTTGGTCACTTCCAAAAAACTGGAAGATAAACCATGGGCGCGGGAGGCACTGGACGATATATTTTACGTAGAGCAAGGCCCGAACAACGAGTGGAACATGCCCGATGTCATAAGTGGTTTGGCTTGGCTGATGCGCGATAAAAAAATAGACCGTATTGTAGCCCTTGATGATTTTGATGTGGAAAAAGGTGCACATCTGCGCGAACATTTCCGGATTCCGGGAATGGGCGAAACAACTTGCCGCCATTTTCGCGATAAACTGGCCATGCGTTTCAAAGCCCAAGATGCTGGCATCAATGTACCCGCATTTACCAGCCTCTTTAATAATGACGATATTCGTGCGTACGTTGCCAAAGTACCCGCGCCTTGGATCGTAAAACCACGCGGACAAGCATCGGCCACGGGTATGAAGAAGATTTATAGCGAAATAGAACTCTGGGAGCACTTAGATAAATTGGGTGGCGACCGGCATAATTACCTCGTGGAACAGTTCAAGCCGGGCGATGTATTCCATGTGGATGCCCTTTCTTTGGATGGTAAACTGATTTTCTGCCGCGTATCACAATACCTTTCCACCCCTTTTGAAGTGGCGCATGGCGGTGGTATTTTCCGCAGCGCAGTATCTGTTTTTGGTGGCCCCGATGATAAAGCACTTCAAGCCATGACTTCCGATGTGATGCAAGCCTTTGGGATGCAATACAGTGCCAGCCACACCGAATTTATCAAAAACAAAGAGGACGGTAAGTTTTATTTTCTCGAAACAGCCTCGCGTGTAGGCGGAGCGCACTTGGCCGAAATGGTCGATTATTCTTCGGGTATTAACCTTTGGTACGAATGGGCGCGCTTGGAATACGCAGTGGCAACAGGCGGTAAATACACTTTGCCAAAAGCGCGTAAAGACTACGCTGGTATCATCGTTTCGCTGGCGCGCCAAGAATGGCCCGATGTATCTCAATTCCAAGACCCCGAAATTGCGTGGCGCATGACGGGTATGGATCACCATGTGGGGCTTATTGTGCAATCACCAAAACGCGAACGGGTGTTGGAATTATTGGACGATTATGCCATACGAGTAGCGAGGGATTACCACGCAAGCGCGCCTGCGCCGGATAAGCCTACGAATTAGGGGGTAATCCTCTAATTCCTATTCCAGGTCAAATATTTAGTAAAAACTTTGATGATACACAGCCCTCTCGATACGAAGGAATGAGATTTAAATAAAGGTACAAATTTGCTTTGTCGCTCTTTTCGTTATTCACCCCAACCCCACTAAACGCCCTCTTCATGCCTGTTAGAGACAAAAGCATCTCCCAAACTTGTACATTGATTTAAATTTCATTCCTTATCTCATAAGAGCCAACTAGATACATTAACCTACCTGTCGCTTTAGATCGGGTAGTGAGGCAAAAGATTCCATCTAATTGGAGACAACACTAGTATTACTAAGATGCCAAAACGAGCACACTACGTTCCTGCTTTTGCTCGAGCATTGCAGCAAATGCTTCAAAATACAGAATAGCATCTTCTCTTTTATTGCGTTTTAACCACCTAAATCCGCCGGGCAAGTGTTTCAATACACGTTTGTCGCTCAGGTATTCAATATGATGGATATCATTGTGGGTAAGTCCCAACTCAACGAGTTTTTCGACAATTAAATCCACAGGAGCATTGGAAGTAGGGCAATATTCCAATGCCATTTCTGTCCATTCACCATTTACAGTAATAGCGTAGCGTTGTATTTCTGCTTCGGTGAAAGTAGTAACGACTTGGGCAAGGTTGCCGCAATTGCATTGGCCATGGTGGCCCCAAGAATAAGTAGCGCCGGAACGCAAACGTTGTGCAGTAGCACGTAAAGCCTCGATGAGTGTTTGTTGTGAATTTGTCATAATTATTTCCGTTGCTGAAATAGACGATATACGGAATTAGGGGCGTAATGCTGAAATGAGGCAAATTTTGTCAAAAAAGGCAAATTTTGCAGTCGAAATGGGTGTTTTCGGCGAAAAACTTAACGAAAATTAATCATTCTCAGCATACGAAACTAGTTCCGTATAGTGTCTAATATACCATAACAAAGGTAAATCAGTATTTGTTGAAATTTTTTTTTTCAAAGTTAATATTTTCGGCCTCATTTTTGCATAAGTGTAATTATCATGTATTCAAACACTTGTTTCAATTGTATTTTCCCGAAAACCTGAACAAGTGCTGAACTAGACCTAAGTAACCGATTACACTTTTATTATTCCTAAGTAGATTGTACAGCAAAAAAGATATCGCAAACACTTTTGATTTACGCTGTACAACTACTTAAGGAACGATAAAACAATAACTTACCCCTTTTGGCTGATTCCTTTCCGCTCATCCCGCCTATCTTTTCGTTTAAATAGCCCCACTATTCGCACAAAAAGATACTTGTCTGAGCAAAAACTAATCTACCCAAAAGGAGCAAGTTATTATTTCATCGCTCCTAAGGAACGATAAAAAAATAGTTTAATATTTTTAATTATAACATTGTTACTCCGTATCAATTTTGCAAATTTGATTTAATAATTTGCATTTTTATAAACTTTCCGTAACTTTGTGCGTTCAAAACGAAACTTCGTTTTTAATACTAAAAACAAAACAACGGATTTTTAATCTGCTTTTAATCAAATAAACCCTCACAATGCGGATCCAATTCATCCTTTCATGTCAAAAGGGTACCATTATTCCGATCAATTACCAGTCCGAAATTTCCAGTTGGATATTTACGGCGCTTTCAAAGGCTGGTAGTGAACTTGTTGCTCATGTACAAGATATGGGCTTCAACATCGCGACACAAGGTTACAAACAATTTACATTTAGCCCGTTGGCTATTTTCCCTTACGAGATGGATCAAGTCCGTCAAGAGTTTAAGTTATTGGGAAATCAGGTAAAAATAGCGGTTTCGCTATATTTGAACGCCAACTATGAGCAACAAGTCGTCAGTTTATTCCGACAATCCCCTTTACAATTGGGTATGTTGGAAGGTAAACCTGCATTTTTTGAAGTAAAACATTGGCAAATTTTGCCCCGTCCACACTTTAAAGAAGTACTGCAATTCAAGGCTATTTCGCCCATTTCTATTACAAATACTGAAGATATTCCAGTCCCTAATCCTTATATTTTACCGGATTCGGAGACTTATGATATCAGTTTTTTCACACACCTTATACGTCGTTTTAAAGCAGCACACCAATACAAATCATTGGCCACATTAAAATTGCTGGATCCTTCGTTCCCGATGCAGTATAAATTGATTGGTCAAGCAAAATCGCGACTGATCCACCTCAAGCATAGTGATGAAGGATTGACGCAATTGCGTGGGTTTGTGTATGAATTGGAGTTGAATGCACCGCCAGAAGTTATGGAATACGCTTATTTCTGTGGATTTGGCGAATTTCCACACTTAGGCTTTGGTTTTGTTGATTTTAGAGAAGAAGATAAAAAAGTAGGTGCTCCCGGCCATAAGCCAGAGTATAACGCACAAAGGCCACAACGACCTAGGATCGGGTATTAAGGAACGGTGTCGAAATAAAGGTACAGATTGATGCACATCTTTTGCCCTCATATTTCCTCTTTTTCTACTTAAATAGGTAGGCTATTCGCGCAAAAAAACAGAAAACCTGAGACCAAAATCTGAAGCCTGAATTTGTACCTTTATTCCAACACCATTCCTAAGGAATGAGCATTAAATAAAGGTCCAAATTTGGCGGCCTTATTTTGCCTCTCTTTTCGTTATTCATCGGTTGTTTAGCAGCACTAAACGCCCTCTTCATGCCTCAATAGTGACAAAATCGTCTCCCCAAATCTGTACCTTTATTTAATTCTCATTCCTAAAATATGCTAACAGTAAGAAATTTGCTTGTCATCAATGGTACTTTAGTCGCTTTGTTAGCGATAATGATGTTTTGCTCCTTTGGGGGCGATAGTACGGCTAAAAGTGCTGGTGGTGGAACTATTTCCCCAGAGCAGATCATAAGAACGATAAATTTGGATAAGGATTTCTCGTTTTGCGGAGAAAAATATCCGATGGACATCCCTGATGTACGTCAGCGTTTGGACGCGGAATTATTGCGCAATGTATATTCTCATTCGGCGACGTTATTAGCATTAAAGCGCGCTAATGCTATTTTTCCGGTGATTGAACCTATTTTAAAAGCAGAAGGAGCTCCTGATGATTTGAAGTATTTGGCCGTAGCAGAAAGTATTTTGTCCAATGCAATATCCCCAGCAGGAGCAAAGGGTGTTTGGCAATTTATGAAAGCAACAGGCATACAATATGGGCTAGAAATTAACAATGAGGTGGATGAACGGTATCATTTGGAAAAGGCTACCCGCGCAGCTTGTAAATACTTGAAAGGCCAACGTGAAGAATTGGGTTCGTGGGTGCTTTCAGCAGCGGCTTATAATGCTGGCCCAGGGCGTATCTCTGGCGATAAGGCCACCCAACGCGCTGCTAATTTCTTTGAGATGAATTTGGCTGCGGACGAAACGATGCGTTATCCATTCCGGATTGCGGCTATTAAAGAAGTGATGGAGCACCCAGATTTGTACGAATATAATATTGAGAAGGAGCATTTGTATCCGGTAATGCCCAAAGGGAAAATTGTAGAGGTGAATGAACCAATAGCCAATTGGGGTGATTTTGCAAAACAACATGGTACCAATTATCGCGAACTCAAACTACTCAACCCGTGGTTGGTGGATAGTAAATTAACCAATAAAGAACGGAAAGTATATAAGGTGACCGTTCCGTAGTTTTTTATACCCACAATGAAGCCATTTTTCCAAATACTTGGTCGCATAACAAAAGCACCTACACTTCACGTATTTTATCATATCGTCACCGACGACGCAGCGCCTCATATCAGTAGCCTTTATCCAATCCGGTCAACCCAGCAATTTAAGGATGATTTAGATTGGATTTTGCGCCATTTTTCTCCGATTACCCTTGACGAACTCGTCACTAAAGAACAATTTTCTAGGCCCGTTTTTCACCTGAGTTTTGACGATGGACTGCGCCAATGCAGTGATACCATCAAACCTATTTTATTAGAAAAAGGCATTCCTGCTACTTTTTTTATCAACCCCAACTTTGTGGATAATAAGCAATTAATGTATCGTTATGTTGCGGGTTTGATAGCGCAGAAAAAGCCAGCATTAAAACAAAAGGTGCTTGCAATGGGGCATGCTGACGCAGCAGTATTGGTTGACCTGTCTGAAAAAAATGGTATTGATATCCATCGCTTTTTAGAAGAGTATAAACCTTATATGACTAGTGCTCAAATTAATGACTTGGTCGAATTTGGATTTACTATTGGCGCACACAGTCTCGATCATCCCATGTATGCAAAGATGGATCATGTGGAGCAATTGAAGCAAACCACACAAAGCATTCAGTACGTGCGTGAAAAATTTGGGGTAGATCATCCTTCTTTTGCTTTTCCTTTTACAGATTTTGGTGTAAAACCTACATTTTTTGACCAGTTACCACCGGAAACGATCAGTTTTGGTTGTGCTGGTTTGAAACAAGAAAGACAAAAGGGCCATTTTCAGCGTTTGGCCATAGAAAAAAGTAATAAAGGAGCGGGTGCGATTATTACCGATGCTTATTGGGCTTATTTTGGCAAAATGATGCTTGGGAGGCATATAGCGAGGAGATAATAGTAATTCGATTTAAATTATGAGTACGTAAATACCTACCTTTGTACAATGATTATTGATCCATCAACGATTCCCATTGCTCAATTGCAGGGTTATTTACAATCAGCCGTTGCACCTCGGCCTATTGCTTTTGCTAGTACAATCGACAAAGCGGGCAATGTAAACCTAAGTCCGTTTAGTTTTTTTAATATTTTTAGTGCCAATCCGCCCATTCTAGTCTTTTCTCCGGCGCGGCGCATAACGAATAACACGACAAAACATACACTGGAAAATGTGCTGGAAGTGCCCGAAGTGGTGATTAATATTGTACATTTCCCAATTGTTGAACAAGCTTCGTTGGCCAGTACTGAATACGAACGAGGGGTAGATGAATTTGTAAAAGCGGGGCTTACGGCAGTGCCTTCGCTGAAAGTAAAGCCACCCCGGGTGGGCGAATCGCCTGTTTCATTTGAGTGTACTGTGGAACAAGTTATTCCATTGGGTGATAGTGGCGGAGCGGGCAACCTTGTTATTGCAAAAGTGCAATTGATACATATTCAAAACCAGTATTTGGACGAGCAAGGACGGCTTGATACGACCCGTTTGGATCTGGTTGCGCGCATGGGAGGCAATTGGTATGCGAGAGCAAGTGGTGCGGCTTTATTTGAAATACCAAAACCACTTTCGACACGTGGTATCGGGGTGGATCAATTACCACAGCATGTACGCCAAAGCACGATCTTGAATGGGAATAATCTGGGGCGTTTAGGGAATTTGGAACAAATGCCCAATGAAGAATTATTGCAACAAGCGCGCAAATTACCCAAAGTACAAGTGGCATTGTCCAATAGCGGAATGAAGCAACAAACCATGCTCCATTATTTAGCAAAAGAACAATTGGACTTAGGAAATACGGCGTTGGCGTTGGCTATTTTAATATTATACGAACAATAAACCTCTACTTTTACGGATATGCGATTTATTTTAACTTTTGTTATACTAAGTGCTTTTTTACCACTTTTTTCACAAAAAACAAGTGTTGTTACCATTCCAGGTAGCCAGCAGCGGTTCACTTTGGTGCATTTACCGGGGGGTGATTTTGAAATGGGAAGCCCCACCGACCAACTCGGACGCAATGCTAATGAAGGTTTACATAAAGTAAGTTTGGACAGTTTCTGGATCGGTATCCATGAGGTAACCTTTGACGAGTTTTTTTTATTTCAATTTCGTACTTTTGATACGGATACGGCAACAGAAGATGGGTTTAAAGCAGATGCTATTGCACGACCTTCGCCACCTTACTACGATTTTACGTATGGACGCGGCAAAGCGGGTGGTTTTCCAGCAACGACTATGACCCAACAAGGTGCAATGCGCTATTGTAAATGGCTTTCGGACAAAACGGGTGATTTATACCGTTTACCGACCGAGGCTGAATGGGAATACGCTTGTAAAGCAGGTACACAAACGGCGTACTCCTGGGGCGATGATGCATCAAAAGCAGGCGAATATGCTTGGTATTATGATAATAGTAGCGGTTCGTATCAAAAAACGGGCACAAAAAAGCCCAATCCATGGGGTCTGTACGATATGCACGGCAATGTAATGGAATGGTGTATCGATTTTTATAAAGAAGACTACTATGCGCGTTTGGATAGTAATGCGGTAAATCCCATTATTTTGCCACTTAAAAAGCATTCAAGGACTGTAAAAGGTGGCTGCTTTGAAGATGAGGTGGTTGCCCTACGCAGTGCCGCCCGCAAAAAAAGCGATCCCAAATGGCAACAACGCGACCCGCAAATCCCTAAAAGCAAATGGTGGAATCCGGAATCGCCATTTGTGGGTTTTAGGGTAGTGCGTGATGGGCGTAAAATGACAAAAGCGGAACGAGATGCGTTTTTTGAAAAGGTCATTAAAGATTAAGACCTGCTGTATTATACTAAGATTGAGATAAAAAAATTAGTTGCTATTCGGAATCTACTTATTTTTGTCCACATTCCGAATAGCAACTCGGGGTAAGTATGAAAAAACTCATTGGTAGAAGGGACGAAGCCAAGATTTGTATAAATGAAATGGACGTATCTTAGTCCATATTTTAAAGCAAAAATATACACACATGTTAAATAGCAGAACTATCGTCATTTTATTGGGTTTTACCCTGTTCCGCGTATATTCCTATGCCCAGTCCTTTAATAACCTACCTGTTATTACCCAAAAACCGCCGCTTCATGGTAAGCACTGGATGGCAGTAACCGGTAAACCATTAGCGGCTACTGCTGGTGCCATGGTATTTGCCAAAGGTGGTAATGCCATCGATGCAGGTTGTGCTATGCTCGCGGCTACTTGCACGATGTGGGATGTGCTGAGTTGGGGTGGTGAAACACAGGCATTGATCTATAATCCCAATACTAAAAAAGTGATTGCTATTAACGCTTTGGGGGTAGCTCCTACTGGCGCAACGCCTGCATTTTTTAAGGAAAAAGGCATGAGTTATCCGCCCGAATTGGGACCATTGGCAGCAGTAACGCCCGGTACGCCCGGAGGCTTGCTTACCATGTTGGCCGAATACGGCACCATGAGTCTAAAAGATGTGTTATCTCCAGCTATGCAACTTGCAGAGGGCTATCCAATAGAAGCACAAACGGCCAATGCGATAGAAAAAGGCAAGGCAGAAATCAAGAAATGGCCGTATTCCCAAAAGGTTTTTCTCCCGCATACAGGCGCGCCACGCGAGGCACCAGAAGCAGGAGAGATATTTGTCCAAAAAGATTTATTGGCTACTTTGCAAAAATTAGTGGACACCGAAGACGCTGCGCTAAAGGCCGGAATGACGCGAAAGGCAGCCATTTATGCCGCTTATGACCGTTTTTATAAAGGGGATATTGGACAAGAATTTTCCAGAGGATGTCGTGAGCAAGGCGGACTTATTACGCCCCAAGATTTGGCTAATTGGCAGGTGAAAATAGAAACACCATTAGTGACGAATTATAGGGGTATTGATGTTTACAAATTGCAAAGTTGGACACAAGGGCCAGTGATGTTACAAACCTTGAATATCCTTGAAAATTTTGACCTTAAAAGTATGGGTTATAACTCCACTCGTTATATTCATACCGTGTATCAGGCCATGAACCTAGCTTTTGCCGACCGCGATTTTTATTACGGTGATCCTACTTTTGCACCGGAAGAACCGATGGACGGGTTACTTTCAAAAACCTATGCCAAAGAACGGAGTAAATTGATTAATCCCGACCGCAATGACCCCAATATTGCACCTGGCGATCCATATCCCTTTATGGGCCAAATGAATCCATATACCGATTTGTTATCCAAATGGGGGCTTGGCGCAGCCGATAAACATGCCAATCCGCTCGATCCGGATTATCAAGCATCTTTTACCGCAGGCACTACTTCTGTGGAGGCTGCTGATGAAGCGGGTTGGGTTATTTCGATTACGCCCAGTGGCGGTTGGGTACCTGCCTGTATAGCCGGTAATACGGGCATAGGAATGAGCCAACGTATGCAGTCGTTCGTACTGGATGAAAAAGAAAATCCGTTCAATGTATTGCAACCAGGACAGCGTCCTCGCGTAACCCTCACTCCGAGTATGGCACTCAAGAATGGTCGGCCATATCTCTCTTTTGCCAAGCAAGCAGGAGATGAGCAAGATCAGTTATTGGTGCAATTTTTTCTCAATATGGCGGAGTTTGGTATGACCGTTCAAGAGGCTTGCGAGGCACCCAGTTTTAAAACCAATCAAATGTATTCTAGTTTTGGAAAACATGAACGCAGTCCAGGGGGATTGATACTAAATAGTGCCATGCCGCCTTGGAATCGAAAAGAATTGACCGGAATGGGGTATAAATTAAACTTTCAGGATAGAACGAGTGGTCCTATTAATGCTATCTATTTTGATTGGGAGCACGGTAGTTTTTGGGGTGGTTCCAGTAATCATGGAGAGGATTATGGTATTGGGTGGTGATGGGTGATTTTATAAAAGCATTTTTTTAATAATTTCAACCGATTCTTTCAATATATCTACCAATAATCTGCGCTCTTTATCTTTCAAATTCATCATGCCGCCTTCTGCGCCGAGCACATACTCGGGCAGGGTATTGTTTTGGCAAATTTTACTGTAAACCAATTCCGTCGTTTGATCCTTAGGGTTATTTCCTTTAAATTTCCAGCGGAATGTATTCGTGATATCCTTCGCTACATTCCAGGTATTCATACTGTCGATACAATTAATCGCACCATTGGTTTCGGTGAGCCATTCCTGTACGGTATCAAAGTTATTTAAAACTGGTTCTTCCGGCATCATTTTGATGTGTTTGGTCACCGCAAATGCTTTTAGGGCATCCAAAGATTCAAAAGTGGCTATTTTTTTTTGATGTACATATACTGTATCTATTTGGTCCGAAATCCAAATCAAGTAGCGATCTTGCTGATCGAGGCGATACCAAAGGGCGTAATGTTGTTTCATACGTTGTGTGTTGTACAGTGTACTAAGAAGGCGCAAAAGTACATAGTCTCTACTGCTTTCGCGGTTTATACTTGGCTTTTTCTACAAATTGCTGTGCATCCGTCAAATTAGCCAACTCGTTTAAGTCCGTTTTCGGGAAACGTTTCATATATGCCTTTACGATTTGCCAGCCGATCCAATTGCCCACTTGCCCGGGTGCTTCCTGAAAAACATTGTCGGTAGAAGGCCCATCGGTAACGATTTTCATGTTTTTGGCACTCAGTGGTTCGTACAGCACTTTCATGTCGAGCAGCCTAGCCCAAGTGCCTTGTTCATTAGCGATACAGCCGTTCCATTGCTCGGTGGTATAGCCCATTTTTATGCTATCTGGTACAAGTGGAAGAAGGCAATCCATGATATAAAGTACCTTTCCATTGGAAATCATGTGATCGAGGATATGGTCTTGAGCGGGCGGAGGCACTGTGCTTTTGGCCAATTCCAAGGCGTATTTCACCACCATATTTTCCTTTGTAAACTGATTGCGGAGGTATTGCGGGAAAATATCGGGGTTATAGCCTTCAAAGTCGCTACCGAGGAAAAAATCGAGCCCCACGAGCATTGTGGTATCATTTACCCAAGCCACATTACCAATAAATTCGGTTACAGCAGTTACCGTAACGGGTTCTTGTCGCTGAGGATAATAATATTTAAAATATTTAAGCAATTGAGTGAGTTCTGGTTGGAACGTATTCATGTTGGGAAAAGCGGCTTGGCAACTATCGTTTAACCTACGCACTTGTTGGGCGGTCACAAAACCATATAACGCATCTTCGGCTTTTTCCTGCGGCTGTGTGGGATCGTGCGCTACTTCCTTAATAAAAAAGGGTAAAAATGCTGGGTACTTAGCGGACAATGCCTGCATACTTTCCAAAAAGCGAGTCGTATCCATCGCAAATAAATCCTGATCAAAACGCCTAATAACAGCATTGACCTGCACACCCGATACATCCGGGGTAGGAGGTTGTTCTTGATCCGCACCGCTACTACAGGCAGCGAAAAGAGTAAGCACAAGGCCGCTTAAGAGCAGCGCGTTTTTAGGAAACAAAATGGTTGCGGACATTGGATAAAGACAGTATTTTTTTAAAAATCTAATTTTTAGTGCGTTAAATAATCCAGACATGGAAAAATAGTTCGTTTTTTGCATTGAAATTTATCTAATAATGAAACAGCAACAATGTTACCAAGTGTTATAATGTATTGATTATGAGCGTTTTAGTTAAAAATCTTTACATTTTTACACCTATTGAAGTGACAAAAGTGCTGTAAAAAACTATTCACAATGAAAAAAATTGTATTCGCACTCTTATTTTGTAGCCTTTTGGCGCATCAAATGTCGGCTCAAAATTTCCGTTTTGGTGTCCAAGCCAGTCCTACGTGGTCGTGGATGAAAACGGACGATAAATTATTGGAAAATGCTGGTGCCAATTGGGGCATGAAACTTTCCGTTATGGGCGAGAAGTACTTCCAGCCTAATTACGCATTTTTTTCCGGGATCGGTTTTGCGTTCAACCACGGAGGTACTGTGCAAAGCGGGTATAACCGCTACCAACCTTGGGTAGGATCGGATTTGACGGTTAACCTTGGTCAAACGGATTCTACTTCATTGGCAACCAATTCTAAATTGCACTATCGCTTGCGTTATGTAGAGGTGCCCTTTGGTTTCAAGATGCGTGGAGGAAGTAACGAGGACTCTCCGCTCAAGTTCTTTGCAGAGGCACCAGTAATTACCCTTGGATTTTTGTCGAAGGCATTGGGCGATATCCGTGGTTCGGGCCGCTTTGATACGGAAGACGAAAATATCCGTAAGGATGTGAATAGCCTATCGCTTTCATGGGGTTTTGGTGGTGGTATTGAGTACGAATTTGCTACGCATACCACTTTGGTAGCCGGTTTGTTTTTCCAAAGCCAATTTACAGATATGACACAGAAGGCGCGTGCACAAAAAACGGCTAATGCAGAATGGACAGATGAGAAAGCAAAGGCTTCGTTTAGGGCTTTGACGCTAAGGGTTGGGGTGTTTTTTTAAGAGAGTATGATTGCTGAGTAACGATGGGGCAGGGGTGTTTGGTCTCATCGTTACTTGGTATTTTTTTTGGGTGTGTGTATTGGGTTTTCTGTGGGCTTTCTGTGTGAAGGAGATTTTGTCCCTTGGGTTACTCTATTGGTTGAAGAGAAATGATAGTAGTGCTAGGTAGTGCTTTTCGAACTTATCCAAGATAATTAATTGGTTTCTTTTGATGGTAAAAGAAGGCAAAATAGTCTAATAAATTTCGAATATTTTTCCAAAAATTTATTAAATGTGTGTTAGTTAGTCATCTTAAAAATTTATTATTGGCGTAATTTGAATGGTAATAATGTGTTTATTATCTTTGTTTTTTATTTGATTGCATCGCTAGTATTTTAGTGAAAATTTCGAGTTAGTTATCAGTAAAGTAAACGATAATTATTGTTTCAACGTATTGAAAATCAAAATTTTGCAAAAAATAAAAACGGTAGATACTGAACAATTTGAAATTTAGGTAAAAAGAATAACCCTACAGTTGTTTTCTTTTTAAGTCTTTGCTACATATACTAACAAATATTCTATATGAAGATGACAGATAAAATAATTTACGAGTTGTTGCTTCGTAATCATTACGCTGGCTGGGCAGAGCTGCACAAGAAGTATTTTGACAAAAAATATTTCCCTTCGATCATCAAAAAAAACTCCAGTTGGGTAAATTGGCGCTATTTTTATAATGGCACACACGAGGAAGTATGGTCAGATGCAATCAGGTTATTAGCGCACAGGGTGCATCAAGGCAAATTTGTACCAAAAACATTAGAAGGCGATTTTTTTATTGCAGGCTTAATGGGTTTCACTTGGCGGTGTTGGCAGGAAGTGTTCAGAAAGAATCCACTTTTCGATGATATTGAGATGCAGGTTCCTTCGATACCAGATGCCTATTTATATGATGTTCCAGACCACGATGATTGGGATATGTTGTTGCTTAATATTTACGTTGAACAATTATCAGATATGGATAAGCATATTATGTTATTGAAGTACTTTCCAGAAACACCAGAAGAGGCGAATCTAGCAGATCGTGAAATTGTACAGAAACTAGAAATAATGGGCTTTAAGTCCATAAGTAGAGAGGAAGTTGGGGTAAGGCGTCTACGTGCGATAAGAAAATGCACAAAATTGTATAAAAAACTACCTAAATCTAAGTCTATAGTAGAGGCAGCATTAAAAAAGGAGGAAAAAATCGATTATGCTTTGATTAATATAGGCTACCCTGTAGGTGAGTTGTATGGAATCCTGTATAATTCAGGAGAACGTTTCCCTGAAAAAGAGCGCCTTTCAGCGATAAAGGAATGTTTGGATGCGACACAAATAAGCCGAGAACTGGAATCTCGTGATCGTTTGCGGATTTATAAGAGTGATCTAGTACAATGGATGAACCGAATGGAGTCACTCTATGCTGAATGGAGTATGGAATCAATAGGTAAAATACTCAAAGCATTTATTCACGACTTTAGGGGTCTGTTTTTAAAATAAAACACTTTTTAACCAAATAATAATTTGTAGCATGGAATTTACCGATCAAGAATTAGCACAATTGGAGGCCTATTATATGGGATCTCTTTCGCCGGAAGACCGGCTTGGATTAGAAATCAGGATGAAAAAAGAAAAAGATTTTGGAGAATCAGCGGAGGAGTTTTTACAGACTTTGGGTGCGCTAGAAAATGCTAAAATGAAGGCATTTCAACTGCATTTGAGGATGCAACATCAGTTACAGCCCAAAACGAATTTAGTGTACTGGATGAAATTTATGAAGGTAGGACGGTGGGCTGCCGCATTGCTTGTTTTGGGGGTTGCAATTTGGGGAATGAAGGGCGAAATATGGCCAGAACAGCAATCCGCAATTGTCTCATTTGCAGAAACAGAATTTGTACCTTATCCTTCTGTTTTCCAAAATATGCAAGATAAAAAACCAGATGGCATGGAACTGTATGCGAATAAGCAGTATAAAGAAGCAAAAGTGAAATTACTGATTGAACTAGACGGCTCATCCCAAAAAGATAGTACCAAACTGTTTTATTTGAGTATGTGCTATATAGCAGATAAAGAACCACAAAAAGCTATTCCTATCTTAGAGGCTATGATTGATACCCAATTTGCGCCGATAGAAACGGAATGGTATTTGGCACTTGCATATATCCTATCGGATAATAAAGTAAGGGCTATCCCTTTACTGGAAAAAACGGCAAGAGGGAGTACAATGCACAAAGAAAAAGCAATTGAAGCTTTAAAAATAATTAAAAACTAAGATTAATCAACTATTCACTATTAAATTTTTAAATTATGGCACAAGAAAAATGGGTCTTATCCCAATTAGATGAAGGATCAATCCTAACTATCAAAACTGGATATAGGCATGGCTCGTCGCGAACCCAGCCCAATATTGATATATTTAGACCAGTTGAAGGATTAAATGGCGAAACAGAAGAAGTCTTTATATTGAACGGTGATTTATTACCGGGACAAATGAGCGCAGGAGATATATTTGATTTTGCCTACATGCGGTTGCCTAAAAACGTTAAATTGATAGACTATGTATTAAATGCAAATAGTGAGATGGATTATGTTCAAGATGTAGGGAATTTAAATCTTTCCAACTTAAATAGCCCATTTTGGGGCAAAGTGTTATTTGGCAAATTTGCAGGTCAATTTACTGACTTTTTATCTGCTAATATTGATTTCCACCTTTGTAACACAAGAGCATCAGGAGGCCAAAATGCTAAAACAGGAGGATGTCCAACTGCTTTGCATTCCAATGTAACAGGACAAAGTATTCCGCTTTTTTACTTCAATCCAGCGTTAACAGTTGATGATACTTCAAAGTCAGATCATAAGGGATATTTCCTTATACCAATGATTTTGCCTGAAAAAACCATTGTTTTTCATGCTATTCGAGACAAGAAAACATTGTTACTTCCAAATAGAGATCAAAGTACCGCCAATGCAATTGATAGATTAAATTCGGAATGGTTTAATAAATTAAATCAATATGCTGCTAATAAGGCTGCGGGTATTGTATCCCACTTGATGATAGATACCGAAGAAATCAACAGGAATGATGAGTTTGGTATTTTTTATACTTTTAGTATAGATTTAATTCAAGTTGCTTCCGACGGAACTGTTGTTCCTTGGCATACAGTATAAATTTTAAATTAACACAAGAAATGGAACAAAAAGAGCATTTCCATAATAATATTACCAAAACTCATGATGCTTGGAATAAATACCAAGCATTGGGCCAAAGGATAAAGGTCGCTATTTTAGATTCTGGTATAGGAAATCACCCAATACTTAAGCCATTAAAGCATTATAAAATAAATAATGGTACATTAGTTTTGAGTGAAAACCCAAATATTGATTGGGATCATGGGACAAGTATTGCGGGTTTAATCGGTGGGGGGAAAATAGAATTAAATGAAGAAGGGGCAGGTAAAATACTTGGAGTTGCTCCTGAATGTAAAATTATTGATTGTCAAATAGTTATAAGTAAATCTACTGACGTAAATCCAGGTTTGGTCGTTTTGGCGATAAATAACGCAATTAAAGAGGGGGTAAAAGTCATTAATTGCTCTTATACTTTTGAACGTAACGATACAGTAATTGCAGCAATTGACAAAGCCCTCAAGGCTGGTATTATTTTTTGTTGCCCAGTTCAAAATGATGGCCAGTTGGAGTTTCCGGCTTCATTAGATCGATCAGGAATGCTTGTGGTAGAAGCAATTCCAAAAGATGGTTCTTTTAATGGAGCCAGCGTGAGTGCTGCGGTAGATATTTATGTTCCGATTGGCAAAATATATACTATTGCCGCTAATAAAAATGATTATGTTTCAGATTTTGGCGGAACAAGTGCCGCTACCGCTTTTGTATCAGGTGTTGCCGCACTTGTATTATCAGCCAATCAAGACCTGACAAATATAGAGGTTGCAAACATCATCAAAAATAGTGGTACTAAGGATAATGGCAAATCTATTCTTGATGCCTCAGCGGCAGTGGAGATGGCACTTTCTTGGAACACCTCCTCACCGAAAGCAACTTAAGCCCGACCAAAAATAGGGCTGATATTGAGATTCAAGATTTGAAGTACTATCTAAGTAATTTTTTTTTGACTCCCAAAGTGCATCTTCGGGCATTTTGGGAGTTTTTAATGCACTATAAAACAATCCTAAAATATCCGCAGTTTTCGGAGCATCTATTTTAGTGAGAGGAGCAATAACTACCCCAGCGCCTGCTTGTAAAAAATAACGATACATAGAAAACGGCCCTTCTGTATTATCCACATTTCCTTCTGCTGCTTGACAGGAGGCAATAACAATTAATGAGGCATCAAAATGAGTTTTATTCAGTTCATAGCCATACAGGATGTCTTTTTCTGCGTCACTAAAAAGAATCCTACATTTATCTTTTTTTTCAGATGAACTTGCGCCGTGTAAAGAAATTTGTATGAGATTGTAACTACCTGCATTTTGTATAAAATTGTCTTTACTACATTTAACATTCGTATAATATTTATGACATGGGTAATACCCCTTGAATATTGATAAATGCTCGTGGAACTGCGGATCTACAAATGCAACAGCCTTGAGATTTTTCAACATAGGAATATCCTTGTTTTTCCAATATGATTTTATGGAGGTAGAATAGGAGAATTTATATTTTCGCAATAGATAAGGCAATTTTTTATAACTAGAATCTTCTAGATTTGAAATATTTGCATCCAATATGGCATCAAATGGGACACGATGGATTGATTTATCAGGGATGACAATGATCTCATTTACCCCAACTAAGTGCTTTGATAGTTGGAAGATCAGGTCTTTATATAGAATTTTTGATGCATTTATGTATCTTATTTTTTTAGACTTGTCGTTCATGCCACTGAAAGTAATGGAATTCATAAATGAATCAATATGCTTATTTAGTGTTTCTTCTTTTATATCTATTTCTTCGAACGCTGCTTGTTCTGTATTCTGTTTAAAAATCAATAAATGAGTTTTAAATTGCCCTACATGATAATTTACGATCACCTGACTAGGCTTGAGTTTTTCCTTAATAGTAGATATTTCAGGTAGATATGTATCTTCTAATATGGAATAACTTGGGTTTTGGGCTGTTAATGAATCAAGAATTGCCTCCTTTTTATTTTGTAACGTAGTAATACTCATGTTGGCATTTTGGGAATTAATACTATCCTTTCCTTTTAATTGATGTATTCGGTACTCACAATCTTTTAAGTCTTCCAATAGTTTCCTTGTTTGCATTGAATACTGCGATTTACTTGTCCATTTTTGGTGTTGTAAGAGCAGTTGGGCTTTGCGTCGCTCCATAAACAAGTATGCTTTTTCTAAATATTTTTGATTATTTTTTGGTGCGTTTCTATAGAGTAAGTACGTCAGTTCTATCGCTCCAGAATATATCCTATCTCCTTCTCTTTTTATTTTTTTTAATATAGCATCTTCATCTCTGGAAAGGAGTGAGTTGTATAGTAGAGAGTCGGCAAGGCAATACAGATGGAATGCCATATCGAGATCATTTTTGTTCCGGTCTGAGATTGGTAGTTTGTCTAGTTTGCCTTTTTCAAAAAAAATACCAGCGGCTAATCCATAGTCAATAAATTGATAATGCTTTAGTTTTTGGATTTCAGGCTGCATAAGGTCATTCCAAGTTAAACTTTGTTTGTCCTCGAAATCTGTCCCAAAAACAAGATCTCTTTTAACACAGTTGAGTGCTAAATCAAACTCTTTGGTTTCCTTATAGAGGTCTGATAACGTGTATAATGCATGTTCTTGAAACCATTTTGGGCAAACGGGGTCTTTGGCATATTTTCTCATAAAATTCTCATAATGGCTTATCGCAAAATATTTTTCTTTATCAACATGTTGAGTGAGACAGTACCCTTCTAATAAGTCAACATAGGCATATCTTTCTCGATTAGGCGATTGGGTGATTGCCTTAATATTATTTATACATTCCCTAAAGGCGGCATTTATGGAGCTTTGGCAATATGGGTTCTTATTTATCCAGTAATAGGCATAGAAATTATACGCTTCTTGCAAAAAAACAGAATTTGCCTTACTGGCATATTCTATTGATTTTAGGTGTACTGCATTAATAGAAGAATCATTTCCTTTGTTTTCCTGTTGATTTTGTTTCCGCATCATATAGCCCCGTAGGCTAAGTAACCTAGATACAAGTATAGTATCAAAATAGGGGAGATTATTGGCTATTTCTTCACCTTTGTTGCAGTAATCTTCTCCTAAGAAGTATTCATCGTCGTTCCTGCATAATTGAGCCATGGCTAACATGTTTTCCTTAGCGTATTTTTTTAAATGACTATCCGACTCAAAAAAGTCATTAGCATCTTTAATAAATGAATGTGTAGCGCTCATATCATATTCAATATGATGTAATCCTATCATATTGTTACAATACGCAACTTTTAAGTGAGGTTTTGTATATGTCTCTTTTAATAATTTTAAAGATTTCTGTAAAATTATATCTGCATATTTGGGCTTATCCATCCTATATGCCCATACTCCTTTATTATACCAATAATCGCCCAGAGCATCAGTTGCCATACGGCTCTCACCTCCCATACGCTCAATAATTGCTATCCATTTTTCTGCTTCATCATTGCGGTTCATGGACAAGTTTATAAATGCCAATTGATTGGCACAATAGAAGGAATCGCGTGCAGTAGTCAGATGAGACGGCTTGCTTTGCCAAATTTTTCGGAAACAAGAATCGGCTTTAGGATAGACCAAATCATATTTAAAACGGTCTGCATCTTCAAATAATGCATTTATAATGGGTACATGAATATTATCGACTATTTCATAAGAAAAAAGTTGTTTTTGGGGAGGACATTGTTTTATTCTTACCCAAATGAGCATAATACAAAAGAGGACCAACAAAGAGGCACTAATAAAACGTAGTTTGTGGAGTAACATAGAATAATCGGATTTATTGCGCAAAAATATTGAATATATAGAACATCTATCGTTTTTTTTACAAATTATTTTGTAAAAAAATATTTTGTAAAAAGTTGTTTTCTCAAGTATCAATTTTGACATATTACGTAGGAACTACTTTGAGTACTACATAAACACGACATGGCTAAATTTACTAAAGAACTATGAATTGAAAACACAGAAACCCAAATCAGTACTTGCTAGCAGCCATAAAATTAATTTTTTAGGCTGTTGGCAAGATTTTAATCCCATTTACTCCGCCCTTCTAAGTACTACTTTTCACCAACCAACTCCTGAGGATTTCCTTCAGGGGTAAATTATTTAATTAGATTATGTTTAAATTTCCAATTTCATTCTTGCGCGTCATGCTTTATATTGTTTCGCTGACAATTTTGGCAACTGGATGCGGAACGGCTATCGAACGTGCTGTCAAAGACTACCAAGCACCTAAAGTGGATATTGATCCCCAATTGGCCAATGACCCTCCTGTCGCAAGCCAAGTATTCGTTCAGCCACTAGCAAAGGGGCTGAAGTACGATGCGATCCTTACCGCAGTGATTGACCGTAAGGCTTTTGATCGGGATATATTCGCCTTCGAATCGGAAGATGGTATAGTTGTGCTGCACGATGATGGCAATTTTCCCGATTCTATTAAAGCCGATGGCCGATTTCATGGGTTAATTAAAATTAATTTTACTCAATTAGAGCAGGAGGAGCAAGCAGCGTTACAGGACTTGAAGTCCTTGCAATTTAATCAGGATTTATTTCCTGCCCGTTTTAATGGCAGGGTAAAATTAAATAATGAAAAAGACTTAAATCTAGAGCTTATTACCCGCCCCCAAATCGTCGGCTCGATCAAAGAAGGCAGGTTATTCGAATGGTTTAGACGGTCATTAGTTATAAATTCCATTCGAAAAAATGGATTATTTATTATTGACTCATTGGTTATTAATGACCCTAAACGCACTTTTGATCCGTGTACAAAAGTAGGCGATCCTAACAATGTTTGGTCATTTTGGCACTTATTAGAGCAGATGTCTCCTACTCCAGGTGATCCAGAGGCTTTCATCCGCAATTGGCTGCACCATTGGGCTATTAGCAATACAATCAACAGCGATATTGTACCCGCCCGCCCGAATTTAGAAGCAGCAATTTTGAGGGCTTGGGAAACCAATAAAAAATTGGACCCAAAGAAAACACCTTTCAAACTCATCGCTATTGTGAATCGTTTAGACCTACGTGGCAATATGGGTTATTCCTCTGGAAATGCAGGGGAAGGACGATTCGTGTTCAACTTAATGCTCGATTGCTCTGCCCAGCCAATGACGGTTATACTAGAATATGGTATCAACAAACGTGGATGCAATTCCATTAAGGCTTACGCGAAAGAGTGGTATAATTTGAAAGATTTTACCCCAGGCAGCCCTGATTTCAATACTAGATTAGAAACAATTACCCGCCAATTCAGTGAAAGGGGGACTAATTCATCGAAACCCAATGGTAGTTCTCTTAATCAGTTGCGCACGAATGAAATTGCCTTTGGTAGGCCCTGGCAATTAAGAGAATTTGTAATATCTAAATCTGGTATGCTTGACCAAGCTACTACTAAAAAAGAACCTATGCCGAGACACTTTGGTACCAGTATCGTGGACAATTTTGTAAATGCAAATGCCCTTGATATCTCTGATGGCATATTCAACGTACCCGAAGTGTTGCCAGGGAATAGACCTTTTGTTGGTGGGCAAAGCTTAGTTCCATTTCCACCTAACAATGTTTTTTGGAATGGTGGCGGGAATAGCCCAGGTATTCCAAGTCCTGCCAACGACGAGGCTAGGTTTCAGTTTTCGCTAAATACGTGTAGTGGATGTCATGGAGGAGAGGCTGGGGCTTTTTTCCAACATGTCCGGCTTCAAGGAAGGAATACTGTGGAGGTTTCTCGATTTCTGACGGGAGATAATTCACCCAGCCCATTCTCAAACTCGATAGGTATTCCGATCGGTACATTTAAAGTACTTGATCCAGCCAATCGACCAACGGCTGCTAGTCGAACAGAGCGTGAATTTGACGATTTGGATCGTCGTGCAGCTGATCTGTATGATCTCGTTCATAGTCCGTGTGTATTTAATGTATTGACCTTCAAGACACTGGCAATGACGCACTAGTTAACAAATACATACGATTTTAATTTATATAAGCAGGGCATCTAAACAGGAGAACAGTGTAAATTGATATTTTTTGACTTTATATTTTTGCCGATTTTTCGATATTTTGGGCTGCATTAAGCCTTATTTCGGGTTTTGGTAACTAAAAAATATTGAAGAAATTATTTATCACTTATGCTGTCTCCTTAATCAAAAAGGATGGCCCACAAAAACCAAATGAACCAAGTGGAGCCGATAACCATACCCAAAACGGGGCGATTGCGAAAAGCCTTACGAGTAGTAACACATATAAAACACTACACTTTATGTCACAACTAATTTTTAAAGACAAAAGCGACATCAATGCTAAATTGTTGTTTTACGTAGGAAATGAAGCCGAGTCATTATCGCAAAAAACAGAATTTGATATCCATAATTATTTGGATAGCGAGGTGTTCAATCCAGATATGGACGATTACCTCTCCTTGGAAAGTATGCAGGAACACTTAGATATTGATGTGGACGAAACAAGCGACTTGAGTTTAAACTTAAAAGAAGGCGTTGCGGTAAAAAAACTGCCTAAATCTTTTGTGCTGAAGTTTCGTAAGTTCAAGGCAAAAGTACGCAAAATTTTCTGTCAGGTAGTTCGCGGGATAAAAGGTGGGATAAAAGATTTTGATCCTCAAGTGATTATCAAAGCGGTGTTATTGGCACTAATCCCTGCTTTTGCAGGAGGTGTTGCTGCAGCCGCACTGCCTGTAGTAATTGGGCTTGTGGCTTACCTGATTCGGTTTGGAATTGATAAAACTTGTCCGATTTAGGTGTAGCTAAATATAAAAAATTGATACACCCTTTGCTCTATTTACAACAAGGAAATGTGTATAGATGGTATTAAATCGTTGGGGTATTGGTATCTCAATCTTTGTCGCCTTTAAGCATAGTTCTGATACTGAAAACACCATCGAGTTTGCTGCTGCTGGCGGGGATCTTATCCTCTAATATAAAAAAGGTTTGAGGGGATACTGTATTGGAAGGTACATACTTTGCTTGATAGTATCCCTTTTTATCTAGTATCCTTTCCCCTTAGAGCAAACGCATCAAATGATGAAAATTTTAAGAAACCAATTGATAGATAAATTTTAAAATTCAAAAATACGTAATCAGTTGATAGAATTCTAAAAATAAATAACCCTTTGGGCTGTTGCCAAATTTTTAGCAACCGCGCGTCTGCCCTGCGGCATCAACCCTGTAGCTGCTTTATTATTTGGAGGAGTTACGAATAACCATAGTTATATTAAACTATAAATAAAATAAATTATGACACAATGTACTGTTATCCTTAAATTTTCGCTGGTGTCCGTATGCATAGCGCTCAGTAATTATTGCATTTCCCAAACCTTAGCAATCGCACCTCCTATAAAAACTAAAAAAGACACTGTTATTACCGAGCCTAGAAAAGATTTAACTTACGGGTTCTCTGTTGCTGTTGGTGGTAGGTTTAGGTTTTTGGACAAGTCTGCGTCTAATGACTTGTATTATGATTTCTCTGCCTTTTATCCTTCTGCCTTCTCAATTGGGAAGAAGAAATTGAACGTAGGAATTGATTTTGGATTGTTTGAATCAGGATTAGGTGGTTCACCAGAGAATCTGAGAGAGAATAAGACAATAAATTACCGAGTTTTTGATGAGCCGGGGCTTTATAAAAAAGTTAATGAAGATTCTGTTTTGCTGGTTAATCGGACGTTTAATCGACAAGCAACTCCTTTAAAATCAAATGGAATAGGTTTGTATTTCTCGCCAACAGTTGAACTCTCAAAACAATGTTACCTTCTGTTGAATTTTCAGCACTTTTATCATAGAGCAACGAGGAGTTTCAAAGATGAAGTCACTCAAAGCGATACTATAAAAGTAACGAGACAGTATTATACCGATATAAAAGTAAACAGCCCTATTTCTTCCTTTGGTTCAGACAGAGATGAAGAGGCTACATCAAATAGGACTTTTATTGGTATTGGAGGCATTTTCTTTTTTAATTTTGAAGACGTTACTTTTAGGGTTAAGCCCACTATTGGTTATGAATTTTCTCGTTTTACAGTTGTAGGAAATACAAATCTCAATCTTCAAGATAATAGCGATTTAGGCAAATTCATTGTTGATTTCAGGTTCATTGAGAGTAAAAAATATGGTGTTAAGATTGGGGGAGAAATACAAGGAACAATTCGAAAAAGAAGATCTTTTGTTGCCCCTCCTTCAATATATCTTTCAAAAGTCTTTGACTTGAATAAAATAATTGAATTTATAAAATAAATCGGCTGTTAGGCTAAGTTCTACTAATGCGGCCATAACCATATCATTAAGAAATACAGGCGGAACGCCCAAACCAGCGGATTTCTATTTCATGGGTAAAAAGGTAGGGCGGACGAATCAGGCTTTTAATTTTTACATAGATCAACCAAATTGTAAAGATAAATCAAAAAAGATTCCAAGCAAAGAGGAATGCCCTAAAAAGCCTCGAAGAAGGGAGTGGCTCTATTGCAGTAATGGACATGTTAGGGCGTATTACCACTGAAAAAACAATAGATTTTTCTAAAGGCGAAAACCGCAAAAATTTGTCAATGAAAGGTTTGCCTATTGGTACATATCAATTGGTTCTCCGCAATGCAACGGGTGGAAATGAGATGATTCGTATAATAAAGCAGTAAAAGAAGAGGGAGCAATCATACAATGGATGATTGCTCCCTTCTGAGTATCAGGACATAATTAAAAAAATGATTCCTTTTTATTCCAATCGATCCTAATTCAAAGGTATTAAAACAATCTTTTTGGTCATTACTACCATCTCTTGGGTGATGGTAAGGATATAGACCCCTTGTGCATAAGCACTCAAGTCGATTGCCTCGTTGAAGTTGCCATGAAACTGGCGTAATTCTTGGTTATACACCACTTGTCCACTGATATCAGTAATATGAATGGTTGTGGCTACCGGATCCGCATGGAAACTAACGCGCAGTAGTCCTGGTGTCGGATTAGGAACTGTATGGATCAAAAAACTTGGGCTTTTGTCTTTATGGCAGTATGGAAATTGCATTCTATTACTGAACAAACGTCCTCTGCGTATATATTGAAGTACGAATGAATCCCCTGATTTGTACGTATTCCGGGCTTCTACCAGTTCGTTAGGGGTATTAATGACTTTATTATCCATGCCGATAATAATATCGTCAGGTTGGAGGCCATACGTTTCGGCAATGGAACCTTCCACTATACCGGAAACAAATGCTCCGGGCTCCCCATCACAATCGATATAGGTATGTACACCTATTAATACAGTGCAAGGAGGAGATAAAAGGGTATCTGGAGGGGAAGTGAGTAATCCTGATGTTGCTGCAAAGATGGTGTTCCATCCTGATAAAATAAGTACTAAAAGAGGTAAAATCTGTTGTTTAGTTTTGTGCATAATTTATTTAAGATAAGTAAATTTAGTGTCTTTCTTAATGACGTAAGATTTGCATGATGACACATAATTAAACAGAATCTGCTACTATCTAACATTGGAGACCAAAAAACAAAAAGCCCCCCCGACGACTTTTCGCGGAGAGGCCATCCCAAAAACCAATTGTTTATCTTGACGTAACGACACGATCGCCGTCGTAGGTGCAGCAGGTGCGCACTACGTTACGTAATTTTTACTTTTAAGTTGAAGAAAATGTGTGGAGTGGAAAGCGCTAAAGCAACTGTGCTTTAAGTATAAGCACAAATTAAAATTTAAAATTTAACGTTGAACATTTAAAATTTATCAATTATGCGAATAACGGGTTGAATTTTTCAAATGCTTGTAAATCAATGGTTAATTAAGTATCGGCGTGACTCAAAGTCACGCCGATACTATACAACTATCTGAAAATCAATGCCTTAGTCGCGTAAATTCTAAATACTCAATGGCAAATTTTAAATGTTAAAGTACTAATGAGTGCGTTAATTCCGACTATTGGTAATCGCCCGGCGCTGCTGGTGGACGTTTGCTTTTTGGCTTAATAGAGTAAGCCAAAGTGATTTCGTGCGAGCCTGTATGGTATTGCTGGAATGGACCAAATGCAATATCATACGAATAAACGATCTGTGCACCTTTAAACTTGGAACCGATCATAAAACCAGCTACACCGCTGGTACCTGGGCGCATCGTAATGGCTGCGATCAATTTGTCCTCCAAGAAACGACCTTGTAAGTTGAGGTCAAACTGGAATGGTACATCGCGGTAATTGCGAATGGCCAAAGAAGGAATCAATGTAAATCCTTGAGATGGGCGGTTCATAATATAACCAAAATGGAAGAAATAGTTGCTCCGGTCATTGGGCACTGTAACAGGTGCGCTAATAGGTGCTTGGTCGATGCGCGTACGAACAATATTAGGCAATGCCAAGGCTACAAATACCTTCTCATCGTACAATACGTGTACACCCGCTGTGGCATCAAAAATTTGTTGACCACCGATCATATCTTCTACTACCTCGTCGCCACCATCTACAAACTGGTTGCTCAAAATATCGCTGTTTAAGCGGCGGTTGATAAACTCGGTAGTCATACCAATACCCACCTGTGCTTTTTGTAAACGGAAACGGAAGGCATAGTTACCTTGTATTTTTGTAGTGTTCAGGTCTCCAATTTTTTCGGAGAAAATAGCACCACCTAGTCCTAGTTTTTCACCAAAAGAACCATGATACATGGCAGTATAAGAAACGGGTGTTCCGGGGAAACTTGTTTGTGCTTTGCGGGCATTTACCACAAATTCGTGGTTGCCGCTAAATCCTGTTACCCCAGGGTTGTATAATACTGGAAACAGTTGATATTGTGCATAAGTTGCAGCCTCTTGAGCAATTACTGAAAACGTAGTGGCGAGGCCTAGAATAAGCGAGAATAGTGCTTTTTTCATGGGAAAAAATCAGTTGATGGAATAAAAGATAAATAGAACTAAGCCTGAGTGATGAAATTTGGTGTGATGAAACATTAATTGATCATCACTCAGTGCTTATCTCTATTTGGGTTAAATGAAAAGAATAAATTTATTTTTGTTATTGTAAGTACTTGGATACAATTAATATAAAATATTAAAGTGTCCTTTAATTGTCATTTCAATACCTTGGTCATTGAGATATGTAGCCACGAAGAAGTAAACACCTTCTGGTACCAATACACCGTTGCGCTTACCATCCCAATTGTTTTGGTAATTAACGATCGGTTTTACTACCGCTTGGTTCCAGCGGTCGTAAATCTCCAATGTATTCTGTACTGTGTGGATACATTTTATATCAAAGAAATCGTTATTGCCATCACCATTGGGTGTCAATATTGGATTTGCATTGAAACATACATCTACTGGGAAAGGAGCATTATGCTTTGCCGTTTCTGTACAACCATTGTCGTCGGTAACGATAAAGGTAACTTCTTCGTCGGCGCACAAACCATCTGCGCGTTGAGTCGTACCTTGGTGGTATTGGCTAAACCACTCATAAGTAATTGTACCCGTAGCACCCGTTACTTCTGGGATAATTTCGGCGTTACAATTGGCCAATGAAAATGGCTTTGTATCCGTAAATGTAATCGTGATGGGGTCTGGTTCGGTCAATTCAAGTGTATATGCTACTTTTATACCGTTTGCATCCGTTACTTCTACTTCTGTACTACCTGCGCAAAGATCATTGTCGATAGAAGCACCACCGTTGGTGTTTACTACGTCGATCTGACCACTAGGCCATTTCACGACATAAGGAGGTACACCGCCTGCTACTGTAACTCGTGCTATACCATCGCATACACCATTACAACTCACTGCATAGTCGTTGAAATCGGTCAATAAGGTATGAGCAGTACTTACTTCTGTTGGTGAGGTAAGTGTGCCACTCCATGTAGAAGTACAACCAGTTTGATCTGTTGCCACTACGGTATAAGTACCACCGCAAAGGGTCGTATTGTTTTCGCCAGTAGCACCGTTGCTCCAAAGATAATCTACTGCTGTTGTAGTACCGGTCACTACCACACTGGCAGATCCGTTACATACACCTACACCCGAAACTTGGAAACCATTAAAGTCCGATATTTCATTGACATTACTGATGGCCAAAGTAGATTGTGGTGCAAGGATATATGGCCCGCAAGTACCTGTTTGTCCATCACCAGAAGTTACGGTTACGGTATAAGTACCACCGCCCAAATTGCTGATTTTTTTAGTCGTTTGGCCACTGCTCCAAGCATAAGTGAATATATTATCGCCGCCTTGTGGGAACACCTCGATGGCTCCGTTATTGCTGGTTAAGCAATTAGGCTGCAATGGAGTAACTGTACCGCAAGGTGATAGGTCGGGATATAAGCGCTTTATAGGGTAACAACGTTCTTCTACGCAACCTTCTGGTAATAAATTTTTGATTTTTACGCAATAATAACCTGAGTCCAATTGGAAAATAACTGGAGAACTTGGACTATTGGGTGGTGTGGAGATTGGGCTAGGACTCATACTCCAATCAAAAGACAATGCCAAGCCTGCTCCTGCAGAAAGTGAAATAGATCCATTTTTATTACCTTGGTTGGCATTAACTATAGTCGTATTATCTAATACTACTGGAGGACGCTGAGCAATCGGGAAGGTTGGCAACTCAAAAGTCTGGTTAGTAGCGTCCGTAACGGTTACTTTGTAAACCCCTACTGGTAAATTACAAACCTCAATAAGATAATCATTTGATGTTTTATTTTGTGGAACAGGGTTAACACTGCTTGCCCAACTCAAAATGAATGGCCCACTGGCAATAGCAGGTATCTTTACAGTATAACAGCCATCTGTTACACAAGCATTTACGGTATCCGATACTACGGCATCGCAGATAAGACAAGCCTTAGTTACTGTATAAGTTTGAACTGTTTGGCAACCCTTCACGTCTTTTACAGTCACTGTATAATCACCAGCAGCAAGGCTAGATATATCTTGTGTATTGGCCGTAAATCCATTAGGGCCAGTCCATGAGTAGGTGATTACGCCTGTATTACCACCGGTTGCACTAATATCTAAGGCGCCATCATTTGTCTGTCCTTGTTGTGTCATGCTTTCCAAACTTACTACTAAAGCAGCTGGTTCGCTAATAGTAACCGCAGGGAAAGCCTTAGTACAACTGGTACCGAAACTCACTGTTGGGATATAAGTGCCTGGGCCTAGGTTACTGATCGTAGTACCGCTACCTGCTGGTGCGCCGTTCATTGTCCAGTTAACACTGGTGAATGGTGCGCTTAGGGTGATGGCAATACTACCATTGGCTTGGCTAAAGCAAGTTACATTATTGGCAGTGGTATTGGTAATATTATTATCAACACCAGGGCCTACACTGGCTGAAATGGCTTTTGCACAACTACCCGCATCTGTAACAGTTGCGTTGTATGTACCAGGAGCAACACCTGTTGGATTAAAACCACCAGTTCCTGGTACGGGGTTGCTCCACTGGATCGTTGCAGCACCGGCCCAACCACCAAAGGAGTTTACCGTAATTGTTCCACTATTTTGTCCTGCACAAGCAGGTGCAGTAACAATGGCTGGATCTACCGTAAATGCACTCAAAGGCGCAGTAATTACAATATTAGCAGTAGAAGTAGTACAATTGTTCCCATCTGTAAGCGTTACGCTGTAAGTACCTGCTGCTAAGTTAGTAGGTGCATTAGGTGGGTTAGGTGTGGGAGTAACAATACCACCCGAAGCATTTTTCCAAGAATACATAGTGTTACCTTGCGTACCCGTTGGTGTCAAGGTAACACCGCCGTTCAAATCATTTAAACAACGGATGTTTTTTATATTTGAAGTGGCAACACTCATCGCTACCGAAGGCGCAGTAACAGGATAACCCGCTGGCACAAACGTACAACCCTTACTATCTGTAATTGTTACGGTGTAGCTACCACCACCCAGAGCGGTGCGGTTTTGAGTCGTTACGCCATTGCCCCAGTTATAAGTATAAGGAGCAGTACCGCCTGTTGGGGCGATCGTGATCGCACCATCTGTACCACCAAAGCATTTTACATTGGTAAGGGTAACAGTATTACTTGGCACCGAAATCGCTGTAGCAGGCCCTGCAATTGTTGCTGAAAACGTAGTAGAAGTAGTACCCGCTGTTACGGTTACAGTATAAGTACCTGCACCTACAGATGTCAAGTCTTGTGTAGTGGACATAGGTGAATTGCTCCACTTATAAGAATAAGTGGTAGTTAAACCACCGGATACGCTAATATCAATCGCACCTATATTTACACCAAAGCAATTTACATCTGTTTTGCTCACCAAGGTTACAGAAGGTACAGCAGATACAGTACCCATTTTTACCCAACCGTTATCGGTACGTGGTTTGTATGGGCAACTTGGTGTCAATTGGTTAGGAGGCGCCATATACGCATTGGGCTTCTCCTGCGTTTGTAAGGGTATGGGAGGAACTACCGTTTCTAATGAACCTACCGTAACATTCGTCATGGCCCCAGGAGTGGCACTACTGGTCGGAAATTTAAGGATCATTAGGGTTGCGTCATCTGCGAATGTTTGTCCAGTTGTTGCACTACAGGCACGCCAAGAAACTTTCAATTTGCCTGGTTGACCCGATATTTGCTCTACTTTCACAGCGCAGTTTGCAGAGGTACCAGCAGGCAATGTCGTAATCAAGCGAGGTACACCAGTACCCAATACCGCTACATCATAAGATACTACGAACTGGAACTGGTTAATATTTTTAAATTTACGTACTTTAATGGCAACAGAAGCAGAGTCACCTACTTGTGCTACATTTACGGTATCTGCTTTGTAGCGTACTATTTCATCTTCGAATTGGGCTGTTGAACTGATTAATATAGGGCCTGGAACACCAGAATTAGGTTCTGACCATAAATTAGCCCCCATTACATTCTCAATGGCAACAGGAACACTAGGTCCTAGACCACTACCATTACATATTACAGTACTTGTAGTACCATTTGTGGCACTTGGCCCATTTGCGACTAAACATACCTCAAAAATAGGAGTAGTATTGGGTAAGGTAATACCAACGGCAGTAGCATCTTCCCAGTTGACAGCAACTCGTCCAGGTACAGTGGAGTTAAAACTAGCGCAATTTAATCCTGCAAGGCCATAGTTTTGAATATGACTAAAAGTAAATACGGTGCTTTGATAGTTAACAACAAACTGCATACCTACCACACTTATAAAGTCATTCACAGTTACAGGAACACAAACCGTTTCGCCTGGACGAACAGAATCTTGTGGTACGATAAAAGCAAAACCCACAATAGGTGCTGGTGGTGTTACGCCTACAGGATAGGTAAATGTAGCTTTTACATTACCCATTCCGATTACATTCAATGTTGGCGTTTCGGTAGGAGATACAAAAAGATTGGATGTACCTGCCGCCAAAACCGTGAATTGTATTTTGAACAATATCGTATTATCATCTAAATAATTGCCTGTACCAGCGGGGTCAAACCAAAGCAAGGCTATTTTGCCCGCAACTGGATTATCAATACTGGAAGAGCAAGGAGGCAATCCTCCTCCAGGGCAAAGCAGCGGTGTGCCTGTTGCCTGGTTGTAAATAAAACCGGGTAAGTCTGGTGTCAAACTTGTAATGGTTTTAAACTGAAGTTTGGTTTTATCATACAAAATCGGGAAGGTCATACCAGCGATGCCTTCAAATTTATTCGCTACTACATCAACTGTAATAACGGAACCTACTGTTCCACCTGGCATAGCCGGTGTGAACTTGATGTCGAGTACCTGTGCGTTTACAACTGCAGAGGATAAAAGGAGCAATAGCCCAATAAGTGTGTTAAATATCGGTTTCATCTCTTTGAAATGCGGATAACGGGATGATGAAAAAATTGAAAAGTATGTCAAGGGATAAAAAATTTTACTGTAAAACAATTGGATATACACTGTGCTTGCCATTAGAAAAAAGATGTACAAAATACATCCCACTGCTGGGTAAAACACTGTTTGCAATTTCCGTGCCATGAATACCATAATCGAGGTACTTTTTTTCTTCGTAACAAATTCTACCTACAATATCGGTAATAATCAACTGGGTTTCACCTGTTTTTTCGATATTAAAAGTCAAATTTGTTTGTTCAGAAAACGGGTTTGGAGCGGCTTTAATCGCTAATGCATTGGTTGTAGTAGGCTCCTTCGAAGCACTTAGGGCTTCGTAAATAAAGGTAGCAGGTACGTTATTGTTTCCAATTACATTAATTAAAGGAGTTGAATTGGGCGTAATATATACACTGGAAGCACCTGCTGCCAGTACCGTAAACTCCATTTGGAATAAGGTCGTATTTGGATCTAAATAACTACCTGTACCGATTGAATTAAACCAAAGTACTGTTACTTTTCCCGGGTTAGGGTTGCCAATACTCGAATTGCAGGGTGGGGGCGATCCGCCGGGGCAAAGTGGCGGGTTCCCTGTCGCTTGGTTAAAAATAAAATCAGGTAAATCCTGTGCCAGCGTATTAATGGAATTAAATTTTAACTTACTAGCGTCATAAATAATCGGGAATTGCATAGCAGCAATACCTTCAAATACATTCGCTCTTACCACAACGTTTATTGTGGTACCCACAGTACCGTTTGGCTGAGCGGGTAAAATGGAAATGTCCAGTGTTTGCCCGTGGGCGATAGCCGTTGTCAATAGCAGCAGCAGCCCCATAAAGGTGTTGATGTTCAATTTCATCTTGATGTTGTTAATGAATGAAAAAAAATGGTGGAATGAAACTACTGAGCGACAATGGCTCTTACAGTATGTGCATCTGCACTAAAAAGGTGTACATAATACATCCCTTTCGCAGGCAAACTACTGCTTAGAATTACTTTTTCGTGTTGCCCACGGTCTAGTAATTCATTGATTTCATAACAAATTTTTCCAGCAACATCAGTCAACATCAACCGTACTGCACCGCTTTGGTTCAGGTCAAATTGGATGCTAGTAAAGTCAGAAAAAGGATTAGGAGCAACCACCGTTTTAATGGTTTGTCCACTTGGTGCATCAACACCAGAAGGTGTACCTACCCCGACTGATCCATTCGTGATCAGTGCTTGCGACAAGTTAAAAAACTGATTGCCCGGACCACGCACCACTTCAAAATAAGTGGTGGGGATAATTTCAGTAAAAATAATACTGGAACTTGTTCCGTTGGCTCCAATCACTTTCATGTTCAAATGAAAGAGATCTTTCCCGTCAATCAATGTTCTTGGGAAGGTGGAATACCAACGAAAGCGAATTTGCCCTGAAGGTGATTCCGTTAGGTTGAAGCATGCGCTGTCCACAATACCCAATGGATTGTTGGGTTTGGTAATGGATTGGAATTCCAGCACTGCGGGATTCCATTGAAGGACATACTGAATGGAAAAGACAGTGTCAAAATTGACTACTGTGACTGGCACATCAAGTTGTTGGCCAGCGGCGGTATTGGTGAACGAGGGTAGCGAAAAACCTACCTGTCCAAATACCGATACAAGAGAAAGCAGCCAAATAACAGCCGCTAAAACGTGTGTACGTTTAATAATCATGGGAACAATTGGTTGGATTATCCCGCGCTAAAGATTTCTACATCGGTGTCCATCATCAAATACAAACATAAGGTATGAATCAACTTATGAAAAACAGTACAAATGAAAACGGCCGATGTTTCGGCTTCAACGGATGGGAAGTGAGAAATGCAAAGTCCTTTTCTTGAGATTATATAAGAGACATTTGCGCCCGTTTTCCAACAGGGTTCGGATTAAAAACAAAATATGGATTAAGACGGAAACCCGTCAAGAATGTACAAATTTTAACAATTAGCGGTGCTTTGCCCCAAATTCGGTGCTGTTAAACCGACGATCATTGAAAAATACTGTATGCGTTAATGATTTCTAAATGTAGTAAGAAAAAATTACCGCGTCAGTGTTGTACAATACTTATAGTACAAAAAGAGTACCAAAAAGCAATGAGAAACTACCACAAACAGGGTAATGTTTCAATGATGGGGCAAAAGTACAAAATTATATTGGAATTGTATGCGCTTTATAAAATGTTGAGACCGGTAAGTAGTACCGTAGTAAAAGGTGTGCTACTGAATGTAGCGCTCGGCTACAAAAAAAGGGTGGACACCCAAACGGATGTCCACCCCAATGTATGGATGATTTGTATGAACAATCAAGGATTATTCTACAACAATCATCTTCTTAACAGCACTGAACTCGCCGCTGTTTACTTGATAGAACAAGATACCAGCTTGAAGATCAGAACGGTTGATCGTTACTGAATTAAGGCCTTTAACGAAAGCACCTGAAACAGATTTAACGATACGACCTTCAGCGTTAGTGATGGTAAGTGTCGCTTCACCTGCAGTTGGCAAGTTGAAAGATACTACTGTTGCACCTTTAACTGGGTTTGGAGTGTTTTGGAACAACTCGAAACCAGCAGCAGCAACTGTACCTGTAGCACCGTTGAAACGGATCGCAACTTCTTGCGCTGCACCTTCCGTAGAGAAGGCTACTGCTTTAGTGATACGGCTAGATACAGACAACATTTCGCTCAACTGACCTGCTTTTGCAGCGCGGAACTTCACAGAGAACGCACCAGCATTAGCGTCGATAGACGTGGTAATTGCAGATTGTCCGAATATAGCGAAGTTATCAGTTGTTGTATTAGCACCTGGAACGATATCCATTACTTCTAAACCATTAAGGTTCATTGTGAACTGGTAACCACCGTTTTTCTCAGCAGCATCAAAAGTAACAAGTACTTCTTCGCCAGCAGCCACCTTGCGGTCAGCAGCATTGATAAACAATGTACCAGTAGTACGATCGTCAGAAGATACCAAGTTATTTGGTGTTGCACTACCATCAACGTCACCAACCTTAGCAGCAACGAAGTCGCCGTTCATAAAGTTAGTTTGGATATTAGCGATAGACAAGTTTTCCTTGATCACATCAGCAAATGGATTTGCTGGGTTAGTGAACACTTGTGACTTGTCAACAAAGCGCCAGCTAGAGTTTGCTGGAAGTTTTGTATAAGTACCAAGGATCAATTTACGTGCCTCAACGATGTCAAATGTAGTAACTGTACCAGATTTGTTTACGTCAGCAGAGATCAATTTGTATGGTGTGTTCAATGGCTCTAAACCAAGGATATGGCGGCTGATCAAGATCAAGTCCCATGTATTTACACCGTTCAATGGATCTAATTCCAATGATGGTGTTACCGTTGCGTTAGAAGAAAGTGGCAATGCATTGCTGAATGTATAGTTACCAGTTGCGATGGTAAAGATGCTTCCAGATGGGATACCGTTACCGTTGCTAGTAAGTGTAATAGCAGCGTCTTCAACACCTTGATTTGCGTCAGTTTTCAAAGCACCTGCAACTGTTGCCATGCCACCGATTGGGCCACAAACACCTGCATTATCTTGGATCAATACATAAGTTTCGCAGTAGTCTGCGTTACCTGCAAGGTCAAGACCCCACAATTCAACCAATTGAGTACCCAAATCAGCGCATGT
>JAYUKX010000047.1:0-17186 GCA_043764095.1 Chitinophagales bacterium
GATCGAATCAGCAGAAATTACCAAATGGATTCTTTGGCCTCAATCATTGCTAAAAGAAACTAATATACCCTCACTTTTTGACCGCATACACAAAAAGTAAGCAAAAAACGCTTCGGCTGACGAAAAATGCCGTGCTTTTGCTCCCTCGCTACGGCGGCGCCAAAAAAAACTCGCCGCACTATTGAGCGGAGGCTGCGCCTCGTATTATTCCGTTTGGCTCAAACACTTTTTGGCTTCATCCGCCTCCACTCAAGCAAAACCTGCATTTTTCTAAGGCCGGTTTTGCCACACTTGGGGTACTGTACCTTATCTCAAATTTCAAAATAAATTACCAAAAATAAAAGTGTACTGTTATAAAAATACTTTTTGAAAAAACTGGCATGGCCCGAAAAGCACAGAACTATCCGTAGCACATTGGCCGGCTGGGGGGTTAGGGGGCAGCCACTATTTCAACGCACCACACCGCCGTATTCCGCACCTTTTCCACCTCTAATACCGCTGCATTATCCGGCGCAAAAGCCCAATTCAAATATAACGCCGCGCCTATTTTTTTAAATGCTGGCCAATACGCGCTCCAATGGTTGGGTGTGTGCTTATTTTGTGCTTTATAACCCGCCCATAAAGCGCGTTCGCCTTCCTGTTGTTCATCAGGAGGCAATATGGCTTGTATTTCATTGCATACTACGGCCAAATCCAGCAAATAATGCCCATAAGCTGTTTCATCAAAATCAATGGGTACTAAGCCTTGGGTGGTTTGTAGCCAATTACCCCAATGCAGGTCACTATGGATAAGTCCATAATCTTCAGCAGCGTAGCCGATGGCTTGCATGGTTGCACAGAGTTGTAGGAGGTTTGTTTCAAAATTTGTTTGAGTGGCCTCCTTTAATCCTTGAAATAGCGGATGCGCTCGCGCCAATGGCCCAATGGCAGCAATAAGATGGTGGTCAATTTGTGTTAAAGGCAATTTTCGATCAAAATCACACGAAACTTGATGCAATTTTGCCATTACGCGACCCATTTGTGCACACAATTCCACGGTGGTCAGTTGCTCAGGAACATGACTGATCCAGGGATAAACCATCGCCCACCGAAGATCACTCCCGGTACTGCGCGCCAATCCATAATCAAATAAAATGCCGCCATCATTGGTATTCGTCTGCAATTGGAGTTCGGGGAAACGTTCATTTACCCGTTGCAAATAAGTACCAATTTCAACGATTTTACGGACAGATTCCGATTTGTGGAATGGATAAAGTTTGACAACCCAAGCCTGTCCACGCGCATTTTCCACTTTTAGCACCACAATATCACCGGATTTGAGTGTTTGCACCAAAACGATTTTGGTTTTGAGCAAAATAGACAATGCGTTTTGAATGGACATACTGCTGCCTTAGAACTGCATTTGTCCAGAAATCCGAATACCGTATTTAGCTGTTTGTGGATGGTCCAAATAAGTAAATCGGCGCACCAATTCCAATCGAATCACTTTAAATATATTACCTATGCCAATACTCGCTTCAACATAAGGTTTTCCTTCCAGCGTATAAGTCAATGGGCGGCCATCGGCGTAAGTAGGTAATTTGTACAATCCCGATCCTTCTGTTGGCTGATTTTGTTTGCTGACTTGACCATAAAGGACTTTTACGGTGGCAATTTCGCGGAGTTTGAGTTTTTTCACCAAAGGAATTTTGTTGGTAAAAAAGCCATAAAAGGACTGTTCCATATTGAGTGCTACATACCGATCGCTCACAAATTCCATAAAGTTCATCATATTATAGGCCATAAATCGGTACGTAACCGATTGGTTACCACGGTGTACCGCCAACAATGGATAAGGCACTTTGCCAAAAATACCACCTGCTTCCAAGAAGCAATAATTATAACCGAACGGATAAGTATTCGAAAACTTATAAGCGGTGAGGGTCACTTCGTCAAAATTGTACTCACTTCCCAATATGCCCGATACGCCACGCGAATACTTCGCCGTCCCTATAAAATTGAAACGGATCCGCTGCCGCCAACCGTTCATGTTTTGATAAAACTCTTCACCGGGCGCATAACGCACCTGAATAAATGGTTTAGCGGTAATAATTGGATTTTCGGTAGGCAATGCATCTTCGGTAGAAACAAACCGGAGGCTACCCTGAGGGGTAAGATCGCGGTGCTCAAAACCAATCATAAATGAGAAATTGTTGCGGTACTCCTTTTCATATTGCAACACGAGTTTTTTCTGGAAAAAGAAACGGTCGTTACTGGCACGGGTAAAAGAAGTAAAGAGGTTATTGGTGGCAAAAGGGCCATTCTGTATCGCGCCCGGAATGGTCAAATCCTGTTGGTAATTGACGCGAATCATATTGTACGGAAAATTATTGTACGATTGGTCTTTGGCCAGTGATATATTAGCCGCAACACCGTATTTCCAGCGTTTATCTTTTAATCCATAAGCCCCAAACCCTTCAAAATTATATTTTTTACTAAATTTTGGATTGGTGCGGCCTCCAAAACGCAAACGATCGCCTTCCACGTCGTTGAAAGAATAGAACGAATTGATACGACCTATTTCAAGTCCGCCGTTTTTGGGCTTATAATACCCCAATACAAGGGTAGTGACGGTTTTACTTACTTTTGTAAATAAGCGAGTTTTTTGTAAACTATCAATATTATTATACGTGGCTGCCTCTACTTTTGTTAGATCAACATGACGCGTTTGGCTCCAATAAGAGGTATCTTTCTTCACAGCACCTGCCAATACGACCCTATCACCAATCCCTTGAAAAAGGCTGTCTTCTAGCGGAATACCTACCTGTGGATTGCGATGCGAAAGGTAGCGTTGCCCATACACGCCTAAGCTGCGTTTGGTAATACCGAGGTCAATATCAAGGGTTTCTTCGTAAAGTACCCATTTGCCATTCGACATTTTTTGGAAATCCTGTGTCACATCGAGGTAACGCGCCCAGTTGAGGTTGATATTAGGATTGACCGTAAATGTGATTCTCGTTACCGGATAAGTGCTATCTAAGGCCACAAAGAGTTCACCTTGCAGGAGCATATCTGTTTTATTGCGCGGAAAAAACTGAAGACGTACAATTTTGCTACCATTTTCGACGGTAGTATCTACGGGGTAATAACGGTAAAACAGCGGTGCATTGTTCGCAATTGGGCTTAAAAAGTGATCGGTGAGCAGTACCACATAATTGTCGTATATATTCACGTCCTGGTACAAATAACGTACATAGCGGTCAATACCATCTTGATCCATGAGCGGAAAAATGACCTGTTGAGTGCCTTTTACGCGAATTTTATTGCGTTTAGGATCATTTTTACTATAAAAATCCTGAATATTTTCTTGTAGGTAAGCCGGAATAATACCCGCTCCTTTGAGTTTGGTGGTGTCCACATTTTCCATCACAAATTTCCAGGATTTCAGGGACTTGCGATTTTTGGTTTTTTCAGATAGGTTAGTGATACCCATCATAATCTTTTCGTACTGTTCCTCCTTGAAGGTACTAATGTTTTCGACCCGATTTTTTTCGCGGTTGTCCACCACCAAATTGATGAGTGCCACCGTTGGATTGTTTTTGTTGCGGTATTTTTTGGGTTTGATGATGACTTCTTTCAGTGCCTCTGTTTGGGGTTCCAGTGCAATATCCAAGGTAATCCTTAAAGAGTCGCTGGTGACGGGTATCGTAATGGCCTTGTAGCCCACACAAAGGAATCTTAATTCTTTAATTTTGACATTGGTAGGCAGACGGTAAATGCCCTCATCGTCGGTACGGGTACCAAAACTTGTGCCTGGCGCACCTACTGTTGCATAAGGGATGGGTTCGTTATTGGAAGCATCAACAACGCGACCGCTGATAAAATATTTGTCGCGTTGGGCCGATAACTGGAGGCCGACGAGCAATAGGGAGAAGATAAGTACCCCTTTGGAAAATTGGGTTTGTTGGCGAAATATCATATTTTTAATCCGTTATTTAAATTTTGCTTTATTTAGAGCAATCCTATTAGTGTAGATTTAGACGAAATTTTTGTTAAAAAGTTGTATATAATACGTAATAAACCGACGAATGGTTGTATAAATTCAATGAATTGGTGAAATAGTATTCTGAATAACAAATAAATGTGTACGAATAACCAAATATTATCTGTTGTTTTCCTAATGGTAGGCATAAAGGTAAGGGAATTTATATGCAAGGTGTGGCAATAGTTATTCGAGAAAGGTGGGATAGGAAAAGCGTGATCGAGTTTTGTTCAAACAAAAAAAAAGAGCCACCCCAAAACTTGGGATGACTCGTGGTTTTAATCTAGCAATTTCTTTTTATTTCCACCAGTGGTGACGGATTTTTACGTTTTTCACAGTGCCATCGGCCAAAGTAATGGTTGCATCACGGTCGCAAGTGCCATCGCCAAAATCGAGAGTACGAACAAGGTTATTTACCTCAAAAGTGATCACTCCCTCGCTGATCCAAGCACAAGGATTACGCTTAACCAATGGCGTGGTATAGGTTACTGTATAAGCGTTGCCTTGGCGGTTCACACCCGAAGCAGCACCCGTTATCGTCCATACGTCGTCTAAACGAACAGCAGTAGTGCTTCCCTCTGTTTGAGTACGCTCGCGGTTGGCTTTATGCGTAGCCGTTGTACCATCGGGGAAAGTAAGGGTTTCATCGGCCACTACATTAAATTTAGGTAAGCCAGCAGTGTTAAGACCTACTTGTGTTACTGTTTTGGTGCCTGAAACTTGTACGCCTTCGATAAAGAAATTTTCAAAACTAAGGCTGCGTACAGCACCGGTTACATTCATCGGATTCGTTTGGGTAATCACGATCTTTCCTTTGTAGGTATGTCCGCCCTTGGTGCAGCCTGCGTCGGAATAGTCGAGGGTAATGGTATTTGGCCAAGTGCCTTTGGGTTGTTGAAAAGTAACGACAGGGCAATCATTGCGCTCTTCCACGTCATTGCTCATAAACCCATCTAGGGCTTCGTCGGTATCAATATCGAGTTGTTCGGAGAGGTCGTTGTGCGCCATTAAGTCTTCGGCGGTCATTTTATCGGTATTGTTGATGCCAATATTTTCTTTTTTACAAGATTGGATGGCCAAGCCAAGACAAAGCAGTAATGCTCCAGAAAAAAATAGTTTTTGCATGATAATAATGGTTGTTGCGCGGATAAAAATACCCATGCGGGATGAAAATGTATCGGTTTGTACTTCGGCTCTGTAAGTTTTGTGCATGAAAATCGCATAGCGTCCTATAAATTTATGCACAAAACTTGACTACGCTTAGTATAAAAGTGTGTGTATGTTGTCGACGGCGGATTGGACTTAGGCGGAGCTAAGGGGTTTAATGTGAAGATGTTAAGATTTTGTTAGAAAACTATCGGGCTTAAAAAAAGACAAACCTAGCCATCCATTTAATGTACTTAGTAATTGGAACGCGAGCAAAACTTACTTGAAACTTTCAAACGCATCGCTAAGGGCTTGATGGTATATATCGGTATGGTCTTTATCGCCGATATACTTATAATGGACTTTTACTTTGCCAGAATTCACGTTTTTCAACACTTTATTCAATTTTTTTGCACTCCCAACCATCACTTTCCCTTCTTTGCCCACGGCGATAAAAACAGATTTGGGTTGCTGGAAATCTTTGGGCGCGTATTGGAGCAAGGATTCATTATCCCACCACAGACTGGGGCTTACAATGATATATTTTGAAAAAAGATCCGGTTTTTTAAAGAGTATTTCTGTCGCCAATAGTCCTCCCAAAGATTGGCCGATAAGCGTTTTTGAGCCGTTGGTTTTGTATTGCGATTGGATATAGGGCTGTAATTCTTTTTCCAAAAATGTAATAAATTTCTCTGATCCACCTGTTGTGGGGAAATCGAGTTTGTCTTGTGCAATAGTCGTCGGATACGTAAAATCACGTTTTCGATCCACGTTGGCAATGCCGACTACAATCGACTTAGGGACGACATTGATCCACGGAAAAGTATAAAATTGAACCAAACCCACCACGTGGATAAAATCTTCATTGGCTGTGCCATCAAGCAAATAAATCACAGGGTATTGCGCCGCCGAATCGGGGGAATAACCTTCTGGTACATAAATATTAAGTACCCGTTTCTCGTTCAAGACTTTGGAGAACAGCGTGTCGATTTCGCCCAAAACAAAAGGGCGTTTGCTGCCTTGGCCCTGCAATTGCACAAACACCCCAACCAAAAGAATTAATGTAATAAGTCGTACTTGTTGCATTGCGTAAAGATTTTTAATGGGTAAAGGTAAGGAACATGTTTCTACACCGTCCCTTATCATTGCTTTTAAGGTATTGGATAAAATTTGGTATTTATCAAAGGCCGCACGACGTTCCTCAAAAACCCTTCATCCGCTCTATAATATCCATTTCGCCATCGTGCCATATTGCATGGATACCCACGTCTGCCGCAGCCGCTGTATTCACCTGCAAATCATCGATAAATACCGATTCCTCTGCCTTTATTTCGGCATCGGCCAATACATATTCGTAAGCGTCGGCATTGGGTTTGCGTAAGCGGATCAAGTGCGAATAATACACCCCATCGAAATAAGTGGACTGAAACCCATCCATACCATGCTCCCGAAGCATATAATCATCGATCCAATTGGCGTGTAGATCGTTGATATTGCTCAGCAAAAAAACTTTGTAATTTTGCCGAAGGCGCAGCAGCATATCAAAACGCTCCGTCGGCATCGTGCGGAAAATAGAGTTCCAAACCCCAATCACCTGCTCTGGCAAAAGGTGCGGTGTCACCGACATACGGATAGCATCCACAAATTCTTCGGTGGAAAGTCCACCTGTTTCGTAAAGTTCAAAAATCTGATTTTTTTTCAGTTCTGCACCTGCTTTTGCGTAATCGTCACCCAAAAGTTGACGAAAACCGTGCTCAATATTGAGCAATTCGAGATCGAAGAGCACATTGCCTAAATCGAAAATGATGTTTTTAATGTTTTGCATGTTACATTTGCGGTCAAAAAATTCATGTCCCCAGCACCTGGCCTATACAACGAAGTCCTCAAAATCGTCTCCGCTACCGATACCCATAGCCGCGAGCAGGTATTGGCATTGGCCGGACTGATGGAGCGGTTGTTCATAGAGGCGACCAAACTGGAACAAATTGCGTTTAGCACCTTGTTCGCACGGATGTGCTATGTGGGACACCGCTACCAGTTTAACCCCGATACACTCCAGTTGGTACATACTTTCCGCCGGACGGCCACAAAGGTACGACAAGGCCGTGTAGCACGCGAAAAAGATGTGCGTTTGGGTGTAAAAGCACTTTCCGAAACGATTTTGGTGCTGTATAAAGCCGCGGTGGCCCCCGATTTATTGCCCTTTTTCCCTGCTTCCGACGAATGGACGTTCCAACCCGCCGATATTTGGGATTTTAAAGCAGTGGCCCGCGTGGTCGCGCTCCGCGACGATCCCGACCAGCGGATGCTCACGGTGGTGGACGAGGACGAGCCATCGGTGGAGAAAAAAGTACGTTACGATTTGCCCGAACGGAACGAAAATCTCAAGGCGACGATCTCCTTATTGCGCAAGGTATTCCGATTTCCGATTACGCTCCACTTGTTGGAAGTTGATATTGACCGCGACGGTGTTTACCGCCCCAAAGCCTTTGTGATTGAGCCCGATTACCTGATGGATGTATCGGCCATTGCCGATTGTTTTAAGGATACCGGGCCGGAGCCGTTGAGTTATTTGGTAAAAAAGTTTTTGCCCAATGAAATGAACCCCGCCAAACATATTGGTAATGTGGCCAACTACTTTTTGGATCGGTTGCTCAATGAACCCTCGGCGCGTTTTCCGGATTTATTTAAAGAAACTTTTCGCATTTCGCCCCTCGTATATGCGCCCATGACCGATGGCGAGGTGCGCGATATTTACCAAAAAACGCAAAAGCATTTTGGAACGCTCCACACCATGGCCAATGGCGGTTTGGTACGGGAAGATATTGACCCCAATAATTGCTTTTTAGAGCCTTCGTTTTTTAGTTTGCAGTACGGTATACAAGGTCGCCTCGATCTTTTTTACCATACTGATGACCGCGCCGCGATTGTGGAATTGAAAAGCGGATCGGTGTATAAACCCAATAAATACGGCATTTCTCGATCGCATTTTACCCAAACGCTGTTGTACGATCTGCTGGTGCGTTCGGTGTATGGGCGGCAAATTGACCCCGCAAAATATATCCTTTACTCTGGACAGCCCGAAAAACCACTGTGCTTTGCGCCCACCATCGAGTCGGAACAATGGGAAGCGATTCAGGTGCGCAACCAAATGGTGGCTATTGAATGGCTATTGGCCAGTATCCAACCGGGCGATGAAACGGTACCGCTGTTGGAGCGTTTGCGGTCGGCGGGTTTCAAAGGCAAAGGTTTTTTGGAGCGCGATATGGTCAAGTTTGAAGAAAAATACCACCAATGGACATTGACCGAAAAAAAGTATTTCCATGCTTTTACGGGTTTTATTGCACGAGAGCAATGGTTGGCCAAAGTAGGTGAACACAGCGAAGAAATAGCGGGCGGACACGCGGCACTTTGGCGCAATGATTTGCAGGAAAAACGCGAAACATTTTCGATCCTCAGCCACCTGAAAATTGCAGAAAATTGCGCCGATAAAGCCGATCCTTATATTGTTTTTGAACGGAGTACCGATACCGAAACTTTGGCCAATTTTAGGATTGGGGATATAGCGGTGCTGTACCCCGCCGAAAGCGAAGAGGACACTTTGCTGCACCACCAGGTGATTAAATGTACCATTACCGAACTATCGGACAAACGGATCCGCGTGCAACTCCGTTTTCGGCAGTTCAACCTACAGCCCTTCCAAACCGATGCGCCTTGGACGCTGGAGCCGGATATGATGGAAACCGGTTTTGCGGCCATGTACCGCAGCCTATTCGAGCACCCCAAACCGCTACCCAAAGTACCGGATGCGCCACTGGCTCAGGTGGATATTCCGCCTGTACCGGGCATGACGGATGAGCAGTTTCAATTGCTGGACAAAATGGTACACGCGCCCGGGTATTTTCTACTTTGGGGGCCACCTGGCACGGGAAAAACCAGTGTAATGATCCGCGAATTTGCCCGTACTGTGTTGGAACACACCTCCGATAATGTGCTGCTACTGGCTTATACGAACCGTGCGGTGGACGAAATTTGTGAAGCATTGGATAGTATTGGGGGCGATATTCGGCAACAATACCTGCGCATTGGTTCGCAACACGCTACGGCCAGCCATTTTTCGGAACAATTGCTCACGCGCAAGATCGCACACGCGGAGACGCGCGCCGAACTCATTCAAACGATTACTAAGCATCGGATTTTTGTGAGCACAGTGGCTTCATTTTCCCAAAATGGAGATTTGCTAAAAATCAAACAATTCCAACGCTTACTGATTGATGAAGCCAGCCAAATACTGGAACCGCAATTGATTGGTTTGGTGTATAAATTTAAGCAATTTATTTTGGTGGGCGACCATCGGCAGTTACCGGCAGTGACTGCCCAACGTGCCGAATTGACGCTGGTGGAAGATCCCGAATTGAATGCCGCGGGTTTGCGTGATCTGCGGGAATCGTATTTTGAACGCTTATACCGCCGCTGCGAGGAGGGGAATTTAACGGCGCATTTTGGCAGATTGAGCGTACAAGGTAGGATGTGCAGCGATATTATGGCATTTCCCAACGAGTGGTTTTACGGTGGTTTTTTGAATGCGATGTTCCCAGAAGGCCCTGCATCTGCGGTTCGATTTATACATGTTCCGGCCAATTACAATGGTATTGCGCACAAAAAAACGAGTCGCGCTGAGGCCGAAATAGCCGCTCAATTGATACTATCGTTTAAGCAGCAATGGTTGGAAGAAGGCAAAACCTGGCATCCGCTCAAGACTTTGGGTATTATTACGCCGTGGCGTGCCCAAATTGCTCAACTCCGCGAATGTTTGATGGAAGCGGGTATCAATCCCGATGAAATTACGATTGATACTGTGGAGCGTTACCAAGGTGGCGCACGCGATATTATTATCCTTTCTTGTTGTGTCAATGCGCCGTATCAACTCAAATCGCTGGTCAATCTTTCGGGCGAGGGCGTGGACCGCAAACTGAATGTGGCGCTCACAAGGGCTAGGCAGTATTTGGTGATGCTGGGCGATAGGGCGGTGCTGGGGTTGGATGAGCGGTATCGGGCGTTTTTGGAGCGGTATGGGTGAGAGGGGGTAGGGGGTTTACCCAACCGTCCCTGCTACATCGAGTCGTGATTACGTTCCCACTCCTAAGTCAAGTGAAAAGTCTAAATCAAAAAACACGACCAATCAAAAAGCAAAAAATAATTAAAAATGAAGTCTATATTTTTTGTCTTTGCATTAACTTGCAACTGTGCTTTTGCACAAAATTCGGGAATAGATTGCAAAGCAATTGAAATGGCAATCAAGTATGATGTGTTTGGCAAAGCCCTTTTTAGTGACTTTAACCCGCAAAATTTACTTACTATCATAGACACCTCAGCAATGTTTGTGCACTGTAATTTAGAAAAAAAACTAAATGTTGAAATCATACATAATGCCTCATCTTCAAAATCTAAAGATATCTACATAGTCAATCTAATTCATTTTGAAAAAAAGAAGAGGGTAAATAGGTTTGTTTTTTTCAAAAAGACAAATAATACAATGATTGAGATGGAAGTAAAAAGAAGGCATTTGTTTAGAAATAAGTATATTGTTCACGTTGTTCAGTATGGGATTTTTTGATAGGAGGGCAACCGCCATTACGAGTTAACGAACCACCGCTGCAACGTGCTTGCCGTTTCCAGATATTTTACGCGAGTACCGATAAAAGCTACAATACTTCCGTTGCTCATATTTTGGTTATTTTAAAGTCTTTAGAAAAATACAATTCAGTCCACAATTTTTTGTCTGGATGGTACAATACTATCTTTTCCTTGGTGATATTCTTAATCCAACCCAGTTTATTAAAATCTATATCAATCGAATATTTCGTTTTATAGGCTGGATCAATATACTCACAAATTTGTCCTCTTTTTTCGTCGTACTCTTTATACACACCATAATACCCTCCCCCGCTAAGTGAAGTACTCGTGAACTCGGTGGTATCTCTATACACAAGTTCTTTTTTGGGGGCATCGTAAATCGCAACACCAAGGGGTATGTTGGAACTGCGGCCTTCGCCGTAATCATTTCCAGTAATGAAACAAACAAACCGACCATCGTCACTTAATTCAATAGCATATCCGTCAAGCGGAATATCAGGTATTTGGTGCAAAAGATTTCCTTTATTATCATATACATGTATTGTGCTTTCGGTCAAAAAAATCTTGTCTGGATAGTAATTTCCTTCATAATAGGCCTGATAACTCGCCGTAAACATGACGACTAAATAATTGCGGCTATTTCTACTTACCCAATATTCAGACACCATACTCACTTCCTTAACTTCATCCAAACGCTGCGGATGCTCCTGAAGCGGAAAGAGTTTATGTTTCAAGACATACGAAACATCCATTTTATAAATTGGAGTTTTGAAGAGGTCATCCGTGTCAACTATTGTTTCTTTTAAGTGTGCAAACGGGGATTCTTCGTACAATTTGATGGTTTTTATTACTTTATTGGTAATAGAATCCCAAAACTGGATAGCAGTACCTTTCCCATCAGCATTTCTAATTTTTCTAAAATACTGAAACGCAGGTGGCTCTGTTTTTTGGGCGACCAATATCTCGCCCATTAAAAACAAGAAGGCAAATAATAACAAAAGGTATTTTTTCATAACAGTGAAAAATGAGGTGTGTGAAGAGTGGGGTAATTATTTTTTAGTATTCAACCATAACATATAAAGTATCCAAACTCATATAATTCGTACAATGAATATGTGGTACGGTATTTTGTGGGTATTTTGTGAAGTACTCCAAACAAATAAAATTAATTTTATCATAGCCATTATTTCATTTTAGATACTGTAAAATCTTTTTCAAACTTCAGAGCCGTTGTTTTTCCCGATTTCCCTGAATGCATGATACATCCTTCTTTGTCGGCACGTTGCATATCGCCCAAATCATAAACATCATATTCTTTATAATATTTTACCTTGTTTTCTAAGTCATAAATACTCCATTTCGCCCAAAATTTACCAACGCCAAGTCGAATATCCTGATATGTAGCAAAAAAATACTGATTAATGCCGTATGTTGAAGTATTACCGTCGCAGGGCTCTTTAAGTATTTCTTTTTTCTCCTTCATGTCAAAAACAGTATAAGTCATGGGCATATTGGATTCGACCCCTTCCCCGTAATCGCCCCCGGATTTATAACAAAAGTATCGGCCATCGCAAAGCAAAAAACCAAGCCCTCCGTTATTGATTATACCTTGGTGCTTGTACTTTAAGTTACCTCTTGTATCATATACCGCAAGTGCAAGTCGTGAAGCCGCAAAATCAGAGCGCTCCCCCTCTACTTCCATCACGTACATAATTCCAATGATATCGCGAGGACGGTTGTAAAAGTTGGTTACAGAAGAAAATATTCGTACCCCTACGCTATCTACTTTGGAATAAAAACTACCCATTTCTTCATCGGTCAGCAGAAACAACGGATCCGTTTTTAGTATCTTGAACGGCACCACATAACGGGGAGTCTTTAAAACCTCGTCAATTCCATTTTTACGTCCTTTTAGATTATAAAAAGGGGAACTTTTAACCAAATCTACCCTTTTTAGTAGTTTGTTTGTTGTAGAATCCCAAAATTCAACGGCAAGATTGACACCCTCTATTCGGTCTTCGATTACCCGTATCGCCTCGAAGGGCTTGGGGTGGGTATTTTGTGCAGGTGATGTATTCGATTGCCCTAACAACAATGCGCCATAAGCAAGCAAGGAGATTAAAAAAGTAATTTTTTTCATGTTTTTTTGAAAATTTAATGATTAGAGATTATTCTATTCTACCACACCAAGATTTCAATTCATCACTCAAAGGTACTTGTAAATACATAATTTCCCCTATCTTTATATTTAAACAGAAGTATCCACTTGAAAAAATAAAGTGCTTCACCATTTTATCCGTTCACGAGTCCCCCAACAAAGTTGCTCAACCCTATACGAGTCTTGTTTTTAATTGGTTCGTCGGTAACGAACCAATTAGCGCAAAATCTTTCCAAGCGTTATAAAACAGGTTTAAGTAACCAAATGGTGCGACCCGCTTATTCTGCCAATTAAAGAGGCTGTAAAATCGGCCTCTTTAAATTGCGCAACCGTCGGTTGCGTAATTTAAAGGTCAAAGCCACCCTCATTTTTCATGAAACATCTTCCAATCTAACAAATACCTAAACATCTATAATCACCTATGAACGGACGGTTATTATTTTACCCTACGTCCCTAAAAACAACACATACATAGTCAGCGATTTTTGTACCAAACGACGGGCGTATTCATTGTCATTTATACCAAAAGTAATGAGCATTGTCAGCCAAACTGCTTTTTTCGCTTCGGTTTCTTCTTTAAAAACGGTTATTTTATGCTCTAATTGATTGGCATATTCTTTATTGATGGTGAACTTTTGTTGCGAAAACTTAATTTCACAAAGGTTGATAACGCAACATTTACCGTCTTTAAGTGCACTTTTTTCACACTTAAAGACGATTAATATTTTATTTACCGTCTTTAAGTGTGTTTTTATTAGACTTAAAGACGATAAATATTGTTCGATCGAATATTTTACTGAAGTATAAACACAAAGATTACCTCTATTGTCAAAAACAGGTGAAAAGCACCGCAACGCCCGCCCATCATCACAAAAGCGGCGTAAAAAGTTCGTTTAGTGCAATAGAATTTTGAACCCATGCATTTGAATGCTCGTTTTTTTGCAATCCATAGGCTGTTATCATGGTCAAAAATATAGATTTTTTGGTTTTGGTCTGTTCCCTGAATGTTTCTACTTTATATCGCAATTCTTCTGCGTATCTTTTATCGATCACAAAAGGTTTCATCGAAAATTTTATTTCACATACATTAATAATGCCATCCCGTCGGTCAATCACTAAATCAATTTGTGCTTTGTTTGTTTTGTCGGTCGAATACCAAGTGGAAGTATTTGTAAATACACCACTGATCCCCAGTGCGTGTTTAATTTCTTTTAAATGATGCAAGCAAACCATTTCAAAAGCATAGCCACTCCACGCTCTAAAAAGCGGATTGTCGATGCCATTGATCCATAAATTTTCATCAATTGCGTTGGTATTTTTAATAAAAGTCAGGTAAAACAGCGAATAAAAATCGATCAATTGGTACAAATTATTTTTTTCTTTTTTGCCAAAAGCAGGATATTTCCTAATAAAACCACACTCTTCCAATTCTTTCAAAAGGGTTGTTGTCCCGCCGCCATTCTTAATTTTTGCGATTTTAATCAGCTCTTCTCTGCTCAATCCGCTTGCTTTAGTGGAAAGTGCTGCTATTACAGCAACGTGGTCTTGCGCTTTTTTGAACAACGAAGCGTACAAATTATCAAACTCCGTCCGTAACTCACCATCAGCCTCAAAGCACAAACGGTTGATGTTTTGAATGGCACTTTGGCCAGTATCCACCATATCTAAATAAAACGGAATACCACCCAAAACCATGAACAATTGGACGATTTGATAGCGTTCGAAAGCACTGTTTTTGTGCTTTAAAAACACTTCTGTTTCTGCTAAATTAAATGGTTCTAATTTGATACGTTTGGTAATGCGGTTGTGCAAACCACCCTTATTATTGATCAATTTATTAATAATCCAGGAAGCCGATGAACCACAAACTACCAATATTATATCACGGCGTGCGCTTGCCCAACTGTTCCAAAAATGTTCTAGTGCGGATATAAAACCACTTTGAGGCGTATCGAACCACGGCAACTCGTCCAAAAAAATCACTTTTTTAGGTGCAGATGATTGCTCTACAAAATCCATCAATTGTTGAAAGGCATCGAACCAATTTTTGGCGGGTGCCCTACTTTCGTTTTTAGGGTTTTGCCGCATGAGTGTCCGATGAAAATTGGCCAATTGACCCTGCAACTTTGTATTCGCTAATCCCGTTAATTGAAAGACAAAATCTTCATTAAAAACATTTCTGATGAGGTATGTTTTACCAACACGCCTTCTGCCATAAACCGCCAAAAACTCGGATTTGGCACTTTCTTTTAAACTTTGTATCGCTTGAATCTCTTTTTTCCTACCTATTATTTCATCTATCATTGTATTCAATTTTGCTACAAAGGTATAAAAAAATACACTTTTAGCAAAATTGCTCACGCAAAGTTGCTAAAAGTATATTTTTTGGTAGGGTTTTAGCAAGTTTGAGTGAGCAATATTGCTAAAAGTAGGTTTTAAAATAGGGTTTTAGCAAAATTGATGAAATAGTGTGTAGGGTAATACCTGCGTTCATTTCTGCAATTAATTATGTCCAAATACCTACTACTGCCAAAATGAATAATCAATATGCTCATTTGTCGTCAATCAATCTGTTGTTTTTTGAGATTAATGGCGGAAATAGCAGTGCCAATGACTGACTATGTGTAAAATATTTGTATATCCAATTGATAAATACAATCAAGCGGTTTTTGAATCCAATTAATAAAAACAAGTGCAGGGTCATCCATATTAACCAAGCAAAAAATCCATGAAAAGATAGGCGGGGATAAGCCAAATCAACTACGGCTTTGTTCCTACCAACGGTTGCCATGCTGCCTTTGTTGACATACTTGAATGGAACCAAGGCTTTGTTTTCTACCATGCGCAAGAAATTATTTGCTAAATTTTTTGACTGGTCTATTGCTACACTGGCTAATTGAGGGAATCCTCTGGGATATAAATCACTTTCCATCAAAGCCACATCGCCTAATGCAAAAATATTATTTGTAGATATGACACGATGGTAACTATCGGTTTTCAACTGATTAGATTTTGAAATAAAATCCGGATGTACGCCTTGTGGGACATTGCCTTTAACTCCCGCCGCCCAAATCACAAAAGTAGATTCAATAATGGAGGCATCTTGCATCAGTAATTGTGTCCCGTTATATCCTTTCACAACGGTATTCAGCATAACGGTAACACCTAATTTTTCTAAATATTCTTTTGCTTTTTGCGATGATGCTTCACTCATTGACGACAGTAGTTTTGGCGATCCTTCTAAAAGAAAAATATTCATTTCAGCAAAATTCAATTCGGGATATTCAAAGGGTAACGTATCGGTTTTCATTTCGGCTAATGCGCCACTGAGTTCCACTCCAGTAGGTCCACCACCGACAATAACTACGGATAAAAGTTTCTTTTTCTTTGCTGTATTTGCGGTAAGGGCATCTTCAAAATGTTGTAGTAAAGTATTTCGGATTTGCAATGCTTCAAAGGTTGATTTCATAGGGAACGTTTTCTGCTCAATAGCCTCATTTCCAAAATAATTTGTGACAGCACCGGTGGCAATCACTAGGTAATCATAGGAAAAATTTCCATTTGCCGTTTCAATATTATTTTTTTCTACGTTGATATTGGTAACATCGGTGATGCGGATATTAACATTTTTGCTCTTGTGGAAAATATTACGCAAGGGAAAAGAAATGTTGCTCGCATCTAAGTTAGCCATTGCCACTTGATAAAACAAGGGTTGAAACTGATGATAATTGTTTTTATCAATTAATGTAATGGTGTAATTAGGGTGGTTATTCAATGTTCTTGCTAATTTTAAACCAGCAAACCCTGCTCCGATAATTACAATATGTTTTTTGGAATGTTTGGCATATTCGGTTGCCACGCCCTGCAATGATTCATTGTAATCATTTAAGATACTTGCGCTTATTTCTGGGTTTTCATCGGATGGAATGGTAATAGTCATTTCGTCCGCAAACTTTGAAAGTTCTGGGTAGTTTTCTTGAATCTTAACGCTTGTTTCAAGAATTTCTTTGTTTAATTCGTCCTTCGTTTTCATATATAATTTATTTTTGTAGAAAGAATTGTTTTCTTGATGGAATTGATTCTTTTTTTAAAATTTGATAATAAGGAATGAGATTTAAATAAAGGAACAAATTTGGCGGCCTTATTTTGCCCCTCTTTTCGTTATTCATCGGTTGTTTAGCACCACTAAACGCCCTCTTCATGCCTTAATAGTGACAAAATCGT
>JAYUKX010000048.1:0-60876 GCA_043764095.1 Chitinophagales bacterium
GTTTCTTTGTTGCTCGTCTCCAATACTACAATAACTATGTCTGAACTTGCCCTTCAACTCATTGCTGAAAATAAAAAGACCCGGGCCACCCGCCTCGATCTAGGTAACTGCGGCCTTACCGAACTGCCACTTGAAGCACTGGAATGTGTTTGGTTGGAGGAGTTGGTTTTGGGTAGCGATTGGTGGGAGTATGATCTTGAAAAAAAAGTATGGGAAAGTCAAAACAGCCAAAACAAGGGCGAGGCCAACAAAATTACTTTTCTCCCGCCCAACCTCTCCAATTTGCCGCTACTGAAAAAATTAATAATTAATAGCAATCAGATTTCTGATTTGTCCATCATCGCTTCTTTGACCAATTTGCAACAACTTTGGTGCGCTTCCAATCAGATTTCTGATTTATCGCCTATCGTTTCCTTGACCAATTTGCAAAAACTTGACTGCGATTCCAATCAGATTTCTGATTTATCCCCCATCACAACCTTGACCAATTTGCAAGAATTTTTGTGTAACTCCAATCAGATTTCTGATTTGTCCCCCATCGCAACCTTGACCAATTTGCAAATCCTTTTGTGTAACTCCAATCAGATTTCTGATTTGTCACCCATCACAACCTTGACCAATTTGCAAAAACTTTACTGCCATACTAATCAGATTTCTGATTTGTCACCCATCGCAATATTGGCTAATTTGCAAGGACTTTGGTGTAACTACAATCAGATTTCTGATTTGTCACCCATCGAACATTTGACCAACTTGCAAAAACTTAACTTCTTCTCCAATCAAATTGCAGATTTGGTACCCATCGTGGGTCTGATAAAAAAAGGAAGTCAAGTAAAATGGTCAAGGTTTGAAGGAGACATCAACGTAAAAGACAATCCCCTGACCAACCCACCCATAGAAATCGTCAAACAAGGCAACAAAGCAATACTCAACTACTGGCAACAAATAGAGGAACAAGGCGGTACCCAAACCATCAATGAAGCCAAACTCATCATCGTAGGAGAAGGAAAATCGGGTAAAACGACCTTGTTTCATAAATTGATTGATCCTGCCTATACGCTAAAGCCCTTGGACGAAACCCACGGTATCAATATCCACGAAGGTTTAGTGATGAAAGACGGCTTTCGAGCCAATATTTGGGATTTTGGTGGCCAGGAATTGCAATATATGACGCATCAGTTTTTCTTAACACCTCGTGCCTTGTATATTTTATTGATGGATGCCCGTGCGGAGTCGCCCAATCTGGCTTATTGGTTCAAAATCATCAGTCTATTGGGCCGAGATAGCGATGGTGAAAAGGTATCTTTACTCTTGGTTTCCAACAAAAGAAAAGGAAGTACTGGTACGAGTGCGTACCATGAAATCCTAAAGCATTATGAAAAAGATTTTGATTATCAGGCCTTGGAAGTAGATTTCAATGAAAATGATACCCGCTGGGCATGTTTGAAGCAAATGATTCAACATCGCTTGTCCGAATTAACCATTGTTAAAAATGAATTGCCCAAGCAATGGAATATTGTCAGGGAAGCCTTACGAGCGGAAGCCAAAACTAAAAACTATATTTCTACCGACCGCCTCGGAGAGATTTGTAGCCTGCACCAGGTCAATACGGAACAATCACAATTTCAACTCACCCAATATTTGCACCAATTGGGTTCGCTTTTACATTTTCAAAACGACCCTGACTTATCGGATACCGTTATTTTGAGTCCAGAATGGGCCGTAGAGGGCGTTTATACGGTGTTAAAAAGCGCATTAATCAAAGAAGAAAAAAAGGGAAAATTTAAAGCCGAGGATATTTTCACGATTCTAAAAAGCAAAAACTATACCCACAGTGATTGCAGTAAGATATTAAAATTGATGTCAAAAAATAATTTTGATGTCTGTTATCAATCTGAAAATGGCTATTATGTTGCAGCGCAATTATTGCCCGAAAGCCACCCTCCGCAGTATAAATGGTACACCCAAACAGGGGCTTTACAATTTCGCTATCAATATCCCATTATGCCCAAAGGTTTGATGTCTCGTTTGATTGTCCGCATGAGTAGCGATTTAGAGGAAGTAGAAGGCACTGAAATTGTTTGAAAAAAAGGGGCTATTCTCCATATCGAAAAAGACCATCAAATCTGTCGTGTGATGATGTGTGAAGATGATGCTGAATCAAAAAGTGGTTTGCGCGAAATCAAGATCGAGGTCATGGGCGATTTAGAGTACCGGAAATTTGCCTTGCAAAAGGTGCGCGATGAAGTAGAAAAATTGCACCAAAAATGGTTTAAAAATATCAAGGTAGATGAAATGGTGCCGTGTATTTGTTCAAAATGTTCAAAAAGCGATAACCCAGAATTATATAAATTGCAAAAATTATTAAAACGCCATATCAACAGACCCGATACCAGCTGCGATATATCAGGAGAGGATCTAATGATTCAGCAACTGCTGGAAGGCGTTTATGATAAAAATGAAATCACTAAAATGGATCACCAAAGAGGATTCTAAAAACAAATAACTATGTCTGAATTAGCCCTTCAATTGATTGCTGAAAATAAAAAGACCCGAGCCACCAGGCTTGATCTAGGTAACTGCGGCCTTACTGAACTGCCACTTGAGGTATTGGAATGTGTTTGGGTGGAGGAGTTGATCTTGAGTAGTGAGTGGTGGGAGTTTGATCCAAATAAGAAAGGATCGGGAAAAAAAAATAGCCAAAACATAGGCGAGGTCAACAAAATCACTTTCCTCCCGCCCAACCTCCCCAATTTGCCGTCGCTGAAAAATTTAGTGGTCAATAATAATCAGATTGCCGATTTGTCACCCATCGCTTCCCTGACCAATTTGCAAGTCCTTTTCTGTAACTCCAATCAGATTTCTGATTTGTCCCCCATCGCATCATTGACCAATTTGCAACGCCTTTTCTGTAACTCCAATCAGATTTCTGATTTGTACCCCATCGCATCCTTGACCAATTTGCAAATTCTTTCCTGCGCCTACAATCAGATTTCTGATTTGTCACCCATCGCATCATTGACCAATTTACAAAATCTTTCCTGTGACTCCAATCAGATTTCTGATTTGTCACCCATCGCATCATTGACCAATTTGCAATATCTTTTCTTTGACTACAATCATATTTCTGATTTGTCACCCATCATAACCTTGACCAATTTGCGATTCCTTTTCTGTAACTCCAATCAGATTTCTGATTTGTACCCCATCGCATCCTTGACCAATTTGCAAATTCTTTGGTGTGACTCCAATCAGATTTCTGATTTGTACCACATTGCATCCTTGAGCAATTTGCATAGCCTTTGGTGTAGTTCCAATCAGATTTCTGATTTGTCCCCCATCGCATCCTTGACTAATTTACAAGTTCTTTCCTGCAATTTCAATCAGATTTCTGATTTGCCCCCCACTGAATCCTTGACCAATTTGCGAATTCTTTCCTGCAATTCAAATCAGATTTCTGATTTGTCCCTCATTGCGACCTTGATCAATTTGCAAAATTTTTCCTGCAATTCAAATCAGATTTCTGATTTGTCCCCCATTCCATCCTTGACCAATTTGCAAAATCTTTCCTGCAATTCAAATCAGATTTCTGATTTATCCCCCGTTGCATCCTTGACCAATTTGCAAAATCTTTCCTGCAATTCAAATCAGATTTCTGATTTGTCCCCCGTTGTATCCTTGACCAATTTGCAAAATCTTGACTTTTCTAAAACTCAAGTTTTTGACTTATCCCCCATTTTACCTTTGGTAAGAAACCCAATATCGGTCAAATGGGAACAAAATTTCGGAGAAGGTATCCTTATTCAAAACTGCCCCCTAATCATCCCACCCATCGAATTTGCCCAAGCGGGCAACGAAGCCATCCTCGAATACTTTGATCAACTGGGCGATGACCGCAGCCCGCTTAATGAAGTAAAAGTCATTTTTTTGGGCGAGGGAGCTGCTGGCAAAACATCTTTGGTAAAACGCATCCGGAACGAAGATTTTGATGCCAAAGAAAGCCAAACCCATGGTATCCGTATCCAAAAAACACCTGTTCAAGTCGGGAATGAATACATTAATGCTCATATTTGGGATTTTGGTGGACAAGAAGTGATGCATGCAACCCATCAATTTTTCTTGTCCCGCCGCTGTGTATATGTGTTGGTACTCAATAGCCGCACCGATGAAAAAGCAGAGTATTGGCTCAAACACGCGAATAGTTTTGGAGGAGCATCGCCCGTGTTAGTCGTATTAAACAAAATGGATGAAAACCCAGGCTACGATGTTAACAGAAAGCAATTGTTAGAAAAATACCCGCAAATTGTAGATTTCTTCAAGGTTTCCTGTAAAGAAAATAAAGGTGTAAAGGAATTTAAAGCCACTTTGACCGATCAAATCGCTCGCTCCGATACCCGCCGCACGCCGTTTCCAAAGGCATGGGCAGCGGTGAAAGATCATTTTAGCAATATGACCGAGGATTATATAGAGTCCTCGGTTTTTCAACAAGTATGTTCCAGCCATACCGTAGCGAAAGCCTTTAGCCAAGAAGTATTGCTACAGTTTTTGCACGACCTTGGAGTGGTGATCAATTTCAAACACCTCAAAAATTTCGATACGCAAATACTCAACCCATTGTGGCTGACCAATGGGGTGTATCGGGTCATCAATTCCCAAATAGTGGCCGACAACAAAGGGCTGCTCCACGAGGAGGATTTTGATGTAGTTATCAATGATAAACGCTATACCCCAAAAAATACCCAAGAAAAACAATTCCATTACTCCAAAAACAAACTATCGTATATCGTGCGGGTGATGGAGGCGTTTGAACTTTGTTTCCGGCTGGATACGCACCATTTTGTGATACCTCAATTATTACCCGTGGACGAACCCGATTTTAAGATAGAAGGAAAAGTATTACATTTTGAGTTACATTTTCCCGATTTTTTGCCAGATAGCATTTTCCCACGCTTAATGGTGAAATTGAATCCATATATCAAGGATAATTTGCGTTGGCGCACTGGTATGGTGCTTTACAAACCTTCTATCTTTCCTGCGCATGCCCGTATCAGAGCGGATAAGGAAGACAAAGAAATTCGGATTGACCTCTGTGGGGAAGAGCCGCGCCGTTTGTTAAGTTATATCCGCGAAACCATCCGCGAAATTGCTGCTGATTTTGTCCAATTGGAGTATCAGGAAATGGTACCTGTCCCCAATACAAAAAGGTTTATACCGTATGAAGATTTAACTGCTGCGGAGTCGGGTGGAGAGAAGGAAACATTTGTGCCAGAATTGAGAAGTCGTATCCCCATTGCGCATCTTTTGGATGGTGTAGAAGAGCCATCTATGCGGGGCGAAACGGCGCAAATGCCTGTCAAGGTGTTTGTTTCATATTCACACGAGGACTTGGACTACCTCCAAGAACTCCGTGCCGCGCTATCGCCCTTGGAAAGGTTGCAAAAACTCAAAATTTGGGATGATCGCGATATTAACGCGGGATTAGATTGGGAAAAAGAAATTTTTAGGGAATTAGAGGAGGCCGATATTGTACTGTGTATGGTGAGCGCAGATTTTATCAACTCCGATTTTTGTTATTCCAAGGAATTGGCGGCTGCATTGGAAGCACATCGGGCTGGGAAAAAGGAGGTAGTACCCATTCGCTTACGAGAATGCCATTGGGGCGGCTTAGAGATAGCCAAACTCCAAGGGATACCTACAAGCAACTGGATCTGCGCAGATACCAGCAAGAAGGACAAGTTATGGACAGAAGTAGCCCGGCATTTGGAACCCGTTGTGGCAAAAGTCAAGGAACAAAAGGTAAAAAACTCAAAGGCTCCCTTTAAAAGAATGCACATTAACATATAAGTTATGGGTGTGCTCTTGCTCATAGTTTTACAAATTACCCCCCATTTATTGCCTACTACAAAAAAAAAGTTAATCACAAAACCCCATAAAAACCCCTAAAATCAAAGAAAAAACCAGCATTTTATCCAGACAATTTGTACCAATAAATATGGCTAAATATTTTTTATCTACACTACTCTATCTCCTTTTGCCTTATTTGGCGGAGGGCCAGATTATTTGCCCCAATACATGTTGCCAAGGTGCTACCATTCAAGCGAGCATCCAAGTGGATACACCTGCCCAGTCCTATATCTGGTTAGATTTTAGCGGCGGGACGCGAATTAATAGTCTGTATGGTTTTTTTAAAGGCGATTCTTTGTCAGGTAAGCAGGTTGAACTCCAATTTGAGCAGCCCTACGACCGACTGATACAAGTGTGGGCTATCTACCCAAATGATACGTTAGTTTTTAACAAAACGATTATTGTCAATAGTCCTATTATTGATACCGTTTTTCCTGAAATATATGTTTGTCAGTGTTCCTATACGCTGCCTTGGGGAACCGAAGTAAAACAAAGCGGCGACTACAAATACATTTTTCAGGATTCCAGTGGTTGTTTTTTGATTCAAAAGCAAAAAGTAAATATATTACCAGGCTTTTACGATGTTTATGAACCGAAATCGTACTCCTGTACACCAGTATTCACCAACCCAGCAGGTGATATCTTTTGGAGGACAGGGGAAGATGTCTGTTTCGGTTCGACAATCCTATCAAATGGCGCATGTCAGCACCATCGCCAAATCCAGTTTCAGTATTCAGCACGTTCGAAAATCAGGGAAACGGACGGGGTGTACTGTACCCAACTTCCGGATACGCTCTATTCGCAATATACTCAATATACCGACTCTATTCATTGGTTGAATCAAGCAGGACAAATCATCAGTAAGCAACCCTATTTGGTCGTCAGTGATACTGGTTGGTATTATTTGCACGTATTTGACCATCTCATCTATGAATGTGATGGATTTGACTCGGTGTACGTTAAGGTTGGCACGGCACCTTCGATAGATATCGTAACCAACCAACCCTATTCCTGCCAATTCCCCCAAGTAATACTCTTTGCCCAACCCGATACCGCCGACTTGCGCTTCGAATGGTATTCAGACAAATGGACGTATAAAATCGAAGCAGATAGTGTTCTTATTGATAAAAATTTAAAAATGACACTGGTCGGTACAGACACCATAAGTGGCTGCAAAACTGTACTTTCGAGAACAATCAATAAAAATACCACCCAAGTGAATATTGTTAGCGACCCTATCCCCAAACCAGCATTTGGCTGTGCAGATACATTACTATCACCTATAGATATTGTTTTTCAGCCTCCCAATGCATTTGTTACCTGGTACCACCCAAATGGAAACATTGTCAATAACAATCAGGTAAATATAGATGACCCAGGTACTTATTCTATACTCGCCATTCATCCGACATCTGGATGCCGCACACTAAAAACAGTAGATGCGTTACAAAAAAAATTGAACGGCTTAATACCTATTATAGTGCCAGATAAGAATAATATTGGCAGTGGGATAATAAAAATCATAATTTCGGAAGATCTTAATATTACCTGGTCTAGTATTTTTTATAAAGATAGTCTGCCCATTGGTACGGGCAATCAATTTTACCATTTGTCAGCAGGCAACTATTCTTGGTATTATCAACAAAGCAATGGATGCGATACCACGCTTTACTTCACCATAGAAAATGTGGTGGCCACTTACGAACAGGGGAACGACGACACTTGGTTCATTACGCCTAACCCAACAAATGGTACTTTATTTTTCAAGGCTTCGGAGCATCATTCGCCAATAGAACGGATCCACTTGATAGACTGGACTGGAAAAACCATATGGTCACACACCCCTATATCGAATACAGATTTTTCAGTACAACTTCCTGCCAATTTGTCGGCAGGCACCTATCTATTAACTTACGAATATGCAGGTCGCCGATCTGTCAAGCGACTTATATTGACTGACCATTATTGATGCTTATTATTGCGTGGCTCATATCCCGAAGCAAAACTGGAATTTCATTACTCAGAACGCAACGATTGCACCGGATTGGCCAAAGCCGCTTTCACCGCTTGCCCTCCTACCGTCAAAAACGCAATGGCCAACGCCACTACACCCGCCGCTGCGAACATCCACCAATGAATGTCAATGCGATAGGCGAAATCGGCTAGCCAACTGTTCATACAATAATAGGCAATTGGTGAAGCGATAACGATGGCAATGAGCACCAATTTTAAAAAATCTTTGGCTAAAAGACCCGTAATGCCGACGACGGAGGCACCAAGGACTTTGCGAATGCCGATTTCTTTGGTGCGTTGCTCGGCAGTAAATGCTGCTAATCCAAACAAACCCAAACAGGAAATGAGCACAGAAAGCAGTGCAAAAATCCCCGCAATATTGCCAACTCTAGTCTCGGCTTCATAAATGCGCCCAAATGCCTCGTCCAAAAAACGGACACTGAACGGCTGATCAGGTGCCATGCTGTTCCATTCTTTTTCTAAAGCGGCTTTTATAGTTGCAGTCTCCGTACCCTTATATCGAAATGCAATCGAACTGGTCGAACGCCCAAGTTGCAGACACAATGCACCGATATTGTCGCGCATGCTTTCAAAATGAAAATCTTTGACGACACCAATCACCGTAAATTCATCGAAATCTTCCGGTCGAGGTGCGCCTTGCATACCACTTTTCTGCGTATATACTTTTTGACCAATCGGATCTTCAAAACCAAAAATACGAGCAGCCGATTCATTGATAATCAGACCAGTACTATCGGTTACCCTTTTCGGATCAAAGTCCCGCCCCGCTGCTATACTCATGCCGAGTGTCGGCAGGTAATCGCTGTCCACTTCCCAACGTTGCATGGATACGGTTTGATCTTTGTCCATCGAACGTGTTTTTGAAAATATATAATTGCTGCGATTAGAATAAACTGGCAAATATCCCGATACGGTTGCACTTTCGATAGATGGATTACGCAGCATCGCTTCTTTAAACGAATTAACCTGATTGCCGAGCGCATAGGCATCATTGAGTAAGACAACCTGGCTTTTGTCAAAACCAGTTTTTTTGCTTTGAATATACTCCAACTGTTTGAAAATCAACAATGTGCCAATGATGAGCACGATGGATACCGAAAATTGGAAGATTACCAAAGCACTCCGAAAGCCGCCACCGGATGCACGCAATGGATTCCCCTTCAATACTTGTACTGTATTGAAAGCGGACAAGAAAAAAGCGGGATAACTACCTGCCAAAAGCCCGGTGATTCCAATTCCGCCTAACAAAGAAGCCCAGAAAAGGGGGGCGCTCCAGGGTATTGTCAGTTCACGACCCGCCAATTCATTGAAAGGTGCTAATAACAAAGCCGTCATCAAGACTCCCAAGCCAACTGCAATGGATGTCAAAATCAGAGATTCACTCAAAAACTGCCGAATCAAGGCCAATCGACCACTTCCCAATGCCTTGCGCACACCCACTTCTTTGGCGCGACCACCTGAGCGCGCTGTAGAAAGGTTCATAAAATTGATACAAGCAATCAGCAAAATAAAAGCAGCAATTGCGCTCAATATCCAGACGTACCGAATGTTTCCATTGGGCTGCAATTCAGCAGTCAGGTCGGAGTACAAATGAATATCAGGTAGATTTTGCAGGTTATATCGAGCATATTGGCCGGTTTTGGCCATTTCTTCTGGAGTTGTCCCAATTATGTTTTGTAACGTGATTGCAATTTTTGAAATAGATAAAGCATCAAATTTTTTGGCAAAAACTTGTTTATCCGTCCCTTTGTGCAACAAAAAATAGGCTTGAAAATTATTGTTGGCTATCCAAAATGGCGGGTCACTTTTTACCTCCTCATTGCCATTCATAGAAAGCAAAAAGTCTGCATGAAAGTGCGAAGCAACGGGCATATCTTCAAAAACGGCTGTCACCTGCCAGCGGTCTTCGTTTTCCAGCACAAGTGTTTGGCCAATCGCTAACTGTGGTGCGGAGAAATACTTTTCAGCACTGCGCCGTGAAAGTGCGACAGTTTTGGGCTGCGAAAGACATTTAGCCGGACTTCCTTCTACTATTTTTAGAGGAAAAACTTCAAAAAAAGTACTGTCCACTGTCAATACATTATCTTCTCGGATATTCAGCTGTCCTGCTCCTTCCTTTTTGACTAAAAAACTCCCGTAAGATCGAATGCGGCACCAAGATTGAATTTCAGGCAATTCTTTTGCGGCATCTGGCACCATGAAGGAACCTACGGTGGAGAGATCAAAATGGTTGCCGCCAAAGTTGATATCAGCCACAGGCCGGACAATTCGGTCTGCCTGAGTATTCCAGCGGTCGTAACTCAGCTCATGTGTAACGTACAATGTAATGAGCAGGCAGGATGCTACACCAAGGCTCAAACCAACAATATTGAGACTGGTGTACAGTGCTTTTTTGCGGAGTTGTCGCAGGGCTATGGTGAAATAAGTATATAACATAATTTAAATTATTATCTATTAAGATGCAAAAAAATAAGTTTAAATAGACCTGATATCGAATTTAGCGTAGTAATGCTGAAATGAGGATTTTTTTGTCAGATCAAGGCAAATTTTGCAGTCGAAATGGACGATTTTCGGCGAAAAACTTAACGAAGATTTGGCGAAAATTAACTATTATCAGCATACGAAACTAATGCTGTATAATGTCTAATAATTGAAAATCAAATATTTGAAGTCAGTAGAGCATTTGTATATAACGGCTGTTCTTACTGTTCGATTTTCTGCCTGTAACCGCGAGGGTTGTGGCTACTCTGAACGCAACGACTGCACGGGATTGGTCAACGCCGCCTTCACTGCCCATTTTCATTTTTTTTCTGGATTCATCATAACCATAATAATGATTTGACAACGCACTGTGCCATTAATCCGCCCGCAATACATCCGCTGGATTGGCATTCAATGCCTGCCGAACCTTGAATCCCACCGTTCCCATCGCAATCACCAACAATGCCAGCACAGCCCATACCATCGTTAAAGGCTGAACCCCCACATTGATCTTGAAAATTGTATCCATCAGGAATCGGGTTATGCCCAAACCTGCCCAACACCCGATCACCACGGCGATGGCAAAAATCCAAGCATAGCCCTTGCTGACCAATAAAAGGATTTGGCTTGGCTTAGCACCTACCACTTTGCGTAGTGCTATTTCCTTCATTTTTTTCAATATTGTCAAAGAAACCAAGGCAAAAAGTCCCGTTGCTGTGAGTAACATCGCCACCACAGAAAACCAAGTAAAAATAGTAGCAATGCTCTGTGTTACCTTCATGGCTTGCACTGCAATCTGGTCTTGATAAAAACTGTGAAAAGGCTTGAGTGGGTACAACTGCGCCCACTGGGCTTTTACGCGGTCGTGTACAGAAAGGAGTTCGCCTGGGCGCGCCTTTATAACCAAATTCGAATAGCGATCGGGCTTTACCAGCCGAATAACAGCCGGTGCCAGCGGTTCAAAAACGTGTAATTGGATATCATTCATCGCACCTATCACCGAATAAGTTGACGTGTCTATTCGGATTTGTTGGCCGACTGCCGTTTCATTGGTCCAGCCAAATTCGGTCGCCATTTTTTGAGAAATCAGCACGGCGTTATTGTAATCCGACTCCCTTTGCGTTTCTAATAGACGACCCGACAAGGCGTGCAGGTTCATCACTTGGGTGTAATTATCACCCACTTCAAAGTAATTGACTTCGCGTTTTTTGCCCCCTGCTTCAACCGTTATGGAGCGGTTGCCAAAGCCGATATGGTGTTGCGTACCAGCCACCGATTCCACGCCCGGTAGTTCCTTTACTGCGTTGCGGAGTGCATTATAGGTATCTTGATCGGGTACAGATACGCCAATTAAATCGCTGCGGTTATAACCATAATCGTAGTTTTTTTGGAAAGTGGCATTACGAGAAAAGGAAACACCCGCCACCACTGTAATCAGCGATACAACGACTTGTAAACCCAGTAAAACCCTCGAAAAAAGGTTATTTCCACCAAATTTTATCGCACCCCTAAATATTCGACTCGGATTAAAACTACTGATATAAAACGCCGGATACGATCCCGCCACCAACGTGGTGAATACAAATAAACCCAATAGGTACACCTGTAAAATTCGGTCGTTCAAAAAATCGGCATGTGACTCCAGACCATTAAACATGCTATTCGCTGTTGGTATCCACCAACTGATCATAACCACCGAAACAAAGATCGCCATGACGACAACTGCCGAACATTCTAGTAGCATTTGTCGCATCAATTGGGCGCGGGTACCGCCCATCACTTTACGCACACCCATTTCGCGCAAACGGCGATTGGAACGCGAGACAGTAGTATTAGCAAAATTGAGACAAGCCGATAAAAATATTAAACAGGCCATCATCAACCCGCCATAAGCCGCGCCATCATTGGGACGACCCATCAAACCATTGAATGAAATGTATTCCGCTTGGTTGTTGATCGTTGACAAGGGCAACAGATGAAATTTTGTGACCTGCCAGTCTTTACGAGCGGCATTTTGCTGCGGTATGTATTGGTTAAAATCGGTGGCCAAATGGGCGGCATCTTCAGCGTTGGGTATTTTTAAAATAACAGCACTTACTAAATGCTTCCAATCGTCGGGCTGGAGGAAAGTGGAGTCGCTCGTCTTAAAGTTTTCGATATTTGTAATGAATTTAAAACGGAAAGACGAATTAGAAGGTATATCTTTCAAAACACCACTTACTTGAAGCGGTAGCGATAGTTTTTCGCCAGTATAAAGCAGCAAAGTTTTGCCCAGGGGATTCGTTTTGCCAAAATATTTTTCCGCCATTTTCTCCGTTAGCAGCACCTTGTTTTTATCCGCTAAGTCATACGTACCCGATACAAGCGGGAAATTGAACATTGTGAAAAGAGACGGGTCGGTAAAATGCACTTCCTCCGAAAACGGTTCGCTTTGATCGCCTTTTACATCGCAGCCCCGACTGTCCCAACGCACCGATTCGGTAATACTGGCAAAATCGCGTTGCGCCATTTTTGCCACAGGGAGCGGACAAACACCCTTGAGGTCATCGTTGCCATCTCGGTTAATGACAACCCGAAATAGATGCTCCTTGTCGGCGTGAAAATCGTCCATACTGAAGCAAAAACGGTAGGTCTGGTAGCCCCATATCATTAAAGTAATCCCTACACCAAGTCCAAGGACATTGAGGATGGTATAAAGGCGGTTCTTAGAGAGGTTGCGCAGGGCGAGTTTTAGGTAATTGTAAAACATAGCTTTTTAATTTACGGAGATATTGCCAATTGCTGTGCCATTTTTATAAAATAATGGTAATCAGTTTATTATATAATAAATTCTTATTGGCGGGTGTCCGATGGTGAACGTATTTTGTACGGGTTCGGACAAGTAAGGGGTAGTGACTATCCGTCCAACCCAGCCAGTGCACGATACAAGAGCCGTTAGGCTCGGATCATCTTGTAGCCGCGGATTTTAATCCGTGGATCAGATGCACAACAAGTTATGGAGAGCCGTCGGCTCGATACATATTTTTCCATAGATTCAAGTTATTATAAGATGAACAATACAGCCAATTAGAAAATATATTTTACAGTGCACTTAATGGTATAATATCTTACCGAATACTTACCTTTGCTAAATGTAAGAAACGAGTCCAAAACGATGCGCCATATATTCGGAAAAGCCTTTATTGCCAAAATTCCAATGGAATACAGAGAACAGTTTGATCGTAAACTGAGTATAGGCAATTGTAGGAGGACTTTGATTATCAATATTATATGTGTGGCTTTTGTGAGTCAACTATTAGCATTAGATTGGGTACGTTATAAGACACATAATTTATTCAACAGTAGTGTTCATATTGCTTTATTATGCACCCATTTTCTTGTTTTATTGCAAATAATTCCCCTTTTTTTTATCTATTTCAGATTTAAACAAATTCAGGGAGGTGCATATCGCTATGGTAAAAATATTACTTGGCTCACCATCATTCTGCTTGTATCGGCTATGCTCCCTATGTCGATACTCAGCCTGATAAAACGCGATAGTGTTGCTATTTTTGCGATTTATGCTGGTGTGGTCAATATTGTCGTTTTGCTGCCGCACCGCGAGCGCATTATTCTAAATGTCATGAATTTGCTCATTTTTGTGGTTGCCATTTTTATTATTCAACGCGACCAAACAGAATTACTTTTGATGAATTTTGCGGAATGTTTGGCACTGGTGCTTCCTAATTTTATTTTTGCCACGTACCAGTACAATTTGACGGTGAATGAATTTAAAAACAAGCAATTATTAGCGGAACAAAAAGAGATCACTGAAGCACAAAAACAACGCTCCGATGACCTTTTGAACAATATTCTACCAGCACAAATTGCGAGCGAACTGATGTCCACAGGACAAGTAATACCTAGAATTTACGCCAATACAACGATTCTTTTTTCCGATTTTAAAGGATTTTCTCAAATTTGCCGCCAACTTAGTGCCGAAGACCTGATCCAAGACCTAAGTTATTGCTTTTCGGCTTTCGATCGAATTATTGTTGCAAATGGACTGGAACGCGTAAAAACCATTGGCGATGCTTATATGTGTGTTGCCGGCGTTCCCGATGGAATGACCGATCATGCACACCGGATGGTAAATGCCGCGATGGAGATGCAACGCTTTTTGGAAAATTGGAAAATAGAACGTTTGCAATGGGGAAAACCCATTTTTGAGGCCCGTATTGGTATCCATAGCGGTATGGTTACTGGCGGTGTAGTGGGTACTATTAAGTTTGCATTCGATATTTGGGGCGATACGGTTAATATTGCCTCAAGGATGGAAAGTAGCAGTATGCCCGGACGTATCAATATCAGCCATAGTACCCATTCACTCATCAAAAACGACTTTAATTGTACGTTTAGAGGCTCTTTGCCCGTTAAAAATATTGGAGAGGTGGATATGTATTTTATAGATTAGAGATGGACTTACATCATCTCTACTAAATAATCAACTACCTTTGCGGCCAATCAACACCATATTTTGCTGCTTCAATCGCTTCAACTCACGCATTTCAAAAACTATACGGCCCAAACACTCGAATGTTCTCCGGGCATTAACTGCTTTGTAGGGCTAAATGGCATGGGTAAAACCAATATTTTGGATGCCATACATTACCTGTGTTTAACCAAGAGCCACAGAGGGTTGCCCGATAAAGCAATGGTACAGCACCAAGCGCCTTTTTTGCGGGTAGATGGCCGATTTGATACCGATGGCTCATACCATAAAGTAGTCATCAAAATGATGGCCGATAAACGGAAAGAACTCGAAGTAAATGGTACGCCTATTGCTCGATTAGCCGATCATATTGGTAAGTTTCCGGCAGTTATGATTGCCCCAGATGATGTTACGCTTGTACAAGATGGTAGTGAAGAACGCAGGCGTTATTTGGATACGACGCTTTCGCAGATTTCCCCGCAGTACCTCCAACACCTGATTACTTTTAACAATTTGCTCAAGCAACGTAATGCTTTGTTAAAAAACTTTGCAACACAACGTTATTTTGAGCCGTTATTGTTAGAAGCCATTGATCGTCAAATGCCTATGCCTGCAGCGGCAATTCAAACGGAACGATACGCTATGGTGGCAAATATTCAGCCATTGTTTCAGGAATTGTACCAAACCATATCGGGACACCGCGAAAAGGCTTCCATTGCATTGGACTCCGATTGGCCAGAAAAACAAGATTATGCGGCTATTTTGGAAGAAAACCACTCAAAAGACCGCTATTCGGAACGTACTTCTGCTGGCCCACACCGCGACGATCTATTGTTTGTGTTAGATGGACAACCGCTCAAAAAATTTGCATCCCAAGGGCAATTAAAATCGTTTTTACTCGCTTTACGCCTTGCGCAATTCGAGTACCTGCGTACGCGTATGGGTGGCAGCCCAATCTTATTACTCGATGACATTTTTGACAAATTAGATAGCCTGCGCGTACGGCATTTAGTAGGACTTTTGCTCGAAAGGCAAGTACAACAAATATTTATCACCGATACCCAACGCAACCGACTGGAAGAAGTCGTAGCCTCTTTTGGTGCGGTATATAAGGTATTTGAAGTAGAAAACGGGACGATTCTGGAACCCTAAGCCGCGGCAAAAGAGTCTGCCTGCGCCATAGCCATCAAATCTTTCCAGTCCTCTGGTATGGTCGTTTCGTTTAACAAGGCCCCTTCTGTTAGGTATGGATAAATTTCATCGTATCGCTTCACTTGATTCATTAATACCCGACGACTAATACCTTTGCGATCAATCTTTGAAGGATTATCAAAACCGGCACCCGCCATTAGTTCCACAAAACTAGAAATGGTTTTACGGTGAAAATTAGCCACACGCACCGTTTTATTGTCAATATCTAAGCCTTTTACCAGTTTTTCGTCTTGCGTGGCTACGCCTGTGGGGCAAGTATTGCGGTTACATTCCAGTGCTTGGATACAGCCTAAAGCAATCATCATCGCTCGTGCGCAATTACAGGCATCTGCGCCTAAAGCATGCGCCCGAAAAATATCAAAACCAGTAACCACATGCCCCGATGCAATCAAGCGAATTTCTTTGCGCAGACCAAAACCCAACAAAGTATTGTGTACAAAAGCAACACCTTCGCGGAAAGGCATACCAACAAAATTGCTAAATTCCACAGGAGCCGCACCTGTACCGCCTTCGCCACCATCCACTGTGATAAAATCGGGGTAGATACCCGTCTTCAAAATGGCTTTGCAAATGGCTGCAAATTCGTGCTTATTGCCGATACAAAGTTTAAAACCTACTGGACGGCCACCCGATAACTCGCGCATGGTGGCCAATAACTGCAATAATCCATCCGGTGTATTAAATGCGCGGTGAAACGGCGGTGAATCGACTTCAATACCGGGCTTAATCTTGCGAATTGCGGCAATTTCAGGTGTATTTTTAGCAGCAGGCAAAATACCACCATGACCGGGTTTTGCGCCCTGTGATAGTTTCAATTCAATCATTTTGATATTGGGCGGTGCTACGGTTTGGCGAAAAGCCTCTGGGTCAAATCCTCCGTCATCTGAACGGCAGCCAAAATACCCAGTACCTACTTGGTAAATTAGATCACCACCCGGATTGAGGTGGTATGGACTGATACCTCCCTCGCCTGTATTATGCGCAAAACCACCCAATTTAGCACCTCCATTTAAGGCCGCAATCGCGTTTTTACTCAACGAGCCAAAAGACATAGCGCTCACATTGAGCACACTCAAGGCATACGGCTGTTTGCATTGTTTACCGCCAACGATTACCCTTGGATGTGGCTCTAAATGTTTTTTATCCAAGGCATTAATACTGTGGTTCATCCATTCGTAACCTTCGGCGTATATATCGAGTTGGGTGCCAAAGGGCGTTGTGTCCACCTCATTTTTAGCCCTTTGATAAATGATACTACGATCAATTCGGCTAAAAGGGCGACCATTGGTATCTGATTCTACAAAATATTGATAAATCTTGGGGCGCAACCATTCAGCAATATAGCGCGAGCGGCCTACGAGCGGAAAATTGCGGGTAATGGCATGTGGCTTTTGGATCATATCATTCACACCCACCCACACTAGCGGGGCCACCACCACCATCAGCCATAACCAATAAACAGAAACCAAGAGTCCGAGCAGCACAACCGCCGCAATAATTAAAATGGAGCAAAATATAAATCCTTTGCGCATAAAGTTGAGTTGGTGTAATATTTCGGTGCAAATCTATACAATTTAACCCAATAACTTCCTGTATAAGTCTTTCAATTTTTCGGGTTCGGCCAAATGCCACTGCCAAGCATTGAAAACCACCAAATTAGCAATTTGAACTTTAAACCAAGATCGTCCTTGGTATTTTCTTGATGATACTTTTGCATTAGAGGGCATAATCAAGAAGCGCAAACCTGCTTTTTTTGCCCGCCGAAGAAAATCGAACTCCTCCATAATGACATAGCGTTCATCATAGCCTTTCATTTGTACGAAAATTTCTTTTTTAATAAAAAATGTTTTATCCCCCCCTTGGCAAAACATAAAATAAAATTGGGTAAACCAACTATTAATTTTCATAATAAAATTGGGTGAATCGAATTGATAACGAAAGCACCCCATAGAAAAGCCTTGTAGTAATGCCTGTTGGATCTGCACCACAAAATCATGTGGAGGCAAGGTGTCTGCATGGACAAAATAGTATATGGGCGCAGTAGCAATAGCCGCACCAGCATTCATTTGCACGGCTCTACCCATTGGCGAGTGAAGTACAATTACGCCTTTTTCTTTGGCGTTTTGTGCAGTATTGTCGGTGCTACCACCATCCACTACTATTATTTCGAGGGTGGCATCATTGCTGTTGTAACGCAAAAAGTCAATTAAATGGCCGATAAGTTCGGATTCATTGAGGACGGGGATAATGACAGATATGTGCATTTGTTTTTATTTATAAATAGACATTATACCGAATCCCCAAGTGTGGCAAGACCGGCCTTAGAAAAATGCAGGTTTTGCTTGATTGGAGGCGGATGAAGCCAAAAACTGTTTGAGCCAAACGGAATTTACGAGGCACAGCCTCCGCTCGATAATGCGGCGAGTTTTTTTTGGCGCCGCCGGAGCGAGGAAGCAAAAGCACCGCATTTTTCGTCAGCCGAAGCCTTTTTTGCCTACCTTTTTTTTGGCGAAAAAAAGTAGGAAGTAAGCAATGATGTACTAATTTTCGACTTTTTGAAATTTGCATCTTTCAATACCATTCACTTACTCCACAATTACCTCATCAATAAACAACCAAGCCCCTTCTTTTGCGCCAGGATGCCCCTCCGGGATAATACCGAAAGTAGTTGCCACCAATTTTACATACCTGCCTTTGGCCTTTGGCGTGGAAATATTTACACCTTCAATAGAATTATTCATTTTTTCGTCGGTATTGATCATTTTTTTGCCTACGGATTTAAAGTTTTTACCATCATCCGAAATAAAGACCTCAATACTTCTTGGTGGAAAAATATAAGAAGGCTTGTTGTTCATGTAATTGGTAGCAACGCGATTGATCGGCATTACTTCGCCCAAATCAATTACAGGATCTATATTATGGTTCACCAAACCTACCCAATCGTCCCAGGTTTTCATTCCGCCTAGCACGCCATCGGTTAGGCTATAAGTATTGCTACCTTTAAATTTGGAAGGATCTTTGGACATGGTATAGGATTTACCACTCGCTTTGTGTACTAAGTAATTGGCAACCATTGTTTTACCAAGTGGTTTACCACCACGCCATGCCGCCGCTTTTACCGCTGTTGTTTTTTCCAACGCAAAAGGTGCCGTATAGATAGGGCTTTCGCCGGTAGGCTCATTACCATTGATCGAGTATCGGATTTGAGCCGTTGGATCGCCACATGCTAAACTAACTAAACCACCTGAATAAGTTGCCTTTACATCGTAAAAACTCTTCGCATAATTCACTTTCATAGCATCTAAACGAGCCAGGTGAACCACCATTTTTGACCTGAAATTATCCCAATTTCGTTGTGCCTTGGCCGTCCATGCTACTTCTGCTAGTGCACAAGCACGCGGATAGGTCATATAATCGAGATAACCGGGCGAGACGATGTATTCCGTCCATATATTCGCTTGCACCCCCAAAATATGCGCGGCTTGCTGGGCTGTCAAACCCTCCGGTATGGGTTCGTAACCATATACTTTTTCGAGTGTCAATAAGCCACCAATGGCCAGCGGTTCGGAATTAGGATCGCTTTGGTAATAGTCCAAATAGCAATAAGAAGTAGGTGTCATAATGGCATCGTGATCGGCTTTGACTGCAGCAATGCCACCTTCAATGCCACGCCAACTCATCACTGTTGCATTGGGCGAGAGGCCACCTTCCAATATTTCGTCCCAACCAATCAGTTTTTTACCGTGTTTGGCCAACATGACCTCTGCACGTTGTATGACGTAACTTTGTAGTTCATGCTCGTCTTTTAATCCTTCCTTACGCATACGATCTTGGCAACGACCACATTCTTTCCACTTGGTTTTAGGACATTCGTCACCACCTACATGCACGTATTCACCGGGGAAAAGCGGACATACTTCGTTAAAAACATCCTCAATAAAGGTAAATACCTGCTCGTTACCTGCGCAAAATACATCCTCAATTACCCCCCATTTTGTAGCCGTACTATAACCTGCGCCATCGCAACCTAATTCGGGATAAGCCGCTAAAGCCGCTAAGGCATGACCTGGCATTTCAATTTCGGGAACAATGGTCACGAATCGCGCATTGGCATAAGCAACAATATCTTTTACTTCTTCTTGTGTATAAATATGGCAATAAGGCACACCATCATACAACTCTGGCACATCCGAATAATGACCCGCTAACGTCTGCGATCTGCAAGCGGCCACTTTTGCTAATTTTGGGTATTTTTTAATCTCGATCCGCCAACCTTGGTCATCTGTGAGGTGCCAATGAAAACGGTTCATTTTATGGATCGCCAAAAGGTCAATATATCGTTTTACAAAAGATACTGGAAACCAATGGCGCGATACATCCAGCATCATTCCACGGTATCCAAAACGCGGATAATCCGTTATGGAACAGGCTTGTGCAGCCCAATCTACACCCGTTTGCACCGTAGATGAACTTATTGCCGCTGGAAATAGTTGCCGAATCGTTTGCACCGCATAAAAAGCACCTGCGCCGCTACCCGCAGTGACCGTGATGCCCGTGGTACCGACCTCCAATTTATACCCTTCCGGCTGTTTAACTGCCTTAGTATCTATTTTAAATGAAATGCAATTCTTTTTTTCGGTTTTAGTTTTGGCATTGGAAGCCAAGGGAACTAGTTTATAGCCCGTAGAAGTACTGAGCATGCCAGCCAAATAATCTGCTGCCAATTGCATTTCTGAATTTCCAGCAGGAAAAATGATTTTGGTCGTAGCATTCAGCAAAAAACTACCCGTTTTAGAGGCAACTGATACGGGTTCAGGGACGATATGCACCCTTCCAGGCTTCTGACAAAACGTGAAAATAGGGCTTAGAATGAGTACAAATAAAAGAATACGATGCATGAGCAGGTTATTTTAAGGTGGCAAAGGAACGATAAAACAATACTACCTAGAATTTTTTTTAAAATTATGTTGATTTAACGACAAATATCGAACTTTGTAACTCTTTTCATGTTTACCTTTGCAGTCCAACAATACATGGACTAAATCCAAATAGTATAATTTACAAGGACAAACATGAATAATCGCCGTCTCATTTATTTAGACAATAACGCCACAACTCCCTGCGATCCACGCGTAGTAGAGACTATGGTACCTTATTTTTTTGAAAAACACGGCAACGCCGCAAGCCGTAGCCACCAATTTGGTTGGGAAGCAGAAGATGCCGTGGACTATGCACGCGAACAAATCGCAAAATTGATCGGTGCAGAAGACAAAGAAATCATTTTCACCTCCGGTGCCACAGAAGGTAATAACCTTGCGATTAAAGGTGTATTTGAAATGTATGCCAAAAAAGGCAACCATATCATTACTGCCGAAACAGAGCATAAAGCCGTTTTGGACACCTGTAAACACTTGGAGAAAGTAGGCGCAGAAGTTACTTATCTCAAAGTACAAGAAGATGGCATGGTCAATCTCGCCGAATTAGAGGCTGCTATCCGTCCAACGACTATTTTGGTATCGCTTATGTGGGCCAATAACGAAACTGGTGTAATTCAAGATATGAAAACCATCGGTCAAATATGTGAAAAACACGGTGTACTGTTCCATTCGGATGCTACGCAGGCAGTTGGCAAAATACCAACAATGGTGCGCGAAATGGGTGTGCATTTGATGTCGTGGACAGCGCACAAAATGTACGGACCAAAAGGTGTTGGTGCTTTGTATGTAAGCCGCAAGAATCCACGGGTAAAAGTAACTGCTCAAATAGATGGCGGTGGGCACGAACGCGGCATGCGCTCTGGCACCTTGAACGTTCCAGGTATCGTTGGTTTTGGTAAAGCATCCGAAATCGCGCGATTGGAAATGGAGCAAGATGCCGCACGTTTGAGCAAATTACGCGATCATTTGCAAGCCGAACTCACTAAATTAGAAGAAACGAAGGTAAACGGCAACGAAGGTAGCCGTATGCCACATGTAGCCAATATCTCTTTCAAACACGTGGAAGGCGAAGGTTTGATGATGACTTTCAACCAAAATATTGCTGTATCATCGGGTTCTGCTTGTACCTCAGCATCTTTGGAACCCTCTTATGTATTGGTAGGTATGGGATTGGGCGACGATTTGGCCCACTCTTCTATCCGCTTTTCCCTCGGCAGGTTTACTACTGAAGAAGATGTGGAAGAGGCGATCAAATTGGTAGCAAATGGCGTTAACCACATGCGCGACCTCTCCCCTATTTGGGAAATGTATAAAGAAGGTGTTGACCTTACTAAAATTGAGTGGGCAGCACACTAAGGAATGGTAAAGATTTAATTCAAAAAATATAAAAATTATATATTATGGCATATAGCGAAAAATTATTAGAGCATTTCAAGCATCCACAAAACGTGGGTACTTTGGACAAATCATCTAAATCAGTAGGTACAGGTTTGGTAGGTGCGCCTGAATGTGGCGACGTAATGCGTCTCCAAATCGAAGTGGACGAAGCAACGGGTATTATCCGTGATGCAAAGTTCAAAACATTCGGTTGTGGTTCAGCCATTGCTTCCTCTTCATTGGCTACTGAATGGCTCAAAGGCAAATCTTTGGAAGATGCTGCCAAAATTGACAATATGGCCATCGTGGAAGAATTGGCTTTACCTCCAGTAAAAATCCACTGCTCCGTATTGGCTGAAGATGCCATCAAAGCGGCCATCAAAGACTACCAACAAAAAAATGGTATCGAGGTAACCGCTGAATTGGCGCACCACTAATTTATTCATTCTATGGACGCTAATTGTGCTCATTTACACCAATAGCATCCATAGTATTTATTAAAAGAACCATGATATTTGTAGCAGATAGTGCCCGTGAGAAGATTGTTGATATTCGCTCTTCTGGGCAAATTAACAATGATTTTTTTCTCCGCGTCAGCGTCATTTCCGGCGGCTGCTCTGGTTTGTCGTACAAATTAGACTTTGATAATGAGTCTAAACCAAACGACCAAGTTTTTGAGGATAATGGCGTTAAAGTCGTAACTGACCTAAAAAGTTTCCTTTATTTGTTTAATACCACATTGGAATTTTCCGGTGGATTGGATGGCAAAGGTTTTGCTTTTAATAACCCAAATGCCTCACGGACTTGTAGTTGCGGAGAAAGTTTTTCGGTGTAAATCTTTTTTATACCTTAGGAAATATATAAGCGTAATATGCTTCATTGGGTAAAACCAAAATGAAGTGTATTACGCTTTTTTTTTTAACTATTCAGCCGAAAATATAACATCTAATTACCACTCATGATCGCAGCAGCCTTATCCGCCATGCCCAATTGCTGATACGCCAACGACAAATTCCTTCGCAAAACCTCATCTTTAGGCGCACCTTTCAACGCTTTTTCCATATACACCACGGCGCGATCTGGTCTTTGCGACATAGCATAAGCAGTGCCAAGATCAATTAATGTTTGGGTATCGGTTGAATCATACGTAAATGATTTTTGGAAATACTCAATCGCTTGTGGAAGATTTCCCTTAGCCTGTCCTTCATACCTGCCCCATTCCCGATAAGTGGTTACCAAACGCTCTTTCGACATTTTTCCGGGCATTAACTTATACGATTCCTCAAAATATTGAGCAGCCTTGGCGTAATTCTTTTTAAAATAAGCCACATTACCCAGTCCAAGCGCATTATTAAAAGTAGGCCGAATCTGGTGGCTGCGTTCAAAACCATCCAAAGATTGTTGCAACAATGCAGCAGTGTCTTTTGTAGGCGTTGCTTTATCAGCATATTTTAATAATGTTTCCTCTCCAATGGCCTGCAATGCCCGAAAACTGGATGCAGATGTTTTTGCATCTGTCGTGACTAAGGTATAATTATCTTTCCATGCCGCACTGCGTTGGAAAGTAAGTAGCGCACCCAACAGCGCAATAGCACCCGTTGCGCCCCACAAAGCCATTGCATTTTTGCCCGGCAACCATGTATTCAGGTTGCTATCTCCTTCAAATTTTAGTACTTTAGCCAACAACAATACCACCGCCAAACAAAACCACAAAGAAGCCTGGTAGGTAAGCCGATCGCCCATCATAGTACCAATCAACATCAATAAATTACTATACAAAGCCATGGAGGCCAAATAGGCTAACGCACAATAAGCAAATACATTTTTTTGTCGGATACCCCAAATACCAAAACCAGCCAAACCCAAATGTAGCACCAGCGAACCAATCGACCAAGGACTCCCCCACCCTACGGTCGGAATCATATTAAAGGAATAATCCCACGACAAACCAATTGGTAAAATCAACAATTGAAGATACTTGGCCAACACCCCAAAACCAGTAGCCCATCGATCCATCAAACTCGCTGCAACTAATTGATTATCATTAAAATCTGGGGTATAAGATAATTTACCCATTATAGCATAACGCACCAAAAACCATAATATAAATGGTACAAAAAGCACCAATCCCGACTTCCAATCCTCTTTTTTGCCAAATACATACAAGGCCAACGGCGCAATAAACAAAAGCGTTACCGCACCTTCTTTAGCTAACATAGCCAACAAAAAAGCGACAATCGCATAGAGCGTTCGTTTCGGTTTCCCTTCGGTGGCTTCAAACAAAAAATACAAGGAAAGTATGCTAAAGCAATAACTCATGATTTCGTCCCTACTCTTGATATTGGCGACCACTTCAACATGTAACGGATGGATCGCAAACAATAAAGTGGCACCAAATGCGATCAACCAACGCTCCGCACCCAACATTTTGCGTAAAAATAAAAACGTAAGCCCAATAGACGCGGCGTACCATAATACATTCATAAAGTGGTGGATACCCGCATTTTTGGGTACAATAGCCCATTCTATCGCAAACATGGCGACCGATAAAGGACGGTACATATATTCCGAATCGGTAGAAACAGATGATCCCGCGCGATAACTATGCGCAAAAATATCCCCCAAGCCCGCAAAACCTCTTTGAACATAAGCATTTAAAGTGGTCACCAAAGGATCATCCAATACAAAACCATGACCCAGTGTTGGCAGATACAGCACCAAAGCAACGGCCGCCAAAATGCCTGCATAATATAGCGCCGTTTTCCCCTTTTGTTCTGAAGTATTTGTGGACAAATTGGCCGTTTTTGACACCGTTTCTACCTTATTAGTTGCTTTTTTTTGTTGTTTTGACATCTTATTGCTAGTTCACTTTTTATGATTAATACAAATAAAAGATTGGGTTAAGGCATTGATTTTTAGATAGTTGCGTAGTGTCGGCGTGACTCAAAATCTAATGTCGTCAGCGTAACGATATACCAACTACAAAGTAGATAAACTTTTTATCGGATTGAGCAAATATTCAGTAATCCAAAGTGTCCCATAAACCCAATGTGCCTATTGTCGGATCACTTGGAGATAGTTGAATATTTGCACAAAACCTAATGACGCGAAGTATAATCACTTTGTTAAGCTGACAACATTAGACTCAAATCTAGGTCGATAGTTAATTAACCATTGATTTTCAAGCATTTACAAAATCCAATCCATTATCCACATGCTTATATAATATCTTAGTAAAAGCAGCTGCAAACGTAAATAAAAAATACGAAATGACAATTACTTCAACACTGTAGATTTAACAAAATTTAGTTCCTTCAACATTATATTGGACAACGAGCGTGTCTAATTTTTCATTGCCCACCTAAAATAATTGAATTTACCAGTAAAAGTAATTGATTTCCAGTACTTTCTTCTTACTTTTGCGCCCGCAAACACAAGCATTTTAACACCCATGCAACAAGTTTTATCCAATCGCGTAGAAGCGCTTTCCGAATCAGAAACCCTGAAAATGGCACGTATGGCCCGCGAATTGCGCGCCCAAGGCCACGATGTGATCAGTTTGAGCCTTGGCGAACCTGATTTTGACACACCTACCCACATCACTGAAGCCGCTTATCAGGCACTTAAAGATGGTTATACCAAATACACACCCGTATCTGGTTTGCCAGAATTGACAAAGGCTATTAGTGAAAAATTCAAGCGCGATAATAACTTGGAATACCGCCCCGAGCAAATTGTGGTGAGCAATGGTGCAAAACAAACCGTGTATAACCTTTGCCAAGCACTCCTCAATCCAGGCGATGAAGCGATTTTATTTGCTCCATATTGGGTGTCTTACCTCGAAATCGTAAAAATGGCAGAGGCCACTCCAGTATGCGTATATGCGAGTGTGGATCAAGATTTCAAGCCAAGCCCAGAGCAATTGGAAAAGGCCATTACGCCAAAAACAAAGTTTGTTATATTTTCATCGCCTTGTAATCCAACCGGAACAGTATTTACCCGCGACGAACTTCAAGCGTATGCAGATGTGATTGCAAAGCATGATAATGTATTGATTATCAGCGATGAAATCTATGAATATATCAATTTTACCCACGAACATGTAAGCATTGGATCGTTCCCAAATGTAAAAGATCGCACGATTACCATCAACGGTTTTGCAAAAGGATTCGCCATGACAGGCTGGCGTTTGGGTTATATGGGCGCGCCTAAGTTCATCGCCGACGCATGCTCCAAAATACAAGGTCAAGTGACCAGCGGGGCCTCTTCGTTTGGACAAAAAGCAGGTGCGGTAGCCTTAATGAGCGACCTTACGCCAACAGATACTATGCGCGAAGCCTTCCGCGAACGCCGCGATATTGTTTTGAATATGTTGGAAGAGATTCCGGGTATTAAAACCAATTTACCAGATGGTGCTTTTTATATTTTTCCCGATATTAGCGCGTATTTTGGTAAAAGCGATGGCATAACGACCATTAAAGATGCCGATGATTTTTGCGATTATGTAATGACGAATGCACATGTTGCACTTGTTTCTGGAGCAGCATTTGGCGATCCAAATTGTTTCCGACTTAGTTATGCCGCATCCGAAGCATTATTGCGCGAGGCAGTTCGTCGTATGAAAGACGTTTTAGCACGATTGAAATAAACTTTTCCGTCGCAGTATTGTTTTTAACTGTAACTTTGTACCCGATTCGAAAGTAACAGTTGGATCCAATACAAAACATTATATCAAAAATAATAAATAATATATCAATATGGGTGCTCAAACTGTAGCAACTGCGCCAATTCAACTCACAGATGGCGCAATCATTGAACTCAAAAAAATTCTTGCATCTCAACCTGAAATCCCTTCAGATTACGCACTTCGCGTGGGCGTAAAAGGAGGCGGATGCTCAGGTTTTACCTATATCCTTGGTTTCGATGCTATTGATGAGAATGATAACGTATTTGAAAGCAACGGATTACGTGTCACCATGAACAAATCTCATGCGATCTATTTGATCGGTATGGAAGTTGACTTTATACACGGCCTAGAAAATAGAGGATTTACCTTCAATAACCCGAACGCCACTTCATCTTGTGGCTGCGGCACCTCTTTTTCTGCTTAGTAAAAATAGAATAGCCTTTAGTACAAAATAGCAACCCTTATAAATCTGGTGCATCATGTTACTTGATTTATAGGGGTTTTCTATTTAGTACACAATTCTTAAATCATTTCCACTATCTTTGCAACTAGATTATTCACTAAAACAACTCGAATTATGAACTTTGATTTACGCAAATTTATGCCACTCATCATTTTAGGATTGGTGGCTGTACTTTTATTGAGTATGTGCGGCTCTTATAACACTGCTGTCGGTTTGGATGAAGGTGTTAAAAAAGCATGGTCTCAAGTAGAAAACCAGTACCAACGTAGGGCAGATTTAATCCCTAATTTGGTCAATACCGTGCAGGGTTATGCCAATTTTGAGAAAGAAACCATTACAGCAGTGATTGAAGCGCGTTCTAAGGCCACAAGTGTAACCATTGACCCATCTAATATGACAGATGAGTCATTGAAAAACTTCGATCAAGCACAGCAAGGACTTGGAGGTGCATTGAGCCGACTTATGGTCGTATCGGAGCGGTACCCAGAATTAAAAGCCAACGCTAATTTTATGGATTTGCAAAAGCAATTAGAAGGCACTGAAAATCGAATTGCGTTAGAGCGTAAAAACTTTAATGAATCTGTAAATGATTACAATGCCAGCATTCGTCGTTTCCCAATGGCACTTTTTGCAGGTATGTTTGGTTTCTCACCAAAACCTTATTTCCAATCACAGGCAGGTGCGGAAAAAGCACCGACGGTTAATTTCAAATAAGAAATACCAATAGTGCCATTTTTCAATGGATTTAGCTATTGGGATCATCATAAGTATATCCCCATGATGATCCCAATAGCCGAATCCATCCGATGATTTAAATAAAAAAACTTAGCCATGTTTTTTACCAAAGAAGAAGAAGGTCGTATAGTTGAAGCGATTCGTGTTGCGGAACTAAAAACTAGTGGCGAAATACGTGTTTTTATGGAAGATTTTTGCAATGCAGATGATCCAATAGAACGCGCTGCTGAATTGTTTGCTACGCATAAAATGAACGAAACAAAACACCGAAACGGCGTTTTAATCTATATTGCACATACTGCTAGGCAATTTGCGATATGGGGTGACTCGGGTGTGCATGAAAGAGCCGGCCAATTTTTTTGGGAAAAAGAAAAACACCTATTGCGCCGTTATTTACAAAAAGACGAATCATGTGCTGGTATTTGTACCGTAATTCATGAAATTGGGGATATACTAAAAATCAATTTTCCGGCAGACAAAAATAACAACCCTAACGAATTACCAAACGATATTATTTATGGATAGTATATATGCCTTAAATAGGCAGACATTTAATATGGAGCAAAAGAAATGTCTTGTTGGTAGTTTCCGATTATTGATCTCCGCTTTTGCCTTTTTTTGCACCTTTACTGCTGTTTTTGCGCAAAGCAATAATGCTATTCCGCCTAAACCTGTCCCTGCTGTATATGTCCACGATTACTCCGGTTGGCTTTCAGGTACCGAAAAATCGAATTTAGAATACAAATTACGCCGCTATTGGGACAGTACTTCCACCCAAATTGTGGTGATGATCCGCCCCGACCTAGGCGATTATGACCGAGCCTCTTATGCTTTTGAATTGGGCAATCAATGGGGTATTGGTGACAAAAAGAAAAAAAACGGCGTGGTCGTACTGATAAAAACAGAACAACCCGACCGCGGTGCATTTATCGCAACAGGCTACGGTGCTGAAGGTGGACTTACCGACCTTACTTCTGGTCGGATTATTCGCAATACCATGACCCCTGCTTTCCGATCGCAACAATACTATAAAGGCATAGACGAGGGTACGAACGAAATTATTAAAGCACTTTCCGGCGAATTTGAACGTACTGCACAAAACGACGAAATAGGTGTGGATACTGCATTCTTTTTTATGATCATCGTCTTCTTCCTGATTTTCCTGTTTATCCGTTTCCGAATGCGTAAAATGCGTAAAAATGGCCACTGGTACACGAATGATGGCTCTTCGGAAGAAGATGCTTACCCGCAGCGTAGAAACCGTGGCGGCGGCGGTGGCTGGTGGATAGGTGGCGGCGGTTTTGGCGGCGGCGGCGGTTTTGGTGGTGGTAGCAGCGGCGGCGGCGGTTTTAGTGGAGGCGATTTTGGTGGCGGCTCGTTCGGCGGCGGCGGTGCTGGTGGTGATTGGTGATGGGTTAAGTATTTGGCGAAGATTCCGAATACCGGATATACACGAAATGCTATACTTATCATTTGTGCAGTAAATATAAAGTAAGACATCCAATGCTCCCCACCATACTCCAATACTTTCGTACGTGCTATCAAGCCGATTTACGGGCACTACACCTGATGAATTTTTTGAGCAAAAAAGTGTCTTTTCCCCGATTAGAGGCCGATCCCGCGTGGGTGAGCAACACTTGGCACAACCATACTGTACCAATGGATTGGGGTACCGAAATATACAGACATTTGCTTTTACACAGCAAAGAGCAACAATTGTATGCTGCTGCTTTTATGCTCATCGGGCGAACAAAAATATTGGGCAGGTCACACGAAATTTGTACACCTCTATATCTCCTTCCTGCCACAGCAACGTTCCAAGAGGGCATTCCTATGGTATCACTTGACTATGGTAGCATGGTTATTAACCCCGCTTTTGCAGAAGTCTTGCAGCAAGATGAGGGCTTAGGGAAGGGCTTGCTACAACAGTTACAACAACAATTACCAACCAGCAGTTTGGGGTTTGAGACGCAACACATCATCAAAAATGTCATCGAGGGTATTAACCTCCCAATTGACACTACGGGGTTGTTCGAGTTTCCTCTACCAATGGAGTTGGACGAACTGAAAACCCTTATAAATAAACAACGAGAAGGTTTTCGCCTTTTACCTGTGTTAGGCTTGGGAATTATGGACAAACAAGCAGGCTCTTTGGGTATCCTGAACGAATTGGGTATTATGGCCTCCCAAAGTACATTTTCACCTGTTTTGCAAGTTTTGTTTGCTACAAATCCTGTGCAACCCAAAAGCACTAAACCATCGCCACTGCTTTTGCCCGTCACATTGAGCATTCACCAGGAATCTATCCTTAAAGCAGGTGCTACGGAATTGATTAGTTTGGTAAATGGGCCACCCGGCACTGGAAAATCTTTTACCATTGCCGCCATTGCGGCAGATCGCCTGAGTAAAGGAGAGTCTGTTTTAATCGCTGCAAAAAACGCACAAGCAGTAGAGGTGATCGCAGACAAGTTGGAGCGGGATTTCAACCTGTCAGGCGTTCCCATTCGTGCCACGCGAAAAGATTATCGCAAACACCTGCGCAAACGTCTCAAAGATTGGTTGTATGGTGCTGGTTTGGTGCGCATTGAAGGACAGGAGTTTTCAACTCAAAAGAAACGAGTGAAAAATTTACGCCAAAGAATCCAATACTTGAGTGATAAGGCTACACGCCATGGTCAAAAAGAAGTGCGACTTGGCCAATTTTTTCATAAAAAAGAGGCAACATGGTATCAAAAACTACAAGGCTGGATGCTTGAGAAAGAAATAAAGCAAGCAAGACCCTTTTGGGTATTGATGCATGAGATAGAATCCCTCTTACAAGCAAGCCATCATGAAAGTAGTAAATATTTGTCCATTCTTTTTCAACAACGTCTTCAAAACGCCCTCAAAATACATCGTCGCGATCTGCATACACTTTGGGAAGCCTTGAAAGCGCGAACTGGGAATGAAAAAGAGACCCATTTCCAGGATGCCAACTTCTCTAAAGTACTTTCCGCCTTACCTATTTGGTTAGTTGACACAGGAAATGTCCACCAAGTGCTGCCCTTGGAAGCGGGGTTGTTTGACTTGGTGATCATTGATGAGGCCAGCCAATGCGACATTGCCAGTGCCTTGCCGTTGCTCCAACGCGCCAAACGAGCGGTGATCGTGGGCGACCCTAACCAACTGAGGCATATGTCTTTCCTTTCACGAGAGCAGCAACGCGGGTTCGCAGAGCAACTTGGTCTCGGTGATTTCCAACCTCATAGCCACCTGTCTTTCCGCGACACTAGTATCTTGGACTTGGTTGCCGACCGCATAGAAAGCCAAGATCAAGTACATATGCTCGACGAACATTTTCGCTCTTTACCCGGCATCATCGCTTTTAGCAATCAACGTTTTTACGACTCAAGGCTAAAAATAATGACGGCTACGCCCAAAAACGAGGAAGAAACTTCTGTTTTTATTCACCAAACAGAAGGTAAACGCCATGCTTCTGGTCAGAACAAGATCGAAGCCGAATCTATTCTTTCTAAAATATCTGATTTGGTGGCATCCGAGGCGGGCTTGGATGCTCGTCTTTGTCAAAGTATCGGCATATTATCGCCCTTCCGCGGCCAAGTGGATTTGTTAAGCCGTATCTTCGCAGAACATTTCACCATTGAACAACTCGAACGACACCGCCTCCTGATCGGTTCTCCGTTCGATTTCCAAGGAGAGGAGCGCGATATCATGTTCCTTTCTTGGACTCTTGACCAAAGTAGTGCTCCTGGTGTGTCTGCGTACCTCAACCGCGAAGATGTATTCAATGTGAGCATTACCCGTGCAAAAATAGCGCAACATCTTTATACCTCATTATCTCCCCAAGATCTACCTGCCAACAACTTACTCCGTGATTATTTGGAATCTTGCAAACGCCTACACACAATTGTCCCGAAATTGGCACCTCCGATAGACGATTTTATGCAGGCCGTACTTGATTTTTTGAACGTAAAAGGATTTAGCCATTACTTAGTGCATTACCAAATCGCAGGTATGGATCTTGATCTTGTGGTCATGCACCAAGGAAAGACATATTGTATCGACTTAATTGGTTACCCAGGCCCTTATCAAAAAGCACTGCCCTTGGCTCGTTGGAATATCTTGGGTCGTGTTGGGCTATCTGGTTTTGCCTTACCTTATAGTTACTGGATCTATAGGCGTTCTGTTTGTGAGGAAGCGTTATTACGTTTTTTGGGCGAAAAGAACCAAGCATAACTATAGGCAAATTGCCAGTGGGTTATCATTACTATTCCTCCATCATTTTTTACACCTTCCTTAATATTTCTAGTTAAGACACGGTTAAAGCACCACTAATTTGTGACTTCAAAGTACTTTTAAAAAATAAAGGGGCGTTTAGGAGGAAAATTTATCCACAACATGAAAAATATAATTGTAACTGCTTGTTTGCTCTGCTCTTGCGCATTTGTCGCTAACGCTCAATTCTCACTTGGCCTTAAAGCAGGCATTATTTCTCCACAAGAACAATATAAAGGCATCTCTGTTGGTGCCGGTGAAACCGCATACGACCTTGCTGTAAATGATATCAAATTCGGCACGCAACTCGGTGCTTATATGCGTTTTGGTCGTCGGATTTATCTCCAACCCGAGGTGAATTTCCAAACCAACCGCACCGATTTTATCGTTAAATCACCCGGTACTGGCGAATCATTGATCAAAAGATCGAGTTACCAAAACCTCCAAATCCCGTTAGCGATTGGTCTAAAAGCAGGCCCGTTTCGCTTTCATGCAGGCCCTGTTGCCAATTATCACCTCAAAGGGAACAACGGATTGAGCGACATTGCAGGTTTTAACGAAACGTTCAAAGAATTGACTTGGGGCTGGTTGAGCGGTATCACAGTTGGCAACGGTCGCTTATCTGCGGACTTGCGCTTTGAAGGGAATTTTAACAAATTTGGCGATCAGATTACATTCCTTGGAGAAAACTATAATTTCTCTCAACGCCCAATGAGTTTTGCTTTTGCCTTGAATTATGCTTTGGTAAAGTAATTTTAAATGTTTTTAATGATAAAAGCCGATCAACTCTAGCAGTTGATCGGCTTTTATCGTTAAAAACGATGCTACAAATATTACCAAGTACCCGTCTGGTTCCAAAATGGAGGCGCAGGAGGTAATTGTTGTTGTTGCTGTAGGTAATACGCTTCCGCAATCCTGCGCGCTTCTTCTTCGGCTTCTTGTTGGCGTTGTAATTTGGTTTTATCAAATATTCCAGCGGGCAAAAACCGTTGTCGAGGTATGCCTCGTTCTTCCGCAAAAGGATCGCGATTGGTCTTTTCTTCGTCTTCCAATTCACTTTTAAACCAAAATGAAGCGATAATTCCCGAAAAACTACCCAATAAATGGCTTTCCCAAGATACACCTTCTTCATTTGGCAAAATCCCCATAAACATACCGCTATAAAAAAACAAAACCACTAAAGAAAGAATGATAGATCGTACACTTCCCCTCGTTATTCCGTTCCAAAAAATAAAAGCCACTAAACCATAAACCACGCCACTCGCCCCAATATGCGATACCTGCCGTGCAAAAAGCCAAACCAAAATGCCTGTAAGGAAATAAATCAACCAAAATGCACGGAGTGCAACACGTTGATAGAAATAAAAAGTCAAGGCACTCAATACCAATAAAGGCACTGTATTAGAAGCAATATGCCCCAAACTACCATGCACCAAAGGCGCGGTAACAATCCCTCTAAGCCCATAAACAGTTCGGGAAATGACACCATAATCACCTGCATCCAGATCAAGATAAATACGCAAAATGTGCGCAAACCAAATAAAGGTCACTGCGCAAATAGGAAAAAACAAACTCGCCCAAAGGTGCTTGCGGGTCAGCGATATGCTATCTATATCAGAATCAATAAATGTATTCATAAATGGGAGTGTCGATGAATGTGCACTAAAAAGCCACTTGCATACCTATTCCAAAACCTGTTCCAATTCCAGCAATGTTTTGCATTTTCGGACAAAATTGCAGGCTCAAGTCCTCACTTACGTCAAAAGAGTACATGTGGGCATCCACAAATGCATCAGTAACTGCCAATAAGTACATCAAACCCAGTATTAAAGAACTTCTTTCGAGGTTTTTTCTGGATATATCTCGGTTGGCTTTCAGGGTCACCTTATCATACTTAATCCATCGGGCATCAGGAATGGTCGCAGGATTATCATCTACCAATGCTTTATAGCTACTTTTGAGTATTTTGTATTCTTTGATCTGGGTAATTTCCCAATAGCCAACCCCACCCAAAGCACCATAAACAATAGGGATTTTCCACCATTTTCGATTATAAGCCTGACCAGATCCGGGTAAAATGAGCGAGAGCAACATGGCTTTGCGCGGATTGGGATAGTCTTTTTTAAAAAACTGTACAAAAACGTTTCTTTTTACCGATTTAGCCAACGAATCTACTTTAGTGGAATCCAATAGGATGGTCGTATCGATGCGTATTTTGGCAATATCTGGTGCAAGCGTATCTACGGGCGTGGTTCGTCGATCCGCTCCTCCCCTACTTTTCACGGTTAAAGTATCTGTTTGGGCCATTAGATGGAATGTGCTGCCCAGTATAAATAATACAATACAAATTATATTTTTCATCATAGTGGTGATTGTTGTTAATTTAGAATGGATAACCTACTGCGATATTCATTGTACAAGTATTTTTAAAAAATTGATATTGAGTCAAATCCAAATTGACCCAATTGCTACCCGAATCTTGGATTTTATAAGGTGTTCGCAATTTCATACCAAGATCAAAACGGATAACCGAATATCCAAAATCAAAGCGCAATCCAAAACCCGTACCTAGTGCAATATCCTTATATGAATTGCGGTACCACTTTGCGCCCGGTCTTTCTTGTTCCACCCGAAGTGCCCAAATATTGCCTCCATCCAGAAAAACCGCGCCTTTGAAATACCATACAAGAGGAAACCGAATTTCACTATTAAATTCAATTTTGATATCAGATGCCTGAAAATAAGGCGTAATTTTGTCAATTGCCGGATCGTAATAAGTTCCTGGCCCTAATTGCCTCAAAGGCCAAGCCCGAATACTGGATGGCCCTCCAATCGAAAATTGTTTTACAAATGGATTCGTCTTTTGTGTTCTACCAAAAGGCACAATAATACCTGTATTGATCAAGCCTCCGATCAAAATATGGTTGGCAAAACTGCGCGAATAACTCCCTCCTACCTCAAATCTAAAATACTTTGCAAAATCAAGATTTTCGTTTAACCGCCAAGTTTCTTTGGGTCGAAATGCCCGATTTAACAAATCTACTTCTAGGCCTGAAACTTCAGAATTGAAGCGAAAAACATACTTTTCACCTGCCAAATTGGTCTTTGAAAAGTATTTATAAGAAAAAGAACGCAACAAAAAACCCGTAAACAACTGATTTGACGTTCTTTTAGCAAATAGCGGAGACCGCGCCTTTAAGGTGTCAAACTGTTCAAAAAAGGTTAAATACTGCAACCAATCCAAGCCCAAATGCGTAAATGAATACGTTTTTTGCCCTCCAGGATTCAAGTTATACCCAAAATTAGCGTCAATTTGGCCAGACGTAAAAAAGTTATTTTGGCTCACAAAATTGGTATTCAATCCAATATGCGCTTTTGCACTTTCTTGCATTAATTGATACAAATGATCGGAAACAATCTTTTTTTTGCCAAAATGCAACTTATTGAGTGCTTTCCATACATAAATATAGTCCAAAAATCGCGGAATAAGTAGGTCATTTTGCAGTTTTGCTTCCCATAAAAAGATCGCCTGCTGCTTTTTTACATCAGTATTAAACTCAATATTGCCGGTCAGGTTCGTTTGTAGCAGTTCGGCACCTCGAAATAAATTGCGGTGCTTATGGAACACACTACTGGTTACACCAATCAAACCCGGAGAACTGATATAACGAAAATCAGCATTTGCACCTATGGAGGAACGTTTGGCTGGTGCAAAATAAATATCCACGTTCATGGTATCTTTGCGCAGCGAATCGGGTGTTGGACGAATAGAAACAAAACGAAAAGCACCGAGATTGCTCATGTTTTTATAGGACTGCTCAAAGTTTTTTTGTCGAAACAGTTCCCCTGGACGCGTTTTAATCACTCGGTCTAAATGCTTCGGCTTGAGCATAAACTTAGGCTCATTAGAATAGTACTTAATATTATTCAATAATGTATCATTCCGAATTGTATTTACATCAGGAACAAGGCTAGAAAAGACGGATACATTGCCAATTTTAAAGACAGGATGGTCATTTTTTTCATTATTAAAAGGCAAAACCTCTAATCCTACACTCACTTTTGCCGTAGTACTGTCACCTGTAAATTCTATATAATTTGGAATAAATTGCGCATAACCTTCGTTGCGCAATAGCTTGGTAATGCGCGCTTTTTCGGCATCAAACAACCTGCCATCTAAAGGTGCACCTACTTTAATATTGGACTCTGCGTTATTATTTTGTAAAATGGACAGAATACTGGAGTCCTTACTGATCAATTCTATCGACGATATGGTATATAACTGCCCTAAATCAAGTAAATAAATCGCCTCCACTTTATCACTGCCTTTCATTTTCAATTTGTAAGTACAAGTAGCATCGAAATAGCCCCTTTTGCGCATAAAATTTTGGAAATAAACGGCACTCAACTGGCAAAGGTCTTCATTAATGATACTTGGCGGTTCGGCTATTTTTTTATTGACAAAATTTGCAAATCGCTTACTTCGGTCTTTGTATTTGTAATAAGCCGCCAAACGAAGGTATGATTTCAAAAAACTCCGATTGGGTTTTTGTTTGAATAAATTTTCTGTTTCATAACGGATCGACCGTTTTTGGCTCAACGGAATATGAGTTGCTGATTTTATTTCTAACGTATTTTTGGTTAAAAGACGTTCTCCTTTGTCGGTATCCAAATGCTTCGTAACATTGCAACCGAATAGCACGGTAGCAGCAAATAACCAACCTAAGAAAAAACGATTTATTATATAGCAAAAACTCATTTTGAGGATTTCCAATTTTTATGATTAGTATCAACCAGCAAAAGTATATTACCAGTTTACACCTTAAGAAATTTCGGCAAAAGTACCGAAATTTCTTAGTAGAAGGTGAAAAAATGGTAAAAGAGTTATTGACACAGCAACGCATTGCGGTTGTGACTATCTATGGCACTGAACGCTGGGCAACCCAAAATGCGGCGCTGATACAGCCTTTTTACGATAAATTTAATACAACCACAGAGGTTGAACTAAAAAAGATCGGTACATTGACTACGCCCAACCAAGTATTGGCGGTTGCTATGATACCCGAACAAGCCATTTTAAGTAGCATAGACCCAAATGTACTGACACTTTACTTGGATGGTATTCAAGATCCCGGAAATATGGGGACAATACTACGGATTGCAGATTGGTTTGGTATAAAGCACGTATGTTGCTCTGACGATACCGTAGATGCATTTAGCCCCAAAGTAGTACAATCCGGCATGGGTGCTTGTTTCAGGGTAGGTATATTGGAAGGGATTATTTTATCGGACTTCATAAAAATCCATCCTGACACCTCGGTGATTGGTGCTGTAATGAATGGACAAAATCTATTCTCTGCCGCACTATCCGGTAGCGGTATTTTGGTTATAGGCAATGAAGGGAAGGGTATCCGGCCAGAAAACGAAAGCCTGCTGACCCACAAAATTACCATACCAAGTGGCGCCGAAAACGGTGCAGAATCCCTCAATGCAGGCGTGGCAACAGGTATTCTTGTCTCCGAATTGTTACGCAATAAGTTGGTGTACTAAAGAATCTGAAATACCTTTGCGTTTTTAAGTAAGTTTTACATGGAAAAGAACATAGATAAAGGCCAAACGGTTGATCTTGATACCGGAGAATTTGACCTCTCCAATGTGGTAATTGGCCTTGGATGGGACATAAAAAAACAAAACTCAGGTCTATTGGGCAGGTTGTTTTCACAAAAAAAAGACGATTTCGATTTGGATGTCACCTGTTTTTTATTAAACCCTAATGGTAAAGTTAGCAAATTAGGGAATGATAAACTCATTGGCGGCGATGTTATTTTTTTTAATAACATGCGCCATATTTCAGGCAGTATCCGGCTGAATGGGGATAACCGCTCGGGCGCAGGAGATGGCGATGACGAGCAAATTATTGCCCGATTGAGCGAGATGGATAAGGAGATTGACCGATTGGTTTTTGTAGTTACTATTTTTGAAGGTATTAAGAAAGGTCAGCATTTTGGAACCGTGAATAATGCCTTTATCCATGCAACAGATGCTAATGGAAAGGAAATGGTGCGTTATCAACTTTCTGGAAATGCCTATCATAATAAACGAACAATGCTATTTGCGGAGGTTTACCGCAACGAAGGCCACTGGAACTTCAGGGCCATTGGGGAAGGATATGAATTTGATTCCTTCGTCCATTTATTGCGCAATTACGTAGGATAAAAAGTATAAAACCATTTTTAATACCTATGTTTGCGAACATTTCCCGTTAAATCAAGTTTCACAGTACACAAAAAAGTTACACACTAGAGCGATATGGATTTTTTGCACCAGATATTAGGGAATGACCTACAGGCTGCCGGAATTATTATTTTTAATCTTATTCTTATTGAAAGTCTTCTTTCTGTAGATAACGCCGCTGTTTTGGCCACAATGGTCATGGATTTGCCCAAAGACGAGCGTAAAAAAGCACTCAAATATGGTATTTTTGGTGCTTATTTTTTCCGAGGACTTTGTTTGCTTTTTGCTTCTTATTTAGTAAAAATATGGTGGTTAAAGCCCCTTGGAGGTTTATATCTTTTTTACCTGACTTATGACTATTTCATGTCTAAGTCCACCAAAACGGAAGAAGATGACACCTTAAACAAAGAAGAAAAATGGTTTTACAGGATTACTGTGGGTAAAATTGGTAAATTTTGGTCCACCATTATTGCCGTAGAAATCATGGATTTGGCGTTTTCGTTGGATAATATATTCGCAGTAGTCGCCTTTACGGATAATATTTATCTCATTTGTATTGGCGTATTTATTGGTATTTTAGCCATGCGTTTTGTAGCACAAGCATTTGTTAAATTACTTGAAAGATTTCCTTTTTTAGAGACGATTGCCTTTTTAGTGATTGGCGTTTTAGGACTAAAATTATATTTATCGCTATTTAGCCACCTCTACCCCAATTCTCAATTTGCCAAAGTAATGGAAGGTGAACACGCCGATATAGCGTTGTCTATTTTTACAGCGGCTATTTTCTTTGTTCCCCTACTCACGTCCTATTTGTTCAATTTCCCTAAAAAGAACGAATTGCCGCCGTCAGAGGACTAATTATTTAAAAAAAATTGCTATTGTTGGCACATCTCCAAGATAATGCCAACAATAGCGATACATAAAACACTTCCCAATCCGCTACATTTATCGTAACGATTTAATGCCCCATCCGCTTCCTCATTTTTTTATCAAATAAATCCCCTTTTGTTTTGCTGCGCTTTGTTTTTAATTCGCCGCGCTTGTTTACCTTGGGCTGTACCTGCTCATTGGATGGACAACCGTATTTGGCTTTACAAGATGGTGTAACAGAAAGGGTAAGTGTGCAGAGCACCCATAAAATAAGCAAAGAATACTTTTTCATATCTGATAAAACGCACGAACAAAGTGCAATATTGTTTTATAAAAAAACCCCTACAAAATGTTGATTAACAACAACTTGCAGGGGCTTTGTGGTCCCGAGTGGGATCGAACCACTATCAGAGGCTTCGGAAACCTCTATTCTATCCGTTGAACTACGAGTGGCCTGCAGGGACAAAGATAGATTATTTCAGGATAACCCCCAAATGCGAACCCCATGGTAAGCATTCAATTCAACATAAAACGGAAAACTGGAAAGAAATCAGCAATACGAGCAATTGTAAGAATTGACGGAAAAACAACTGTGATATCAACGGGGATCAGTGTTGATGTATCCGACTGGAATGCAAAAAGGCAACGATGCAAAAACGACATCAATGCAAACGAAAAGATAAACCAGGAGCGAAAAAGGATAAACACGTACATAGTAAAAAACGGAGTTCCTCCAAAATCGGTAATAATTTCAGACGACATAATTGAGCATATAAGACAAAAGGCAATCAACGTAGAAAGGATGGGTAGTGCCAACTCCGCAAAGGTTTATCATACACTGGCCAGCAAAATAACGAAATTCAACAAGGGCAGGACAAAGAAGAAAAAGGAAATCAACAAGGAGTATGTACAGGCATTTTGTGACTGGATCACCGATGAAGGGCTAAGCAACTCACATATAACAAAACAGGTAAGATCACTAAAAACGGTTGCAAAAGAAATCGGCATTGAAATAGGAAAAGTAAAGGCACCAGCCAACAAAGTAAGGGACGCGATATACCTAACACCGGAAGAAATAGAAAGTATCAGTAAAGTAGTTGTAAAAAAGGATTCCAGCACCGAGAAAATAAAAGACATATTCCTGATCGCATGTTACACAGCACTAAGATTTAGCGACATTTCAAGAGCGGATCAAATAAAGACAATTGGGAAAATAAGGGTAGTGCAAATAACCCAACAGAAAACAGGAGAAAAGGTAAGCATACCAATAACCGAAAAACTAGAAATAATACTGGCCAAGTATCGTGAAACAGGGATACCAAAGTTTACAAATCAATTCTTCAACAGGGAAATAAAGGAAATTGCAAAAGAAGCCGGTATGACGGCAAAGATAACAATCACCCAATACAGAGGAGGAAAAACAGTACATACACAGCACAATAAATATGAACTTGTGAGCAGTCACACAGGGAGACGATCTTTTGCCACTAATGCCATAAATTCTGGCATACCTGCAGTTATTGTAATGAAGTTCACAGGACACCGAAGCCTATCTTCATTTATGACTTATATCCGGTCAGATGCCCAAGATGCTGCAATACAATACCACACACACGAATTTTTCAAATAGCACAAACATAGCATACACAAATCGGCATCGTTTGTTCATTACCCCCCCCGCCCCAATGGGGTGCCTCATTCCGTAGTAAAAACTAAAAAGTGCAGCGGCAACAAAACGAGACAAACCAAAACAAGGGAAAGGGCATGCAAAGGTGTAGCACCCCGCCGCGCCTGTGCAAGGTAGTACCCTCCTTGCGTCGGGTCTCCACCTTGCACAGGCGCGGCGGGGTACTATAATCACCGCATGCGCTTTTCCTTGCTTTTGCGGTTTGCTTCGTTTTGCGCGGGTCGTGTACTTTTTAGTCTTCACCACTTCATTCGTCGGCAGCGGCTAACGCCGCGACGCTGTTTATTAGCGGGTTTGCCTTTCGTTTTCCTCCGGGTGTGTACAATCCCAAAGGGTCCTACTATTCAGAACAATCCATGCCGCAGGCGCGGAAAAAACCAAAACAATAATATACAAAACACAGATTTTCAATGAGTTATCAACATTTTTGACCTACAAAATGTTGAAAAAAAGATGTAAAATAGTGTACTACATTGTACTACATTTCAAATATTTGTCGTACATTTGTATAACAAAATAACACAACGATGCAAATAACATTATCAAGGATTTCAGGTATGGTCGTAGGAATCGTGCTACCTGAGTTTGGCTTTAAGGACCCAATAAATATTAACTCATTCGGTATTGACTGGTGTAGCCGTATAGATACACCAAAAAGCGATGCAGGTTTTGAGCCATTTTCTTACATGATCTCTTCGCTATCAATCACCACCCTGGAAGGACTAGGAAAAGCGGCCAAACTTCTATCAGAAGAATTTGAAGCCTCACAACTAGGAGAAAGCGAAAGCGATTATTAAACCCTGTAAATAGATCAAAAATGATAGCAAGAACAATAAATACAGATCAGCGCAAAGAAATTGATGTGGTCGTAGAATTGGACGACATCGAATATGACGGGATCGCTTACGGTAGGCTAGAATTGGGCGACTATGACAGCATATTTAACCCTTGGGCGGCTCAACTAGAATTTACAGAATTTGAAGTAACTGTAAACGGAGTTGATGTAACCAACCAATTGGACTGGATGCAAATCGACGACATAAAGGAAAAATTGAAAGAACGCTATGGAACCAACGAAGACTACGACGAAGAATAATTTTTAAATTTTTAAACATACACCACCACCATGGCACATCTAATTGACAACTCACGCGGCACAACCGCCTTTGTATCTTACCGTAAACCAGCATGGCACGGCCTAGGATTCACAGAACAGGAAAAAATGACCTTTGACGAGGCATTTAAATTGGGTCAACTTGACTATAATGTAGTTAAGGCCCCGAACACACACGAAGTACCTGGACACGGTACAATTATTAGTTCCAATTCATTCTTTACATACCGTGAGGACACAGGCGGGATTTTAGGGGACAAATTAGGAAAGGCATATTTTCCAGTACAAAACCACGAGGCTTTGAGCGTAGTGGAGGAACTGATAAGCGAAGGCGGAATAATTGAAACGGCTGGCGCATTGTCAGGAGGCGCGCGCTTTCATCTGTGTGAAGTTACCGGAAGGAATCAAAGTAAATGGTACGGACGTAGTAGAACAATTCGCGGTGATCGCATGCGGGCATGATGGAAGCCTAGGGATACAGGCATATTTTACCAACGTTCGGGTAGTTTGCAACAATACGCTACAGGTTAGCCTACAACAAGCAAAGCAAAAGCACAGCATTCGACACACTCCAAACGCAAAGGACAAATTGAAAGAAGCGGCCAAGTTAATGGGGATTGCAGGTAAGAACCAAACCGAAATGGAAAGGGCGTACAACATGATGGCGCAAGAAAGCGCAGAGGAAACAAGGTTCTTTGATTACTTGGGTAATGTGTTCTTCAGTAACGAGGAAATAAAGGAAATAACAAACGGAGGCCGAGCAAAGGAGGTAATCAGTACAAGGAAAATGAACGTAGTGCAGGACGTAATCAGGTACTATAATCGAGGAGTAGGCCAGCAAGATATAAAGGGTACAATGTGGGGAGCATACAACGCGGTAACGGGATATTTCAGCAACGTGAAGACATTTGAAACGGCTGAGGCACGCATGGACTCACTACTATTTGAAACCGCAGCAGGAACAATGCAAAAGGCGGCACAATTGGCAATCAACACCAGCGAGATTATTAGCCTACGAAAAAGCGCTATTTCATCATTCAATCAAAATTAATCACAACGGGGAGGCTTCGCCTCCCCACAACTATACACACCATGAATTTTTTGGAAAAAGAAGCATTAAATAAAATAAAACAGATTGAAAAAATTTTACAGAGTTCACCAGAGACGTTAGCAAGACTTTTTTGGGAATTAAACGGGCAGGAAATGGGTATTTTTTTCAATGAATTGCACAATATATCTAGTAAAGAAGGAAATGAAAAAATATACGCACAAATGTGCGATGCATTTGACCACACAACAAAAGAAGGAAGAAAAATAATGCGAATAATAGGATCAAATTAAATAACCGGGCTAAGCCCACAACTATACACACCATGAGTAACAAAAAATCGGGCATGATCGCCCAGCAGCAAGCAGAAATCGAACCAACCGAAACGGTAGTATTTGAGCAACCCGAAGCGGTAGTATTTGACGTGTCACGTGCGGAAATGCCCGACACTACGCTATTGGAGACGGGAACGGCGGGAGATTTTAACGTAGCTATCAATTACCACGAGTTTGACCAAGATGTACCAGTACGAGGTATTTACATGGGTATTGCGCCATACTCATGCCTTGACAAAGAAACAGGCGAGTTGAAAAGCCTAATTGGTGCCGTATTCGTCACTGGTCGAACAGTACGCGGCCAACTCGTAAAAGAAGCCAAAATAAACTGCTCAGTGAAATTCCGTAGCACGTTGGAAAAGATGCCGCAGGGCTTCGCTTTCGAGGCCACAATGACGGGAAGAAAGCAGAAAGGCGACCGATCTATCTGTCAGTTTCATATCGTAGAGTTGAAGCAATGATTACAAAGACTATGAACCTCCAAGCGGTAAAGGATTTACCGCTTGGAGACCTTGAAGGGCTGGCACTTGCAAAAGCAGGAAACGTAAGCATCAGTGAACTAATCGGGGAATTGACACCATTTCAAAAAGCAAGACTAGGAAAAATTACAGGTTCTCAATTCGGAAGAATAAAGAGGGATAAAACAGGAAAAGGTTGGTCGGAAGGGGCAGAATCATACATGAGTGAAATTATTTTCGAGTGGATTACAGGAATGCCGGCAATAGATTTTTCTGGAAACAACGCAACGGAATGGGGAGAAAAATACGAAACGGAAGCAATAAGGAGGTATGAATTTAAAACGGGGAGAAAGGTTAAACGGAGTCAGTTCTACAAAGCAAAAGGGTTTGAAGGTTTGGTAGGATGCACACCTGATGGAATAGGAGAAAGAGGATTGGAGGTAAAATGTCCATACGGACCAAAAGCACATATCGGAACTCTAATTTCTGGAAAAGTACCCGAAGAATACAAAGACCAGGTATATGGACACATGTTATGCGCTGAACGAGATTGGTGTGACTTCGTATCGTATGATCCAAGGATGAAAAAAAGACCTGATTTAGAAATGATAATTATTGAGGTAGAGAAGAATTTTATTTACATGGAGGATTTAACTGGTAGGATATACGATTTTGAACAAGAACTAATCAAGAGACTAGATACACTGGAAATTGATTGGAGAAAAGGAATAGAAAATGACACCGAGACCATACCAGTATGAAGCAATTGAAGCGGGAATAAGACACTTCAATGAAAAATGCAAAGAACATGCAATATGCATACTACCAACAGGGGCGGGAAAATCAGTAGTGATAAGTCAAATTGTAGATAAGGTTGGAGGGTGCTTTATTGTGTTACAACCAAACAAAGAGATTTTGGAGCAGAATATAAAAAAGTACAGGGACTTAGGAAACGAAGCAAGCATATACAGCGCAATAATGAACGAAAGGATTAAAAGTAAAGTAACGTTTGCGACAATAGGGAGCATTATTTCAAACTTAAAAATATTTGAAGATGTGAAACAGATAATAATTGACGAGTGCCACTTAGTGAATGGAAGTAAAGGTATGTATGAGTTTTTCTTGAATGGAATAAAAGACCTGGTTTGCATAGGATTAACAGCAACACCATACAGATTAAAAGCAACGGGAGGCGCGGCAATATTGGAGTTTTTAACTAGAATGCGGCCAAACTTCTTTAAAAAAGTGATCCATGTAACTCAGCAAAAAGAACTAATTGAAGCAGGTTTTTTAGCACCAATAAAGTTCAAATTAAAAGGGCAAATCAACATTGAAAAGGTATTGAGAAAAGGAAACGAGTACGAGGAAAATTCACTAAGACAGGAACTTGATAGGATTAGGATTGAAGATTTAATAATAAGCGAAATTGAAGAACACGAGGAGAGCAGAAAGGCAATTTTGGTATTTGTGGAGTTCGTAGAAATACTAAACAAGATACAAGAAAAAAGGCCAGACATAAAAGCGGTGACAGGAAAAACACCACCGGAGGAAAGAGCAAAAATACTGGAAGGATTCAAAAGCGGAAAGATAAAGATTGTAGCAAATGTTGGAGTATTAACCACTGGTTTCGACTTCCCCGAACTTGATACAATATTAGTCGCAAAGGCAACAAGATCACTATCACTTTGGTATCAAATAATTGGGAGAGGGCAAAGAATAGCAGAGGGCAAAAAAGATTGCTTGGTAGTAGATATGTGCGGGAATATGTCAGTGCTAGGAAACATAGAAAAGTTGATAGTGAAAGAAACAGAAGGGAAATGGATAGTAACAAACAACACAATCACAACAAACAAAGCATTTTGATATGAACGCTAAAGAATTAATACAAGAATACGGAGAAATAGAAGCAGAACTAAGCGAGTTAAGCAAAGAAAAGGCATTTTTAGAGATAAAAATGAAATCGCTGAATGTACGGGCAAAGGAGATTGAAGATGCGATAAAAAAAGAAATGATTGCCGCAGGAATGAAAAGGGCCCGTATTGAAGGATGGAAAATAAATATCAGTAAATCGGTATCAACAGTAATTGAAGAAATAGACATGATACCCGATGAATTCTTTAAGATAAAAAAAGAGCCTGATGTAATGAAGATAAAACTATCCATTCAAATGGGATTGGAAATAAAGGGAGTAGTGCTTAGGGAAAACAAAAACATATCAATTAAAAAATAGTAAGAAACGGCACATATGCCCAGCGTTCATGGGAACGCACCGCACAACAGCACCCGGCATTGAAAAGGAGTTGGCCGGGTGCATTTTTTAAAACGGCGAAAGCCACAACCACACCAACAACATGACAAAATCAAAAGTTACTGAAATGGATTACGCAAACAGCCAAGGGGCGGAGATTGCGAGATTGGCGGAAGAAAACGCGAAAAGGGTTGCAGAAGAGCAAAGCGAATTTGAAAGAATCCAAAGGGAAAGAAAGAGCAGGGAAAGCAACGTACAAGGCGGTCAAGCATCATTCCACCAAGGAAACCAAAGCAGAAACTAATGCAAATCAGAATCACAAATCATCACCATCACCATGACTTTACAATATCTAATCAAGACAGAAAGCGAGACCATAAAAAAGGCAACAAGCGAAAGGCTGGCATTCTTCCTGAAAGGGAAATTAGATGTGGTCATGCAGTTGATCCGAGAGCGCGAATACTGGCAGAAAAGAGCAGAGGAAGCCGAAAGCCGCGCGGAGATACTCAACAGCATGTATCTATCAACAAGCCAAAACGAAAAACTAATGATCGAAATACTTATCAAATCAACATCAAAAGTCAAAAATTAAAATGGCAGCACTAGGAGTAATTTTACTATCAATGGCATGGGGGACACTTGGTTATTTTATTGGGGTTTGCATGGCCAATTCATCACAGGAAGCAAGGATTGAGGAAATAAAGGAAAGGAAAGATTTTCAAGTAGGGCAAAATGTAGAATGCATAATGAAGCGAGAAAAAGGAGTAGTGATAGACATATTGGACTGTGAGCATTTGAACGTACGACTTGAAGATAAAAACATGATGTTCCACCAGTCGGAATTGATAAAAGTTTAGTAACAATTAAAGCACCACCAACAATGCGCAATATTTTAAAACACCCGGAAACGGGAATCAACATAGTTTGTCTAGCAATATCAGCACTGGCACCTACAGTGGCCATTGGGGCGGCGGTTGGCATACCAACAGGCGCGGCGATCGCACTAGGCCTGTACGCTGTGATAAAAGGGCAAAGAGACCGGAGCGGATCGGTACGAACTCAGTACTTCATTGGAGCATGGATAATCAGGATTTTCGCGGGGGCATTCGAGCAAATGGCGTACTACGATCAGTTTGTACAACGCACTACCCTACCCTTTGGAATGTCGGCAACTACTTGGGCATGGATAGCAACGGTGTTTATGGCTTGTTTGGATATATGGGCATTGAGCGCAACGGCGGCAAAGAGTCAAGCGGAAGTTGAAGACCAGGTAATCAACGAAAGTATAGAAAGGGCTGAAAGGCAAGACAGAGAAAAGCAAGAAAGGGTAAGCGCGGAAGCAGAGGCGGAAAGAGCGCACGCAGTAGAAATGGCAAAGATCACGGCGGATGCAGAAAAGAGAAAGGCGGAAGTTGAAGCGGAAGCAAAGGCGGAAGCAGCAAAAGCGGAAGCAAGATCAAAGGCGGAAATTGAAAAGACAAGGGCGGAAGCACAGGCGGAAACGGAGCGGACAAGGGCGGAAACGGAGCGGAAGAAAGCGGAAGTTGAGGCGGAAGCGCGGAAGGTGGAAGCGGAAGCAAAGCGGAAACAGTCGGAAGCAGAGGCGGAAGCGAAAAGGAAGCAAGCGGAAGCGGAAGCAACGAAAGCGGAAGCGGAACGGCAAAGGACGGAAGCAGAACGGAAGCGGAAGGAAGCAGAAAGGGCTGAAATACAGCGTATTGAGCAAGAAAAGAAAGCAAAGGAGCAAGCAGAGGCGGAACGGATTGAACGCGAGCGGAAGGAACAAACGGAAAGGACGGAAGCAGAGCGGAAGCAAAAAGCGGAAGCGGAAGCAGCAAGGCGGAACTGGTCACCGGAAACATGGAGGCAAGAAATAGCAAAAGCGGAAGCGGAACTCAACAAAAAGTTAGGGCGGAAGCCAACACGAGCGGAAGTAGCAGAGAGATTGGGAACAAGTGACCGAACAATCAGAAACTACGCAAACGCAGCATGACAATGAGATTTTTAATTGAAATATTCGACTTAGAGTACCCCGGAGTAATAAAGAAAAAGTTTGCCCTAAATTTTGGCTCAACATATGAAGCGATCAATTGGGTAGAATTTATTTTGACAGAACATGAAGGGTATTCAATAACTGAAATATAGAGTAAACGGATTCTGTAGCAAAACGGCAAAGCGCATACTGTTAACCAGTTCACGACGGAAGCATGAGGGGTGGTCGTTCCTCCCACTTACACACAGTAATTATGTCGGTTCGAATCCGACCAGAATAACTAACACGGCGAAAGCCACAAACTTAATAAGAAATGGAAGAAAAAGGCAACTGCAGACCACTCAGCGAAAAAGACTTAAAGCCATTTGAAAGAATTAACAGGAATGGAGGGCTAGAAATAAACCTGAACGAAATGAAAAGGCAGGGCTTAAAACTAGTTGTAACGCATTTCCCAATTAACGAGGGAGACGCGGAGTTTGAGGAGGAAATTATACCCGAAGCAGTAAAAGGAGGAATATACATATTTGGACCAAAATAACAAGATTAAATTAACAAGGCGAAAGCCACAAATTGAAAGTAAGAAATGAGAGCAAAACAATTAAGTAGAGCAAAGCAACTAAGTCTAGAATTCCCGAAGATTGAAGAACCAACAAAGGAAAAAATAGAAGATAACACCAGATACACTGGTATAAAAAGAAGTTGGGATACAATATTAGGAATTGGGACATACTGGATGCCGAGATTAGGAGAAGTAATAAGATTCTACCCAGAAAAAGGACTAGCAGAAATAGACGGAGAGGAAAGATTTGTGGGATGGTCAGGATGTGGGATTGTACTTGATATGACAGATCAGATCATACTGGTTTACTACCCAGAACATTCAGAGGAAAAATGGGATAAAGAATGGATAGCACAAATACCAGCATCAATATGTTACCCAGCGTACCCCATAGATTTTAAGGAGTTCAATAAGAGGAAAATAAACGAAGATGTTACCGCAGTTTTTGGATTTATCACACGGCCTATGGCCACAACATACAAACAAGAAAATGAAATTACTATTCATTGACACAGAAACCACAGGGCTACCAATCAGCATGAAAGAGCCATACACCAATATTGAGAACTGGCCAGCGATACTAGGGATTGGGTGGGAATCAATAATGACTGATAAGAATTTAGATATGCCAGGAGCGAGTTTTGAAATACAGATCATAGAAACAAAGAAAAAGAGATTCATCATAAAAGTAAGGGACGGAGTAAGAAATAGCGATGAAGAAATGAAGATCAACGGAATAACGGAGGAAATGCAAAGGGAAATAGGGGTAACGATTGATACAATGATGTACAGCCTAATAACAGCAATGAAGGAAGCAGACTACGTAATAGCACATAATGCAGAATTTGAAAAAAACGTGATTTATGCAGAAATGAAAAGGAATTCGTACGCAGTACCAGAGGGAATAAATTGGATTTGCACTAAAGAACTGGCAGGGAATATTTGCGAAATACCAGCGAGCGAAAGGCAGAAAAAGTACCGACCCGATCTTGAATACAAACAACCGTCACTGAATGAAATGTACATGAAACTATTTAACAGGGAAGTACCAGGAAGGAAATTAACACACGGAGCGAGCCAAGATGTAGAAGCATGTAAACAATGCTTTTTTGAGTTGGTAAACAGAGAAGTAATAAAAATTGATTCACTAATAACATTCTAAAGAAAATGGAATTTAAAACTAAAATTGTAATTGAAACGGAAAGGGCAACGATTTCCGAACTAAGCGCAAACGGGATATTTGTTTGCTTCGTGCTGGAAGATGGATACAAGGAAATAAAAGTACGGGGAGAAACGAGGATACCAGCAGGACGATATGAGATTGTGGACAGGCGGGAAGGGAAGATTTTTGAAAAGCAGAAAAGGAAGTTCGGATTCCCATTTATACCATGGATTAAGAACGTACCAAACTACGAGTGGATCCTAATACACATTGGGAATTACGTTTCAGAGACTCTAGGCTGCTTATTGGTCGGTGAACGGATAGAAATGGCGGATGGAAACTACTGCATAGGAAACAGTACATTGGCATTCAAAAAAGTATTCGCGCTAATCGAGGAAGCATTTAACAACGGCGAAGATGTATTCATAGAAATTGATCGGTCACTATCTAAATTTGAGGTAAAAAAATGATACTAGCGTACAGATTCAGGCAGTTTAAAGAGGCAATACTCAACGGGCAAAAGATACACACAATCCGAGAGGATAAAACGAAGCGTTGGAAAGTAGGAATGAGCATTCAACATTGGATGGGAAGCCCTAGGAACAAAAGAACGAACCCGCACGAATTTAAGACGGGGACTTGCATGGGGATTCAAGAGGTAATAATTGACAATTTTGGTGATGGAAATTTTGCAATAAGAGTAATGGACGAAAATGGGGAATGGAAAGTACTACGGAAAATTGAGGAAAATACACTGATCAAAAACGACGGATTAACCAGAGATGAATTCATCAAATTTTTTGTGCCAAACGATGGTGACACATTCAGAGGCCGTATCATTCACTTTACAAATTTAAAATACTTATGAAAGTAATAAGGAATTTTTGGGGCTTCTTGGTAGCCACGTGGTTGGAAATCACAACATTTATCAAGCGCAAACGGAGAAAAGAGCCGAGTATCACAGCAGAGCAAATGAAGGAAATAAAGGAAAACGTAAAGAACCAGTTGGGGAAAATACGGAAGAATGGAAACCTAATACTATGGGAATTTGAGCAAACAACGGGCGAGGTGAAAAAGGCAGAGATTCGACAGATTACCGACGTAGTGACAGAAAAAAAGGCAGACACCCTAATACACAAAAAGGGAAAGATTTACGTATGGTCGCTCAACTTAAGAAATGCTAAAAGAAACCTGCAAAATCAGGGATTCATAACGAACTAGATTGTAAAATAATGGCATTGAATTCTAACATTGAATGGACGAAACACACGGCAAACCTTTGGTGGGGATGCACTGAAGTACACCAAGGGTGCGACAACTGCTACGCAAGAGTTTGGGCAAACAGGTACGGAGTAGGATGGGGTAACAATGAAGCAAGGAAAGAAATAAAAGGGGTTTGGGGAAATTTTTTAGGGATGCAAGCAAAGGCAGAGGCGGCAAACGAGATACACAGAGTATTTGTTGGTTCAATGATGGATATTTTTGAAAAACCAATGAAAGTAGCAAACAAGAACGGTGAGGGAATGGATTACAATACTGATGTTTTACGACAAAGATTTTTCAATGAAATTGTACCAAACAGCCCAAACCTAATGTTTCTTTTGCTAACAAAGCGGCCGAGCAACATCAACAAGTACATACCGGAAGAATGGAAAGATAGCCCTCCTAAAAACGTGATGTTTGGAGCGTCCATAGTGGATGAAAAAACGGCTTTAGATGTACACAAACAATTATCGGAAGTGAAAGGAAATCGTTTATATTCAGTAGAACCACAACTAAATTTCATTGATTTCAGCAAAAACAATTTACTCATGGGTATTTCGTGGCTGATTCAAGGCGGAGAAAGTGGATCAAAGAAAAGAAATTTCAACCCGGATTGGGCAAGGCACACAAGGGATATTTGCAAAGAACAAAAAGTACCTTACTTTTTTAAGCAGATTGACAAAATACAAGATGTGCCAGAGGATTTAATGATACGAGAATTCTACAAATAAACGTCGAGTGGTGGTGACTTTGCCCCGACCCTGATAAATCAGGGCGGGGCTTTTTTGTGTGTATAACGGCACAGTGTGGCCTTTGGCATGTTTACTTCGTAAAACTACGACGCTTCGCTGGTAGTACATGCGCCAGTCTTCGCTTCGCTCCGCTGTTTGCATGTCACGCATTTTCCTCCCTCCTCTCACTTCGTTCTAACGGTCGGAAACCTGCTATGGGCTGGGCGTTGCACCCCCCCCATTCCCCCCTGCTTCGTGGCGTTCCACCACTCCCCCTAAACCACGAACCCGCCTAGAAAAAATAATTGAAAAATATAAAATGAAGTACAAACAATCAAAAATCAAAACAAAGAAAGATTGCAACATTTCGTCACAATCTATCGTAACCAAAAAAAACCAAAAAAACAATTTCTATGAAAAAATGAAGGTAAAGAACACATAAAACACTCATTGCTTCGCGGTCATATCACCACACACACAACCGAATGCAAAGGTACGGCTTTTCCTGCGCGCTCCGCAAGGTGTTCGGGCGGGCTTCCTTCGTCGTTTGTGCAGGCCGTCTAACGCCAGGCCTTCCGCACTCCTCAGTCCAGTCCGTCCGCTCCACCTTGACGGGCGGTCAGGAAAAAGCCGTGCACACTTACGGGCATCGGTTGCGTGGTGCGGTCGTGCTTTTGCTGGGGCTTTCCGGCAGTTACTTTATTATGTTTAGTTCACCAGTTATTTTACACAGGGGTTTATCTTTTTCTGCTAGTCGTGGTCGCGTTCCATACGCATCTAGGTCAGCATCTTTCTATGCAGGTACAGTAGTTTGGGTAGGCAGGGGTATCGTTTTCGGGTCGCGTCAGGTAGCAGTCAGGTTTGCGGCTTCGGTTGCATTCGGGGGTTTTCACTGCAGTCTTTGGCACGGGGTTGGGGTTCACGTGGCACGGCTAGGTAGTCACATTTAGTTATCATCGGGGTGGTCAGCAGTGGCCACCCCATTCTTTTCACTCTCATTCATCAGTTAGTTATGCTTTCACAGTTTTCGGTTTTCGGTTTCAGCGGGTCGCGGTCGTGTCAGTTATCAGTATCGGCGGCAGCAGCATTGGCCAGTCAGGTGCCAGCAGGTTCACAGGTAGTAGTTGGTTGTGCTAGGGGTGTGGATCAGTGCATTAGGCAGCAGTTTCCAGCGGCTCAGGTATTCACAGCATCGGGCAGTTTTCCGGGGCAGTTGGCGGCTAGGTCAGCGGCTATGGTTCGGCAGGTGGTTTCATCATCGGGGCTTTTAGTTGCTTTTCCTGCTTCGGGTAGCGTTTGTCCAGCAGGGGTTCGTCCGGGGGCGGCGTTTTCAGGGGGCGGGTCAGGTACTTGGGCATCGGTAGCATTAGCGGTACAGTTGGGCGGGGCGGTACTTGTTTGGTCATCGGGGCCGGTACCAGTATGGCTATCATCTAGGGGTAGTTATCATCAGGGGTTTTGGTTTGTTCCAGCAGTTTCGGTACAGGGGTCACTATTTTAGTGGCCCTCTCCACCGATGATATGATGATATAACCAGCGATGCAACCGGAAAAGGAATGATCCTACTAAAATGCCAAAAAAAAGCCGCTACACCTTTTAATGCGCCGCCTAACGTCAGGCACAGAAAAAGGAGTATCGGCCTGTTTGCTTCGCGGGCATTCGCCGTGCTTCCCCTGCTCAAGTGCTATGGCTGTGTGTACACCCGCTTCGTGCCTACGCTGGGTGTACACACAGCCCCAGCACACGATCAGGGTACGGCTACCTACTAACGTCTGAAAAAGAGGCGGTACACTTGCTTTGTGCCGCCTAACGTCAGGCACACACAAGAGTACCCGCCCTGTTTGCTTCGCGGACAGCCGCCGCGCTTCCCCTGTGCAAGTACCGCGCCTGTATGCATCCGCTCCGTACCTCCGCTACTGCATCCAGTCACGGCACACGCGCAGGGGGCGGCTAAGTGGTTAAATACCCAAAAAATCAGTAAAAAGGCACAAAAAAAGGCGGGACGCTTTCGCGCCCCGCCCATATATCGCCGATTCTTTTACCGACAATACATCCCAACAAAGTATATAAATCTCATGAACTTACCGAAACAATAGGGAATAGACAAGATGAAAGCCTAAACCCTTCCAACAATACACGAACACAAAAGCAATGATAAAATAAAGCCAACGCGGTACTGATTCGATGATCCGAAATGAAGCAAGGCCATAAACCGCACACAAAAGAGAAACCCAAGTAATTGTGCGAGTAAGATGGTAAGCATCAGTAGTAAAAACAAGTAAAGTACGAGTGATGATGTTACTACCCTTGTTTGTCCAAGACAGATCAGGATTCCAGTACTGAGGATTGGCAGACGGGAAAACCTCAACAAACTGGCCATAATGAAACAACAAAGTCTGATTAAGGCCGTCAAACATACCCGAAATAAGGGCTAAAAGTGCAAACGGGGCAATGCGCAAAACTTGATTGAATGTGATCATTTACGTAGAATTTTAGAAGGTAATGAAGTTAGATCAGATGCCGATTTCTGTACCTGCTTAACCAATGCCTCAATAAACTCACGAGCAGATGCGGCAGAAACCGCAATAAGTATTGTAAGCCATTCAGGAGTAACAAGGTGAACACAGGTAATACCAACAAGCAAACCAACCAAAGAACCGCCAAAGACATTGACCAAGTTACGAACAAATCCACCGGAATGAGGCATAAGCAAAGTACGTGCAAGCGAAGCGGAGGCAGAAATACCAAAAGTTGAAACATAAGGAGCAATTTTATCCCAAAGCATAAGTATGAGATAATTTAGTTCCTGCCCAAAACTCGTTTCCATAACCCCGTGATTTTAGCACCCGAGGGGAAAAGGACGCGGACAATGATGATTAAAGTAGTAACAATAGCGTTGCCAGTGTTAGCCCAATCAAGAGCAGTAATTTGTTCAGCCAACTCAGGTGGAAAATTCTTCTTAGTGAAAAAACCAACGATAGCCAAACCAAGACCAACCAAAGCCAAAATGATAGTTTTTGACTGGAAAAAACCTTTTGTTATAAGAAAGTTATATTTAAAATGTGATGAAAATGTGATGAAATTATGCAGACGGTGAAACCTGTTTCACAGTACGAGCAGATTTTGAAGCCAAAAAGGCCGCACGCTTCGCAGCACAAGAAGTACAAGGGACACCAGCAGATTTTGATACAGTACCTCGTGAAGCCGTGCGAGCATGAGCGCGGGAAATAATACTTGAATACTTCATGTCAAAAAGGAAAAAAAACGCCCACCCATGTGGTATGAGTGGGCGTTAATGTTAGAAATTAAAGGTGGTTACGACTAGGTAGCCATTATATCAGTAGTAATGATAAAGCCAGAACGTTGACCGCGGCCACTAACATACTGAAATTCAAGAGTACGACCACAACCTTCAACCGCCGATTCAAGAACAACCGAAACAGTTTCCGCACTTGACTGGATAACACCCGGCAAGTTTGCGTAAGAACCGTTATACAATTCAAGTTGTGGCTCAGGCTGAATACGAGTCATCAAGATGTTGACAAGTGTGTCACCGTTGGATACAGACGGGATGATACCAGTCGCACCTTCCTCCTCAAGATCAACTTGAGAACCATTGAAGGTAAGTAAAGAGTCAGCCTCAGCCCAAATCCTAACAGAATAACGTTGAACAACATCATTATAAGTAACATCACCTACAAAATAGCCTGATCCAGCAAGGAATGCAGCAAACAAAGCCTTAACCTCATCAATAATTGCAACTGTTGACGGAATAGTTAAAGAGCCAGGAATGCCAGAGAATGTATAAACATTATCAGGATCACCAGCATTTGCAAAAACAGTCAACTCGAAAATAGTCTGATCAGTAATCAAATCAAGGCTAACCTTGTAATCAGGGCAATCAGGACAAACGTTCACCGGAGTGAAAGAAGGGCCAGGAGTTGCTTGGAATCGGCTATTACCATTAAAGAATACTTTGGTCATGTCATAAACTTCATCACCGCAATTGATCGGATCGTCAGAAGGTGGCAAGAAGTCAGAATTACGGCCAGCGACAGTGATGCAAGTTGCACAAGAAGTAAGCGGATCATAAACTGGTACTACAGTATCACAAGTTCCCAAGTAGGTAGATGCTGTATTGTAGCCGGTACTCAAATCTGTAAAGAATGCGTACCAGTAAGTTTTGCAGCAATCGCATTTTGGAAGGGTAACAGTTGCCAAACATTGGTCAAGAGAAGCGCAAGCCTGTGACTGTACAACATCTTCAATAGCACCAGTATTGTCCAACTTGATGCCAACAAGGACCAATTTCCAATTTTGTGGAGAAGGCCAACCTTGTGTACCGTCAAAACTCCAAGCAATTTTACGACCGCATTGGCAATCGTCATCAAGTTCAGGAGCGGAGAATACTTCAGTAGGGATAGTTACAGAACCACGGGTAACTTTAAGGGCGCGGAAGTCAACATAGTTGTCGCCCGCATCATCAGGATTTTGCACAATGGCACCACCATTTGCAATTGTAAGAACGTTATCAGAAACGAACTTTTGGAAGTTGCCCAAACCTGTACCGGAAGGGTAGAAATTTGGAAGGATACCAGTTGAATTAAGTGCCGAGCCTAACGCAACGATCAGAGCAAATGCACCACGTTGACGCTGTTGGCCACGGGTGTTAGGATTTGCTACAGTCTCCTGAATTTGAAATGCAACCGTACGACGACGGTATGTGCCTGAGCCAGCACGGCCAGTACGCACAGTTTGTTGGCGGAAGCCAGTGCCTCCAAGGCGACCCCGTACTGGGGTAAGGCCATTCATAATTGCCATTTTAAAAAAAAGTTTGATAGTGAAATGAAAAAGTATGATAAGTCCGTTGAGCCTCCGATGCCCATATTGGAAATATTATAGCACAAATGTAGCAACAATTATTCCAAACTTGCAACAGGGCAAACAAAATAGGGGGTAGGTTGGATTTAAAAAGAGGGGACGAATGACGATAAGGAAGCAGTAAAAATAATTGAACACAGGGCAAATATGAGCGTTTTAGATAAAAATACAATAAAAAAGGCCACAACCTTACGATTGTGGCCAGTACCAAAATTATTTCTCCCAATATAAATTTTATAGCACAAATGTACTACTTTTTTTTAAAGAAGAATGTTTTTTCAAATGAAGCCCGTAATCTTGGTATAACATATCAGTCAACTCAATAACCCTTTTTATACCCATGCCCCGGATAGATGAGTAAAAAGTAAGATCATTTTGAATGATTTGAGGGAGGGTGTACACTCCCCTACCCTTCAAAGATTTCTTCATAAAATCGGAAAGGTTAAGGTTGTCAACGTGAACGTCTGGAATGTACGGAACGATAGCGGGGAGGCTAGAAACTCTGTAAATTGAAAAGTGCGGAATCATGGAACAAATGTACGTCATATTTTTTTTTGAGATTTAGAACGGTGAGCAAAAATAAAACTATCAATATCACGGCAAAGCCAACATTCACCACCAGAAGCGGAAAGAGACTTTAACCAAACGTCTTGATCCTCGCTAAGCCGATCCGTACCAATTTTGATTTCAACAGCGATCCAGCGGCCAGTACTTTTATTGTAGCCAATCACATCAGCAACACCCTTTACAGAATCGGGTACTTTTTCCCAAGAGTGAGAAAGTAAAAATTCAATGTGAGTTCGGATATCATCAACAGCAGCCGTTTTGGTCTTTTGCTGGAATATATCCATTTGCTGGCCATGCCTAGCAGTTGCAAGCAAACCGTAAAGATAACTAGCGATTGAATCAGCCGCACGAGTTTTGTTAAAGTGTCCCGTGTTTTGTTGGCGCCATGCGCAATATCCTGACATGTTGAGATAATTGACTACTGCAGAAATGAGGCTGGCCTCTTGTTGAAGACGACCAGCAAGGCCACGGAATTCACCAACAGACATTGTAGCCTTTTTCTGTTTAAATTTAGGGTTAGCGGCGGAAAGCATTCTTGACATAAGTAAAAAATTTTGATAGTTAAAATTAAGCGGGAAACGTAGGCGGGTAAACCGCAACTCCAACCCATAACTGGCAAGGGTGTGCGAAATGGTAAGTTATAAACCCCGCTTAATTTGTTCAGATGTTAGAATTTAGTTGTTAGCACCTGGTTCTTCCTCGTCATCCTCAGCAGGGAAAGGCAAACGAGGCTGTTGAGATGGTTGGTACTTTTCTTGGTACTTAAGAAGCCTATCGCGGCCAATTTCGTGAGCCTTATTATTCATTTCTTCAAGTGCAGTGCGTACCGGAAGATCATAACCACCGCTAGAAAGCATAATTGAAGAAACGCGATAATCCATGTAGTTATAGCGAATGTGAAGTTTTACGCATAATTCGTAATCACGGCCAAGGACGGAGACTACCTGTGTGAATTTATGCTTCTCATCTGAGAATTGCTCTTTCATAATTGAAGTATTTAAAAAGTGATTGGTAAAAAATGATAAAGTTATTGTTCAACTGATTCAACTTGCTGTTGAAGAATCCAATCAACCACGGCCATGCGTTGAGCAATAACTCGGGCAGATGATTCGAAAGTTTCAGAAGTAAAACCAGCGTTTATAGCATTAAGAAGTTGAGAGGCGTCAAGACGTTCACCTTCAACACGAGATTTAAAAGCAGTTTGAACCAATTGAGCCTTAGCGACTGACTGAGCATCAGCCATAAGTTGCCAGCGACGATCAACAGTGCAATTTTCAAGGTTTATCAAACCAAGAGCAGTCAAAACATTGTAATCATTAAGCGTGACAGAATGAAAAGTAGGGTTTTTCATAGATTTTAACTCAGCGATCCTTTCCGAGCGCATTTCAGCAAGTTTTGTAATACCCTCCTCACTGGTCCAATAGTTTTGCTTTGCCTGCTCATAAGTTTCAGTTTCAATAAAATTCTTTGCATACTCGACTTTACGGACAAGATTGGATCGGTAAGCATCGTAAGCGGACATAACAAGGCCAAAACTTGCAACTGAAAAACAGCCATGCCATGCTTTGAAAGAATCGGGACCAATACCGGAGACTTTACCAGTTACACCAAGGCGGAAGGCTTCGCGGATCTCCTCAATACCGATATGGCCAAAGGAGCGAAAAAACATGTCTGTCATCTCAAAGTAAATAGAATCGGTTGCATCAATCATTGAGCCGGTATAGTCCTGGACAAGTTTGGTAATAGTAGCAATAACCGAAGCCGTGGCCTGTGTTGGATGCGACTTTAGCAAACTACGAGAATTACCAACTTGATCAGTGTGCAAAACGAGTTCAAGAGTTTCGATCGAATCTGGTACGACCTTCGCGACTTTTGAGAAAACTTGCTGTTTGAGCAGCGAGTTCATCCGCTGTAATTCGCTTGATTCTCTTTGTTGATGTGCTGGCAGAAATTCCATTGACATTGCTTGTATTTTGATTTGAATTTGAAACTGAAATTGATTTTAATTTGCCTTGATCGGCGTCGCCTCGCATGAATTCAGAAGCGGTTTGAATCCAGTCCGATGATTTACCCGAACTTTTACCTGAACTCCATTTGATACATCGGTTGAAATAATAACCCACATCAACATTAGCGAGATCACCAAACCGAAGTACAAGGGCATCACGGAAAGAATCAATACCCTTTTGCATCCAACCGCTATCCTCAAAACTGACAAAATCGCGGGGGGGGGCGGGCGGAATTGGGGGGGGCTGTGTACGCTTCGCTTTAGGCTTTGAAACTGATGGTATTTTTCGCGCTGCTGCTGCTGCTGTATTATACATTGTATTATCTGTATTATATAGTGGCGTTTCGCCACTACTTGAGTGGCGTTTCGCCACTACCTGCAGTGGCGTTTCGCCACTAGTGAGTGGCGTTTCGCCACTACCTGTTTGACCTAGTGGCGTTTCGCCACTACCCGAAGCAGGTGTTTTCATAAACAGTTGATATACAATGCTTTGCGGAACGCGCCTAAAACCGCCGTCCATGATCTCCAAAAAGCCCTTTTCAAAGAGCCTTTTTTGCATTCTAAAAAAGTTTGTACGGTCAACACCACAGACCCAAGTTAGATAAGATGCACCAGCGTCACACCAACCGGGCTTTGAAACCGAAGCGGCTTGTAGTTTTGAAATTGCGTCAATGAGCAACATTTCGGTATTTGAAAGACCCCATTGGTCTCTCAATTCATAAAGTATTGTACCGTACCTCATTACTTGATTAGATTTTGAATTTTAGGGATTAGATTTTTTACACTTTGGCCAGCACCATCAAGATAGATTTTTGCCGATACTGCAGCATCGACATATTCGGAAGGGTCATCATAAACGACACCGTCAAGAACATTTGAACACCGGTTAGCATGAGCCAAAAATGAGCGGTAAGGATTCTTAAAAGAACCTTCGCCAAAAAAGTTATTACCTTTTGGATTTTTACCGCCAGTGACCAAATAGGCCTCAGAAAGTAAAACAGCTACCGGAATGCCATACTTTTGCCCAACAATTTGAGCCGTTTTAAAGGTATCCCCTCAAAAAATGGGGGTAAGTATGTTAAAAAAATATTTATAGTGTAAATTATATCTTTTAAAGCATGCAAAAATCAGAATTTTATTCT
>JAYUKX010000049.1:0-17021 GCA_043764095.1 Chitinophagales bacterium
TTTTTGCGCGAATAGCCTACCTATTTAAGTAGAAAAAGAGGAAATAGGAGGGCAAAAGATGTGCATCAATCTGTACCTTTATTTCGACACCATTCCTTAGGGTTGAAATGATTAGACTATATCTTCCAAATTTACCGTTAAAAATAAATAATCATTTCTTTTTAACGGTACAAATAACAATCAAAAACAATCAAAAAAGCAGGTTTTTAACAGATGTCCAATTATCCCCCCTCTTTTGTCCAATTATCCCCTCACGGGTTAAGGTTCGTTTTTAGAAACTTGTGGAAAGTTCTGTTGAATCCTGTATTTAATAATTTTAATTTACAAAACGTATGAAGCTAAAAATTTTCACTCTAAACCACAAAGCTTGTTGGGTTGGCTTATGCCTACTTTTTTCTGCTTTTGTGGTACACGCCCAAGCCGTAACAGGTACGATAAGAGGCGATGACGGAGACGTACTCGTGGGGGTAAGTATCCGCAATAACACGCAAGCCGGCATCGGGGCAGTAAGCGATGGCAACGGTTTTTTCTCTGTCAAATCTAACGTTGGCGATGTACTTACTTTGTCCTACACCGGTTATACACCACTTGATGTGACGGTAAGTACCGAATCAAGGCTCGAACTCACCATGGTGGCTGAAGGCAACGTTTTGGGAGAAACTGTGGTAGTCGGTTATGGATCTGTAAAACGAAGCGATCTTACTGGTGCCGTTTCATCGGTAACAGGTGAGCAATTGCGCTCATCCGTGACGACCAATTTCGACCAAGCATTACAAGGCCGCGTGGCCGGCGTTCAAGTCACCCAAAACTCCGGCGCACCCGGTGCTACCGCATCTATTCGGATCAGGGGCTCCAATTCGATTAACCTATCGAGCGAACCATTATATGTCATTGATGGTATTCCAATTCAAGGCGATGGTTATGGTGTATCCGGTTTTGACTGGTCGGGTGGTGCAAATGGCCAAAATCGCGTGAACCCACTTTCTGCCATTAATCCCGCCGATATTGTGAGTATAGAAGTATTGAAAGATGCTTCCGCAACGGCGATTTATGGTGCACGTGCTGCCAATGGCGTTGTATTGGTAACCACTAAAAGGGGCAAATTGAACGAGTCCAAAATATCGTACAGCGGTTACTACGCCAACCAGCAAGTGGGCAAAACCTTGGATATGATGAATCTCTCCGAGTTTGCCGAATACCAATTGCAAATTTCTGACGACCTCGGTTTGCAGCCCAACCAACGTTACCTCGATCCTTCTCTTTTGGGAAAAGGTACCAATTGGCAAAATGAAATATTTGACAACGCTGGTATGCAAAGCCATCAAATTAGCGTAACTGGCGGTACAAAAACGAGTAATTATGCTATTTCAGGTTCAGTTTTTGACCAAGATGGCATTATCATTGGTTCAAATTTCAAACGCCAAACGGTTCGTCTTAATTTGGACAACCAAGTCCGCAGTTGGGCAAAAGTAGGTGGTAGTTTTTCTTTTGCTAATATCAACGAAAAAATCACACTCAACGATGGCGGAGATGGTGTAGTAAGTCAAGCCTTAGTCATGCAACCCGATGTGGCCGTAAAAGATTTTAATGGCAACTGGGCTGGCCCCGAAATTCAAGCGGGTGCATCCACTTGGAACCCGGTGGCATTGGCTCTACTGCGCAATAATACCCTCGGTCGCAAACGCGTAATGGGTAATTTCTATGGCGATATTAACCTGTGGAAAGGCATGACGTTCCGTTCCGAAATTGGTATGGACGATAACCGTTCTATTAATAAAGCCTTCCAGCCTACCTACAAATTTGGTATTCTTGAAAATACGGAAAATCAATTGCGCCAGCGCGATGAATCCAGTTTTTTCTGGGTTTGGAAAAATTACCTAACGCAGCAGATCAAAATGAGTGACCGTTCCAATCTTACCGTATTATTGGGTCAAGAAGCACAAAAATCAACATGGGAAGGTACCGATGTACGCAAACGCAATTTTGCCTCTAATAACATACAAGTACTAAGCGAAGGCGAAGAATCGCCTATTCCGCCCAGCGGCTGGAAAGATGCGGCCACCATTGCTTCTTATTTTACACGCCTTAATTATAATTTCGGCGATAAATATTTTGCCACTTTCACTTTGCGCGCCGATGGTTCTTCCAAGTTCGGTCCTGAAAACCGCTGGGGGTATTTCCCTTCTGGTTCCGTGGCTTGGCGGCCTTCCAATGCACTCAAAGTGCGCTTGGGCTATGGCGAAGTGGGCAACCAAGGTATTCCTAATTACCAGTTTGGATCGGCATTGCTTACGGTGAACACGCCTTTTGGTACATCTTACCGGCCTGCTAATATTCCTAATCCAAAATTGAAATGGGAGGCCACCAAACAATGGAACCTTGGCTTTGATATTTCATTGCTCAAAAACCGTATTGACATGACAGTCGATTTTTATAGCAAGAAAACAGACGACTTGTTGTTACAGGTATTTGTACCCAATTACCTCGGCGGTTCTACCTATTCCGATATTGGAGCACCTTATGCCAATGTAGGTAAAATGACCAATAAAGGTATTGATCTTTCGCTCAATACCCGCAATGTGCGCCGTGGTAAATTTTCCTGGAATACCGATCTGACGTTCTCGCTCAACCGCAATAAAATAACAGCATTGAACGACGAAGGTGCTATTTTCTGGAGAAATCTCTATTGGTATTCCGAGTTCCAAACGGCTACACAAACCAAAGTAGATCAGCCTATTGGCCAATTTTACGGTTATGTAACAGAAGGCATTTTTAAGGATGAAGCCGATATTTTGGCACACGCAGTCCAAATCAATGACCCCAATAACGATGGCAAAAATCTTGTGGACAAACGTGCAGGCGTATGGATCGGCGATGTCAAATTCAAAGACCTAAATGGCGATGGCAAAATCACATCATTGGATCAACAGGTAATCGGAAATCCTAATCCCGATTTCACCTTTGGTATCAATAATACTTTTAAGGCTGGCCCATTCGATCTTGTAGTGTATTTCACAGGTACTTATGGCACCGATATCCTCAATTATCAACGCGTAATGACAGAGGGTATGACCAGTGTATTCAATAACCAAGCATCCAGTGTTGGTAATCGTGCTGTATATGGTTATGTAGATGCCAATGGCTCTGTACTTGATCCTAAAAATGTATTCTTGGCCAATAGCGAAGCTACATTGCCCCGCCCAACGACCACCGATAACAACCGCAATACCCGTATGAGCGATCGTTGGATCGAAGATGGTTCTTATTTGCGCTTGCAAAACCTGCGCATTGGCTATACTTTGCCCAAGTCGATATTGGCTAAATACCGTGTTTCGGGGCTTAAAGTATATGTAAATGCACAGAATATTTGGACATTAACCAATTACTCTGGTTATGATCCTGAAATTGGTGCTTTCAACCAAAGCCCGCTCCAGCAAAATATTGATATGGGCCGTTACCCAACACCAAGGGTTTATACTTTTGGTATTGATGCTGAGTTTTAATCACTTTTTAAAAAAATTGCTAACTATGAAAAATAGCATAAAAATAATTTTTGCCCTTTGTTTGAGCATTTTTGCCAACAGCAGTTGCAAAAAAGACTTTTTGGAAATAGAACCTGTTGATAAACTTACACAGGACAATTTTTATCGCAACCAAAATCAAATCAGAGCGGCTACGGCCTCCTTATATGGTTTCCCTTGGTTCGATTTTAATGATAAATTCAATTGGCTGGCCGGCGATCTTTTGGCGGGCAATATGTACTATACTTACGATCAGGAAGGTCAATTCTTTTATTTTAGCTATGGCGAGGGCAATGCGCACCTTTCCTCTGGCTGGAAAGGATTGTACCGCGTAGTATCGTATGCCAATTCGATCATTAACGATATGCCACGTATCGCACGTGCCAATGGTGTAGATCAAACGGTGATCGACAAGGCATTGGCCGAAGCGCGATTTATCCGAGGTGTTGCCTATTATATGTTGGCTGAATATTGGGGTGAACTTCCAATTGTCGAAAACTCTTCGGAATTGGTTGCGGCTAATAATCTAAAATTACCCAAAAACAATCGGGCCAGTGTATATGAAATGGCGCGTCGTGACCTTGCTTTTGCAGCAGATAATTTGCCGGCAGTAGATCCTACTTTGGGTCGGGCCACAAAATGGGGCGCAAAAGGTATGTTGGCCAAATTGCACCTTACTATGGCACAAAACCTGAGCGACAGTAACTCTGCTGCTAATTTTGAAACCGCCAAAACTATTGCAGCAGAGGTAATAGAGCAAAGTGGTCTTGCGCTCATGCCCAATTATGCCGATCTATTCAAAATTGAGCATAATAATAGTGCAGAGTCGCTTTTTGCGCTACAATGGATGGAAGGTGGCTATGCATTTGGCAATAGCAGACAGGCCAACTGGGCACGTAGTTCCTTCATCACAGGTAACTCCGAGGCTTGGGGCGGTGGAAAGTGTATGTCTTATGATTTTATGCAAAACATAGCACCCAACGACCAGCGCCGCAGTGCAATCTATATGGCTCCGGGAGATCGCTATCCCGAAATACGTAAAAGTACTGGCGGATATGAGTATCAAATCGTGTTGCGCGATCCTACAGATCCCAATACCGTTTTGGAAGGCGCAACTCCTGTACTCAATAGCCTCAAAAAATACGTTGTAGGTTCATCCGATGATAATGGCGGAAAAGTATCTACTGGCCAGGCAACAGCACTCAACCAGTATGTGATTCGTTTGTCCGATGTCTATTTGATTTATGCCGAAGCCACTTTGGGAGCGGGGGGGGAGACCTCTGACTCAAAAGCACTACAATATTTTAATGCCGTGCATACAAGGGCTGGTTTGACACCAAAAACATCCCTAACGTTTAACGATATATTTCAAGAACGTCGGGTAGAGTTTGCCCTAGAAAGCAATGCGTGGTTTGATGTAAAACGCTGGTATTATCGCGATCCAGCCGCGGCATTGGCTTATTTGAATGGCCAACAACGCGAATTTACTTACTACCGCGACCAGTCGCCCAATGCGGCGGATGAAAACTTGGTAGCTGGTTATGTATTGTTACCACCGCCGTCGCCCATCACTATTTCAGCAGCGCAGATGTTTTTGCCTATCCCCGCTGCGGATGTCGTTTTTAATCCGCTTTTGGCCGCTGGACAACCTGCGGAAGATTATATTTTTAAGTAAGAATTATATTTTAAATTTATCTATTGATTATGAAATTTTTAATAAAAATAAACACATTAGTGGTGGTTTTGGCCATTTGCGCAAGTGTAATATCTTCTTGTAGAAAAGAGAAAGATACCTCGCGTGATTGTGCAGGAAAAGCATCGATCAGTTATATTCGTTCCACAGAATCTAGTAAATCAGATTCCTTGATCGTGGGCAGTTTTATGGGTAGCCTTGTCGCAATTGTAGGAGAAAACCTCTGCAATGCACAGCAAATGTGGTTCAATGACCAAAAGGCAGTGCTCAACCCAACTTATGTCACCGAAAATACCATTTTGGTGAATGTGCCATCTACAGTACCCACAGAGGTAACCAACAAAATTCGTATCCTTTTTGCAGATGGTTCTGAGTTGTTGCACGATTTCAGTGTAAATGTACCTGCACCGCTCATTAGCAAAGTGAAATGCGAATATGTGCCAGATGGCGATTTGATGGAACTCGATGGCGATTTCTTTTTCGAACCGATCAAAGTCGTTTTTGCAGGCGACAAGGAGGCCGAAGTAGTTGCTATTGAAAAAACGCATATTTCTGTTCGTGTACCAGCCGGTGCAGAACCTGGCCCATTGAACATACAAACCAATTTTGGTAAAGTTAAATCCAAGTTTCAATTCCGCGACAACCGCAATATCATCTTAGATTACGACACCAAAAAACACGAAACTTGGACAGCCCCCATCAGTTCGACCGATCCCGCTGGCTGCTCTGATGGATACGCATTATTCAAGCACCCTGCGGATGGGGCTTGGATGTGGACCAACGAACTCACCATGCAATATTGGGCACCACGTGGCCGTGGCAATGTACCGGTTGCACAGGGGCTAGTGAGCGACTTGGTTTTAAAATTTGAGGCAAATGTACCCATGGAATGGCGCGATGTGCGTATGGAAATTTTCTTTAGCCCCTACGCCGACGATCACGGAAGGGACGGCGCTACACATGCACGCTGGCAACCTTGGAAAGCAGGTCCATATAAAACGGATGGCTGGGAAACCATTACCATTCCCCTTAAAGATTTCAAATATGCCCAAGGCGATTCCGATGATAATGGTACAAAAGCCATCACCAATTTGAGCGAATTAACCAATGTGGTGATGATGCTTTTTGGCCCAGCGGCTGGCCCTAATCCAGTGCATATTTGTGTTGATAATATTAGGGTAGTTCCTCTTTAAGTTGTTGTTATTCAATTTGTTAAATATTTTAAAATTGAATTTAACTTTTATCTTTTAAAAAAAGAAATCATGCAAAGCATATATAAAAAATTCATTTTACCCATTACATTACTGACGTTCGTGTCTGCAATTTTTTTGCTGGTTGAATCTTGCAAAAAAGACGACGACACCGATGCGACATTGATCGTGCTCAATAGTTTTGGGCCATCACCTGCGTTGCGCGGCGGTGATCTCCGTTTTATTGGAAAAAACTTGGATCAGGTAACGGCCATTGTTTTATCCAGCAATGTGGAAGTAACTAATTTTAAATCCAAATCGGCTACAGAAATCGTCATTACAGTACCCGATGCGACCGTAAATGGGGTTGTAAAACTCAAAACCCCACAAGGAGACTTGACCACTAAAACGGCGTTGACCATTTCAGAGCCTATTGTGTTAACCTCTTTTGCACCCGCCAAAGCGCGCCCAGGTGATGTGGTAACCATAGAAGGTAATTACCTGAACCTCATTAAAGAGGTCATTTTTAGCAATAAAAAATCGGTATTGGCAGCGGCTTTTACGAGCCAAACCAAAACCAAAATAGAGGTAAAAATACCCGCTGATGCTCAATCAGGTGTAATGGTTATTTCTAATGGTATGCCTGAACCGATTTTAATCGAATCACTTACGCCATTGGATGTAACACTGCCTGCTGGAACGGCCATAACGCCAAATCCAGTCAAAGCAGGAACTAGCCTCACCATCACGGGTACTGATCTTGATTTGGTGCGCGAAGTGGCGTTCCCCGGTGGCACTAAAATAACCGCATTTGATAGCCAAGCAGCAGATAAGATGGTGCTCAATGTACCAGCAGATGCAAAAGATGGTGAAATCAAATTGGTGGCGCAATCTTTAGTAGAAACTGCCGTGACAGTAGGTTTGCAAATGTTACTCCCAACTGTATCTGGCCTATCGCCAAATCCAGTTAAACCCGGTACCACCGTTATTATTTCGGGTACTAACCTCGATTTGGTGACCTCCGTAGGTTTTGGCGGCGGCAAATCGGGTACGATTCAAAGTGGCGGTACAGCAAGTTCCATTACAGTAAGCGTACCTTTAGATGCACAAACAGGCACCTTGCAATTGGGTACAGCAGCGGCCAAATCCGTTACCACCAATAACCTCGAAATGATAAAGCCAAGTATCGCTGCTATCGCTCCGATGGATATTCAATTCACCAACGAACTAACGATTACGGGTACTAACCTCGATTTGGTGACCAATGTCAAGTTTTCTGGTGGTAAAGAAGCCGCACCGAGCAGCGTTACAGCCACCGCTATTAAAGTAAATGTACCAGTAGGCACCACCAATGGCGCCATTACGGTAGTAGCAGCCAATGGCGATGAAGTAAGTTCCAGCGCAAGTCTTAATATTTTGGCTTCTACATCTGCTACGATTGTATCTATGCCTACTGATGCAAAACCGGGTCAAATGATCTCTATTGAAGGCACCAATTTGGCAGAAGTAACAGAGGTAATATTCCCAGTAGGTATTAATGCTACCATGTTTGGTGCAAAAACAGATGTTTTGATCCAAGTTGTTGTACCCGCAAACGTAAAAACGGGTATGGGAACCATTCAATTAAAAACAGCGACAGGCGAGATTATCACATCGCCAGTAATCAATATTCAAGGTGTTGATCCGGTAACAGACCCGTCACTGGTGTTCTTTAATTTTGATGGTCTTGATGCATGGTGGGGCGATGCAGGTGCGCCCGAAAACGACCCAGCACTTTCTTTGGATGGCTCCAAATACCACCGTGTCAATAAAGATTGTAACGGTTGGACTGGCTTGTTTTGGCGCAATGGAGCCAATAATTTCCCTGGCGCAGTTATTGGTACTAATGTAGCCAATTACGTACTCAAGTTTGATATCAATGTATTGGAGCCGATCACAGGTGGGGAATTTTCTTGGCGCTTAAAGGGTAGTTCCGGCGATCACTGGTATGGTTGGAAACCTTGGGCTGCAACGGGCTCTTATGTCACAAGTGGTTGGGTAACTGTTACGATCAATTTGACAGATTTTTATGCAGGATCTACACAACTTGCTGATCTGTCAACGATTAATGAAGACTTTGGCGTAGCATTTAATTCAGGTACTTCAAAGGTGAATGCTTGTATTGACAATGTGCGTTTTGAATTAAAATAATTTATAATTTATTGATTGTGGGGGAATAAGTACTTGTTCCCCTACATTCAATTATTTTTCTTTTAATAAATGAGATTTTTGCTCCTATTTATCTTGTGCTCCCCGATATTGGGATGGGGGCAAAAACTAGCGGATCCGTTGGCAACCAAGCGCACCAAGGCGTTATTTGTCAACTTGCAAAAAACAGCCTCCGAAAGTAAAATTTTGTTTGGTCACCAAGATGATTTGGCTTACGGCGTTGGTTGGAGGCAAACCAAAGGTGGCTCCGATGTTCGGTTTACTTGTGGCGATTACCCTGCTGTTTATGGCTGGGAATTGGGTAATCTGGAGCACGATTCCACTGCAAACCTCGACCGTGTGAATTTTAAGCAAATGAAAAACTGGATCCAGGAAGGGTACGAACGTGGCGGCGTAATTACCCTGAGTTGGCACATGGATAACTACCATACTGCTGGTTCGGCTTGGGATACGACTGCTGCTGTTAAAGATATTTTACCAGGAGGTGCCAAACATGAACGGTATAAGCAAGATTTGGATCGGTTTGCCCATTTTGTAGGCAATCTTAGGGCTGGAGGACTATTCGACAGGCATGCTATACCTGTTATTTTTCGACCCTTTCATGAACATACGGGTGCTTGGTTTTGGTGGGGAAATACCCATGTAACCCCTGATGATTTTAAAGCACTGTGGCGGTTTACGGTTACTTACCTGCGCGACGAAAAAAAATTGCACCAAGTGCTGTACTCCTTTAGCACTTCGTACAATTTTAAATCGGAGGCAGAAATGCTGGCTTTTTACCCCGGGGATGAATGGGTTGATATGTTGGGTATTGATTTTTATGCTAACGATAATTCAGACCAAACTTGGGATGAGTTTAGGAAGGTGCAGTCGGTATTAGTACAAACAGCAGAGGCAAGGGGCAAGGTACCAGCACTTACAGAATTTGGTTTTGAGGGTATTCCTACTCCAGATTGGTGGACCAATGTGTTTTTGAAAAACTTACTCGCTGAACCCATATTGGGGCGTATCGCTTACGCGTGTGCGTGGCGCAATGCCAACAAAAAGCACCATTATGTCCCGTATCCAGGCGGCGTAAGTGCGGCTGATTTTCAGACATTTTTCCAGCATCCGAATACGTTGTTTGAATCGGATTTATGGAATTTTTACAAGCTGCCTAAAAAAAATAATAGTAAATAGTTAGTGTAATGCAGTAACGCGCATTTGATTTGAATAGATTGGAATTGGGGTTGCTATCGTAAGATAGCAATCTTTTTTTACAAAGAATTTAGTACACTGTATCTGTCGTCTTAAATTATGAAAAACATATACAATTGTTTTTGGGTTGCAATTATCCAAATTTTGCCCATTTTGCTTATTGCACAAGTGCCTGTTATTCAATCTGTTGTATCGGTATCGAATACCATAGAGCAATATAGTATATTTGAAGCACAAATAGGTGTAAACGCCAATTTCGTTAACCCTTATGACTACGATGAAATTAGAGTGACTGCTGTGTTTACCGCACCCAATGGAGAGCAGATCAACGTTGAAGGCTTTTATATGGAGGGTTTTCAAATTTCTAATACCAATACAGGTACTTTATCCGCATTACCCTCAGCCAATGGTTTTTATCTCCGTTTTTCACCCCGACAAACGGGTAATTGGTCTTACAATGTTGCCTGTACCAATGCCTCAGGAACAGGTACTTTCGCTGCCAAGCAATTTACCTGTGTTGCGGTAACCTCCCCACAAAACAACGGATTTGTGCAAGTGGGTAGTAGTAATTATTTTAAATTTGACAATGGTACACCGTATATTCCAATTGGCGAAAATATCGCGTGGCAATCCAGCAATCCATACACAGATTACAAGAAATGGATCTCCAAAATGTCGGATGCAAAAGGCAATTTTATGCGGCTTTGGCTCTGTCATTGGGGATTGGGGATCGAATGGAAAAACAATAGTAGCGGTTTTGCAGGTTTAAAAAAATACAAGCAATCCAATGCCTTTTACCTAGATTGGCTCATGGATTATTGCGCCGAAAAAGGGGTATATACCATGTTTTGCATCAACCATCATGGCCAAGTTTCTTCACAGGTTAATCCTAATTGGTCAGATAGCCCTTACAATGCCGTCAATGGTGGCCCATGCCAAAATACATGGGACTTTTTTACTAATGCTCAAGCAAAAAAACTGCATAAAAACCGCTTGCGCTATATTTTGGCCCGTTGGGGCGCTCAACGCAGTATTATGACTTGGGAACTGTTTAATGAAGTAAACTGGACCGACAATTTTGCCCAAAATAAATCAGCCATTATAGATTGGCACGCCGAAATGGCCGCTTTCCTAAAGCAAAATGATTACCTAAAAAGACCAGTAAGTACCAGTTTTGGAACCCCCGATACCGAAGATGATGCACTTTGGAACAACCCAGATATGGATTATACCCAAAGACATTACTATTTTGACAGCCCTAATTTAGAACGTATTTTGGTCGCAGGCGCACGCGAAAACCTCCAAAAATATGATAAACCCGTGCATATAGGTGAGTATGGCCTCGGTTCGGATGGTAGTGGTTTAAGTGCACTCGACCCCGATGGTATCCATATCCACAATAATATTTGGGCACCGTTGTTTGGAGGAAGTACGGGGACTGGTATGAACTGGTGGTGGGATAATTACTTTGATCCGCGCAATCTGTACCACCATTTTACGGGTGTTGCTTCAGTAGCAAAAGAAGTGGCTTTTGATGAAAAAAATTACCGCCCTACCCTTTCAGCATTTGTTTCGGGTGCGCCAGGCGATCTCAAATTGGGCACTTCGCTAGGTTGGGGTGGCTTAGGCGATACCGTAATTCAAATTTCCAGCGCTGGTGTCGTTTTCCCCTCTTCGCCCAAACTTGGCCAGTTTTTGTATGGCTCCAGTTGGAATACCCAGTTCCGGCGGCCGCCTGTTTTCAAAGTAAATATGCCGGAAGCAGGTAAATTTACGATCCTGACGGGTTCGCAAGTGGGCAATAGCCCTAAATTATATGTCGTAATGGATGGGATAGAAGTACTCAATATCATTCCAGCCGTCAATCAATCCTATACAATTAATGTACCCCAAGGATTGCATACCTTAAAAGTCGATAATATCGGTGTAGATTGGATGAATATCAGTAATTACGCTTTTTCAGGAATTGGTTCGGTGGTGGATGCTTATGCACTCAAATCAGCAGATAATAAGCATGTAGCGGCTTGGTTATTAAATTCGGATTACAACCATGTCAATGTAAAGGCCAACGGCATACCCAACGCTGTTACCAATGCCATGCTGGAAATAGACAATATTGAATCGGGGAATTACCAAGCCAAATGGTACAATTGCCTAACAGGTGATTTGTCTTCGTCATCTGCATTTACCGTAACGGGCGGTGTACTCAAATTGCCATTACCCGAGTTGGTTTGGGATCTCTCGCTGTTGGTAGAGCCGATGCCAGTGGGTACTTTTGCCGTAGAGGAAGCGGCTGTTACTTTAGCGGTATCGCCCAATCCGATTAGTGCCGAAAGTGCTAACCTGAGTTTTGTATTGGATCAACAGGAGAAAATTGAAATATTACTGTATAATGTAGAAGGGGCATTTGTACAAAGCCTTTACACCGGTAATTTAGAGGCTGGTATCCAAAATATTGCCTTGTCTGTTCCATTTGAACTGACGAATGGCTTGTATTGGATACATTTAAAAAGTAGCGAGAAAACTGCTGTAAAGGCTGTTGCGGTGATAAGATAAAAAAGATCAAAAGTGATCAGTTATTGTGTTTTAGTGGAGTTGGGGTTAATAACGAAGCGAGGGGCAAAATGATGCCGCCAAATCTGTACCTTTATTTGAATCTCATTCCTAAAATAAAATTATAGTATTTTTGCCTCTTCATGGGCAAATTTATTCATATACTACAATGGTACATTATACTCATTTTAATACTCTGTAAGACTTCAGGTTATAGCCAAAAGCACGAATTGGTTTTTGAGTCCATGCCGCCAGAGTATGAAATTAGTCAAGCTACTGTTAATGCCATGCTGCAAGATCAGCAGGGATATCTATGGTTTGCTACATGGTCGGGGCTTTGGCGTTATGATGCCTATACATTTAAGCAATTTGGGTATGAATCGGGGCTAAAAAGCAGTAAAATAACCGATTTATTTGAAGATGTGGATGGAAATATTTGGGTGGTTACTCGAAGTGCCAGCGTGTACCGTTTCAATCGAGAAACGGAGCAATTCGTGCCAGTATCTAAAGTATTCGATGCTCAAAACGACTTGAAATCTCAAAATATTACTTCTTTTTTTCGCGACAACAAAGGGCGGTATTGGATCGGGGGAGAAAGTGGCTTAATACTCTATGACCCACTTCAAAAAAGGTATATCGATGTACCCTTACCAGGCAAAACGCCAGCCCCGAGTGAAAATATTTATTTGTACGCCATTAATCAAACTGCCGATGGATGTATTTGGGTCGCTGGTTCACATGGGTTATATCGGTTGGCTGGCAGTTCCCCTACCCTCGATTTTCAGCAGGTATTATTGCACCCTAAAGGCGCTTCACCCCAAAGTATTGAATTTCACAATTTTGTATATGAAATTGTCTTGGTTCGGGATCATCCTGCTGCAATTTGGATCGGCACCAAACAAGGTTTAAAATGGTTGGATATTTCAGGCGATTTTATGACGGATCAAACGCCGCACCCTGACAAAATAAGCTATTTCGAGTGTAAATCTAACCAACAAAATAGCCTAAGTAATAATTTTGTAAGCGCGATCTGCGAAAGCGATTATCCTGTAAAAAATGCTATTTGGGTGGCCACGTTTAATGGCCTCAACCTATTAACACCTAAACAGGGGCATAACGGTTCTCCTACCGCGAAGGACTACCAAGAGGGCGAATTACAACGATTTTTTGCCAAAGACACAGAAGCAGGAGGGCTACAATCCAATAATTTGTATTCGTTGTTTTGCGATCGTAGCGGAATTATTTGGATAGGTACCAATAAAGGACTCAATAAATTAGATCCGCGATTTTCTAATTTCAACTTGTTCCAACTCCGCCGCTCGCCACAATCTGCGCATGAGTCTATTTCTTATTTGTCCCAAACCACCAATAATATTTGGGTAGGCACCATAAGCGGTGGTATTTTCAGGATACCATTGAGTGATGGTACGCCTATTTGGGCCAATGCCAAACACTATGTTTTATCGGATGCGAATCAATCATCGGTCACCGATTTTATATCGGCTGTTTTTCCCGATAATATTGGAAATATATGGGTTTTGACGCAAGGAGCGGGCGTTTTTAAGTTCAAAGAACAAGATGTACCACCAAGCGGCGGCGTTATTCGTAAGGCAGAACTATTTACACGTAGCTACACAACCTCGAGCCTTGGTAATGATTATGTGATGTCGGGGTTGCTGCGGCAAGATGGTAAAATTTGGTTAGGTTTTTGGGATACTGGTATTAACTTATTAAGCCCCGATGCCGCAGCCAATAGCAATGTTACGAGCACTACTTCGTCGTTTTTGAAAGGGTATAGTGTATTAAAATTTACCAATACGACAGACCAACTGGTAGATTTTCGGATGTTGCCGGTTGTTGCTTTAGCGGAGACTACGGAGCAGGGTACTACTTACCTTTGGGCCGCAACAAGAGGTGGCGGTATTTTCCAATTATTATTCAATGAGGTGGACAAAAGCCTCACTTTAGTGCGCCATTTGCACCATGAAGCAGCAGGGGATGATAAGATAAATGTGAATTTTATGACCTCCTTAATCACCGATACCGATGGCAATCTTTGGGCTACAGCGGAGAACGGATTTTACTTTAAAAGAAACAATCAAAATACATTTGTGCCACTTATTTCAGAGGTTTTTTCTACATCTGCGCATTTGGAGGCTGTAATACCTATGGAAAACGGGCGGTATTGGTTGAGTTCAGAAAAAGGCGTTGTGTTCGGTCAAGAAGATAATTCGGTCTTCTATATGAATAGGAATGGCCTGCGTGAACGTTCATTTAATAGCAGTGCAGCAATAAAAACAAGCACGGGAATCTTGCTTTTCGGAGGTAATTCAGGGATTACCTATTTCAAACCCAAAGAAATTCTTATTGACACAACACCGCCGCCGCCAGTGATTACAGGGCTAAGGTTATTTAACAAAATAGTCGTTCCTGGCCAACCCACAGACGAGGGCTTTTTATTAAAAAAAAGTATTACACAACTAGATCATCTCACGCTAACATACCGCGATAATGTGGTAAGTTTTGAGTTTTCGGCACTGCACTATTCCTATTCGGCTTACAATAAATTTGCGTATAAACTAGAGGGTTTCGACCCCGATTGGATTTATACAGATGCGGCGCATCGACTGGCGCACTATACCAATTTGCCCAATGGCGACTATGTGTTTAAGGTAAAGGCGGCTAATGCTGATGGGGTTTGGAATCCGAAAGAAACAAGCCTGCCAGTAACGGTTTTACCCCCTTTCTGGCGGACAACATGGGCTTATTTGTTCTATGTTTTAGTCGTGGTTGGTTTGTTTTGGCTGGCGTTACGTCTCCTGTTTTTACGTGCTGACTATGAAAATAAAATCAGGATTGAGCGGCTTGAAAAGGAAAAATTAGAAGAGGTAAATCAAATGAAACTCATCTTCTTTACCAATATTAGCCACGAGTTAAAAACCCCTTTAACGCTGATTGTCAGCCCATTAGAGGAGATGCTTCAGCGCAGAATAGGCGATAGTACATTGCAATCTACTTTTTCAATGATGCACCGCAATGCCGTTCGGTTGTTATCCATGATTAATCAATTGCTCGATATCCGAAAAGTAGAGGCTGGCCTCATGCGGATGGAAGTATCGGAGGGTAATATAGTACAGTTTGTAGGCGAAATTTACCTTTCTTTTAGGGAATTAGCGCACCAAAGGCGTATTCATTTCGAGTTTATACCACCCGAACGTGCCATTATGGCTTATTTTGATGCGGATCAATTGGAAAAAGTATTTTTTAATCTACTTTCCAATGCCTTCAAATTTACACCTCCCGAAGGGAATGTGCTTGTTTCTATCGGTACAGACGATGCTAAGCAGCAATATTATGTACGTATAACCGACAATGGCAAAGGCATTCCAGTTGAAAAATTACCTTTTATTTTTGAACGTTATTTTCAGGCTGAAGAGCATATTGGCCAAGAAGATAGTGGAACAGGTATCGGACTTTCGTTGGTAAAGTATATCGTAGAACGGCACCAAGGCAATGTTGAGGTAGAAAGCGCGCCCGGTCAGGGGGCTGTGTTTACCGTTTGGCTGCCCTTAAGTAAAACGGCTTTTCCTGAAAATGAAATCAAACAAAATACGAAAAATGAAGGCACACTAGATTGGTTCGAGCACCACCCAAGTCACGAACACAATGGTCTTTTCGGGGAATTATCCAATAGTTTTTCTAATTTAAACGCAGATAAAGACCTCCATGACCAGCCAATTTCAGAAAATACCGCTACCGAAACAAATAAAAATACTATTCTTATTATTGAAGACAATAGCGATATTAGGCAATATTTATTCACTCACTTATCAATGGAATTTGAAGTGGTACTTGCCGAAAATGCAGAACAAGGGCTGGATATTATACTCAAATCGTTACCCGATCTTATCCTTTGCGATATTGCCATGCCCGGTATGGATGGCATACAACTTACCCGTCAAGTAAAAGGCCAAATTGAAACCTCCCATATTCCAATTATTCTCCTAACAGCCCGTACTGCGCTCCTCTTTAAAATGGATGGACTAGAATCTGGTGCCGATGATTATATTACTAAGCCATTCAATTTCAATTTATTACGGGTGCGTATCCGCAATTTGATAGCGAGTAGGAAGGGCTTGCGCGAACGATATGCCAAAGATTTTCAACGTTTTGATAACGTACCCAATGAAGTGTCTTATTCCGATTTAGATGAACAGTTTTTGGCTAAAGTGTCACAAATTGTACATGAGCATATCGCTAATCCTGAATTTTCAGTGGACGACCTTGCCCGTAAATTGTTGATGAACCGCAAACAGGTATATCGTAAAATCAAAGCGCTTACGGATAGCACACCAGTGGAGTTTATCCGGGCAATACGCCTCAAACAGGCAGCAGTTTTACTGCGCTCGCACCAATATACAATTTCAGAAATCACATATATGGTTGGTTTTCAGGATTTTAAATATTTCAGAGAACGTTTTAAAGCATTCTTTGGTGTTAATCCTTCTGATTTAGAATAACAATCGGCTCCAAAGAAAACCAACATTTGTAGACATTATATAGAATTAGGGTCGTAATGCTGAAATGAGGAAATTTTTGTCAAATCAAGGCAAATTTTGCAGTCGAAATGGGGTATTTTCGGCGAAAAATTTAACGAAA
>JAYUKX010000050.1:0-60545 GCA_043764095.1 Chitinophagales bacterium
TTCTACTTAAATAGGTAGGCTATTCGCGCAAAAAAACAGAAAATCTGAGACCAAAATCTGAAGCCTGAATTTGTACCTTTATTCCAACACCATTCCTAAATAAGTTATTGGACATAAATATGTTAATAGATAGAAAGTATTTGATCGTTTTTACTTTATTTTGCTTTGGCTTGTTACCGTCGTCGTACCAAAAAGGTTGCAGCAGCGCCAAAGCCTCGGTGGGGGCGCCTCGGCCTGCAACAGATATGAGAAGCGCGGACTTTTTACAAAAGAAATTAACCCAACGGCAAAATGAAATGTCCTCCGTGCAATCATTGACGGCTCGTGCGCGGATTTATTCCGAAAGCGAAGGCATGAATATTTCAGCCAGTGCCAATATTATTTGGATACGGGATAGTATTATCTGGATGAATGCTAAAAAATTTGGTTTGGAAGCCATGCGTGTGTTGATCACACGCGACTCCGTTTATGCATTAAATAGATTAGAAAAAACGTGTACTATTGCTTCTTTAGCATCGCTTCGTTTGCGGTTTTCACTACCCGAGGGCGATGTGTTTGATCTTTTGCAAAATACAGTGTTGGGCTTGCCCGCCATTAATTTTAAATCCAATAATAGCAAAAGTGATATTGTGGAGTCTATGCACCGCTTGAAAAGCGATTTTGATCCATTTAGTGGCGAATATCGCATCGAAGAAGGATCTTTTTTATTGAAAAACGAAGTGTTTGTTAAAAAAACAGATAATACCACTATCGCTATTAAATTTGATAAACACCAAAAAATAGATAATGTACCCGGGCTTTTTTCGTACTTTCGCAGGGTAGATGCTTTTAGCACAGCATATGGTAAACAAGGCGTTGATATTGATATGGAAGATGTGCAAATCAATACAAAGCCCACCTTTAAGTTTGAGGTGCCGGATCATTATGAAAAAATTAGGAAGTAATCATTGCCCATTCGAAAACCCACGCTTAGTATATTTTGAAAAATATTATCAATAAAATCTTGCGTATCATTGGTTTGATCGTGCTTTGTGGCCTCTTACAGCCAGCAATGCTTGTTGCCCAAAACAAGAAAAACCTAGAAGATAAGCGCAAAAAATTGACCAAAGAAATAGAGATTACCAGTAAACTTCTCGACAAAACAAAGCAGAATAAATCAGCGGTGTATGAACGGTTTGTGACCCTTCAAAATCAAATTGAACGCCGCGAAGATTTAATTCAAACCATTGAAAATGAGATTGTTGAGTCCGAAAATATTATCACAAGGAATACAGGAGTTATTGCGGCACTCAACGAAGATGTATCAAAAATGAGGTCCGAATATGGACAAATCCTGCGTACTTCTTTCCGATTAAAAGCACTGAATAATCCATTGATGTTTTTACTCTCGGCCGAAAACCTCAACCAAGCGTACCGTCGTTGGATTTTCTTGCGCAACTATAATAAATACCGTGTTGGGCAACAACAAGCCATTGCTTTTACACAATCTATATTGTCAAAAAAAATAGTATCGTTGGGCTTGGAAAAAACCGAAAAAGAGCAATTATTAATGGAAATGCAGGGGCAAAAAGGCACTTTGACCTCTGAGATGACCGACAAAAACACCATGCTCCAAACCCTGAGTACGGATGAGGCTAAGTTGCGAAGCGAACTGGAAGAAAAACAAAAAACTAAAGCAGCCTTGGATAATTCTATTGAGCGCACCATTGCGGAGGAAGAGCGAAAAAAAGACGAAATAACAGTAGCCAAAAATAAAAAGAAAGCGGCGGCTTCTCCTCCTCCGAAACCCGCTAACCCAGTACCCAAACCCGCCACTCCAGCACCTAGAGGGCCGGATGTGCTTCCGAAACCAGTAGATAATCCACCGAAACCTATTACAGAACCCGCACCTAAGCCTCAAAAAGCAGAAGTAACTGAAGCACCCGAAAAAGAAGTGGAAGTAGAGGATATTACTTCACAATCGTTTCAAAAACTACGAGGCCGACTTCCTTGGCCAGTGGACGGAGGGTTTATTGCGCGTGCTTATGGCAAACAAAAGCATCCGACGCTCAAAAATATTGAAATTACCAATAATGGAATTGATATCAGGAGTAGCGAAGATGCGCCAGTACGGTCGGTTTTTGAAGGAAAAGTAGCAGGTGTACAGTATATTCCGGGTCATGATTATACCGTAATTATCCAGCACGGTAATTATTATACGGTGTATTCTAATTTGAGCGAAACAAATTTGAGTAAAGGGGATATCGTTGGAGCAGGATCATTGGTGGGTAAAGTAAGCACCAATCCGATTAGTGGTGCCGCCGAATTGCATTTTGAATTATGGCGAGAAAAAGAACGGTTGAATCCGGCTAGTTGGATAAAATAAATTTTTTTTTAGTTTTTTTTATATATTTGCGCCTATTAAATACTTTTTAAGCAAGTACTTAAAATCCATTATTTACTCATCAGACTTAATGTCTATTACTAAACTCATCATTATTTATGAAAAAATTATTATTCTTTGTTGCCATTTTTGTTTGTTTCGCATTTGTTGCTCAAGCAGCGGTACCTACCTCAGGTAACCCAACTACAAGCAAAAATAGCACCTATTTCTCTGTTGATGACGCAAATATCAACGCAGAAATGGCAGAACTTAATGCCTTGGAAAACCATGTACTGAACAATGAAGGTACTACATTTTCCAAACTTACAGCAGAAAACAATAGCCTTGTATCCAATGCAGCAGGCGTAAATGGCCTCGGTGCGGACGAAGCGTTTAAGAAAGGTGGTGGTCTGCCAACTTGGGCACTTGTGCTGATCATTGTAGGTGGTGTATTAGTGTTGTTATTGGTTTTGTGTTGTGTATTGGGTGCTCTTGGTAGTTCTGCGGAATAAAACCAATTCCTTTATTGTCAACCTAGCATTGATTAAGTATCTCACAAAGGAACGGTTCTAATACGGAATCGTTCCTTTGTATTTGTTTCGTACTTGTTTCAACAAATACTTTCCCAAAAATGATTTTTCGCTCCATTCTACTTTTTTTTCTTTTTTTTACTTTATCATTATTGCATGCACAAGATGCTGTACGTCTTTCTGCCGAGTTTTCTATAAAACAAAAAGACCAAACAGGTAAAGGACAATTGGTGACTGGAACGGTCTATTTTGATGAAAAAATCCAGAAAATATGTTATAAAGTGGATTATCCAGAACCAGCGTTTTGGTTGGTTAAAGACTCAATGTTTTATGAATTTAACGCTGATACCCAGTTTGTTAAATTATCCACAGCACCATACAGCCCTGCCTTTTCTATTTACCAAACTATACTTACCGATAATTTTGACGATCTTGGACTGAAAGCCATGGGTTTCAAAATTGGTAGCGTTGAGAAGGTAGATACTATGGTAATTACCGAATGGTTACCCGATAATAATTTAAAAAAACACCTTGGCAGGGTACTGCTCTCCCATTCCAGTAGAAAAATAAATGCGGCTGTTTTTTTTGATGCCCAAGGATCTATTGTAAGCAAAGAACAGTACAAGAAAATACAACTCATTCAAGATCAATGGATTCCAACAGAAATAGTATCCGTATCTTATAAAAAAGATCAAGTTGAAACCATTAAAATTACATCCCTCCGCAATATCCAATTCAATGAAACTACGCATAATAATTTTTACGACTTTGCTGTACCTCTGCTGGATGCCTTGCCAAAGTGAAGCACAGACAGATAGCGATTTGCAACTTTTATCGGGTGTTTTTCAGCCCGAAAATACCCAAAAAACGTATGCTTTTGCTCAAAATGCTCAGGAAAATGAATATGTATTTATCCTGTCAAAAGCATTTTTGATGTACAAAAAACTCATCTCATCACAAGACTTAAATGCCTGTAATTTTCATCCATCCTGCTCTGAATTTGCGATGATATCGGTACGAGAAATGGGGCCAATCAAAGGCGTATTAAATGGTTTTGATCGACTTACCCGGTGCCATCCCGGTGCCCATAGTTATTACGAAATGAATACAAAAACAGGAAAACTAACTGATCCATTGATTCGTATAAAATGAAAAACTGCTTAATTGGGTTTGCTTTTTGGCTGGTATTTCCTTGGCATACAATTGCTCAGCCACTGATCTCAACCAATATTTTTGATTTGTCGCATAGTACCTCATTTGCCCAATATTTAATGATCAGTCAACAGTATGATTTGGCGGCCATTGAGTATGAGCGAATGACATTTATGCAACCCTCTTCCGATTCGATCAAATACAATTTGTTATTGGCTTATCGCTTGTCGGGCAAGCCTATGCAAGCCACAGCGCGGTATCGACAGCTATACGCACAGCCAGCCCCTCCGTTTGTACTTAAAGAAACTTGTAAATCGTATATTGTATCTTCGGATTTGGTGGGGCTAAAAGTATTGCTAATGCAAGAAAACACGCTTTTGCCACTTGAAAAAGACCGATTTACGGTAGGTTTACATTTTCTGAACAAAGAAAGGAAAAAAAGTTACGAACTGGTGCAGGCCTCACCCAATTTTAAAAATAGTAAATATAATACCCTTATTGAGTCCTCTTTGATGCTACGGCAAAAGAATCCTTGGCTTTCGGCAGGGCTTTCTATGGTTGTCCCTGGCTTGGGTAAAGTATATACGGGCAGGTGGAAAGATGGCGTATTTGCGGCCATTATGGTGGGTACGTTGGGTTGGCGTAGTTATCGTTTATTCAAGAGAAAAGGCGCAGAAAGTGTGTTTGGCTGGGTATTTGGTGCCGCTACAGTAGGTTTTTACGCGGGTAATGTGTGGGGGAGTTATCGTGCGGCACAATTTTATAACTACAAAGGAATACATGAAAAAGAGCAACTTATGTTGGATTATTTGCTTAACGATTAGTCTTTTTACGGCTCAATTGAATGTAGCAGCGCAAACAGTACAAGCAACCAAAGTGCTTGGAGATTCGCTTTTTGGGCATGGTCAATACAAAGAAGCACTGTATTATTATCAAAGAGCGCGTTTTTTTGCACCCTTGGAGGAAAGATCTACCATTGCCCACAAAATGGCTATAGCGTATGAATTGGACAAACGACACGAAACTGCACTCGATTATTACGATTATGCGATTAATGCAGCGATAGAAGATAGCCTACGATGGGCGTTACAATTGGAAAAATCTGCGGTTTTGATGCTCCATTCCGATTTTAAAGCCGCATATATCGAATTATTGGCCTTACCCGACCAGTTTCCGAATGATACTTGGGAGGGCAGGCGTAATTATTATCTGGGCACTGCCTGCCTAGGTTTGGAATCATGGGTGGAAGCAGAGCAATACTTCACCCGGCTTGTAGCATCCAATGATAGTGTACATAAAGCAGCAATACACCATATTTTTGAAATTAGAAAACATAAAAATATTAAAGTGGCGCGTGTCATGAGTATGGTCTTGCCCGGTTCGGGTCAGGTATATGCGGGTGATATACGCGCAGGATTGAATTCTTTTGTATTAACAGGTACAATTGCCACGATTGGCGTTGTTTCGGCTATTGAATACGGATGGTCGGGTTGCTTGTGGACCGTCAACTGGTTTGTGCGGTATTACCGTGGCGGGATAAGAGAGGCTGGTGAAGCAGCGGAGCGGCGAAATAGGAGGTATAATCTTAAATTGCAGGAAAGGGTAAAAAGTAGTATGATGCATTGATAAATATTCTATATGAGAGTAATGCTTTTTATTCCTTTAAATTTTAACAAAAAAAATGTACGCCATTTCTTTTTACTGCGCTATCTTTCGCCTTGTAAAAACCTTATTTTTTATTTCACTAAATCATTACATACAATGCGAACAGTACAAATTATGATGGCTATTATAGCCTTTGCGTTTTTTGCACCCATCCAACTTTCCGCTAGCACTGCGGTATCGGCAAAAGAGAGCCGCGAAGTCATCGTTAAAAAAGTTATGGAGCAGAAAGGAACTGCTTTGACTGAAAAACTAGCCAGTTCAAAAATGATGAAAAAAGCCAAACGATTAGCCCAGTTTTTGGGTAAAGGAGAAAAGATTGATCTACAATCAGAACCAGATAAATGGATGTGGTTTTGGATTTTAGGTTGGTCTGCTGCTATTTTACTTTCTATTTTTGGAGTATTTATTTTCACACCGCTTGGCTATTTAAGTTGGCTTCTTTGGTTGGCTGGAACAATATGCTTGGTCATTTGGATCTTGAAAAAAACCGGAAACATGTAAATTTAAACTAATTTCAAAATCAATTTTATAACAAATTACACTTAATTATGAAAAAATTTTTATTTCTATCTTTGGTAGCGGTGCTGTTTTGCACGACTAGCTTTACCACCATTTCTCCATCAGCAGTTGTTGCTACACCAGAGCAGTCTATGAAAGGTATCTTGCCTGAGCAGTTTGCTAAAATGACCACTGATGAGGTATTAAATATGACTCCAAGGGAGTATAAAAAAATGACTGGTCAAAAGTTGAGTCTCAAAGAAATCATTGCTTTGAAAGCCGCTCAAAAAATGGTTAAAAAGCGTTTGCCGGTAGGTGCTGGCGGTGATCCAGTAGATAAAACCATGTATATCGTACTTGCTATCCTTATTCCATTTGTAGCAGTAGGTTTGGCTACGGATTGGGAAGGTAGTGATTGGATTATTTGTTTGGTATTGACCGTACTCCTTTGTTGGGTTGGCGGTTTGATTTATGCACTTGTAAAAATGAAAAACTACAATTTGAAATCGTAGTTTTAGTTTTTGATAAAAATAAAAAAATCCCGCTGTCGAGTAATTCGTCAGCGGGATTTTTTTTTTGAATTTTGATTACAAATGCTTGGCTTTAAATACTTTAAAATCGTTCCAAAACCATTTTGACCATATAAATGCAAGTACGGGAAATACAATAAAACTAAACATGTTATAATAAGCCGCACTTTCCATATCGAAGTGAATCAAGTGCATGCAGGCACGCGTCATGCCACATCCAGGACATTCTGTCTTGAAGAGTATGACCGAAAGGCAAGTAGATTGCCCTTCATCAAAATAAGTAGCAGGTAATAATAATAGAATAATTGGAATAACGATCATTACCGCCATTCGTAAGTAAAGCAAAATCATATTGAAATAGTTTATGCAATAATTTGAAAATGCTCCAACTCCTAATCCCCATACCAAAAATGTTCACAAACTTTCCTCAAAATTTCACCTTTTTTGGCTTGCGAACTAAGGAAAAGCGAAGTTCGGCATGCCATTTCAATCGGGCAATCGTGGATCAGGGCATCGGGTAGTTTGTCTTGGTCCAAATCGCCGTACCAAAGCAATTGTACCGATGGGTTCATATCGGGCATATATTGAAACCAAGGTGTAAGGTCTTGGCTTTTTCCGGTGCCATTGTCGGAGTACATCTCCATAAGTTGTACCTTATAACCGGTTATTTGGACAAAATTATCTTTCAAACTAGCGCAACCTGTGGCAGCCAAAAAATAAGTTTCACCATAAGTAGTATCATTGGGCGACTGTCCAGTAGAAATAGGTAGCATAGCACCTGGGTTGAGGCCTCCTTCAAAAAACCAACCCGGAGAATCCATGATGCCTAATGGGCCTGCGTAACCAGTTTTGAGGATTTTTGTAGTACCAATAATAAATTTGGAGGTATCCTTTTGGTTTGTTTTAAGTATTTCTACCTCCGCCTCGTACATTTCGGAATATTCTTTTTTGACGCGTACTTCTATTTTTCGTATTTCATCTGCAAAAGAATCCCTTCTATATAAGCCATACCAGTTCAATGGGGGGAGATTGCCGTCTATTGGTTCGTCTTCGTACCAAAGGAAATATGTACCTTTTAAATAAGCACCAAAAGCATAGCCTATTTTACCTGTGCTCGATTCTACTTTATACCAAGGTGCATATTCTTCGTTGACTTCCACCATTTCGCCATTATTGTGTACGCCAAGTACCTTTACGGTTGTCCCTCTCTGTAACGTTTCTATCGTCATAGAATTGGTGGTATTGGGAGCAGACCGTAGCTTTAGTGCCGAAGCAGAAACAATCATTTCTTCGGGGTAAAATTCAGTTTGTGCGGATAATAAAGTAGAAAACGCTATGAGCAGTGTTGTCAATAGCGTATAAATGGTAAAACGTTGATACATAATTACTTATTTGGGTTTCAATTACAGTATGGGTATATGTCAGTATTAAAACTTAAATGACACATTGAGTTGTAGTGATTGTGGCCGAATAGATTCCATCGTGCTTTTTCGCGCTTTGGGATATTTGGAATCGCAGGTTTTGCAAGTGTCAAATAAAGAATTAAAATCAGAAAGTACGGGTGTGCCTTTCCAAACGGAGCGATAAAACAATCCTATTTCAAATCTTTTGGCGGGTCTGAAACTTATACCAGTTTGCCAGTTTTTTTCCCATTTAGGCAATTGGCCCGTGATCACATTGTTCAAATTATTGCGAGACTTATCATCTGGTACCGTAATTACTTTCAAATTATAGGTAAACAGTGCTTTGTTGGCACTTTCAATCCATACATGCCGCAGAAATGTAATCCCACTATAAAACCGCCAACGACTACCCAATCTTAAAAAGAACATAGTAGGTATTTCGATTTGGTGTGATTTCATTACTGGAACCAAGACGCGATTGGTCGCAGCTAGATGGTACCAGGAGTTCGGCAAATTTGCTGGCTCCAACCCTTGCTTGCCTGTTGCATCGGTATAATTGGCATAAGTAACAGGTATCACTGGTCGACTTTCTCCCGAAAATTCCTGATAACGATAGAGAAACCCTGTTTGCAAGCCCAATTTTTTACGTGGAAAGGTAATATCTGTTGTAAAACCACCCAAAAAGCCTGGTATTTGTTTTACTTGCAATGTATTCGCTCCGGCCATTAATCCCAAAGAAAAATGAGGTGCGTTTGACTTTTTCTTTTTGATTGGAGGAGTAGGTATTGTTTTAAGTGTCGGCAGATCTTGCTGATGCTGAATAGTTAAGTGCTTCTGCTCAATCTGATCTACTGCTATCATATTATCTTTAGCCGCTGAATTATTCTCTTGTTGTACGATGTCTTGTGGTGTAGCAACCAACATCGGCAGTACCAGTTTTAAAATATTTAATTCAGTTTCCTTAACTGATGGGTCTTTGCCCAGCAAAAGGCCGTTATGATTATAATGATTTAGTTGGAATGTTGGCGTGTTTTTTCCCTGAGAAACAGGTTTTTGTATTTGTTGCTGGAGTAAGTTGATTTTATTCGCATCAATCTCTTCGGCAGTAGTGTTTGAATTATTTGTGTAAGTGCTGGCCGCTTGTTGTTGTGCGGGTGTGGGCAATATAGACATTGATTCGTGGGTAGCCTGCTGCTCGCTAGATACCTGCACATCATTGATATCTGTGCGGTTCCACCAGCCCCAAAAGCCCAAAAGTAGCCCTAAACTGCTAATAGCCCACCAACCAAGCGGATAACGGCGTTTTTTGGACGAAGGCATTTGCTCATCCAATAGAGCGCTCATTTGCGCCCAGCCCTTATTTGATAATTTATTATGATCCAACATTATGACTATTACTTTATAATTTTCAATTCATTTAAACTATATGGTATTATCCAGCGGTTTGCCCATATCCCATGGCTTCCAGTTTTTCGCGCAATCTTTGTCGAGCCGTACTCAAATGCCACTTTGATGTGCCTTCACTAATGCCCAATAATGCACCAATTTCAGCATGAGAATACCCTTCAATGGCATATAATCGGAAAACTTCTTGCGAAACAGGTGGCAAATTTCGAACGACCGAAAGAATATCCTCTTCAAAAAAAGATTCGTGGCACTTTTCGGATACTTGCTCGTCTTTTTCTTCAAAAACCAAAAAATAAGCATATTTTGAATTTTCGCGGAAGTAATCTGCAATACTGTGGAATACCAACCTCCTTACCCAGCCTTCTAAACTACCTTTGAAAGCGAAGGTGTGTATTTTTTTGAAAACCCTTAGAAAACCGGTATTGACAATTTCAATAGCCTTATTCTCATCACGCGTGTGGCGCATGCACATACGCATCATCTCTGGGAAAAAACGCTTATACAGCGCTTCTTGCGCACGGCGATCATTGTCAACGCAACCGCTGACCAATTCTTCTTCCGTGTAGTTCTTTTTTCCGAAAATAGACATAAGATGTGGTGAATCCTCAAAATTCGACACAATAGTAAGACGTTTTATTGGAATCTTTTAGTTGGGTGGCGAGTTTAACATTTTCCAAAATAATTCTTTCATCAATTCCTCTTCGCCTGTGGAAGTTAAATCTGTTTCTACACCTTTGGATCGAAGGTCGTATTGGCGCAATAAACCTAAAATAGCGCGTGTTTGAGCGAGGTTATAATTGCTAGCGGCTAATTTGTAGTCTTTCAAGAACCAATCTGAGCGCAGGTCGAGTGTTTTTACCTTTTCTGCATCGCTACTAGATTTGATAAAATGTAGCATATACACCTTTGAGAAAAAGGAAAACAAACTGGAAACCGTAACAATAAGCGGGTTTTTACGAATATTTGCTTCAAAGTAGTTGCGGATCATGGCCAATTTTTGTAAGTCGCGTCCGGCAATGGCCTTTTGCAATTCATATACATTGAAATCCTTGCTAATACCTACATACGTTTCAATATGTTTCTCGTTGATGGCCGTTCCTTTGGACAAATTAAGGGCTAATTTACCAATTTCATTGGCCACTTTGGATAAGTCAGTACCCAAATATTCGGCCATTAAGGCGGCTGCTTTGGGCTCGATGGTCATTCCCTGTGATCTGCAATACCCCGAAATCCAATCTGCTACTTGGTTATCATAGAGTTTTTTGGCTTCAAATACCGTGGTTTTCGCTTTGAGTGCTTTGCCAAATTTGGTACTCATATCGTATTTTTTATGCTTAAAGCACACCACAAATAGGGTAGTTGGCATAGGGTTGTCGATATAGCCAATTAATTCGCCTAACCCTTTCATTTCTTGTGCTTCGCGCAAAATCACGACCTGCCGTTCGCTCATCATCGGGTATCTGCGGAGGTAATCCATCAGGGTAAGGTGGTCCACGTCTTTGCCATAGAGTAAGGTTTGGTTAAAACCTTTTTCTGCTTCCGTCAAGGCATGAGCCTCGATGGTTTCTTCTATTTTGTCAATAAAAAACGATTCCTCCCCGTGTAAAAAGTAAACAGGTGCAAATTTTCTATTGGCAATATCGCGTAGTATTTCTTCCACTTTTTCTAGTTTTACAATCCGTATTCAAATTTTCCGTATTTTGATTTTACGGTAATTTTTTCTCCTTGAGCGGCTTTTACCTTACCAATTACTTTTGCTTCAATCCCAAATTGCTCCGATATTTTGATAATAGCATCGGCGTGGCGAGGGGCAACATAAAATTCCATGCGGTGTCCCATATTGAATACTTGGTACATTTCGCGCCAATCGGTACCACTACTTTCTTGTATCAATTGGAACAACGGCGGCAAATCAAAAAGTTGGTCTTTAATGACGTGTACATTTTTGATAAATTTCAAAGGTTTGGTTTGTCCGCCGCCGGTACAATGGATCACGCCGTGTAGTTTTTTGCGGTATTGGGCAAATATTTCCTGCATCACCGGCAAATACGTGCGGGTAGGGGAGAGGATGAGTTTGCCCACCGTAATGGATTGATCTCCAATGGAAATTGTATCCGTCAAATCGCGTTTACCAGTATAAACTACGTCATCAGGCAAAGCCGGATCAAAGGATTCGGGGTATTTTTCGGCATATTTTTTTGCCAGTACATCGTGTCGGGCAGCAGTAAGGCCATTACTACCCATACCACCATTATATTCGGTTTCGTAATTGGCTTGGCCGGAAGACGAAAGCCCTACAATTACATCGCCGGGGCGTACATCATTGACCATCACCTCTTTGCGTTTCATACGGGCAAAAGCCGTAAAACCCACATCAATCGTGCGGACAATATCGCCTACATCGGCAGTTTCGCCACCTGCTAAATGTAAATTGACACCAAAATCCTTCATCGTTGCCACAAAATCGGAACTGCCTTTAATGACAGCTGCGATAACTTCGGCGGGGATCAGGTTTTTATTGCGCCCAATGGTGCTGCTCAATAGAATATCATTGACACAACCCACGCAGGCCATATCGTCGAGGTTCATCACAATAGCATCCTGTGTGACACCGGGCCAAACCGAAAGATCGCCCGTTTCGCGCCAGTACAGGTACGCCAGACTGGTTTTGGTGCCAGCGGTGTCGGCATGTAAAATATTGCAGTATTTGTCGTTTCCACCCGTCAAATCGGGCAAAATTTTGCAAAAAGCATTGGGATACAGTCCTTTATCAAGGTGTTTGATGGCGGCATGTACCTCGTCTTTAGTGGCAGACACACCACGACGGTCGTATTTGGAGGGTTGATTTTGTTGTTCGCTCATGGCCTATTTATCCCAACTGCGGAATGGTTTAGTTTCGTCAAAAATATGTTCTAAAATAGCACTTTCGGTGGTGTCCACCTCTTTACCCCGGCGCGAAAGTACGGCTTGTGCCGTCACTAGGGCTTCGTCCAGTTTATAAGTACGGTAGGAACTATCGGGGCCTCCCCAAGTAAAATCAGGGATAAAATTGCGCTGATAACCAGCACCATATAAATTAGCAAAAACGCCGACTACCGTTCCTGTATTAAACATGGTATTGATCCCGCATTTAGCGTGATCACCCATAAAGAGGCCACAAAATTGCAATCCAGTCCGCTCAAAGCGTTCGGATTTATAATCCCAAAGTTTAACTTCCGAGTAGTTATTTTTCAGGTTAGAATTGTTGGTATTGGCACCGAGGTTGCACCATTCGCCAATAACGGAATCACCGAGATAACCTTCATGTGCTTTATTGGCATTGGACATGAGGATGCTGCGCGTAATTTCCCCTCCTGCTCTGCAACTTGGCCCGATTGTGGTGGGGCCGTATATTTTTGCACCCATTTTCAGGATGGCATTATCCATGATAGCGATAGGGCCACGCAGCGCGCAATTTTCCATAATTTCTGCGTTTTCGCCGATATAAATCGGACCAGTGGAAGCATTTAGGATACAATGTTCCATTTTCACGCCCGGCTCTAAAAATATATTTTCAGGTGCAGTAACGCGGTTGGTGGCAGAAATTGGAGCACTCTTGCGCCCGTGCGTGAGCAGGTGTATATCTGCGCGTAATTCGCGGTCGTTGAGTCGAATAAAATCCCATAGTCGCTCGATGGTAATTACTTCAATATCACTTTCGATTTCAATCCCTTCGAGGCTTTCGATTTCTACATCATCAATAAGGCGTTGGATTTGTTCGCTATTGAGGCACGCAGCAATGAGTTCGTCGTTTTTAAGCAGCGCTTCATTGAGCTGGAGGCGGAGGATGCGCTCGCAAAGTGCGTCAGTGGGTAATACACCGGCACTGATCAATAGGTTTTCGTGGGCAATTTTAATCGGAAATTTATCATGCAAATATTCTTTTGTAATAAAAGAAGCCGCTCCGTTGAGGCGTTTTTCCCATTTTTGGCTGATGGTAAGCGCGCCAATGCGCAATTCAGCCATTGGTTTGGTAGCTGTAAGTGGAAGCAGGTGATCGCGGGCTTCCGTATCGAAAAGAATTAAATTAGGCATTTGCGTGCTGATTTCGATTTTTTTAGGTTGCTTAGGAATGAGATTTAAAGCACAAAGTCTTACTGCAATACACTTTTTCTTTTAAGAGAAAAATAGTTACACTTCCAAATCTCAAAAACCTGAAAATTTGTGCAATAATCCCCACTTCCTACTTTTTTTCGCCAAAAAAAAAGTAGGCAAAAAAGGCTTCGGCTAACGAAAAATGCGGTGCTTTTGCTTCCTCGCTCCGGCGGCGCCAAAAAAAACTCGCCGGGCATTCGAGCGGGGACGCTGTCCCGTATATTTCGTTTGGCTCAAACACTTTTTGGCTTCATCCGCCTCCGCTCAAGCAAAACCTGCATTTTTCTAAGGCCGGCTTTGCCACACTTGGGGATCTGTACTTTATTTCAAATCTCAAAACATATCACCAAAAACAAAAGTGTACCGACAACTAGGAACCACGCAGTGTAGCCGCTAATGCTACCGAAGGTCTGACCCCTTCGATTCCCCAGCCATTTCCGGCTAATATTTGTCGGTAACTTTCGGTGTGTAGATCGGTGAAACCTTCTGAGAAATTCCAGTTTTTGCCATCCATGTTTAATTGTCGGACAGGTTTGTCTGTTTGAAATACAGCGAGGTCGGCGGCATCAATACTTAGTGTCCATCGAACATTTGCTTTTTCGAGGGATAGGGTACCTGATGCCTTGGTGGCTGTTTTTTCGGTAACGGTTGTATTTTTTACGGCTCCAAAAACCCAGATCAACATATCGAACAAATGGATACCGATATTAGTAATGATCCCTCCGGATTTGGTTTCGTCGCCTTTCCAAGATGCTTGGTACCATTGTCCACGGGGCGTAATGTATTGGAGATCAAGGTCAAAAATCTGTGAAGGCGGTGCGTTGAGTACAATTTCTTTTAGGGCAATTACCGTGGCATGGTACCGTAATTGAAGGATTGTCAGCACCTTTTTACCTGTTTCGATCTCCATATCTTGTAGGGCATCCAGATTCCAAGGGTTAATAACCAGTGGTTTTTCACAGATGACTTGTGCACCGCAGCGGAGGCCATAACGCACATGCGCATCATGGAGATAGTTGGGGGAGCACACGACGAGGTAATCAATTGGGTTGCCGGCACGTTTTATTTTCTCCAAATGCCGATCAAAGCGTTCAAATTCGGTAAAAAATGCGGTTTGTGGGAAATATTGATCCAGAATACCCACTGAATCATTAGGATCAAAAGCAGCAACCAATTGGTTACCCGTTTCTTGTATGGCTTTAATATGTCGAGGTGCGATATAGCCAGCAGCACCAATGAGCGCAAAATTTTTCAGAATAGTACTTTGTTCGTATTAACAGCCCCAAACCTGTATGGTTTTGCCTTGAAACTGCTCCGTTTTAGTGTATATTTTGTCGTCCCAGGTACGTTCGGTACTCCGATCAAAAAGGATTAAATGGCCGTCTGTGGTACCGCATTTGTCCATATAATCGGCGGTTTGTTCTAGTCCTTCTGCCAAAGTAGCGTCTATGGTTTTTCGTACGATTTTGAGTTCCAGCACTACTTTTTGTACGCCATCGGAGTAAGGGAAACGAATAAACAAATCTGTTCTGCGTCTTCCGAGGCCGTATTCGCGGTCGATCATACCTCCACCATTCACGATACGTTGCAAAAATGCTTGTAAAAGGAGTTGTGGCCCTGCTTCTTTATAGTCGAATCGTTCTATCCAATGTTCGGAAAGTTCGCGGAAAAACTCCTGAAAATTGGTGAGTAGTTTTTCTATGTTGAGCGATCCATTGGGGTTGGTGAACCAAGATTGCTGGGGGGGAGACAGCATGGTTTGCGTACTCCACACCAATTCGCGTGGAATAACCTCTCGATAAATATCATTACTGATTGCCAAATTACGGTCTTCCTTTTTAGCAATCAAACCTAAATCCATCACGTATTGGATATCATCGGGATGCACTTCTGCTAATACGGAGTCGCCGCTAAGGATAGGTTGAATGACCCTTCTTACGCGATCTTCGCGTAATTTGTCTGTCAATTGATCCAAATGTGTATCTCGGCGCAGGATGAGTCGTTCTTTGGCCTGCTCAAATTTTTCGGCTGTAATTACAACGCTTCTGTCCTGATTTTCGCGCATATTGGATGTCACCTCGTGCGCCAGTGCATTCACCAGCCAAGGTTGGCCAGCGGTATATTTCCAGCACAGATCAAATACTTCTGATGCAAATTGTTGTCCTGTTGCTTTGGTATGTTGTTGGTACAAATTAGCGATGTCTTCTTTTGTAAAATTGCTTAAAAGGAGGGATTCTGCTTTGATATTAAACGGACTACCGCCTGTAATAATTTCTTTGGTCGCAGCGGAATGGATGCGATAATCGCATACGTCCCGAACCCCACAAAGCACGATGGATACGGGAAAACCTTTAGGGCGTTTATCATAACTGGATCGGATTTGGCGCAGCAAGGAAATTAATGTGTCACCTACTAAGGCATCTACTTCATCCAGCATTAATACAACGGGTTTAGCGGTATTACTAGCCCAATAAGTCAAGAGTTCAGCAACCACAGTAATAGCAGTATAATGCTCTGATAATTCAAGCCATTTATCTATTAACATTTGACTCCCTGTAAAATAATAATGCCTCGCTGCAATTTCACTCGCAATGGTGCGCATGGCATTTTCGACATCTTCTCTTTGTACTTGTGCTGATTCAATATTTACATGTACTGCCTCATAAGTAGATTGACTGTTCAACAACTTTACCATTGACAATAAGGTAGAGGTCTTACCTGTCTGCCTAGGCGCATGGAGTACAAAATACTTTTGCTGTTGAATCAATGCCATTACGGCCTCCAAATCCCATCTTTGAAGTGGATCAACAGCATAATGAATATCATCCTGTATCGAGCCAGCAGTATTGAAAAAACGTTCCATCTCAGTTATTTTGAGAAAAAATCGTGCATGCCATCAATAATCCAAGCCAATTGCTCTTCTTGCATTTCGGTGTGCATGGGCAACGAGAACACAGCGGCACACAATTGCTCCGTTACTGGCAAACCAGCGTCAGATCCTTTCCAGAATTCTGCGAAAGCCGCTTGTCGGTACAAAGGCAGCGGATAATAAATCATGCTAGGAATACCCTTTTCTGCCAAAAATGCGCGTAATGGCTCCCTTTGTTCGGGTGCATGTAGTTGCATCGTATATTGATGAAACACATGCGTTGTGTATTCGGCTCGGAATGGCGTGGTCAGGGGCAAGTCCGCAAAAGCAGCATCATACTGATCTGCTAAGTGCCTTCTTTCATCACAATAGGTATCTAAAAGTGGTAATTTCACATTCAAAACGGCTGCTTGCAGGGCATCTAAACGAGAATTGACCCCAATAACATCGTGGTAATATTGGCGCGACTGACCGTGGTTGGCCACCATTCTAATTTGGGCCGCCAAGTTATCATCGTTGGTCATTATGGCACCTCCATCGCCGTAACAGCCGAGGTTTTTGGAAGGGAAAAAGGAGGTACAACCGATATGGCCAATAGTGCCTGTTTTGGCTTTACGTCCGTCTGGGAAAGTATAATCACTTCCGATCGCTTGGGCATTATCTTCAATCACCCAAATATTATGGGCATTGGCTAGTGCCATAATTGGCTCCATATCAGCACTTTGTCCAAATAAATGGACGGGTACGATGGCTTTTGTACGTGGTGTTATGGCAGGCTCGATCAATGCTGCTGTAATATTGAACGTATGTGGATCCACGTCAATCATTACGGGCGTAAGACCAAGTAAAGCAATCACCTCAGCGGTAGCCACATAAGTAAAAGTGGGAACAATTACCTCATCGCCCGGTTTCAAACCTAGTGCCATCATGGCAATTTGAAGGGCATCTGTACCATTGGCGCAGGGAATAACGTGGCGTACATCAAGGTATGCCTCCAAATTTTCTTGAAATGCCTTTACTTTAGGCCCACCTATAAATTGGGTGTTCAATATCACCTCTTCAATACCAGCATCAATTTCGGATTTAATTTTCCGATACTGTGCTTTGAGGTCAACCATGCTAATATTCATGCTATATTGTTTATTCATTGGTAAAAATTCGACTTAAATCTAAACTAAATCCCTCCAAAACACCACTGGAGAGCGCGTCTTCATCCGTTAATGGACGGCTTGCTACAAACAGTTGGCTTTCTTTATCCAATAGATAAGGAAATACTACAAAATGCTCTGGATCAATGACCCAATATTCCAATACACCGGCGCTTTCATACAGTTCATATTTTTCTTTCATCTCCTTTTTTGAATTGCCCGGAGAGAGTATTTCTACGACCAATTCAGGGGCGCCGATACATCCACGTTCGTCTAATTTGTTCCGGTCGCATACAACGCATAAGTCTGGTTGAACGACTGTATTGGTTTTTTCGGAGGTTATTCTATGTGGTGGTAGCGGCAGACGTACATCAAATGGCGCGGTGAAAACGTCGCATTTACTGTTTTGGAGTAAAACCCATATATTTCCATGAATTGTACTGGCTATGCGCTGATGTTTCACACTAGGTGCAGCCATTTGCCGCAGTTTGCCGCGAAACAATTCAACACGTTCTTTAAATTGCCAAAGTAGATAATCACTATAGGTATAATCCGCGAGTGGGTCTAGTTGTGTTATATCTGTGATGACCATAATTTTAGTATTTGCGTTTTAAAAGAACCACTTTTTCTCTGTAAAAAGTACAGGGCTTTCTTATAAAAAAATCAGGTGCAGCGCACCGAAATATTTGTAGCAAAAATCGGTAACATCAAGGTTGAAGGTGCAGCGCACCGTAACATTAAATTTAATATTGCGGTGCGCTGCACCTTCAAAACGTGGATATCCCACCATTGCTACAAATATTTCGGTGCGCTGCACCTTTTACAAGAAAACAGTAGTAAAAATTATTGTCCACTTGCAAATCTCGAAAAGTTAAAATTTAGTGCAATAATGCTTACTTCCTACCTTTTTCATCAAATATTTGATTGGCAATGAGCAAAATTAATCAATTTTTTCTACTTTTCCATCCAATAAACGGTATTGTGCGCCGCTTTCTTCGCAGGTTGCCAAACCCTGTTCATCAAAATGTAACCTATGGCCGTATTCCGATACCCAGCCAATTTGTTTTGCCGGATTACCTACGACTAAAGCATAAGGTGGTACATATTTGGTGACGACGGCACCCGCACCAATAAAGGCGTATTGCCCTATATCATTACCGCAAACAATGGTGGCATTAGCGCCGATAGAAGCCCCTTTTCCAACATGGGTTTTCAGGTATTCGTTTTTACGGTTGACGGCACTCCTTGGGTTAATCACATTGGTAAAAACCATACTTGGCCCCAAAAACACGTCATCGTCACAAGTTACTCCGGTATAGATGGATACATTGTTTTGTACTTTTACATTGCGTCCCAAAACTACATCGGGGCTAATGACCACATTTTGGCCAATATTGCAATTTTCTCCAAGCATACAATTGGGCATAATATGGCTAAAATGCCAAATTTTGGTACCTGCGCCAATTTGGCAACCTTCATCAATATAAGCGGATGGATGTGCTGTCATTTTATTAAAAATCGCTGTCTTTGCTCCATACATTCATGCGCAAACCTGTCCCAAAGATATACGAATTGAGATCGCGGCTGTCATTGGTACTATTTTGTTTGCGCACCAGTACTTTAAAATCCCAGTATAAGTGGTGCGATAAACGCCAATTGACATCAATGCCAACAATGGCAATCGTACTTCTTTCACCTTGACCAATAAAGTTGCCGTAATCATTTGGTCGAACGTTATAGGTCAAATTGGGATTACCGCCCCAGTTTTGCGCTGCACCATCTTCGCCTTTAATGATGATGAGGTAACGTGCCAGCAATGTCCATTTGGGAAAGGGTTGATAACGCAAAATAGTAACCAATTCCTTGAAATTGGCACCTAATGGGTGCGCTAATGGTTGACCAAAATGCGTCCAATTACTTAGGCTATCAAAATGGCTATAAGTATATGGTCGAACGGAGTTGTATTCCACTTGTAGGTCTAGGTGATCGATACCCGCCACATTGGTATATTTTAATCCGATTTGTTTGGCCGATTTATTGCCCCACCATCCGCGCTCTTTGGGGTTATATAAGGCCGCAAAAAGGAATTCATCGAGCAGCAATTGGCCGTAGATTTGAAATCGTTTGGCAATATTCCAAGAAAAATCTGCGCCAAGCAATACATTATCCGAACTATTGAAGCCGCCTTCAATGGTGCGGTACAAAATAACTGGATTGATGTATTGTAGTTCAAAACCCGTGTTACGTTTGAAGGCAACTGCTTCAAAAACACCAAATTTGAGGTTGTTTGTCGCTTTAAAATTCAAATAGTGAAAGACCCCAAAACGTTTGTCCTCGCCATTACGTGGATCTAACGCACTGAACGGCCTGGATAGGTCAACATAGTAATTTTCGTAGGTAAATTTCCAAATTTTTGTCCTTAATTTAGCATAAAAGTAATTATTGCTAAAATCGGAAACAAACATACTGCGGTATCCTTGACCTATAAAATGCCGACCATGCCCAAGTTGAAAACTAATTTGTTTGGTGAGTGGCGCGGCGATATACCCAACAGCATTATTGAAGTCGTAACCGTTTATTTTATCCGTTACCGTACTATTATAGGTTTTAAAAAAACCATTTCCAGGAATAGCATTATTCTCGTTGATCCATCTCGTGGTGAACGAATTGAAGCGCGCTTGGGTTTCTAAAAAACTGGTATAAACATATACTTTTTTACCAATTCGGGCGCGAATTTCAGCACCACGCTGATTGGCAAAGAGTATATTTTCGTTGTCGCGTTCGGATGCAATGCCAAAATTGAACATAGGATTAGCCCTGACCGAAAAATCGGGGCTATCGTATTCAATCAAATGCGTTTTTGTAGGATAAAAATGTCGAAAAATACGGCGGCGGCTATATTTCAACAACGTATCACCAGGAAAAAATTCATTATTATCACGCTCCAACCAAGTTATATCTTTTAAATCCCGCTCCGACAAAATGACGCCACTTGTCCGAACATTATGAATAAACTGCACCGCTTCTTGCCTTGAAACAGGTAAAGTAGCATTATCCAAATTAACACCAGTTTGCACAGATATACGGTGCAATATATCATAACTGGGCGAATTGAGCGGAATACCAGTGTCTTGCGCCATCAATTTTAATGGTAGCAGCAATAACAGGGTGAAATAAATATTTTTCAAATTGCAGTTGAGCAGATCTAGTAGATAAAAGATAGGCATCGGACAAAACCCATTACAGCCTCCAATAAGTCATGCCTAATGCCTTAATGGCTTTGCGATCTAGCACGCCTTTAAGATCCATGATGACGGGTTGCTCATTGGTGATGGCATCCAAATAACTGGTATCAAATTTTGTATATTCCTGATGTGCCACAGCCACCACGATAGCATCATAGCCATTGGTAATTTGGTCAATCATGGTCAATTTATATTCATGCGCTATCTCATTGGGAGATGCATGCGGATCGTGGAGTTGTACATTGATTGAATAGTCCATCAACTCGCGTACCAGATCAATCACTTTTGTATTTCTAATATCGGACACATTCTCTTTAAAAGTAACACCCAGCACCAAAATCTTACAGTTTCTAGGATTTTTGCCGCGTTCGATCAACATTTGCACCAATCGTTTGGCGATATGCGCTGGCATTCCATCATTGATACGTCGTCCGCTCAGAATGACCTGAGGGTCGTAACCCACCTGCTTGGCCTTGTGCATTAAATAATAAGGATCAACGCCAATACAGTGCCCACCCACCAATCCGGGGTATAATTTGATAAAATTCCATTTGGTGCCAGCCGCCTCAATTACCTCTTGTGTATCTATGCCCATTTTGTCAAAAATCATCGACAATTCATTCATCAAAGAAATATTAATATCGCGCTGAGTATTCTCAATAACTTTAGCGGCTTCTGCTACTTTAATAGAGGATGCGCGAAAAACGCCAGGTTCAATAATAGTTTCATATACTTTAGCAATTTCGTCGCAAGCGGCATCATCGGAACCTGAAACAATTTTCAATATTTTTGTCAACGTACGCACTTTATCTCCCGGAACAATGCGTTCTGGAGAGTACCCTAACTTAAAATCGCCATTGGCAAGGCTTAGCCCACTTTCTGCTTCTAGAATAGGCAAACAATCTTCTTCTGTGCAGCCAGGATAAACGGTGCTTTCAAAAACGACATAATCTCCTTTTTTGAGCGATTTGCCAACGCTCGCCGATGCTTTTTCGAGTGATGTAAGATCGGGTACTTTATGGTCATCCACATCAGTAGGTACTGCGACAATAAAAAAGTGTGCTTTATCTAGGTCATCTCGCTGTGCCGTAAATTCAATATCGCAACCATGAAAAGTGTTGGCATCTAATTCTTGAGAAGGGTCGATTCCCTTACGCATTAAATCAACGCGCGCTTGGTTAATATCGAAACCGATTACTTTAAAATATCGAGCCAATTCCAAGGCTATAGGCAGCCCCACATAACCTAAACCAATTACTGCAATCGTTTTATTTTTTTGCTTTAAATCTTGAACCATCTTTCAATTATTGTAATTTTAAAATGGCTTCGCCGTTGATAAGTCGCAGGGACTTACCTTCTAAAACCTAAATTTATCTAGCAAAACAGTATATTTTGCCTTTAAATGCCTCAAATCTTGGCATTTTTTGCAAAACAACTTATTTACTCCACAGCAATAGCGGCAGCGGAGTAGTATTGAGTTGGTCGGCTAAATTCACATCATTTTCGGCGTAAATCAAAAAACGAATACGCCGATCAATTAGTTTTTCTGCTTTTTCTACCAATTGGACGAGGTAGTTTTTATCTACGTTACCCACAAAGAGCAAATCAATGACAGGGCTATTACGACCTTTAGCAAAGTCTCCGGTCACATATACGCGCTCTACTTCGCCCAATCTTTCGATCACATTTTCGATAATCTGATCAAATCCAATGTTTTTCAGCACAATATTGTGGATTTCACGGAAGAGTGGATGAGCGGTATTAGCGGTAAAAAACTTTTTATTGCCTTGGGTATTCGATTTTATCATACCCGCCTCTTCAAAACGGTTCAATTCTAAACGAATGGCATTGGTAGATTCACCAAATTCGGCTTCTAAACCTCGTAGGTACGCAGTGGTATTGCTGTTTAAAAAGAATTTTAACAGCAATTTGACCCTAGTTTTAGAAGAAATAAGTGTTTCTAGCAAAATAAGTTTATTATTGAGCAGCAAAGTTACTCATTCTTTCAAATACAGAATTTCATTGTTAGTAATTTTTTTTTAAATTTCTATGACAAGGGTATGGCAAGTAGTACCGTTCTTTGCACAAAATTTAAGTAATCCAGTCAACTAGTTCATCTCAAATGGTCGATAAACTTACAATTTCAGCCCGTTTTCAAGCACTTCAAGATGCCATTTGTGCTACTTTAGAAGCAGCGGATGGCGCGCAGTTCAAGGAGGATTTGTGGACACGTGCAGAAGGTGGCGGCGGTAGAACGAGGATACTCGAAGGTAATGTCATAGAAAAAGGTGGCGTACTCTTTTCAGAAGTGTATGGCCCATTACCTGCTGCCATTGCTAAAAGTATGCAATTGCCTCCAACTGATTTTTTCGCTACTGGCGTATCTATCGTTTTGCACCCTAAAAGTCCTCTTGTGCCGATCATTCACATGAATGTACGCTATTTTGAGACTACTGGGGGCGATAAATGGTGGTTTGGAGGCGGTATTGATCTTACCCCTCATTATGTGGATGAAGCAGATGCCCGTTTTTTCCACCAAGCCTTAAAAAGTACTTGTGATCGTTACCATGAGGATTTTTATACGCAGTTTAAGGGCAATGCTGATGATTATTTTTTTATTAAACATCGCAATGAGACACGTGGCATTGGTGGTATTTTCTTTGACTATCAAGATGAAAAAACCGGACTAACCAAAGAACAACTCTTCGATTTTGTGGTTGCAGTAGGAGAAACTTTTGCGCCCACTTATACGCATTTGATGCATAAGAACAAAAATAGTACTTGGACAGCGCAAGAAAAACACTGGCAAATGCTCCGTCGGGGGCGTTATGTCGAGTTTAATTTGGTATGGGATCGGGGTACTAAATTTGGGCTGGAAACCAATGGGCGTACCGAAAGTATATTGATGAGTATGCCACCAGGTGCCAATTGGGTGTATAATTTTCAACCCGAGGCCGATAGCCCCGAAGCGGCAACCTTGAACTGGCTCAGGAAGGGTGTAGATTGGGTTTAGGCAATTTTTAAGCAATAAATTATGCTCAAAAAAAACGAAGTAACATTGGCCGAAGCAATGCAGATGATGCTGCAGGAATTCAAGTTAAAATCGCGGTTCGATGAAACGCGCGTGCGGGTACTGTGGGCAAAATTGATGGGCAAAACCATTGATACCTATACTACTGAACTCTATGTCCGAAAAAAAGTACTCTACCTTACTGTTATTTCGGCACCCTTGAAGCAAGAATTATCCTTTTCAAAAGAAAAAATAATACAACTCATCAACGAAGAGATGGGACAGGTTTATATTAAAGAAGTCGTAATAAAATGATCAAAGAACAGTTAAAAAAGGCGATTGAACAACGGATTTTGGTAATTGATGGTGCAATGGGTACCATGATTCAACGGTTCAAATTAACCGAAGCGGACTTCAAAGGGGAGCAATTCAAAAACCACCCTTATGATTTGCAAGGTAATAATGACATCTTGTGCATCACCCGCCCCGATGTCATCGAGGATATTCACCGTCAGTACCTCGATGCCGGTGCCGATATTATTGAGACGAATACGTTTAGTAGTACCTCCATCGCCCAAGCGGATTACCACTTGGAACACATAGCATACGAACTGAATGTTGCCGCTGGACAAGTAGCACGCCGCGCCGCTGATGCTTATACGGCCATGAATCCCAACAAGATGCGTTTTGTGGCTGGTGCTGTGGGTCCATTGAATAAAACACTTTCGCTTTCCCCAGATGTGAACAACCCGGGGTATCGGGCGGTGACCTTCAAGGAAGTAAAAGAGGCTTATGCGGTTCAAATCCGGGGTTTAATTGACGGTGGCGTACATATTATATTGGTGGAAACGATTTTTGATACACTCAATTGTAAGGCAGCTTTATTTGCTATTGACGAGGTTTTTGAGGAAAAAGGGGTAAAACTGCCTATTATGATTTCAGGAACGATCACCGATGCTTCAGGACGTACATTGAGTGGTCAAACGCCAGAAGCCTTTTGGGTTTCGGTGAAACATGCACGCCCGTTTTCTATTGGATTGAACTGCGCATTGGGTGCAGAAGAAATGCGGCCCCATTTGGAGGCGCTGGCAAAAATTGCACCCGAATGCTATATTTCTGCCTATCCTAACGCTGGATTACCAAATGAAATGGGTGAATACGACCAAACCCCACACGAAATGTGCGTATTTATCGAGGATTTCGCAAAATCAGGGCTAGTAAATATTGTTGGTGGCTGCTGCGGCACTACTCCCGATCATATCAAGGATATTGCTGAGCACGTCGATCATGGTCGTGGAATAAAGCCGATTCCGCTTTCGGAGCGTTACACCATGTATGCTGGTTTAGAACCACTTATCGTACGCGAGGAAACGAATTTTATCAATATAGGCGAACGGACCAACGTGACCGGTTCCGCAAAATTTGCAACCTTGATCAAAGAGGGCAATTATGCAGAAGCCCTATCGGTAGCGCGCCAACAAGTAGAAGGCGGTGCCCAAATCATTGATGTCAATATGGATGAAGGCTTGCTGGATTCAGAAAAAGCCATGGTGGAATTTTTGAACTTGGTGGCCGCCGAACCTGATATTTCACGGGTGCCAGTTATGGTGGACTCTTCCAAATTTCACGTTATCGAAGCCGGATTACAGTGTTTACAAGGCAAAAGTATCGTTAATTCCATTTCGATGAAAGAAGGAGAAGCCGAATTTATCCGCCAAGCCAATATTTGCCGCCGTTATGGTGCAGCAGTTGTGGTGATGGCATTTGACGAATTAGGACAAGCCGATACAAAGGAGCGCAAAGTGAGCATTTGCCAGCGGGCCTATAAAATATTGGTAGAGCAGGTTGGTTTTGACCCTACTGATATTATTTTTGACCCCAATATATTTGCTGTTGCAACGGGTATTGAAGAACATAATGAGTACGCGATTGCATTTCTCGAAGCCACCAAAGAAATAAAAGCCACCTGCCCAGGTGCTAAAATTTCGGGCGGTGTAAGTAACCTTTCTTTCTCCTTCCGTGGCAATAATGTAGTGCGAGAAGCCATGCACGCTGCATTTTTGTACCATGCCATCAAAGCAGGCATGGATATGGGCATCGTAAATGCTGGTATGATTGAAGTATATGAAGAAATACCTAAAGAACTTTTGCGTCGTATTGAGGATGTACTATTCAACCGAAACCCAGATGCTACAGATGAATTGGTGCGCTTTGCGGAGGGATTAAGGGGAACGAGCGGTGGTAAAGCCGTCGGCTCTGATTTGTCTTGGCGCGAAAAAAGTTTAGAAGATCGTATCACGCACGCATTGGTCAAAGGTATCACCGATTTTATCGATAAAGACATGGAAGAGGCATTGGCCAAATACCCTGCCGCACTCCGTATTATTGAAGGGCCATTGATGGATGGAATGAATGTAGTAGGAGATTTATTCGGTGCTGGAAAAATGTTCCTACCGCAAGTAGTCAAAAGTGCGCGTGTGATGAAAAAAGCCGTTGCTGTATTAACGCCTATCATTGAATTGGAAAAAGCAGATAGTAGCGTGGATGTGCGCAAAACTGTACTATTAGCCACCGTAAAAGGAGATGTACACGATATTGGGAAAAATATTGTAGGGGTAGTACTCTCTTGTAATAATTACGATATTATTGATTTGGGGGTGATGGTACCAGCGGATAAAATTTTGGCAGCAGCCAAGGCTAATAAAGTTGACATTATTGGCCTTTCGGGGTTAATTACCCCTTCGCTCGACGAAATGGTATATGTTGCCAAAGAAATGCAACGACAAGGTTTTACAACGCCGCTTTTGATTGGCGGCGCCACCACCAGTAAAACACATACCGCTGTAAAAATAGAGCCACAATACCATAATGCGCCAGTGATACATGTACTGGATGCCAGTAGAAGTGTTGCCGTGGTGAGTAGTTTATTGACCCAAAACGAGGGAGAAAATACTATTTTTGTAGATAATGTGAAAGCAGAGTATGAGAAAATTCGCTTTGATCGGGCCAATAAACAAAATACCAAACAATACTTAGGCATTGAAGCCGCAAGGGCCAATAAAACAAAAATAGATTGGGCGAATTACACGCCGCCCAAACCTAAATTTATAGGCGTAAAGGTGTTTGATCAATATTCACTAGAAGAATTATCGGAGTATATTGACTGGACACCTTTCTTCCAATCTTGGCAACTAGCGGGTAAATTTCCAGCCATTTTACAGGATGAAATAGTGGGTAAAGAAGCCACCATTCTCTACACTGAAGCCCAATCGATGCTGCGCAGGATTATTGATGAAAAGTGGTTAACCGCTAAAGCAGTGATCGGTATTTTTCCTGCTAATGCTGTACAAGATGATGATATTCAATTATTTACAGACGATACGCGGAGTGAAAAACTGCTTACGTTACACCACCTACGACAGCAGAATGTAAAAGCCGCTGGCCAAGCAAACTACTGTTTAAGCGATTATATATCTCCATCTGGTCCTGATTATATTGGAGCATTTGCTACCACTGCTGGAATAGGTATTGAGCCTTATGTGAAAGCATTTGAACAAGAAGGCGATGATTATTCGGCTATCATGCTAAAAGCCTTAGCAGATCGTTTGGCAGAGGCGTTTGCGGAGCGGATGCACGAGCGCGTGCGCAAGGAATTTTGGGGCTATGCCACAGACGAACACCTCGAAAATACGGCTTTAATTGACGAGTGTTATCAAGGTATTCGGCCTGCGCCGGGCTATCCGGCTTGTCCTGACCATACTGAAAAAGCACTTTTATGGGATCTGCTTCAACCGAGCCAAATTGATATGCAAATCACGGAGAGTTTTGCGATGTATCCTGCGGCTGCGGTAAGCGGTTGGTATTTGAGTCACCCCGAATCCAAGTATTTTGGATTGGGGCAAATAGGTAAAGACCAGGTTGCAGATTATGCCAAAAGAAAGGGTATGGATTTGGAAACAGCCGAACGTTGGTTAGCACCAGTTTTAAATTATTGAGGATGAATTTAGAGACCATAATAGATGATTTTATCCGTCGAAGTAGTAGATTTCTGATCACTTTACCGCCATTAAAAATGCTGGTTCGGTGGTCTAAAACACATTCTTTACCAGGTTTAAAGCGGATACCGTTGTTCAATTTGGTGCAATTTATTGGTAAGGAGTTACAAGAAGATACCATAATTACGCGTGCCAACAGCATGGCGTTCAGTTTCTTTTTGGCCATTTTTCCGGGTATGATTTTTTTAATTACACTACTCCCCTATTTACCATACGGAGATAATTTTTTTATTACACTAGAGCGTTCTATTAATGAAATTGTGCCTGGCGATTCCGGCAAATGGGTCTTTGAAACCGTTCGAGATTTGCTCAAAAACGAGCGTAGAAACCTGCTATCGTTTGGTTTTTTATTGGCTTTGTGGTTTTCCAGCAATGGCATGATATCGATGATGAATGGTTTAAAAAAGGAGCATCGAGAAGTATTTAAGCGCAGAAATGCCTTTGAGGAACGATTAATTGCTATAAAACTCACCTTTTTGCTCACGATGATCCTTTTTGCTTCGGTCATATTGGTTATTATGGGCAATACGATACTGAATTATATATTTACTTTTATTCGGTTTGACTGGTTTACGAAAATGGTCTTTTTTGCCTTTCGATGGGTGGTAGTTTTGTTCTTATTTTACTCAGGTATTTCTGTACTGTATAGGTATGGGTCTTCTGCCAGAAAGCGGGTACCTTTTATCAATGCGGGGGCTACTTTTGCTACCTTACTTTCTATTGGGGCATCTTGGGGATTTTCGTTTTACGCCGACAACATCAGTAATTTTAACACCGTTTATGGCTCTATCGGCACCATAATGGCCTTTATGCTTTGGATTCAATTGAACTGTATTGTATTGTTGATAGGTTTTGAATTAAATGCGGGTATTGCGGTGATAAGGTCAAAAGCATTTGCAGATAACTAATTAACAATGAAGGAATTAGTAAGAAAAAACATATTAAACTTAACGCCTTATTCGTCAGCACGTGACGAGTTTAAAGGTGAAGCATCGGTGTTTTTAGATGCCAACGAAAACAGTGAGGGCAGCCCCTACCCTATTCATTATAATCGTTACCCGGATCCACGGCAAAAAAAGGTAAAGCTTCTTTTATCAAAAATAAAACAAGTAAAACCCGAACAAATTTTTCTTGGAAATGGTAGCGATGAAGCCATTGATTTATTGTTTCGTATCTTCTGCGAGCCAGGTCAGGATAATGTGATTGTACTGCCACCTACTTACGGGATGTATGCTGTACAGGCCCATATCCATGGAACTGAAATTCGGCAAGTCCCATTGAATAGTGATTTCCAACCAATTCCAGCGGAAATACTAAAAGCGGCAGATGAACATACTAAACTGTTATTTCTTTGTTCGCCCAATAACCCAAGCGGTAACCTATTTGATACTGATTTGATCAAGGAATTACTGCTAAAATTTAAAGGTATTGTAGTGATTGATGAGGCTTATATTGATTTTGCTGATGCTGATTCTTGGTCGCAAAGCATAGAATCATATCCCAATTTGGTCGTCTTACAAACACTTTCAAAGGCTTGGGGACTGGCTGGACTGCGCGTGGGCATGGCTATTGCACCAGCCGAAACGATCCAATATTTCAATAAAGTCAAATATCCATATAATATTGGCAATGCTACTTTGTCTATTGTGGAAGAAGTACTCCTTGACGTAACAGCATTTAATCAAATTTTAAATGAACTAAAAACTAATAAGAAAATATTGGAAAAGGAAATGAATACTATGGAAATACTAAAAAAGGTATATCCATCAGATGCTAATTTCTTTTTAGTAAAAGTCGATAATGCGCAAGAAACCTACGATTATTTAGCCCAAAACGGTGTTATTGTGCGAAATAGGACAAAGGAGGTGCACTGCGAAAACTGTTTGCGCATTACGGTGGGTACTGCGGAGGAAAACCACAAATTGGTAGAGGTATTGAATGCGTTTTCTGTACACCACCAAAAGATATAGCGCATATTTAAGTGTAGCGTACACTTTTTTTTACCACAAAGTCCACAAGAGGACACAAAGGCGTAGAGTAGTATTATCTACAAAAAACTAATTACACGCAACAAGTCAAACACATGAAAAAAATACTTTTTATAGACCGCGACGGTACCATCATTGAAGAACCTAAAAACGATTTCCAAATAGATAGTTTGGAAAAATTAGCATTTATCCCTGGTACGATTTACGCGCTGGCTCGTATCGCTCGTGAAACAGATTACGCCCTTGTGATGGTCACCAACCAAGATGGGCTTGGCACTGATGCTTTTCCGGAAAACACATTTTGGCCAGCACAACAAAAAATGATGGATATACTCGCTGGATCTGGTATTCATTTTCACGCCATTCATATCGACCGTAGTTTTGAAGCAGATGGCTTACCTACCCGAAAACCTGGCACTGCGATGCTCACGGAATACATGGATGGCGATTTTGATTTGGCTAATTCTTACGTCATTGGTGATCGTTTGACAGATATGCGTTTGGCTCAAAATTTGGGAACAAAGTCTATTTTGTTAAAAAATAACGATAATCCAAGTGATTTTGATGGCATAATTGACTTGGTTACAGAAGATTGGGAAGCCATTTACCAACACCTAAAACTCCCCCCTCGGAAAGTATTTCACCAACGCAAAACAAACGAAACAGATATTCAAATTGACCTCAACCTAGACGGGACTGGCCAATCAAATATTAAAACAGGACTGGGCTTTTTTGATCATATGCTGGATCAATTAGCACGCCACGGTGGTATCGACCTCCATATCAATGTAATCGGCGACCTGCATATCGACGAGCACCATACCATAGAAGATACCGCGTTGGCACTCGGTACAGCATTTGCGCAAGCACTCGAAGACAAAAAAGGACTGCAACGTTACGGTTTTTGCCTGCCCATGGATGATGTATTGGCACAAGTTGCCATCGACTTTGGTGGCCGACCGTGGTTAGTTTGGGATGCAGATTTCAAAAGGGAAAAAATAGGAGAAATGCCGACAGAAATGTTCTTACATTTTTTCAAATCTTTTTCGGATAATGCCCGCTGCAACCTCAATATCAAAGCAGAAGGCTCGAACGAACACCATAAAATTGAAGCCATTTTTAAAGCATTCGCAAAATCAATAAAAATGGCCATCCAACGCGATAGTAATAATATGCAATTACCATCTACCAAAGGCACACTATAACTCATGATCGCAATTGTAAAATACAACGCTGGCAATATACAATCGGTACGTTTTGCACTAGAAAGACTAGGCAAAGAGGCCATCTGGACCGATGACCCCGAAGTGCTGCAATCGGCTAGTCATGTCATTTTTCCAGGGGTTGGAGAAGCATCTACCGCTATGCACTATTTGCGGGAACGCGGTTTGGATACTGTTATTTCCGAATTAAAGCAACCTGTACTTGGTATTTGCCTCGGATTACAGTTGTTTTGTGCTTATTCCGCTGAAAACGATACAGAATGCATGGGTATTTTTAATACTGATGTACGGCTATTTAAATCGGATACGCTGAAAGTGCCACATATCGGATGGAATAATATTACGGGTCTTAAAGGACCGCTTTTCAATGGAATTGACGAAAATGCTTGGATGTATTTTGTCCACAGTTATTATGCAGTGGCCAATGAATTAACACAAGCAACTTGCGAATATACCTTGCCCTTCGCGGCCTCCTTGCAGAAAGATAATTTTTATGCCGTGCAATTCCATCCGGAGAAATCGGGGCAAGTAGGACAACAGGTCATAGGGAATTTCCTCGCGCTGTAATGGAAGAACATCGGAAGAGATGGTGTTTCTCTTCCGATGCTTTTTTATTAGCGTACCACAAATGGCTTTGTAAACAAGCCGTGGTTGCGCTGCATCCAAATCAAATAAGTACCCGAAGGAATATTCGTGAGGTCTATCTGAACCGAGTGATCACCCATATCATAATGCCTTTTATGCAAATTTCGTAATTCCACGCCATTAGTACTCAATAAGGAAATACGGATATTATCAGGTTGTGATAAGTTGAACCGAACCTGCGTCTGGCCTGTTGCAGGGTTTGGATTGAGTTCAAAATCAAAATTTTCATTAGGGCTTCTATTGGCTTCTATAATGGATGAACTTTCGGGCGAAAACTTATAAATACGATTCCCCGACGCATAAGCAAATGTAGAATCCAAGAAATAAAAACGATTATAATTGCCACCAAAGAATTGAAAAGTCCACGTACTTCCACCATCCTTTGTTTCATAAAAACCCGAATTGTAGCCGCCAACCCATCCTCTTAATGGAGTAGCAAAACCAATACCCTGCATATCACTAATGGGAGCAGGTATAGCAGTCCAAGTTAAGCCGCCATCAATAGATTTGACGATTCTTCCATTTGTAAAAGTCATAGATTGTATCGAACCTACCCAAACTAATGGGGTTACACGCTGTAGTTTCCAAACATACTCACCACTAAAACCGGAATTAAATAATTCCGTAAAAGTAGCACCACCATCTACTGTGCGCAAAATGGTTGCGCCACCTATGCCCATGCCTGAAACCCAACCTGTATCACGGCTGGTAAATAATACATCTACTAGTCCTTTGGCCTGGGTTGCCATGCTTTTATTGATCCATGTAAGACCCGCATCGTTAGATTTGAGTAAAAAAGCAGGTTCGTCCCACTCGCCTACTGCATAAACAGTTGAGTCGGTTGGAATGGACAAACCACAAACGGCTTGGGGGATTGGGGTAATATTTGGAGCAATATTTGTCCAGTTAGTGCCGCCATCGGTGGAGCGAAATAGTTTTTTGTCGAGTGTACCTGCAAATCCTAATTGAGGATTACGAAATTCGATACACCTAAAATAGGGATTGGGCAAGACGGCTAATTGTTTCGTCCAACTATCACCTCCGTTGGAAGTATGGTAAATATTGCCACCACCACTGGCACACCAACCTTCTGTTTTATTGAGAAAAAAAACATCGTCGATGCGGCCTTCAGTGCTACTTATACCGGGTGAAGACGGCAAAGTTTTCCAAGTACTTTGTGCAAAAAGATGTAGCGACGCGCAGATACATGCTGCGCATAAAAAAAACTGTTTTGTTAACATAGCTAAATATTAATTGAATGAAAAAATAGAAATATCGTATTCAGAGACTAATTTATTGCTCTTTTTGTTCGCGCAACCACATCATATAATCCGTTCGCGGAAACGCTGTAATGCCCAATTGCCGCCCCATTGTGATTAGTTGTCCGCGGTGCATGGTTTGGTGGTTGAATAAATGGTGCAACATTTCAGTGGGTAACATTTGATTGTTACCCGGAGCAGTAAGTAAGGTAAAATCAATGGTGCGCTCAAAAAATGCTGCTGGTTGGTTTTGAATAAAATCGATCAATGCCTGCGAAGATGCTAATAAATTCGAAAAAACATCTTCGGTACTACCCGAAAAACCATTAGCCGGGAATCTTGGCGAAGGTACGCTTTGAAGGCGATCCGTCCATACAATTTCTACCGCCCACAAGTGCAAAAACGTCGTGTGAATCGACGGAAAACTAGAAACAATTTCTTGGTTCAATTGGGCATCGCTGCACGTGCGAAAAAGTTGTACCATTCGGGTATTTGCCCAAAGGTTATAATGTGCATAATCTAGTAAATACATAACGATTTAAGATATTTAGGGAGGTGAAACTTAACCGCAAAACTAAACAAAATTCTAGTGGCAAATCATCAAATTTTTCATAACAGCACCTTCTTCGCTGCTACGGATAATTATGCCATAATTACCAGAAGCCAAGTTGCGTGTGTCCATTTTGATTTGACCAGATTGGAAGTTCCGCACTACTTGTGACGCAACAATACGACCTTGTAAATCGATGATAGATACCGTTACAGACTTGTTCTGAGTCGCCAATTCCAAGTTTATAGTGGTATATTCAACTGCTGGATTGGGAGATATAGCAAACTTTGAAGAAGTGAGGGGTGTTGGTTTAACACTATTTGGAATATCTTCACGGTGCAGACGAAGTACCGCAGTAAGACCTGCCCATCCAGCATAAAGGTCATCTAAAGTAATAGGTGTAATAGGACCAATACCTGCCCAACCTAGATTTCTTGGTGTATAACTTACTTGATCAGAGCAAGTGAATGACAATGGCATGCCCACATTAGCCGATGTACCATCGTAAATAGCGCGCAAGTAGTAAAAATGATTAGGCTTTAATGTAATATCGCTACCATCAATTGGTGTCAATTCAACATTTACCAAAGAGTCTTGCTTTAGATTTGCATCAAAAGTATAATCTTGGAATGCAACGAATGGCAAAGCGTCAAATGCACCAACACCAGTTCCTTCGTCTGTTACGCCATCATCATTTGTATCAGCATCATAAAGGATCAAGTTAACAACATTAGCCGCTGGATCTGCTACTGCAACAGTAGTAGCGTTATGGATACCAAATTTCGCATATTTTGCAATTGAGCCCGCATCGCCAGTACGGTACAATGATGCGATACTGAGCTTTGGTATCGCACCAATTCCAAAGTCAACAGGACTCCCACCTTTTATGATAAGATTATCCGTAGCATAAGTATTAGGCGTATAAATAAATTTACGTACCAGTGTATCTCCGTTATTATTCGTCAAATCAGTAGTGAATTCCATTTTGTATGTACCGATCTTTGGCGATATTGGAACATAACTATTGAACAGAATAACCGAGTCAGCACCCGCCTCGATATATTGAGTAGATTCGAGTGTAGTGACTGCTCCAGCCGGATCAGTAATGGTCACTTTACCTGTATAGGTTTGGCCCATTCCCGTACGGTTGATACAACCCACCGATATTAGGTCAACTGTATCTGCTTGAGTGATTGGAGTTGCATAAGCATATCCACCGGTTGGGTCGTGCAGGTTCGAGCGGCGAATACAAATCATTGGTTTTTTACCCGCTTTGATCGCTGCATCAATTACATCAACCATATTACGGCAAAATAACATGACTGGTATAGTAACGAACTGGCCAGTCCCCCCCGCGCCAATACTAGGTGCATTATTTGCATCTCCATTCGTAGCAGCATAACCATTAGCAACAATAGCAATAGATGCCCCTGATTGTTGAGCATTATACATCTTACGCCCAAATTCGCAAACACCTCGACGAATCATAACGGCTTTGCTGGAATAATTATTAGTAAAAGTATCACATCCTAGAGAATCTGGTGTAATATCATACCCCCAAACCGCCTCAGCGCAAATATCACCTAAGATTGGGCCACCCCAATCAGCAGGAGCACTAAATCCTCCCGTACCATTTTTATAGGTTGTAGTTACACCATCGATTTTCACATCGACTACAAAGATTTCATCGCCTGTTTGTTGCGCATTTACAAGCGATAGCGTTGTGCATACGAACGCTAGAAGTAGTGTAAGATTTTTTATCATGATTGTTATTACAGTTTATTTTAAGTACTTGGACACAATTAATTAGCATTTTGAACTTGGTCTTTTCCGACTATGCTTCCCCATTTTTTCGTTAGATAGTACCGCTATCTGCCTTAAAAATAGCTCGTCTAGCCGAAAAATACCTGCGTTCATTTCTGCAATTAATTATGTCCAAGTACTTAGTAGAAAAAGAAGACGTTTATTAATGTTAATAATATACGTATAAGATTGGCTGAATATCCTAAAATAAACAAACGGCGTGACAGGACTGAACCCGCACGCCGTTTGCTATAAAGAAAATAAAATTAGGTTAGAAGATAAAAAAGACAAGATCAAGCAGTAACCTCCTTTGTGTATCTTTCCTAAATTAGTTCTTAGTGACAAATCATCAAATTGGTCATAGCAGAACCTTCTTCGCTGCTGCGGATAGAAAGGCCATAATTACCAGAAGCCAAGTTACGTGTGTCCATTTTAATTTGACCAGATTGGAAGTTCCGCACTACTTGTGACGCAACAACACGACCTTGCATATCGATAATAGATACAGTTACAGATTTGTTCTGTGCAGCCAATTCCAAGTTTACAGAAGTATATTCAACTGCTGGATTTGGAGTAACTGTGAATTTCGTCTTAGCAAGCGGTGCTGGGTTAACGCTGATTGGATTCTCTGGGTCATACGCTGCATCATGCATACGAAGAATCACAGTTGAACCGCCCCATCCTGAATAAAGATTATCCAAAGTGATTGGTGTGATATTACCGATACCTACCCAACCAAGATCTTTTGGTGTATATTCTACTTGACGAGAGCAAGTAAATGACAATTGGATACCCAAGTTAGCCGCATTACCATCATAAATAGCGCGCAAGTAGTAGAAGTGGTTAGGCTTCAATGTAATTTCGCTGCCATCGATTGGTGTCAATTCAACATTTACCAAAGAATCCGCCTTTAGGGCTGCATCAAAAGTATAATCTTGGAATGCAACGAATGGCAAAGCGTCAAATGCACCAACACCTGTACCTTCGTCTGTTAGGCCATCATCGTTAGAGTCTGCATCATAAAGGATCAAGTTAACTACATTAGCCGCTGGATCAGCCACTGCGCAAGCAGCAGCATTATTGATACCAAAAGTGGCATACTTAACATTCAAGCCAGCATCACCTGTGCGATACAAAGACAATGCACTGTATTTTTGTCCCGCAGTAACAAAAGAAGCATTATTAGCCGCACCACCATTCAAGACTAGATTATCCGTAGCATAAGTTTGTGGTGTGTAAAGGAATTGGCGTGTGATTGTATCACCAGCATTAGTAGCCAAATCAGCAGTAAATACCATTTTGTAGGTACCAACCTTTGCTGGAAGTGGATCATAATTTGGGAAAATGAGAACGGAGTCAGCACCAGCCTCGATAAACTGAGTTGATGTGAAGGTAGTTGAAACACCATTTGGGTCAGTAATTACCACCTTACCAGTATAGTCTTGGCTTACACCGCTACGGTTTACACAACCCATAGAGATCAGTTCAACTGTATCTGCTTGAGTGATTGGTGTAGCATAAGCAAAACCTCCGGTTGGATCGTGAAGGCTCAAGCGACGGATACAAATCTGAGGCTTTTTACCTGCTTTAAGCGCATTGTCAATTTTATCAACCAAAGCGCGGCAAAACATCATAACTGGTGTGGTAGTTACCAAAGCGCCTTTTGCACCTGCACCCATGCCTGGCTGAGCAAAATCGTCACCATGCGTAGCAGCGTAGCCATTGGCAACAATACCAATAGCAGCACCTGCTTGCTGTGCAAAATACAACTTAGCACCAAATTCGCAAACACCGCGACGAATCATAACGGCTTTGCCAGCATAATTGTTTGTGATTGTATCGCAGCCCAAAGAGTCAGGTGTGATATCATAACCCCAAACCACTTCAGCACAAATATCATCTACGATTGGGCCACCCCAATCAGCAGGGGCACTAAAGCCACCAGAAGCATTTTTGTAAGTAGTAGTTTCACCGTCGATTTTTAGATCGATTACGAAGATCTCATCTCCTGTTTGTTGAGCATTTACTTGTGATAGCGCCATCAAAACAAACGCTAAAAGCATTGTAAGATTTTTTACCATGATTATCAATACGAATTAAATTGTGAATTGTTTGTGAAGCGCAAAGATAGCGCGTTCGCTTAAAAACCAAATTATTTTCATTAATTAATGTCTAATTTTTACATTTTAGCCTAATTATTTAACATAATTGTCGAAAAATTGCAGTTCTTTTGCATTTTTAAAACCCCAAATCGCTAGTATTCAACCAGATTATTTCTATTTTACCTCTTTTTTACCTTACCTTTAATAAAACCCAAATACTTACTTTTTTAACCACACATTATGCAAAAATTATTTATTACACTTTTTATCTTGGTGGCTTTTTCCGTCTTTGGCTTTGGGCAATCTTATTCCCGATGCAAGGTATCATTAGAGGGTAAATCTATTGCCACCCTCGCTCAACTAGGGGTAGAAACAGACCATGGCGCACTTGCTGAAGGGAAGTCTTTTACTACCGATTTCTCTGCCGCCGAAATCCAAACCATCAGAAATGCTGGTTTCTCGGTAGAAATACTCATTCCCGATGTACAAAAATGGTACGTCGATCAAAATACCACACCCATTATTGCCGCGGAACGAGGCGCTGCCCCTTGCGGAGGAGTGGGTAATAGCATCGACGTTGGTAATTATCCAATCCCACAAAACTATACTACTGGCTCGATGGGCGGCTATCCCACCTATGCTGAAATGCTGGCCATACTCGACGATATGCACGCAAAATACCCGCAATTTATCAGTGCAAAAGCCATTGTGAGCGATACCATCACAACGCATGAAGGACGGCCTTTGTATTGGGTGCGCATTTCGGACAATCCCGATCAAGATGAAAACGAACCAGAAGCATTGTACACAGCACTGCACCATTGCCGTGAACCGATAGGTCTCACCCAATTATTATACTTTATGTGGCATTTGATGGAAAATTACGATTCCAGCCCGGAGTGCAAATATGTCATGGACAATACTGAACTTTATTTTATCCCTTGCGTCAATCCCGATGGATACCTATTTAATGAGTCCACCAATCCTCAAGGTGGCGGACTTTGGCGCAAAAACAGGCGTGATAATGGCGATGGTACTTTTGGGGTGGATTTGAACCGCAATTATGGTTTCTCGTGGGGATATGATGATATAGGCTCGTCACCCAATCCAAATTCGGCTACTTATCGTGGTCCCTTTGCCTTCTCAGAGCCTGAATCACGGATGGTTCGGGACTTTTGCAATAAACACGATTTTAAAAACACCTTTAATTATCACACGTATGGTAATCTATTGATCTATCCGTGGGCATATAGCGATTCAGCCGCAGACCCTTATTTGCCTTTTTTGGGTAATGCTTTGACCGAAAAAAACAAGTTTAAAGCGGGTACTACGACCGAAACGGTTGGCTATGCCGTAAATGGTAGTTCAGATGATTGGATGTTTGAAAGCCACAATACCTATTCTTTTACGCCGGAAACAGGCCCCGCAGTACTAGGTTTTTGGCCATCGGCTAGTGTGATTGATAGTTTAAATAAAATGACCCAACTCAGTAATTTTATATTGGCTTGGAGTATACTAAAAATTGCATTAGCCAAAGACATTAGTAATTTTGAAATCAATACAACAACGAGTACTATACCTATTGAAGTACGTAATATTGGCGCACAGAATGGCAACTTCACGGTTTCATTACAAAAAACAGATAATCAAATCGTATCCATTTCACCTGCAAATTATACCATTAACCTCAATAATCAACAGGTTGATACCGTTTGGTTTACGGTTAACATGAGCCCCAACAGCACAATTAATGCCGTAATACCAATGCTATTGCAGATCACTAATGGTGCATTTACAATAACAGATACACTAGAAAAAATATATACCGATGGCCCAAGGGTAGCAATTCTGAATGAACCATTTAATAGTCCACAAAATTGGACTGGAAACTGGCTCTTAACCACAGAATCTTATACCTCGGCTCCGACATCCATCACCGACTCACCTAACGCAAAATACAGCAATAATAGCCTAAAAACACTTCTAAGCAATAATTTCATCACTATTCCAAGTACGGCTATGCTTCCTGCGCTCAATTTTGATGCAAAATGGAGCCTCGAAACAGATTATGACTGGGTGCAACTCGAAGCGATTACGGAATCTGGAGTATCTACTCAAATGTGCGGAAAATACACCAATTTAGGTACCAATAACCAAACTTTGGATTTGCCGCTTTGGGATGGACTACAGGAAACATGGGTGAAAGAATCCATCGACTTGAGCGATTTTAAGGGGCAGAAAATTAAATTTAAGTTTTCATTGCTCTCCGATCAAGGATTAAATTTAGATGGTTTTTATATCGACAATTTTGAAGTAAATTATGTGGATACTACCTTAAATACTTCAAATATTAATCAACCTTTTGTTGAACTATATGCGAAAATACAGCCAAATCCAGCCACAAATCAGGTTCAACTGACTTGGAATAGCCCAATAACGCCACTTCAAAATGCACATTTTGTTTTGGCAAATGCACTTGGGCAGCAAGTAAAAATGGTGAATCTGCCCAACGCTAATAACGGGTCTTTCCAAATAGACTTGACAAATTGCCCCGAGGGTATATACTATTGGTGTATTAAAATGGAAAATGGCACTACGGTAAGTCAGAAATTGGTAGTGACGAGGCAGTAGTTTTGGGGAAAGCATTTTGAGACCAAACACGGAGTGGTTGAATATTTCATCGGATTGAGCAAATATTCAGTAATCCAAAGTGCGCCATAAACCAAATGTGCCTATTGTCGGGGCTGGGGGTATCGCCCCGACAATAGGCCAATTCTGTTATTGGCTCACTTGAAAATAGTTGAATATTTGCACAAAACTTAATAACGCGAAGAGTAATCACTTCGGTAAGTTGATGACATCAGAGTTGAAGCCACGCCGACACCATACATTTACCCAATTAAACCACATGTATCATTACCTCCTGCAACTCCACCAACTCCCCAAAAGAAGTAAGTTCCATACCTAATCCCTTGGCTTCCGCCATAAAATCTGCTTCAAAAGCAGGATTCACTGCCACAAGCAACCCGCCGCTCGTTTGCGGATCGGCTAAAATTTGTTGTTGCAAAACAGTGGCACCACTTATTTTATGTCCATAACTTTCCCAATTACGAGTTGTTCCTCCTGGAAAGCATTTTTTATCCAAATAATAGTCCAAAATAGCGCGATCAATTACAGGCACTTCATCAAATCGCAATAAAGCACCTGCATTGGAAGCGGCACACATTTCAGACAAATGCCCCAAAAGCCCAAAACCTGTCACATCTGTCATGGCTTGAACATATGGTAATTGGCCAAAATGAGCACCCGCTTTATTCAATTTTTTCATCGAATCCGGTGCGATATGCGCGTGTTCGGGCAATAAATGCCCTTTTTTCTGGGCAGTTGTCAGAATACCAACGCCTATCGGTTTGGTCAAAAATAATTTAGCGCCAATAGAAGCCGAACCATTTTTTTTCAAGTGTTCTATTTTCACCCTACCGGTTACGGCAAGCCCAAAAATAGGCTCTGGACTATCAATACTATGCCCACCTGCTAAAGGAATTCCGGCTTCTGCACAGGCCGCTCGACTGCCTTCAATCACCGCATTGGCTACTTCTGGTGGGAGGAGGTTGATTGGCCAGCCCAAAATAGCGATAGCCAATATGGGAGTGCCGCCCATCGCATAAATATCGCTGATCGCATTAACGGAAGCGATTCTGCCAAAATCGGCTGGATCATCCACGATGGGCATAAAAAAATCAGTGGTACTAATGATGGCCGTTCCATCGCCCAAGTCCATTACGGCGGCATCGTCGCGTTCTTCATTTCCGACCAAAAGTGTTGGAAAAACCGTTGATTTTTGACCCGTTTGTAGAATTTGGTCGAGTACTTTTGGTGAAATTTTACAGCCGCAACCCGCACCATGGGAATATTGGGTAAGTTTTATATTATCTGTCATATTTATCAATCTGAACACCTTGGAAAAAGTAAAAAAAGTGCGCGCCGCAAAGATATTGTGAATACCTCGTTTGCTTTTAAAAAAAATTGTTTATTTTTGCAGCGTTATTTTAAAATTAAAAAACAATACAATTTTCGGCACAATGTCAAGGTGATTGCACCAATGGATAATGCTGATTCGTCTAAAACATAAACAATAAATAATGTACGCTCAGGAACAACAACGCGCACTTTTCGACCTATCCAAAGCATTGCTACATCCATTAGCCACCCAAACGCTATTTGATGACCCAAAACTAAAAGTAACCGATTTAACCAAAGTGCTTCGGTACCATGAATGGCGTTATTATGTTCAAAACGACCCAGTTATCAGCGATTTTGAGTACGATCAATTGTATAATCAATTGAAAACAATAGAAGCCAAACACCCCGAACTCATTAGCACAGACTCCCCTACTCAACGTGTCGGTGATGATAATTCAGGATCGGTATTTGCCCAAGTTCCTCACCTAACTCCAATGCTTTCATTGGATAATTCATACGATGCCGCCGATTTACTTGATTTCGATACCAGTATTAAAAAACTGTGCGGATTGGAGAAAGATGAGGCTGTTTCTTATTGTGTAGAGCCGAAATACGACGGTGGCACTATTGCATTGGTTTTTGAAAACGACCTATTAGTACGCGGCGCAACACGTGGCGATGGTACGATGGGCGAAGATATTAGTGCCAATATGCGTTCCTTAAAATCGATTCCATTGCGCGCTGAGTTTAGTAAATATGGCATTTATAAAGCCGAATTGCGCGGTGAAGCATTGATAAGGAAGGATATTTTTGACACCATGAATGCTAAACGGCAAGCCGCCGGTGAAACCCTTTTTGCGAATCCCCGCAACGCTGCCACCGGAGCATTGCGGATGAAAGATCCCAAAGAAACTGCCGCTCGTGGACTGGAAGCGTTTATTTATCAGTTGGGTTTTGCAGAAGACAAAAATGGCAATCCTGTTGAAGGTCAATTTGACACCCACGACGAAAGTATTCACCTGTTGGAAAAATTGGGCTTCAAAACGCCCTTGTCGCAAACACACGCCAAACAACACCTTGAAGCCACAAAAACCTGTGCTAACATAGCCGAAGTAATCGCATTTTGTAACGCATGGCAAGAATACCGAGACGAATACCCTTATGAATTGGATGGTATGGTCGTCAAACTCAATCGGATCGACCTACAGGCCAAATGCGGTTATACCTCGCATCATCCGCGTTGGGCTATTGCCTTCAAATTCCGCGCAAGACAAGCCACCACACGCCTGCGCGATATCGAATATCAAGTAGGGAAAACAGGCGCGATTACGCCTGTCGCCAAATTAGAACCTGTGCATTTAGCGGGTGTCACGGTATCTAATGTAAGTCTGCACAACGAAGAATTTATTCGCTCTAAAGATATTCGAATCGGCGACCACGTGTTGGTTGAACGCGCTGGCGATGTAATTCCTTATATCGTAAAAACATTAGTAGAACTGCGCGATGGCTCCGAAATACCCGTAAAATACCCGGAATACTGTCCTTTCGACGAGACAAAAACAGTCTTGCTCGCCCGTGCCGAGGATGAAGCCGCATGGCGTTGCCCCAACTGTACTTGTGGTCGGCAGGAATATCAAAAATTTGTGTTCCATGTATCCAAACACGCCATGGATATTGAAGGCTTGAGCAAAGCCACCATTGAACGGTTCATTGGACTGGGTTGGTTAAGTACCCTAGCGGATTTGTATCGCCTTGATTTTGAAGCCATTGCACAACTAGATGGTTTTGGCAAACGTTCGGCAGACAATATGCGCGCTGCCCTTGAAAAAGCCAAACAAAACCCTATCCATCGTTTATTGCATAGCCTAAGCGTTCATCATTTAGGGCAAAAAGCCTCCAAACTGATCGCTGCTGAAATAGGACATGTTTTGGATCTCTGCGATTGGGACTTAGAAAAATACCAGACGATCAAGGATATTGGCCCGGTAGTAGCGCAAAAAGTATTCGATTTTTTCCACGACGACCATAATGTAGCATTGCTCAAAGAAATGGAATCGCTGAGTGTTAACCTCACACAAACCGAAGAAGACAAAAAAGCGGATGTAAACACCGAGGGCGTACTCTACGGAAAAAGTATTTTGTTTACCGGATCGCTCACTCAAATGACGCGCGAACTGGCCGAGGCTCGCGCAACAAGCGCAGGAGCGTCCATAGCAAGCGGGGTGAGCAAACACCTGAGCATACTGGTGGTGGGCGAAAAAGCAGGTTCTAAACTGAAAAAAGCGCAGGATATTGGCACGGTGGAAATTTGGTCGGAAAGTGAGTTTTTGGAAAGGACAGCCGTGGCGCAAGGAGACTTGTAACAGTAAATACCACCAATATGCTGCTCAAAGCATAGTATTGGCGCAATGAAATATTGCGCCAATACTAAATTGGTTCAACTACAATATATTATTCCACAACCTTCAACAATTTGTGCATCGTGAGATAGCCGCTTTTAACCTAAAAATAGGAAGAAAATCCAAGTTGAAATGACCCTGTTTTTAATGGCGGGTTACCTAAAAAATCAATTTGCTCTTGGTATTTATAATTGAACTTGATGACCGACTTGGCATTAGGCCTGAATGAAATACATGGCACCACCGCACGTGAATGTTCAAAAATAGTTCCCTGCGTTTCTTCAAATTTGCTTTTGTTGTAATCTGCATATTCTAATCGCGCGCCAATATTGATACGGGCATGATCGAACCCCCAGATAGAAGTTTGAGCAATCGTTCCAATTATATCAACGAACCCTCCCATTTGTTGGTTACCATAGGTTTGTAGGTATGTAGTGGGTACATCTACCGATACTTTTGCTATTTCTCCTTTGATTAACAGCCTGTTACGCAGAAATCCCCCCGTATAATGTACAGCCAAAACAGCAACCTTTCCAGTCGTTGGTGCGTCGTGTTCAGTATAAATACCAGACAAGTATGAAACGCCTAATTCACCTGCGTATCGGTTGCGCAGGGCGATTTTTCCTGTAAACATGGGTTTCCCACTATAATTTTCAAAGCTAGAAACACCTTCTTGCAAACAAGTCCGCCCTAATGTATTATCAATAATTTTATCATTAAACCCATTAGTTAGATAGGCTTCATACCCTAGTACCCATTTTGAGTTTCCAGTTTTGCCGAATAAACCCACACCTACATTAGAGAAAATTGCAGGAATGATAGTTGTAGCCGCTATTGGCCTATCCACAAAATCGTAATTAGGCGCATCGTGATTTTGATTAAATGCTCCAATCGGATTCAGAATAAGCCCTGTGCGTAGATTGATCAATCGGTGAAGCCTTGCATCTATAGCAGCGTGACGCAGTTGTACTTTACCGGTAATAGATGCATAAGCCACTTCTGTGAGGAAACTTGTCCGTTTATTTATACGGGTAGATAAAATGAGGGTTAAATCTGGCATAGCAAAACCAATGCCTGATTTCGATCCATTAGTAGCCCCGTAACTAGTATTGGCATCCAAATATCCACCAATTGAAACAGGCAGATTATTATTTCCCAAAAAAGGTCGGCGATACATCGCGTCGCTATTTAGGTATAGCACAGACGAATCAATAAGAAATGTCGCAGACGATTGGCTACTTGCTTGTCCACTCAAAAAAGAGCACAACCAAAGAAAAGGAATTACGAGAGTATATTTCATATTAAAGTGAGTTTAGAAAAGTAATGAGTGCTGCTTTTTCGCTCGCTGAAAGAGATTCGTACTTTGTTTTGGTAAAAAGTGCTTCACCACCATGTAGCAAAATGGCCGCTTCAATACTGCGCGCCCTACCATCGTGCATCAAGTAATAGGCGCCGCCCTGCGAATCAGATGACAGCCCTAGGCCCCAAAGTGGAGGCGTACGCCATTCGTAAGTCTTTGCTAACGCTTCTGTATAACCATCATCAAGCCCACTACCCATATCGTGTAACAGCAGATCAGTATATGGATGAAACTCTTTTTCTGAAAGCGCATCAATCGGTGCCTTTCCTGTTTTCAAGGTCTGTTTATGGCACTTTTCGCAGCCTATTTCTTTAAATACCATTAAGCCACTTTGAACAATTGGATCATTTGTATTGCGTTGAATTGGCGCTTTCAATGTTTCTAAATAAAATACCACATCGTTGAGTTTATTGACGGTAATTTCTGGCTCAATCTTCTTAAGCGTGAAAGCATCAATGGATTCATAACTAGATGTAATACCCATATCTTGATTGTAAGCATTTGCGGTTTGGTGCAAAAGATTATAAGCAGCTGCTTTTTTGCCAAAGCGCAGGATATATTTATCATTATTGGGAATTGCATCAGATTTTTTAGTCAAATAATCAGGAATATGTCCGTAATTAGGTGTACCCGAAATATTATCCTTGTCATCATCATTGGGATCCGACATAGCAAGAATATCCGCATCGCTGACATATTCCAGATAGCCCAGTCCTGTGTTTGCAGGTGGTGTAAATTTTGCAAAAGTTGCTCCTAATGGGATGCTTTCGGGTTCATAACCCGGCAAAGACCTGTTTTGCAACTGCGGGCCACCCAGATGCATGAACTGATTACCATATTCATCTGGTTGACCAAATCGTGTCAAAGTGGTAAATGGATGCCCTTTCCCATCACCTGCATGGCAACTAACACAACTTGCCGTTACAAACGAAGGCCCCAGCCCCGTTTCCTTAACAAAAACTTCTCGAAAAGCCTCGTCGCCTCGTTCGAACTGGATTAATTCTGCCTCGGTAAGCCCCTCTACCGTGCCGTCTAAGATTTGGTCATCATCCAGGCCCTTTGGCAAGATTTCTTTACAAGAAAAAAAACACCAAAAAGTGAGCGAAATGGTAATAAAAACTGAAAATTTTGTCATACTGGTAGATATTAAAAATAAAAAATAAGCCCGATTCTGATCTGGCATCAGGCGAGTGAAAAAAATGTTTTACGTTTAAATTCAAAAACTAAGCAATGAGGTTACGGCTAGTATTACAATTGACTTAGTTACGATATAAAATTATTTATTACGGTAAACGGCTTTAGGAATACACACGCTTTGACGACACATTAGGACAAATCCTTTGGTTGTCTGAAAAAAAGTTGTCAACTTTCAAAAAAACAAACCTAATTTGTACATCAACAAACACCTGAAACTTATATGGGAAATACTGAAACCCCTCAAAGGCATCTTATCACAGATCAATGCTAACAACCAAAAGGAGGCATGTTTATGAACAAATACTTGAAATGTCTAATTCAAAAAAAGAGAGTAATTCAGCAAAAACAAAGCTGCTCAATTACTCCCTCGTAACATATTTTATAATATACTAGGCGTTTTTACCAACGCAATTCAAATCTTCAAATGCTTGCTTTAAGCGCGTAACAAAAGTTTTTTCGCCTTCGCGCAACCAAACACGTGGATCGTAAAATTTCTTGTTGGGCTTGTCGTCTCCTTCTGGATTACCGATTTGACCTTGAAGGTAACCTTTTTTCGATTCATAAAAATTACGGATACCTTCCCAGTATGCCCATTGCATATCAGTATCAATATTCATTTTAATGGCACCGTATTCAATGGCTTCGCGAATTTCTTGCTGCGACGAACCTGAACCACCATGGAACACAAAATTGACTGGTGTTTTGCCATCCAAACTATATTTTTCCCGAATATACTCTTGAGAGTTTTTGAGGATAATGGGTTGTAGTTTTACGTTACCTGGCTTATAAACGCCGTGTACATTACCAAAAGCAGCGGCAATGGTAAAGTTAGGCGATATTTTACGCAAAATTTCGTACGAATACGCCACTTCGGAAGGCTGCGTGTATAATTTAGCGGAATCCACATCTGAATTATCCACGCCATCTTCTTCACCGCCAGTTACGCCCAATTCGATTTCGAGGGTCATGCCCATTTTGGTCATACGCTCAAAGTATTTTGCACATATTTCGATATTCTCGTGCAATGGTTCTTCTGAAAGATCCAGCATGTGGCTGCTGTACAACGGATAGCCATTTTTTTCGTAAAAACGCTCGCCTGCATCCAAAAGCCCATCTACCCAAGGTAAAAGGCTAAGTGCGCAGTGGTCGGTATGCAAAATAACTGGCACGCCATAAGCATCGGCCATAGCATGAACATGCTGTGCGCCAGATATACCACCAGCAATGGCGGCTTTTTGGCCGTCGTTGGACAAGCCCTTACCTGCAAAAAAGGCGGCACCGCCATTAGAAAACTGGACAATTACAGGGCTGTTGACAGCAGCAGCGGTTTCGATCACTGCATTTACTGTATTTGTACCAATGACATTGACTGCTGGCAATGCAAAATTATGTTCATTGGCGTAATTGAACAAATCTGTAACTTCATTTCCATGAAGTACGCCAGGTCGGAATTTTCCCATATTTATGTTTAGTTAATAAGTTTATTATACGTCGTCGTCGGGGCGGACCTTTGTGTCCGTCCGCTCGTCGGGGCGGACCTTTGTGTCCGCCCGCGCGTCGGGGCGGACCTGCGTGTCCGCCCGCTCGTCGGGGCAGACACGCAGGTCTGCCCTTACGTGTTATTGGCCAGATTCAACAAGATACCGTTCTGCATCCAGTGCGGCCATACATCCTGTACCCGCTGCTGTTACTGCCTGACGATAAATTTTATCTTGAGCATCACCACAAGCGAACACGCCATCAATACCGGTATGGGTACGTCCCGGATGCGCGATAATATAACCGCTGTCGTCCGTTTTGATCCAATCTTTAAAGATGTCCGTATTGGGTTTATGACCAATGGCAACGAAGAAACCCGTTACCGCCAATTCCGACTTTTCACCCGTTTTATTATTAACGATTCGAACACCATCCACGCCTTGGTCACCGAGTACTTCTTCTGCTTCCGTGTTCCAATGCACGATGAGGTTGGGTGTGTTCAAAACGCGCTCTTGCATGATTTTAGAGGCGCGCATTTCGTCACGTCGAACTAAAAGATGGACTTTCGAACAAATTTTTGCGAGGTAAGTACTTTCTTCTGCGGCGGTATCACCAGCACCTACAATAGCCACTTCTTGCTTTTTAAAGAAGAAACCATCGCATACAGCACAGGCCGAAACGCCGCGGTTTTGCAAACGCAATTCTCCTGGAATATCGAGCCATTTAGCACTCGCGCCTGTGGCGATAATCACCGTTAGGGCGTGTATTTCATGGCCACTATCCGACCATGCTTTATGCACTGGTCCAGTAAAATCCACCTTGATAATCATTTCGTTACGTATATCCGTCTCGAAACGCAAGGCTTGTTTTTTAAAATCTTCCATCATCTCCGGGCCTTGACGGCCATCGGGATAACCCGGATAGTTTTCCACGTCATTGGTGATCATTAATTGGCCTCCAGGTTGTGGCCCAGTGTACATGACTGGGTTTAATCCGGCGCGGGCTGCATAGATGGCAGCGGAGTATCCGGCTGGTCCGGAACCGATAATTAAACATTTAACTTTTTCCATAATTTCGCTGCAAAGGTATAAAAATCAAAACGATTGCCATCTTTGCAGCTGCAATGATTGTCGTACATACTACATTTTTTTTTCAACATGAGTAATTTGTCCTCTCCGCCCTTGTTTGCATGGGCCGATCGCCTCCGAAATTTGGCCACTGTGATGGTCATAGCGATCCACGTTTCTGGGCCATTGGCCGAGCAATTGCCAGATATGAATACCTGGGATTGGTGGGTTAGCAATTGGTGGGATGGTGTATCGCGCGCATCGGTGCCAATTTTTGTACTACTCAGCGGTGCTTTGCTTTTGACCAAAGATTACCCGACGGGGCCGTTCCTTCGCAAGCGGCTTTCAAGGGTAGTCATTCCAGGGCTATTTTGGATGTGTGTCTATTTATTGTATGGTTTTTTGGCAAAAAAAGAACCTGCAACATTTAAAGATGCATTGATTCGAATACTGGAAGGCCCTGTACATTACCACCTTTGGTTTATTTATTTAATTGTAGGATTATACCTGGTATATCCATTGATCCGTCCGTGGGTACGTACGGCGCGCGACAAGGATTACTGGTACATTTTTGCGCTCTGCGCTGGTTCAGCGTGGGGTTATAAAATTCTTTATACTTTTTGGGGATTGAGTATTGGGATGTATTGGGAAACTTTTTCCAATAATGTTGGCTATTTTATTCTTGGTGCTTATTTGATGCAAAAGCCGCTTCCGGGAGAGCCAGCAACGGAATATTTGGCTCCTTGGCCAATGACACGCCGCCAACTTTGGTGGCTTTCGGTGGTATTGATCGTCATAGGTAGTTGCGTGACTGTTTTTGGCACCTATTGGGCCAGTACGACCCTCAATAATGGTAAATTCCACAAGTATTTTTACGATTATCTGACACCTAATGTTGGGGCTTGCATTATTGGGTGGTTTATGTTGGCAAAGTTATCATGGAATAGCCGACCTTTGCTAGAAATTGAAAAGGAATTTGCGAATGCAAGTTTTGGCATCTATCTATCTCATGTACTCGTCATGGACTGGTGGTCGCAATGTGGCTATTGGTTTGGTAGTTCGTACCCATCGAAAACGATTCCAATTATCATTTGTATGGTGAGTGTCACTTGTTTTATGGTTGTAAAATTTATCAAAATATTGCCAGGAGGCGATAAAATTACCTAATGTGTTGGTTGGTACATTGGTTTTATATGATACGGGCTACTATTTGGCTACTTGGCGCATTTGCCCGAGCACATTTATATTTTAACAATCGGGCATTAGCAGATTTACAACTACCACACAATGAATTACTTACATCGCAGGAACGTCGAAGGCTACAGCACTATTTTTATGGTGGCACATTTTTGAGTATTATTTTTTGTACTATAAGGGGCACTACAAGAACGGATGCCGAAAAACATCGTTTGACGAATTTGGCGGCGCTGGCCTACTTTTTTGACGATTTAGTGGATTCATTTCGCGACCGCGACGATACAGGCATCCTTTGGCGCGACAACCCCGAAGAATATGGTTTGGCGGCGGATGACCACCGTCGTTTAGCCTTGCATTTTTTGCACAATATTTATGAAGAACTGCCGAATGACCATTTGGCAGCATTCAAATCGGCGATGCATCAAGTTTTTAATGTTGAAACTGCGGGCCGACAACAAACCAGTCATGCCATTGATTTGGCAGAAGTGGATAAAATTACACGGGAAAAAGGCGGCTATTCCGTTTTAATGTTCAGAATGGTACACGAACCCCTTCCATCCCCTGCGGAAGATGAGGCACTACTAGAATTTGGGCATTTGATCCAATATTGTGATGATATTTTTGACCTTTGGTTCGATCAACAATCCAGTACAATCACTTTGGCTACAACGCTCGTTGAAAAGGGTGATATGGAACAAATGATACTCCAATTTAAGCACCAGAAAACCGTTACCGTTCGCGCATTTAGGCGTATAGATGCACCTGCCTACCGCATTGAAACGGCGTTGTGTGTGGTGCATTATATCGTAGCGATTACCTTAGTTTGTTTGAGGCATTATCAAGTATTACAGCAAAGACATGGCATTTTACCTATTCAGGAACGTAAAATAATTGTAGTAGATATGGAAAAATGGAGCAATAGATGGAGAACCGCTTGGGAGTTAATAAAACCGATTGGCGTAAATTAAGGTACTTAGGAACGGAGTCGAAATAACTCCCACCATTGATGCTAATCTTTTGAAGCCATACTTCGGCAGGCTCAGCATAAATACTTCCCGTTTTTTGCGTTAAATAGCCCCACTACTCGCCTTAAAAAACAGTTGTCTGACTCCAAAATCTTTAGCCTGAATGGTGGAACTTATTTCGACTCCGTTCCTTACCAAAAATATTCGCTTTAATTTGCCATCTTCTATGTACTTTTGCGTCTAAATTTGCAAACTAACGAAAAACAGTAACAAAACCGTATTTTATTTCGTTAAGTTTGTGTGAAATTTAGTTATATCTAATATTATGAGCGCATATCGTCGTTGGATCCCCTCTCACCTAAGATTCTTGATATCGGTACACCTGATACTCTTAGCCATTTATTCCATTTTTCGTTATGTAATGCTTATTTTCAATAAGCCCGCTTACTTTTTCGATATGGAACGCTCTATGACCATACGCCAAGCCTTTAAAATTGGACTTTGGTTTGATGTCACCGTAGCCAGTTACGCCATGCTCCTCCCCTATTTGGCATTGACTTATTCCTATTTTAAAAAAGCAGAAACTGTCCGACTAAACAAATATGTACGCATTTATTGCGGCACCATACTATTGCTTTCGTTGGTCATCTGTGCAGCAGATGTACCCTATTTTAAATATTACAATTCTCGTTTAAATATTGCCACCATCCACTTAAAAAACTTGGCGCAAATTGGTGAGTTTTTATTTAAAGAGCCTAAATATTATCCAGTCCTTTTCTTATTTATTGGTGGACTATGGGGTATCGGCAGGTTAGTGATGCGCCTTTGGGACAATGCCTGGAAACTAGAAAACACCGTAACTTCCCAACAAAAATGGGTATCCACCCTTGCGGCATCATTTATTCTAAGTTTTGGGTTATGGGGTGGCGCCGTACCCAAACGCCCAGATATGAAACCGGCAACTTTTAGTAATGATGGATTTATTAATCAATTGACACTCAACCCTGTACACACTTGGTTTGATTCGTATTTTGAGTTTGACATTAATATTGTTAGCAATAAAGAGGCACGTCAAAATGTTCAAAAAGCATTGGGTATTCAAGGGCCAAAAAATGAAGACACCTTGGTTTCGCCCCTACTTCGCCTGCACAAGTTCAAAGAAACACCCCGCAAAATGAACGTTGTTGTAGTACTTATGGAAAGTATGAGTGCCGATAGGATGGGTATTTTTGGCAGTCCAGACAGCCTTACCCCTGGCCTAGATCGTGTGGCGCGTAATAGCATCTTCTTTGACCAATGCTATTCTTCTGGCATTCATACCAATTGTGGCATTTATAGCAGCCTGTACAGTATGCCCACGATGATGATGCAACACCCCATGCTCAATGGTGTATCGGAACAAACATCCTTTACGGGTCTGCCTGTAACACTCAAAAACGCCGGGTACCGTACGCGGTTCTATTGTACACACCCAAAAACCTTCGATAATCTGGATATTTTCCTTGAAAAAAATGGTTTTGACGGCATAACCGATCAAAATGCTTACGCAAAAGAAGATATCGCTAATGCTTGGGGCGTAGGTGACGAAGCATTAATGCACCGTGCAGTGTATGAATTAGATAGTATGTCCACCAGCGATACGGATCATCCGTTTTTCGCTACCCTGCTGACCATTACACCGCATCCACCCTATACATTGCCGGCCAATAGTACGTTTAAGCCGAAGAATACAGATCCAATCAAAATTACTTATGAGTATTCCGACTGGGCTATTTCGTCTTTTTTAGATTCTTGCTCAACGAAAGACTGGTATCAAAATACGATCTTTGTGTTCGTTGCAGACCACGGTGTAAATCTATCCAGTTATGTGAACGATGTACCTTTGTCGTACAACCATATCCCGTTGATCATCCACGCACCAGGTATTTTTACCAAACCAGAAGTGCGCCATGGATTAGCCTCTCAAACCGATATATTCCCGACCGTAATGGGGCTTTTGCGCGAAAATTACACGCAAAACACGATGGGATACGATCTATTTAGAGAAAAACGCCCTTATGCGTTCTTTTCACAGGATTATCGCCTTTGCGCTATTGATGACCGATATTTGTATGTTGCCCGTAAATCAGGGCGAGAATCCTTGTACGAACATAAAAGTCCTCAACCGGTAGATTTGATCGATCAATTCCCTTGGGTAGCGGACAGTATGAAAGCGTTTTCTTGCTCGCATTTAAAAACGGCTCGGTGGATGATTGAAAAAGGGTTAGTCGGGGCGCAATAGTCTCAACAGCAGAAAACTTGATATTGCCTTTATCTACACTTAGTTTTAGTGTCATAAATTTGTTGTAAATAACCAACTATTAACTAAAGACTTTACATGCAACGTCGTCATTTTATACAAAATACCCTTGCTGCTTCAGCCGCACTTACGGTGCCTGTCGCTTTATCGGCAGCCCCAATTGCCCCTAAATTCAAGATGAAATATGGCCCACACGATGGCATGTTTGCGGCTAATGGTGGTGATATATTTGGGCAAATTCAATTTGCTGCAGATCATGGATTTACGGGTTGGGAAGACAATGGCATGATGGGTCGATCGGTGCAAGACCAAGAAAAAATGGGCAATTTAATGGCCAAATTGGGTATTTCAATGGGCGTTTTTGTTGTCGGATTTGATGGTTGGCCGCCCAATACCACCCTCGCCTCTGGCGATAAAAAATGGCGCGAAAAGTTTTTAACTGCCTGCAAAGAGGCCGTTAATGTGGCCAAACGTTGCAATGCCAAATTTATGACCGTGGTGCCGGGCAATTTTGATCGCTCGCTCCCAATGGGCATCCAAACCGCCAACGTTATCGAATCTATGCGCCGTGCTTGCGATATTTTTGAACCGCATGGACTTGTTACGGTAATGGAGCCTTTGAGCGATACACCCGACCTGTTTTTGCGACATTCGGATCAAACTTATATGATTTGCAAAGCAGTGAATAGCCCTTCTTGTAAAATTTTGTACGATATTTACCACATGCAGCGCAACGAGGGCCAATTGATCCAAAATATCGACTTGTGCTGGGAGGAAATTGCTTATTTCCAAATAGGAGACAATCCAGGACGCAACGAACCCACCACAGGCGAAATTAATTATAAAAACCTATTCAAACACATTGCCAGCAAAGGTTACACTGGCGTAATGGGTATGGAGCACGGCAATTTTTATCCCGGCAAAGAAGGTGAAATGAAATTAATCGAGGCTTATATGGCTACCGATTTAGGATAATTGAACGAATAAATATCAAGCCCATCCATATCAAATAAACACCTTCACAAAACTCTAACATGACTGAAATAGCACCAGAAGTTCGCCCTGAAAGGCTTTCTGATACCTTAGTGAAGCCTTATTTGAAGGAATTATTTGGGTATCCCCATTTTTTGGCGGCCTCAAAAGCCACCTTGCCTCCCGCATTATTTGATTTGATTATGATCGAAAAGGACCAGGCCGATTCGATATTTGATTTTCAATCCAAAATCATACACCCGATCCTAAAACACATTGAACAGCAAAGTATTACGGTACTCACATCGAATGGATTAGCCAATTTGTCGCCTCAAAAGCAATACCTATTCATCTCCAACCACCGCGATATTGTACTGGATTCGGCTTATTTGAATAATACGCTTTTTGAACACGGATTTCAAACCAGCCAAATTGCTATCGGGGACAATTTAATGCGGCACCGTATTTCGGAACTCATTTTCCGTTTGAATAAAAGTTTTATCGTCCGCAGAAGCGGCAGTCCGATAGAATTGTACAGGTATTCCGTTCTATTGGCGCAACATATTCGCGCCCAAATTGCCGAACATATTGATTCCGTATGGATCGCACAGCGCGAAGGCCGGGCCAAAGACGGCAACGACCTGACACAAGTAGGATTACTGAAAATGCTCAGTCTTGACCACGCCGGTGACCTTAAAGCGCATTTTAAAGCCCTACACATTGTGCCAGTGGCCATCTCTTACGAATACGATCCCTGCGATGTACTCAAAGCACAAGAATTTTTGAACAAACGAGCAGATCCAGCCTATAAAAAGGGTTTTGAAGAAGACGTACAACACATGCTGTTGGGCTTAACCGGTGCAAAAGGGCGTGTCCATTTTGAATTTGGAAAGCCTTTGGATGCCGCGCTAGATGCCTTAGATGACGTACCGAATCCTAAAAAACAATTGGAAGTATTGGCTGGTATCATAGATCATTCGATACACAAGAGTTATAAGTTGCATCCTATTAATTCCGTGGCACATTATCTGTTGTATGGCGATACCAATATTGTTCAGCATCTTGCATCAGCAGAGATAGATACGTGTATCAACTATTTGGAAAATAAAGCCAGTCAATTAAAAAACGATTCGGATGGCGCTGGAAGGAGTTATTTTTTGGGTATGTATGCTAATCCGTTGTTGAATATGTTGCGGGCTGGAGATGTGGATTAACACGGATTTAATTTTGTTTTGTTGAGATTTGTTCTATCGTGTGTATATGCATTATGCAACTGTTAAGGGAGTATTATCTCATATACATTGTTACAAGTCTACTTATTATATTTCAATTATTCCTGTCCGTTTTAAATATTCGTAGGTGTTGTCGTAATTCTTGCTCGGCCTTGTGTGGTCTGTATTTGAACCTTCCGGTACGAATATGACTAACCCTTCTCGACCACGTGTCAACAAAACACGATATTTATTTTTTATGAATTGGTTTCTTTCCTCTTGCCTTTCAAGTTGCCATTTAGTCCCTTTAAAGCTGTGAAACGACCAACCAATTTCTTCTTTTCTAAAATCATCACCCCAGCAAAGGCCGACCCAATCAAGTTCTAAACCTTGAACAGCAAATTCAGTCGCTGGAAGTTCTAAAAAGCAAGACGAACGAACATCATCTTTAGGATTTAAAAACCAATTTGCCACATCAATTTCTGAAGTCACATCAAGGCCGAAAGGTTTTAAACGCCTTGCGCCTGAACTCGCAACCAACCCAGTTCGTCGATGTCCACGATTTTTGTTTCTTAAAAACTGCCTTGCTGTTTCTAAATTTCTAGTTAAAAAAATTGGGTAATCTTTTAAATGATTTTGTAATAGTTTTTTAGCATTCAATGGCTCATTTTCCAATAGTGCTACTACCCATTCGGATAGTTTTTCGGCCTTGTATGATCTTATTGAGACCTTTAAATGCAATTCTGGTAATTCTGTGATTGAAAGATTGATTGGCGCTGTCTCAAAAAGTTTATATTTTGCAATATTTGATGGCCCTTCTTTCATCTCGGGTGAAATATAAATTTTCCAATTTTGAAATTTACTATTAATGGTTTTACCCCATTCCGCTAACCCTGCCTCGCCTGTATTAATTTCTTGCCCGCTACCGATTAATGCAACAATTACTGCCCACCCTTCATTTCTATTCATTATATTAAACAGCATTTCTGCTTCTGAAAAATCTCGGTCGAACTTTCGTTTTGAGTGTTCCGCATTCCAAGCCCTCTGTGCCTCATCAAAAAGTATTATTTTATCTTGTGGTGTCTGATCATTATTGTGATAAAAGTCAAGAAATTGATGAACGTTTTGAACAAAAGCAATTTCTCTCCTTGACTTTGTTAATGGAGTATGTGTCCGTTTAGAATGGTCTCGAGCTAATGCTTCAGTTATCACTTTTACCAAAGGACCATTGCCTGATAAAAAAATGCCTTTGCCAGAATGATTGTCAACGTTATGAACAATATTTAAACCTGCCAAAGTTTTACCCGCTCCAGGAACTCCAGTTATAAAACAGATTATTTTATGGTTGTTTTTTTGCGCCTTTTTAATTGCATTTAAAATTGAATTTGTTGTATTTGTTAAGTTCTCTGAACCTGCATGTGACCTTGAAATTTCTCTTACACTCTGTCCTGAAAATAGATGCTGTGCAGCTTCAATAATTGTTGGAGTTGGTAAATACTCACTATTATTCCATTCAGTCAAATGAATTGAAGGGGAAGTTGTGTTAGTAAAGTATTCAAAAGCAGATTTAATTACAGAATGTAAATTTTGTCTATTGGCGAATAATGTTGGTTTTACAAAGTCGCCATTGTCTAAAATTGTATTATTTTTTTCTTTTGCTTCCGAAGCCCAAACAATTGGAATAATTGTTTTTGATGCAGATCGATTGTGGAAGTCTCGTAAGTCAAGGGAATAATCTTCAACTTGACTAATTGCATCTGGTGAATATTTTGTCTCTCTGTATTTAAACTCGATAACAAAAATTATGTCACGTGCCAATAGAACAGTATCAATTCGTTTTGAACGCCTTGGAATTGGATATTCAAGAATTAAAGGCCATTCAGGAGGCAAATATTGAAAATTTTCTTTGAGAAATGTTATTTGGTGATTCCAGGATTTCCGCTGTTGCATTAATAATTGATGGTTTGTGACCCCAATTGCAAGATGTCCGATTACCGTTTCGTTTTCGGCTCGTAAGAAATTCCCTATGTTATTTTGATATTTTCCTGGCACAATGTTGTCTGCTTTTTAGGATTGCTTGTAACTTTGGTTTGCCGTCACCCCTACCTCCCAATACCCCTCTATTAGGTAAAAAACCGAATTGTCCCCCCACTTATATTGCCCCAGTTGCGAGAAACCAACTCATTATTATACTTACCCCGCAATAGTTGTCAATAAAATATAACCAACTCGAACAACCACAGCAACTCCCCCCCCCTACCCAGCAAACCAAAAAATCAACCCACAAATATATGAAAATAAAATCAATACCCACAAGCATTCAAGAAAAAATTTTCATACAATGCCGTAATCTAAACTACAAAAAAAAATCCCGAACTTTTCTCCAACCGCTAGGGTCAATCAGAAAAGTCCGGGACTTTATTAACTTAAAGGCTAACAGCGTATTACATCATACCGCCCATGCCGCCCATATCGTGGCCATGACCACCGCCAGCAGATTTCTTCTCTGGTTTGTCATTGATCACACATTCTGTGGTCAATACCAACGCCGCGATAGAAGCCGCATTTTCCAAGGCAACACGTGTTACTTTGGCTGGATCGATGATACCTGCTTTTTTCAGATCTTCGTATTCGTCGGTACGTGCATTATAACCATAAGCACCTTTACCTTCCAATACTTTGTGGAATACAAGAGAGCCATCCACGCCAGCATTTTCAGCAATCGTACGGATAGGAGATTCCAACGCTTTACGCACGATAGCGATACCGCTCGTTTCGTCTTCGTTCAAACCTTTCATCTTATCCAAACTGTGGATTGCACGAACAAGCGCTACACCACCACCAGCAACGATACCTTCTTCGATAGCAGCGCGGGTTGCGTGTAATGCGTCGTCAACGCGGTCTTTCTTTTCTTTCATTTCCACTTCGGTCGTAGCGCCTACATAAAGTACCGCCACACCACCTGCCAATTTGGCAAGGCGCTCTTGAAGTTTCTCGCGATCGTAATCGCTTGTTGTTGCTTCAATTTGTTGCTTGATTTGGCCTGTGCGTGCTTTGATGGTCTCTGCGTCGCCTTTGCCACCTACTACGATGGTATTGTCTTTATCAATTGTTACGCGCTCGCAAGAACCGAGGTGCTCCAAACCAGCATTTTCCAATTTGTAACCTTGCTCTTCGCTGATGACAACACCACCTGTAAGGATCGCGATATCTTCCAACATGGCTTTGCGACGGTCGCCGAAACCAGGTGCTTTTACAGCCACTACTTTCAAACCAGCGCGCAAACGGTTAACCACCAACACACCAAGTGCTTGGCTGTCCACATCTTCAGCGATAATCAACAATGGACGACCAGTCTGGAGTGATTTCTCCAATACCGGAATCAATTCCTGCATATTGCTGATTTTCTTATCCGTAATTAAGATATATGGGTTTTCGTAGTCCACCAACATCTTTTCAGCATCGGTGATGAAATACGGGCTAAGGTAACCGCGGTCGAATTGCATACCGATTACTTCATCCATATAGGTATCTGTACCTTTTGCCTCTTCTACCGTGATAACGCCGTCTTTAGAAACGCGTTTCATAGCATCAGCGATTAAAGAACCGATAGAATCGTCGTTATTCGCAGAAATAGCAGCAACTTGTTTGATTTTGTCGAAATCGTCGCCGATTTGCTCGCTTTGCTCTTTCAAGTCAGCAACAATTACTTTAACGGCTTTGTCGATACCGCGCTTCAAATCCATAGGATTTGCGCCAGCAGCAACGCTTTTCAAACCAGCAGTAACGATGGCTTGAGCAAGGATAGTGGCAGTAGTGGTACCGTCACCAGCAGCATCAGCAGTTTTGCTGGCTACTTCTTTCACCATTTGCGCACCCATATTAGCGATGGGATCTTCCAATTCGATTTCTTTCGCTACACTCACACCGTCTTTAGTAACAGTAGGCGCACCGAATGATTTTTGGATTACCACATTACGACCTTTTGGGCCGAGGGTAACTTTTACCGCATTTGCGAGTTCGTCGATGCCCTGCTTGAGTTTTTCGCGGGCATCTGTATTGAATGTGATTTGCTTTGCAGACATATTTAATAATGTTTTGAAAATTGGTTAAATTTAGAAAAGAACCGAAGTTCACATTTCATTAAAAAAACCAAAAAATCAATTATTTTAAGTGGTTAAAGACTATAAAATTTGAATAATTGACTAAAATTCCAATATTCTATCTTAAAGAATGACCAGAACTTCGTCTTCACGCATGATCAGGTAGTCCTGACCTTCAAAACTAATTTCTTGACCGGAATACTTACCGTACAATACGATATCGCCGGCAGTTACTGTCATAAGGTTGCCGTCTTTACCGGGACCAACAGCGATTACCTCGCCACGTTGTGGTTTTTCTTTGGCTGTGTCTGGAATAATGATACCGCCTTTGGTTTTTTCTTCCGCTGGCGCTGGCTTAATGATTACACGATCCGCTATAGGTTTCATACGTGTTAAAACAATTTTGTTTTGTTAATATGCTAAAATGATAAAGTAATCCGAACATGATTCGGATACTTAGGCATAACAGACTTCGTGCCAATGTAGTAATACTGCCATTTTTGCAGGAAATGGCAGTGAAACATGTCAGGTAAGGTGACAGGAACGGCACTACGTTGTGAGCATTCCTTTGCATGCAAGTGGCCATACACTTTTTCTTTAGAAAAAAGTGTACGGCCACTTGCAAATTTCAAAAAGTTGAAATTTTGTGTAAACGGGCTACTTCTTACTTTTTTTAGCGAAAAAAAGGTATCCCCTCAAAAAGCGGGGGTAAACTTATGGAAAAAACATAACTTTGCAAGATGTACGAACAAATA
>JAYUKX010000051.1:0-16548 GCA_043764095.1 Chitinophagales bacterium
AAGAATTGTGGGCGGCGGCGGCGGTTCTACAAAAACTATTGTACTTGTCGTACACCCGTTAAGGGGATTGGCAACGACTAATTTATAGAAACCAATGGAAGACACATCAACCGAAGATCCTGTATATACAACCCCTTCAGGATCCTTCCAAGTATAGGAAAGATCGCTCCCTAAAGCGGTACCACTCAACAAATACGAGTTGCCACAATTAAATGTTTGTACGGAAGTGCTGGTAATAATTGGCGGTAGAGTACTGACCAGCACAGTGACATTGGCGCTATTGGTACAGCCGAATGTATCGGTGACTATTACGGTAAAAGTTCCTCCAACTGTTGTGGTAGGACTAGGCAAATTACTAGAAAAGTTATTAGGCCCCGACCACAAGAAAGTAGCATTTGGCGCAGTATTAGTAGCCGAAAGGGTTACGAGGCTAGTGGAAAAACAGGTAATTGGGCCACCTGTTGCCGTTGCTGTTAGCGAGGGTTGCCCCGTTCCTTGAAGGACTACTGCGCTTGCAGTACCGCTGCATCCGGCTGTAGTGGTAACCGTTACAGTATAATTACCAGCATTATACACTACTGGTGCAGCGAGTGCAGAGGAAAAATTATTGGGGCCATTCCATTGATAGATTGGCTGAGCAACCTGTACCCCACTGGTTATTATCTTTAACGAATCGACAGTACAACCAACAGTCCCGCTAGTAGCCATAATTGGAATAGCAAGCGAGTCTCGTATGACCAATATCGAATCGCATACAGAACAGATTCTATTTCCGGCATTCATAACAGTGCATAATTTGTATGTACCAGCGGTACTCACCAGCAAAGTATCACCATTTTTAGTTGATCCATCGGGGAGTGTCCATTTTTTTATACTTATGGTAGGGAAATTAGGAGAAGGAAGAGACTTTAAAACGATATTAGTCTGTTCACAACCAATAATTCCATTTCCTAGTATTTTTGCTTTAGGAGCCAATACATTTAGTGTCAAATTTACTAGACTGTCACATCCTCTATAAGAAGTGCAAACCTCGCTGAAGAGTCCCTGTTTAAAATATTTGGTTCCACAAACATTAATAGTATCGCCTTCGCAGATATATTTTGTACTGTTTGTTATAATCTTGGGTAGTTCCACTACCGATAGTTTTACCAAACTATCTGCTCCTAAATAAGAAATGTACGTATGAGTATAAAGGCCGCCGCCATAGATTAACTGTCCCCAGGGTAATAAATATGGAAAACCCCCATTACAAATGACTAATTGGGGGAGTGTAGTAGGAGGAAGAGGAGATAAATTGACTGTTTTACATCTTTTGGTGCCCATATTACAGGGGTTGCTAGGTTCAACACAAATGGGTACAGAGCCTACAACATCTGCTGGGAAAGTAACGGCAACGGAACGCCCCCCAGGAGCCTCAAAAGTAACAGGGGCTTCTAATCCATTGAACAAAACGCCCGGCACAGAACTACTCCAAGTATAATAACTAGCATTAGTGACCAATGGAATCGAATAAGTGACCGTCGCGCCAGGTTGAGTAGTCGAAGGCCCCGTGATGTTTGATGAAGCACCTATCGTAGGCGCTTGAGCAGCGACAGGTGGAGTAAAAGTTACCTGAAAACCACATTCATCCCCAGCATAGCCATCTATGAGCAAAAAATAAACATTACCCGGAGTTAAACTGGCGGAGACACTTTGGGGTGTAGATCCACATCCACCGCAACCGCCATTACAAGCGATTGGTGCATCATTGCATCCCGCTGGGTAAATTGCAAGTTGAATACCATCACCCGTCGTACATGCACTGGGAGTGACTGTAATAGAAATAGCAGCAGCACCCGCAATAAAACCAAACCATTGGTCATTATTGATGACAGAACCAGGGCAAAATGGTGCTCCAGAGGGCGAAAAACCGGCTGTACTTCCATTAAAAGGTGGCAAATTACAAGAAACGCAAGCAGACTCACAGTCTTCCCCTGGTTCAATACCCGAATTACAAGTGGTAGGTATAGACACCTGTGCTGATAAAAAGGTAGAAATAAGCGTAAAAAAGAAAAATAAGCGTAGTGATTTTTTATTCATGTTTTGATGTTTAAAGATGAAAATAGAGAGTGATTTTGTATTAGAGGCAATGATATGGGTTTTCGCTGGTGACGGCCGAGCGAAAAAAAATAATAGCAATTTTCAAACAAAATTTGCTGCTTTTGTACTTTTGAATAATTATTACCCTAAAGCATCGAAATACAAATCAGTCGTATCTTCACACCCGACAATAAATATATCTATAATCCTTTTTTTCATCATCAAAAACTGTATTGCTATGAAATTTTTTTGGACAATCACGTCTCTGCTTTGGTTGAGCATAAATATGCTACAAGCCGGCGCTCAAACCCCCACCAACATTTTTATCTCCACTAATATTAAATTACCATCTCAATGTAGTGCTTGCGATGGTGGATTCGAGGTTTTTTTTGATGGAGGTACTGCTCCTTACAATATTGAAGTTTTGCAACAAGGCAATCTAACTTTAATTGGAACTGCTCAAAGTTCCAGCGGAGCTACTCCTTTTAATGGGCTTTGCGCAGGTACTTATACGATTGTGGTTACCGATGCGCTTGGCCAAAAAGGGACTTCAGTGGTAACCATTCCAGGATTCAATGCTTCCAATCTCATCACAGATGTCAGAAACCCCTCCTGTACCGGTAACAACGATGGCCTAATTAGCCTAAGTTATGGCCCAGCAGGTGGCGGCTCTACTCAAGCATCCTATTTCTGGAGCAACGGGGCAACAGGGCCTATCATTGAAGGCCTAAGTGCTGGCACTTATTGCGTAACCGTCTCAAATATCGATATCAATGGTAGCTGCACATTTACGAAGTGTTACACGTTGACAGACCCCTGTCCTTTGTCCGTTGTTGTAAACGAAACCAGTAATTCACCTAATACCATTCCAGTACTCGGAGCTACTGCTTTAGGCGGTACACCCACTTATTCCTATTTATGGTCAAATGGGAGTTTTGGTCCAACAATAACCGTACAAACATACGGCTCATATACCTTAACAGTTACAGATGCATTTGGATGTACCGTTAGTAGTACTTATGATTACGCTTATTCTCCTTTTTCTAACCCAGTAATCACCCCTCTTTCCTGTACTTCGAGTACTGGTAGTATAAAAGTTACGTTTGCCAACTCCGGCTTAGGTCCTGACTCTATCACATGGAGTGGCCCAGGCATTGTTAGTACTTTAAATACTGGTTTTTCGAGCCAAATAATTGTAAACACACCTGGCTTATACACAATTTGTGGCACTGATGTAGATATTATTTACGTTTGTAAAACTTTCAATGTACCAGTATTGGGCGGATTTACTTTAATTCCTATTGAATCCTCTAATCCAGCCTATTGTAATAACCTCCCCACTGGTCAACAATCCAGTTGCGAAAAAGTATGCCCCGGCACTACGGTCACCTATTCCGCAGGGGCATTCAGTATTGCCTGTGGCACCTCTACGCAGCCAGTACTCAAATGGACGGTTGAAGGCGCCGAAACCTACACCATTAGTCCCGATAAAAAGGAAGTGACCGTCACTTGGGGAACGGGGAGTGGAGGCCTTGTTACCGTTGAGGGCGATTCTAGCAGTGCTTGTTATTCAGGATCTCTATGTGTAACGATTGTGGATCAGCCCGAAGCGGCTTTTTTTACATCACCCGCGCAAATACCAGGCCCACTTACGGTATGCAAAGGCCAAAAAGTAAATTTCAACAACACCAGTAAAGGTGCGGATATATACGACTGGACTTTTAGCGACGATTTCTCCAATACCTCCGAAACCAACCCTAGCCATACCTATAATATACCGGGGTTCTACAAAGTAACCCTGATTGCGCGCTCCTTATGCCTTTGCGCCGATACGACGGAGTACGAAGTATATGTTATTGATGCACCTACACCAATTGTGGATTGTGTCAATTCAATATGCCCTGGCGAAGAAGTAACCTATACCACCAATAGTACTTGCGGACAATACACCTGGACGGTATCGCCCAACGGCAATATCGTATCCGGCGGTGGCCCAACAGATACTGATATTACCATCCAATGGAACAATGGTATTGAAGGTGAAATTGGGTTGACTACAACTGCCTGCTCTGGTACGGTTTGTCCAGCAAAAGCAACATTAATTGTACCAATTTTATCGGATTTGGCCAAAATTGAAGGAAAAACACGCGTTTGCCCCAATGAAGAAGCAGGCTATTCCATTCAAGAATTTGATGGCGCTGGTTACACATGGTCGGTATCGCCTGGCGGCAGTATTATTGATGGACAAGGTCGCCCACGGATCAACGTGCAGTGGGGCAGCACCGCCGTGCCGCAATGGGTGGCAGTGGAGTACAACAATTGCTATTTGGGCTGTATTGGGCGAGATACCTTACCTGTTATTATTCGCCCGCCATTTGGCATTTTAGGAACAGTGGAGGCTTGTGCAGGCACGAATCAATCCTTTTCTGCAAAGCAAATTCCGGGTGGTAGCGCGGTGGCTTGTAATTGGGAATTATTTGCGCCCAATGGCAGTTCGGTGGCCAGTACAAGCAATGCCATCTCCTTTCAACATGTTTTTAATGCCAATATGCCTGGGAAATACCGTGTTTTTGCAACACCAATTGGCTCAGGCTTGAACCAAACTTGCTCCGATAGCGCAGAAAAGAAAATTACGTTGGCTGCATTGCCCCCCAAACCATTGGGTATCCAAGGGCCAAAGGAATTTTGCGCAGGCAAATCACTCACCTATAAAGCCACAGGCGTAAATGGCCTTTATAATATCAATTGGAAGATCAATACAGGTGGTGGCAATATTATACCTGAAACGGGTAATCCGATCAATACTACCTTCACCAGTTTACCAGCCCCACATTGGATAGCGGCATCTCAAATCTCTACCGATGGCCTCAATTGCACCTCCGATACCGTGCGATTGAATGTAAAACCCATACAACCCTTTATCGTTTCCGGCCCTATTGAACGCTGTGAAGGCACATCTGCCACCTATACCATCCCTGTTTTTGAAAATGTCGATTACGCTTGGCAAATCATTCCGGCAACAGCGGGTGTGATCAAAAAAGGTGATGGCAGTAACGAAATTGAAGTGTTTTGGACAACACCCGGTAACCACACGATTGCAGCCAATGCTTGCGGCCAATCGGCCAATATACCAGTCAATGTTTGGGCCAATCCAGAACCAGATATTACATCGCCCATAGGTATTTGTCCTACTAAAACGGGTATTTCCGTTTGCAACGATATTTATAATAATTATGCTTGGAAAAATGCCTCGGGTGCGATCATTGGTAATAATCAAGACATTACAACGGGTGCTGGAAATTATGCCCTTGTCGTCACAGATGCCAATGGTTGTAAAGGTACTTCCGAGTTTTCGATCGACGCATGGCCCAATCCCAACCTAAGTATCAGCACCACAGACCCTACTGGTTTTTGCAATAATTCCCGCACGGTCACCATAGATGCGCTCTTAGATGAGGATTTTGAATACACCTATGAATGGTATCGAGATGGTACACTTTTAGTAGAAAACAGCCCAAGTCTAAACACCAATCAATACGGGCTTTATACCGCAGTAGTCACCAATCAATATGGATGTACCGCTACCGACGGCCCTATCAATGTATTTGAATATTGTGTAAGTGGGGGTGTTTGTCATAACCCAGGTCATCCTGTCAATTGTCCTCCTGGCACATTAGGTATGAGTATCACCCCTACGATGTATTGCGATTCTTTTGATTTCAAATTATTGCCATCGCCCAATTATGCGCTAGGTACAGTGACTTGGAATTTTGGCGAATCGGGCAGTAATGTTTTGGGTACTTCCAATTTGGAAAATACAGGATTTAATTTTCCCAATGCAGGCCATTATATCGTAGTGATGTACGCATTTCTTACCAATGGTGCCGAATGTAAATTACTCGATTCGGTGGATGTAGAAGCGGCTGCCTTATTTAGTGTTAAGCCCGATTGTCCGGGATCACCTACACAATTTACCGATGAAAGCACGTTTTTGCCATCGGGAGCTATAGCGCAATGGAAATGGGATTTCAACGATTTTACATCTGCCAATAGCGATACTTCTATACTCAGAAACCCTGCTTGGGGCTATTCACTCAATGGTTTGTACCCAGCCAAACTCACGATTACGGCGAGCAGCGGCTGTATCAGCGAATATACAAAAACGGTTAAAATCCCCATCTTGCCACCCGTTAGTTTTGTGCCACAAGCACCCGATTGTGCGGGCAACGCAACACCTTTGGCGGTACTGAATGCCTCCAATTTGACCAATGCTCATTGGAAATTTGGCGACCCTGCCTCTGGCCCACAAGACTCCATAAGTGGGTTTGCTGTGGTACACCGCTACCTTAATCCCGGCAACTATACCGCCACAGTGACCATCACCAATATTGATGGCTGTAGTAATGCTGGCACACAGGCCGTACCCATTGTCCCCAATACCCTAAATGGGCAAATTACCCCTCCCAATCCAACACTTTGCGAAGGCGCAAGCATATTGCTCTCCGCTCCGGCGGCTCCGGTTGGGAGTACCTATTTATGGTCGAACAATATGAGTACCAAGGATATATTGGTACTACAAGAAGGCAATTACACCGTTACCATTACTTCTCCCGACGGCTGTACCTATACCCCAAATGCCAGCAAAGTAGAGGTATTACCAGTGCCTGTTGGAAAAATTAAAGCATTATTATTCAACGATTTAGGTCAAATAGAAGGCTCAAAAGAAAACAATATCGAATTGTGCTTTGGCGAAGATACACACCTTCGTATTTTTGATAATGGCAACTATGGATACAATTGGTCCAATGGCAGTAACGACGAGGATTTAATTTTTTCCGAAGACCGCGGCAACCTGCTCAATCCCGGCATTTATACCTATACCGTAACCATCACATCCAGCAATGGTTGCACTTTGGTAACACCGCCATTTACCGTAAACATGCACGATTTACCCAAAGGTTTTTCGGCCGCAGCAAGCCAACCTTGCGCTGGCACACCTTCCACCGTCTCCTATACGGGGCCACAACCGGCCAATTGGCAATTTGTGTGGAACTCAGGGGATATCGGCACTTCATTTGCGACTACGGTACCCGGTCACTATTTTGTGAGGGTTGTAAACGAATTTGGATGTATCGCCGAAAGTAACAAAGTGACTATCCATCCAGGGCCTAATATCGGCTCTATCCCCGGTGGTTGCCATACCCGTTGCACGCCGGATAGTATGTGTATTACCCCATTACCCGATATTGTAAGTTGGCAATGGTTTTTTGAAGGCGCACCGATTGCCGGAGCCACTACTCCCCAATTGGTAGCCACCCAAAGCGGTACTTATTATGCGGCTTTAGAGGATATAAATGGGTGTAAAGCACAAAGCGGCCCACTAAATCTAACGCTTTTTGTAGGCTTTGGCGATGTTAACGGCCAAGTATGGTCGGATGTAAACAATAATGGCATGATCGATGCAGCAGATACCCTAGTGAGCAATATTCCAGTTATACTTTGGCAAAATGGAGTCCAACTGAATCAACTCAATAGCCAAACCAATGGTAGCTTTTCATTCCAAAATATTCAATCCGTCGATTATAATGTAGCATTGGATACGGCACAACTTGATCCATTGTGGGAAATAGTGATTGGTGCAGATCCAGTCAGTTTAGTGGGCTGCGACGACAAAGAAAATACCGATTTATTGATCCACAAAATTACCTGTACGCCCGTCAATAGCAGCCTTAATGTCAAGGTATGTTCAGGAGATACCTATACTTATAATGGTGCTACAATTGCCGCTGGCAGCACACAGTCATTTACCTTTACCAATGCTGTAACTGGTTGTGATTCAATCGTTACGGTTGTGGTTGCGGCTTATAATGTTCCAAGTTCAAGTATAGCGGTTAAGATTTGTCCAAGTGATGTTTTTACCTACCAAGGGGTCAACCTAGCCGTTGGGCAAAGCCAGCAATTTACGCTCAATAACCCGGCCACAGGTTGCGACTCGTTGGTTAATGTTTCTGTTTCGGCTTTTCTCGTTCCGAGTAGTAATTTGGCAGCAAAAATTTGTTCCAATGCCACCTTTACCTATCAAGGGGTCAACCTAGCCGTTGGGCAAAGCCAGCAATTTACGCTCAATAACCCGGCCACAGGTTGCGATTCATTGGTTAATGTGTCTGTTTCGGCTTTTCCTGTTCCGAGTAGTAATTTGGCGGCAAAAGTGTGTTCCAATGCCACATTCACCTATCAAGGGGTCAACCTAGCCGTTGGGCAAAGCCAGCAATTTACGCTCAATAACCCGGCCACAGGTTGCGATTCATTGGTCAATGTGTCCGTTTCTGCTTTTCCCGTTCCGAGTAGTAATTTGGCGGCAAAGGTGTGTTCCAATGCCACCTTTACCTACCAAGGGGTCAACCTCGCCGTCGGGCAAAGCCAACAATTTACGCTCAATAACCCGGCCACAGGTTGCGATTCATTGGTCAATGTTTCTGTTTCGGCTTTTCCCGTGCCGAGTAGTAATTTGTCTGTGAAAATTTGTGAAAACGACCAATTTACTTACCAAAACACCAATTTACAACCCGGTCAAAGTCAGCAATTTACACTCATAAACCCCACTACAGGCTGCGATTCATTGGTGACTGTTACCGTGCAAGGCGTGGCATTACCAATTACCGATTTATTGGTCAACGTATGCCCTGGTCGCACCTACACCTATAATAATAAACAACTCACCGCTGATTCCACTTACGAATTTCATTATTTCACCCAACAGGAGCAATGTGACTCTACGGTATTTATTACGGTTGAGGAGTGGCCGGAACTACGTTTTGATATTTCCACTACAGCCTCGTGCGCGGGTGCGCCCACAGGAACAGCCACTTTACAAACCCTCAGCGGGGCGTTACCTGTGGAATGGATTTGGGGTAGCGGCACTTTCCAAAATACAACGATGATCGACGACCTATCGAGTGGAATTTACACCGTTACTGTAAAAGATGCCAATGGGTGCACATATACTGCCACTAATACCATAGCAGAACGATTACCGCTACAGGTGGATTTGCCAGCAACTATACTGCTGCCCTGCGATACACCTACGGCAAGACTGTTACCCATTATCGCAGGCGATACGACTAATTTGCAATGGATTTGGAATACGGGATCTACAACGAACGCCATTGATATTGCTGAAATAGGCGTTTTTTCGGTTAAAACTAGCAATATTTGCGAATCCATTAACCGTTCGGTAGAAGTAAAATGGGCGGATGGTCCTGAAAACAAGGACTTTGTTTTTGTACCCAATGTATTTGAACCAGAAGCGAATGAACCCGCCAATAGTCAATTCAGGGCATTTGTATCACCCAATGTAGAAGTGCTGCGTTTTAAAATGGAAGTATTCGACCGCTGGGGTAATCTGCAATTTCGATCCCTCCAACAAGATCAAGCCTGGGATGCTATGGTGCGCCAAAAAATGGGCGATACCGCCGTTTATGTTTGGTATTTGGAAATAGATTTGATGTATTGTGGACAGATGACTACGATAAAGAAAAAAGGTGATATTACTTTGGTGCGTTAAAGGTAGCCCGCGCTGCGCCCAATGCCTTTTCCAACGAACGGTAGGCCGCAGTCCATTTACCCGCACTAGCAGTCAACGTTGTATTCGATGCATTCATTTTGCCAGCCACATAATTGTTTACAGAAAATAAGACAAAGGCCGTAAAAAACACCAGTGCCGCATGACGACGAACGTATTGACCAAATTGGCTCAGAACCGTTATTTGTGATGAATATGAATCAGTGCTACACATACCTTTGTAATTTTATAGTCTGAATACCAGACGTTTGATTGATACAAAGGTGGCAGCAGCAAGTGCTTTAGTCCAATTTTTTGTGACTGAACCGACAGGAAGCAGGAGTGAAATGTAGTGCAAGGAAGACAAAAAAAGGCCGTCTCACTTTTAGATCAGTGCGACGGCCTCTTTTTATAAATAATGCGAATAATGGGTGACGTTTACGAAACCTTGGAGGTTTTCGTAAACGTTCTGTCACTCCAAGTATTTCCCTAAAATATTAGTGGGCAACAACAAATGGCTTTGCAACAACATTGCCATTTTCTGCTTTGAGTTGTAAGTAATACAAACCATTAGCGAATTGAGCAACAGAAATCTCAGATTTTTGCTCGCCAGCAGTAGCGAATGCACCATTGCGCTCGAAAATAGTTTGACCAATAGCATTTACAATACTCATATTTACCTGAGTACTGATACCTAAATCATAAGTAACGACCATCGTTTCAGCAACTGGATTAGGCGCAATGCTTAAAGCAGTCAATTGTGATAATTCATCGATACCTGAAGTAATTTCTGTAAATGCCTCACCTGTACGGCCACCAAAATTACCTGTAAAACCACGGAAAGATGCGCCGCCAAGAACGTGCAATTTAATATTACCCGGAGCAAGAAGGCCATTACCTACTGCGTCCACTACAACAAATGTGAAGCAGTCGCCAGGAATTTCTACTGTATCGCGTTTGCTAGCATTGTTCGCGTACGCAGTTGGGCTAGCTGGTGCGCCGTTCGGGAACTGGCCGCCACCATTGATACCTACCAACTGATTACCACCGTCAGCAAGAATATTGCTATTTTCGTCCAACAAAGCCCAATAGATATCTTTTGCGCTGTTATCGGCACGTACACGTACTTCGATTTTTTTACCCGTATATGATGGTGCTGGATCAACAAACTGTACTTCCTGCACAGATGGTTTGCCATTAGGTACGCCATTTACTTCTACAATTTCGGCGGTAAGTGTGCCTTTTGCAGTAATATCCATAGGCGAAAATTCTACTGATGCCTGATCCAAAACCTTTACGGTTTCAGTTGTTTCAATAGTCTCTACGACAGTACCATTCCAACGCAATTCAACAATCATGGAAGTAATTTCATCTGTTCCGAGATTAGAGAAATCAAATTTTGGGCTAATCGTTTGTTTACCACAAATTTGTAATGAACGCGCACCTGGATCAAATTTGCTGATTTTACCCCAATTTGCAGGAATATTACCTACACATGCAGATGCTTTTGTCCAATGGTTAGCAGCGCTCAATTGACCTGCTTCTACAACTGTTTTATCTGGGCAAATCATATATACCGTTGGAAAATACGCAATAGCATACTCATTAGCAATGGTAGAATTATCAAAAATAGGGTAAGGCGTATTGAGTACCCAGTTACCTTGTGTACCGCCTACACATCCGGTAGGACCGTAAAGGCAACTCAAATTGGTAGAACCATCACCTTCTACAAAGAAAACCATTGACTTGCCATCTCCTTCAGGGCCATGTGCTGCGTAGTAGTTTTCTAATGCGCCGTTATTATGGTAACTCCAGCATGGTCCGCACCAAGTAGCCGAAACATCCATGATTACTGGGCGACCCGACTCTAAAATATCGTACAAATTCCAAACACGACCGTTAATATCAGCTGCTGTAAAATTAGGGGCAACAGAGCCATCCACTAATTGTGCTTGAATTGTAGTAGTCATCCAAGCAAAAAATGCGAGTAAAAGTAGTTTTTTCATGAAAAATGAGCAAAATAGTTGTGATTAAGTAGTTGTTTGGCAAACAGAAATTTCTGTTTACTCCGCGACAAATGTATAAATAAAGTGGGTATTAAATATGGATTAAGTTTGTTTTTCGCTAATTTTATCTATTTTAATCTTATTTTTAGTTTTTCTTGAATGAATAGTTATAAAAACTTATCACACTACACTCAATATGTATTCTTTCAAACGCACTTTTTTTTCGCGTTCTGTTAACTCAAAGTCTTCGTATTGCAACGAAAAATTGGAAAGCAACTCCAATTCTGGTCTTTTATGCGGTGTAATCACCACCAGCCTAGGTGCTGCCGAAAGTAAAGCCCAGGTAAGCGGAAAAAGATCTTTTGCGGGGCAAAGGTGTAATGCAAAGGAGCAAATGATAAGTGAATACTGGCCAATATCAGTACCTTTAATAATATCTTCAAAGGAATAACGAGCACAAGGCAAGCCTGTTTGTTTTTCGTACAGGGCATAAGTAAACGGATCACAACCTGTTATGTGCTCTACCCCAGATTGCTGCAAAGCACGGGTTACCTCCCCGCCTCCTGCACAAAAATCAAGGACACCACCGGAGCAGTCCCAACGGTGTAAATTACGAATAATGAGGTTTTTAACCTGTATTTCGTGCGGATTTTCGTATTTTTCACCAAATGCCCGATAGTATTCCTCGGCGCCGAAAGTCTCATACAAAATTCGTATATCTTTCATTGCGCAAAGATGCGTAACTTTCGGACATGAAACTAAGATTTACCTTGTTACCGATACTAGTTTTAATCATTTTTGGGTCTTCATTAATGGCCCAACGTGGTTTTTTTATACCATCTGGATCAAAATCGGTAGATATTCCATTCGAATTCAATAATAATTTTATCATTCTCCAAATCATGGTCAATGGCCGATTACCCCTGCGTTTTATTTTAGATACCGGAGCGGGGCATACTTTATTGACTAAAAAAGAACTAGGTGGATTTTTGAACCTAAAATACGAGCGTTCCTTTCAAGTAATGGGTTCCGATTTGTCAAAACCAGTTATCGCGCATTTGGCCAAAGGTGTACGTTTTGACCTGCCTGATAAAATAAATGCCCCGAAAGAAGATATACTTGTGTTGGACGAAGATTTTTTCCATTTTGAAGAACACTCTGGTATAGCGGTACAAGGGATTCTTTCTGCCAATATTTTTTCAAGGTATATCATGAAAATTAATTATGATAGAAACGTGATTACACTCTACGATCGGTCGTTTTTTGACGCCCGCGATGTAAAAGGGTATAGCGGTTTTCCTATTCAATTATTTAGGGACAAGCCATATTTTTCAACACAACTCACCATGTCAGCCGATTCTGTTGTACCCGTAAAATTGCTTTTGGATACAGGCGCGGCCATGCCTTTGCTCCTTTTTGCGGATACCCATCCAATGCTCAAACCTCCACCTACTGCTATTCCGGCCAATATTGGATTTGGCTTGGGGGGCGACTTGTCGGGTTTTACAGGCAGGATTAAGTCGTTGAATATTGGCGAACACAAACAACAAAATATTGTCACCTACTTTCAAGTACTCGATACCATCATTGATTCCCTCGCAGCCAACCAACGAAATGGCCTCATCGGGAATGGGCTGTTGAATCGATTTGTGGTGATCTTCGACTATCAAAATGAAAAAGTATGGTTCAAACCCTCCAAAAGGTTCAAAGAAGCATTTGTATATGACCGATCGGGTATCAGTGTGATCCTCGCAGGCCAAAACATGAATACCTATATTGTCCAAAATGTAATTCCCAATTCACCCGCTAGCGAAATGGATATCCAAAAAGGTGATCGAATACTGAAAATGGGCTACAAACCAGCTCTGCTGCTCAGTCTATCAGGCATAATGCATCGACTGCAAGGGCGACCGGGGAAAAAAGTAAAACTGACCATTGAGCGAAATGGAAATAAGATAAAAAAGGAGATTATTCTACGCGATTTATTATAATTTTGATCGATTCTGGAAATTTACCCACTCATTCTTAATTTTTTGTGTACGTTTGCCCGAACAAACCTAATATTGATATGCATAGAGAAATACACCAGTGGCATAGCCCACGGCTCAACAAGAACATGGAAATTGCAGTATATGGCCATTATGGCTTTGCATTACTTATGCTCCCAACTGCTGCCGCCGACTATCTTGAGTACGAACGCTTTCACCTCATTAGCGCAATTGAGCCCTATATCAATGCGGGTAAAATCAAAGTATTTTCCATCAACAGCATCAATTCTGAAGCGTGGTTGAACAATAAAATGCACCCTAGGCACAAGGCGATACGTCACCAACAATTCAATGGTTACGTTGAAAACGAAGTAGTACCTTTTATTCATACCCACTGCGGTGCTGATACACCTATTATTACAACAGGTGCGTCATTAGGTGCGTTGCATGCCGCCAATTTGTTTTTCCGTCGCCCCGACCAGTTTGCAGGCACTATTGCCATGTCGGGGCTGTATGACCTTACCAATTATACAAAAGGTTATTTCGACGAGGATGTTTATTTTAATTCTCCTTGTCATTATCTCCCCAACGTAAGCGATGAGTGGACGCTCAACCGACTACGCAGCAGCGGGCATATCCATATCCTTTCTGGGTCTGGCGATTATGAAGACCCCGAAGGTTCTCGCAACCTTTCCAGTGTCCTCACTGCCAAAGGCATTCCGCACGAATTAGATATTTGGGGCCCAGATATGCGCCACGATTGGCCCACTTGGCGGGCGATGTTGCCCTATTATATTGACTCGCGCTTCTAAGGAGGTGGCTGTATGTTAAATTTATATACAGCCAAATGCCTTAAATCCATATCCATGAAGTACCTATCTGCTCTTATTTTATCCGTTTTGATATACGCATCCGCCGCTGCGGCGCAAGTGGACACCCTAGATATTTTTAGCCCTTCGATGCACAAAACATCGAGGTGTATCGTTATTTTACCCGAAAATTATACCGTAAAAGGCGATAAATATCCAGTTTTATATCTTTTGCACGGCTGGAGTGGTAGCTATGCTGGCTGGCTCGGCGAAGCACCTCAACTCAAAAACCACGCCGATCACTACCAAATGATGATTGTGTGCCCCGATGGCGGATACGATAGTTGGTACCTCGACAGCCCTGTCGATTCCACAGTGCGTTATGATACCTATATGAGTAAGGAATTAGTGCCGTATATCGACTATTATTACCATACCCGACCAGAAAAAGCAGGTCGCGCCATTGCCGGATTGAGCATGGGCGGACACGGAGCCATCACACTCGCCGCCAAACACCCCGATGTATTTGGAGCAGCAGGCAGTATGTGCGGCGGTTTGGATCTTAGGCCGTTTAAAAAAAATGACTGGGATTTGGAAGGTGTTTTGGGCAAACCTAGCCAACATTGGGAGAATTGGGAAGCCGTTTCTGCTATTAATATGGTACCCATGTTGCAAAAATCGGCGACACCTTTGATTATTGATTGCGGAACTGGCGACTTTTTCCTAGAAGTCAACCGAGCCATGCACCAAAGTCTGCTCGAAGCCAAAGTCGCACATGAATACACCGAAAGACCCGGCGAGCATAACCGCGCATATTGGGGTAATGCCGTAGATTTTCAAGTCTTATTTTTTGATAAATTTTTTCGTCAACAAAAGTAAAGTACCTTTGCTGCGTGCGAAGCAATGCTCACTTAACATCAATCATTTATATTAGATGATACTTAAAGGAAAAAAAGGAATTATTTTTGGCGCTTTAAACAGCGAAAGTATTGCCTGGAAAGTGGCAGAACGCTGTGTAGAAGAAGGCGCGCAAATTGTGCTGACCAATGCTCCCGTTGCCATGCGTATGGGCGAGATCAACGAACTGGCTAAAAAGTGTAATGCGCCCGTTTTTGGCGCAGATGCTACTTCTATGGAAGATATGGAAAACCTATTTACCAAAAGTATGGAGCACTTTGGCGGTAAAGTAGATTTTGTACTCCACTCCATCGGTATGTCGGTCAATGTCCGCAAAGGCAAAAGTTATACCGATCTCAACCACGAATGGATGCTCAAAACCTTCGATGTAAGCGCGATCTCTTTCCATAAAATGATGCAAGTCATGTGGAAACTCGATGCCATCAGCGATTGGGGTAGCATTATGGCACTTTCCTATATCGCCGCACAACGCGTTTTTCCAGATTATTCCGAAATGGCTGAATCTAAAGCATTGTTGGAATCCTTCGCGCGTAGTTTTGGCTACCACTATGGCACGGCAAAAAATGTTCGGGTGAATACCATTTCACAATCGCCGACCATGACCACCGCAGGCAAAGGCGTAAAAGGCTTTGACGAGTTTTTTAATTATGCCGAAACCATGTCGCCATTGGGTAATGCTCCCGCCGTGGATTGCGCCAATTTCTGCATAGCGATGTTTAGTGATTATACCAAATACGTGACGATGCAAAACCTATACCACGATGGCGGTTTCTCGTCGATGGGTATGAGTCCAGCATTGATAAAAGCAGTGGAATAATGTGTTGATTTGCTGGTAAACTAAGATCAAAGCAGCGATTCGTTTGTTGCTACGTTTTGATGATACTTAGGAACTACATTTTTTATTTAAAAGTCTTTACGTACACTTTTATTTCTGGTGACATACTTGGAGATTTGAGATAAAGCAAAGTGCCCCAAGTGTGGCAAAACCGGCCTTAGAAAAATGCAGGTTTTGCTTGAGTGGAGGCGGATGAAGCCAAAAAGTGTTTGAGCCAAACGAAATTTACGGGACGTAGTCCCCGCTCGATAGTCCGGCGAGTTTTTTTTGGCGCCGCCGGAGCGAGGAAGCAAAAGCACCGCATTTTTCGTCAGCCGAAGCCTTTTTTGCCTACTTTTTTTGTATCCCCTCA
>JAYUKX010000052.1:0-58037 GCA_043764095.1 Chitinophagales bacterium
TTTTTTCGTTAGATAGCGCTGCTATCTGCCTCAAAAATGGCTCGTCTAGCCGAAAAATACCTGCGTTCATTTCTGCAATTAATTATGTCCAAGTACTTATAAAAATTTAATACACAATATGAAATTCAATATGCTACGCTTTGCGTTTTTTCTAATTGCAGCCCTTGGATGTATAGGGATTTATGCACAACCCATTAACAACTATGTAAAAGATGTAGTTATGCCGTCCCCAACGGCTTCATCTTTTGGAAAATTTGGGGAAATCCCCGTCAGCTACCATACTGGTGTACCGAATATTAGCGTACCTATATATACGGCGACCAGCGGATCATTATCCACCTCCATTGCTTTGAGTTATAATTCGTCGGGAATAAAACCGGGTGAAATAGCCAGTTGGGTAGGTGCAGGCTGGACTTTAGATGTAGGTGCTCATATTTCGCGATCAGTTGTGAATGTAGAGGATGAAAATACAGGACGAAAAGGGTATTATCATCAAGGAATTAACTTACCTAGCCAAACTGCTTTGACAGGACCACAGGTCATCGAAGCTGCTTCGGGGCAAATGGATTCCGAACCTGATATTTTTTCTTATAATATTCCAGGGTATTCAGGAAAATTTTTGTTCGACAAAAACAAAAACCCATTCTTCGTACCGAGACAAGATTTAAAAATTGAAACAGACGGCAATTTTAACCAGTTTGTTATTATTGATCCGAATGGAATACGATATATTTTTGGTCAAAACGGTGCTATTACTGCTTATGAGGTCTCAAAAGCAGGTAATGCTCCTTCTAGGACAGGATGGTTCTTGCTAAAGATTGAGTCGCCTGATAAACTATTCAATATTACCTTCGAATACATTACTGAAGAATATGGCTATAAGCAACTATCAAGTTGCACATTTAGCACATCAACTACGGATCTAATCGGTTGTGGATCGACTAGTGAAAGTTGCTCAGGACCTAACCTTGTGGGAGATACACGGTTTTCTTTTGTACATACTTCATCAAAACGACTCACCAAAATAACGACGAATAACGAAATTATTAATTTTAATGCGTCTATTGCACGACAAGATCTCGATGCTTATGAACTGAACACGGGTATTCCTATTGCAAAAAGGCTAGAAGAAATCGAAATTACATCCAATCCAGCCTCCACTGCCTTTTGTAACAAATGGAAATTTGCTTATGATTATTTTGATGATTCTGGTTCTCCTCAATGCCAAGCAGGAGGTGCTTTTACTAATGCCCATTGTAAAAAACTCAAGTTATTATCTTTGACGCAAGAAGCGTGTACTGCTGGTCAAATTGTAACTAGGCCATATTCATTTACCTACAATGGTAACATAATTGCAAATTGTCTTACAAAAAGGGTTGACCATTGGGGCTTTCACAATGGCGCATCAGTCAATGATAACAATAATGTATTAGCACCGACCGAAACGGTACAAACTACACCGCCCTCAAACAATACATACCCATGGACAACTGACGTGAACAGAGAAACCGATGAAACCAATATGAAAATGGGTATAATGACTAAAATGACCTATCCTACCGGTGGTACTACAGAGTTTGATTATGAAGCGAATCGGGTAGTTGGCCCGAACGCTGTGACTTATCAGAGTCTATTGCCATCTAACTTGACCAATTGTTCTTATGCCTATAATAATCCAGACTGTTGTAATGCCTCAACAAATAGCCCTTCCACTAATTATACTTTTTTGAGTGCTTCAGATATTACAAATGGATTTTTTAAATTGACATTTGACAATGCTAATTGCCAAAGTCTTCCGTCTTCACCTTATGGAACATGGACAGTAGCCGTAGAAGTACGACAAACTGGTAATACTCAAATTTTGGGCTATTATTCCTTTAATGTGGCTGTAAATGGATCAGGGCAAACGGCATACGTACCAATCAATACGCTTTATGCAGGTTTTGTCGCTGGAACACAATATAATTTCAAAATGTGGGTCTCCGGTGGAAAGGGACAGTTTATATTATTCAAAGCAGTAACAAATCCGACCACTATGTTAGTTGGAGGGCTAAGGATAAAATCAATTAAAAATAGTGATGGTGTAAATACCGTGAATGATATTATAAGGACATACGAATATACCGATGCAACTAATAGTAGTTTACCCAGTGGTAAACTGCTATATAAACCAGTGTACGGTCAAGGTGTCTTAGAATATACGCCTGCTGCCGTTATTGCTCCCTTTTACACGCTTTATTTTCAAATTGCAAGTAATGCAGTAGTTCCGTTGTATTCGATGAATGGCTACCATATCTCTTATGAGCGTGTCATTGAAAATTTTAATGGAAATGGCAAAAATATATACACTTTTTTAATAGAAACACCACCTGTGCCTTATCCTGAAATCCCGATGGCACCTGTTAAGGCACTGATTTATGCCGGTGCGCCTTTGACAACAACATCTTATGCTGCAACTAATGCTGTAGTACAAAGTTCAACGACAACATACAATGGCTCACAAGATGCCTATTATGACATGCAGCCAAATATGTTTTCTGCTAGATTATTTTATATTTGTACCCCTCAAGGATCTCCCGGAGGAAGCTCAGGTCTTGAATTAAAAAAGACTACCTATTATACCCATCGTTCAAGAATAGCACCAAGGCCGCTGACCATTACCTCTGTTGTAGATGGCATTACAACAGTTAAGAATATTGGATATGACCCTACCAGCCGTTTCCTAGCGCCTACCGCAGAATGGACAATAAATTCGGATGGAAAGCAAACACGAAGTGAAAACAAGTATGTGCATGATTTGTCTGCTGGCTCTATTCGGCAATACCTGCTTGATCGGAATATGATAGCAGAGCCGTATGAAGTAAATACCTATGTAGGTGGATCAAACGGAACTGGCGGTACACAAACAAATGGTATGCGAAAGACTTTTGCATCGTTCAATAGCACAGGTGCTTTTGTGAGTACCACCGCTTGTGCAGCAGCCGACCATGTAAGACCATACCAGTTTTCTAGTTTTGAAATGACCTACATAGGATCGTCCCCTTCTTCTTTTGGATTTGACCTACGGGGCACGATCAATAGTTATAATGCTTTAGGCTTGCCCACTTCTTATACAGCAGCAAATTGGTTGCCAGAGACCTATACTTGGTCGTCCAGCGGATTAGCCTTGACTAAAACCTATAATGGGTACGTAACAGAGTATTCCTACTTAGCAGGTACACGCATTCTGACTAAAATGAAACAGCCCGACGGTCAAGAGGCTTGGTACGACTACGACCAATTGGGTAGATTGACCAAAGCGTGGGCAAGACCAACCACAGCCAACACCAAAACAAGTGCAAATATAGTGACCGATTATGAATACCGATACAAAGGGCAGACCACACCATTGAATAGCAAGGGCGAAAACTATATCAAAACCACTACAACTTTTGCTACTGCGCCCACAGGCGGTGGTACAAGTAGTCTTGTCAATAGGGAATCCATTCAATTTGTAGATGGTTTGGGCAGGGGCTATCAAACAGTGAATACAAAGCAATCCCCCGCACAAAAAGACGTGGTTATGGTGGTCGAATACGATAAATGGGGTAGGGCCATCAAAAATTACAATCCTATTGAATCGGCCAATAATACAGGAGACAAACTGAGCTCGATTCCTTCTGGCACGCCATTCTCTTTAACAGAATACTATTCCGACCCGCTCAACCGCCAATGGAAATCGACCCCTCCTTCGTGGTATGCCACAACAATGGCCTATTCCACTAATATTGCCAATGAGGTCAAACTTGACCATACTGCCAATACTTTTTATGCTGCTGGGGAATTATCTAAAACTACAGTTACAGACCCAGATAACAAAGTGGTAGTAACATACAAAGACAAAAAAGGAAGAACGCTCTTGGTGCGCCGAACGGATACTGCCAATAGCGGCCCTGCCGATACCTATTATATATACGACGACAAAGACCGCCAGATCAAAGTAATACCGCCCGGTTCCACCTTTAGTAGCACCACGCTCAACTTCGATTATACCTATGACCAATCGGATAATATGCTCACCAAAAAAGTACCCGATGCTGCCCAAGTGAGCATGAAATACAATACCCGCGACCAATTGGCCTTAGCACAGGACGGTAATCAATTGGCCCTGAGTAAATGGATGTGTACACAGTACGATGATTTTGGCAGGGTAATCAAATCGGGATTATTTAGTGGTACAGTTCCTGCCTCTATACCGACTACGTTGGCACCAACAGACCTATATACGGAGGCACAATACGGTACTTCGGGCATACAATTGGGCAAAATAGTAAAAAATAAGGCAAAAGCATTCGATGCAGGTGGTACATGGCTAGAAACCAATATGACTTATGATAGTTATGGCAGGTTAAGCGGCACTACTGCAAATAACTATCTGCTACCCACCGATTTGAATGCTGAAGCCACAACCATGCTATACGATTTTGCCGACAATGTATTGAAAGATACACGTGTGAGCAAAAAAACGGCTTCTGTCTCTAATACCCTTACCCAAACGCACAATTACGACCATTGGGGACGGAATACCCTCAATACCCACCAAGTCGGTTCTGGCACAGTACAAACGATTAGTCAACTGAATTATAACTGGAAAGACCAGTTGATTGAGCGCAATATAGGCAAAACACCCACCGCGACCAATTACCTGCAAAGTTTGGATTATGCTTATAACGATTTGGGCTGGATGACTTCTATCAATGGTCCGTCCTTGGGTGGTACTGCGATCAGTTTTCCTGCCTGCCCCACAGTACAAGACATGCCCAATCCCGGTGCGGCCAATGCCACACCCGATCTGAATGACCTGTTCTCGCTCGAACTCAAATACGATGCCCTTCAAGCCAATATACCCGGCACGACCAACAAAAATGGCAATATTTCGCAGGTAATTTGGAAAGTAAGGGGACGTGAAAGGCAGGCTTATTCGCTCACCTACGATTATTTGAACCGTATGACGGCTGCCCGTTACGACAACCTGAATGATGCAGGCACAGCCGTCAATAATACCAATGCTTGGAACGAGAACCTCACTTACGATATACGCGGCAATATAAACACGCTGACGCGGACTGGGAAATACAAGACCACGCCAAGCGCGACCTGCTGGACGGACGGACAAATCGACAACTTGGCCTATACCTATAATGCCAATACCAACCGACTGCAAAAAATAGCGGACACTGCTCCCATTGCTTCTATTGCACAGGGCTGGAACAATACCGCTGGTGCTGCCTCTACCGCGCAGTATGGTTACGACGCAAATGGAAATATGACCACCGATCCTTACAAAGGCATGAGCATAACCTATAATTTTATGAATCTCCCAACAAGATTTACCTTTACAGGAAATAAAATTATTGATGTAATATACGATGGTGGTGGCCGAAAACTACGCAAAACAGTGACCGATAACGGTACGGTACAATATGTACAGAACTATGTTGGAGGTATTGAATACCGCACCAATAGCACCGTATCCCTTAGTTTGGAGAGTGTTTACCATGGCGAAGGACGGGTGTTTAATACCAATACAGGTACAACAAGTGCTGATGCTTTGCGTTATGAATACGCTATCAGAGACCACTTGGGCAATACCCGCCTAATGTTCTCCGATAAAAACGCCGATGGTAAAATAGATATCACTACTACGGCCAGTACGGAAGTGCTACAGGAGAACCATTACTACCCATTTGGCATGAATATGAGCGGCTCGTGGCAGGACGATGCCGCTGCCCGCAACTACCCATACCAGTATAACGGCAAGGAACTGAACGAGGATTTTGGGCTGGGCTGGAACGATTATGGTGCGCGGTGGTATGATGCGAGTTTGGGGCGGTTTTCTACAATTGATAGATTCGGTGAGAAATACACTAGTTTAAACGGCTATCAATATGGGGCAAATAATCCAATGCTCTATGTAGATATTAATGGAGATAGTATATGGATTGCACATGGCCTTTTTGGTCAAAAACAATCTTTATATCACGATGGTAAAGTTTTTAATAAAGATGGAAGTGAATATACTAAAAAACAACGTGGATTTCTTAAACAAACAGTAAAAGCACTTGATAAGATAGATGACACAGAAGAAGGTCGTAAAATTGTGCAAAGTCTCTCAAATTCTACATGTAATGTTACTATCGTAAGGGGTAACAACAGTACTTCGCTAGATAACCAACAAGATGCCCGAAACGGCCAAGGAAGTGGCTCAAAAATAAGTTGGTCACCAATTAATAACCAAGGAGCAATTGACGAAAACGGAAGAACAAAACGGCCGTCATTTATCGGATTAGCCCATGAACTAGCTCATGCTTTTACTGCTGATAATGGAAACGGGAACTATAAAAGTATGGGATACCCTAGTCTACCTCGTGTAAAAATGGACGAATATACTGCCGTTCACTATGAAAATATTATTCGAGCTGAATCAGGATTACCCTTAAGGGTATATTATGGGATAGATAATGGAAATGGAGTAGAACGTATGATTATACCAGGAGGTTCTCAGAGCACATTAACTAACTACGATTATTCAATTCATAAATGCCAAAAATGAAAAATCTATATACAATATTATTCTTTTTGGCACTCCTCTCGTGCAATAAACAGTATGTTAGGCTAAGTCAAAAGCAAGTGCCCAATAGCACCATGTTTGAATTCCAATCCTATGGGTTTACAATAAGGTGTAGTAAAAATGATCTGCTTATAGAACTGAATAAACCCCCATTGAGTAAATATTCGTCCACTTTGATTCCTTTCTTCGAACAGATTAGTACAGATTCCATTGTAAGGTTTTCTGATGAACAAGGTTGGGATGAAAGTGACAGAGAATTACTTTTTAAAAAAACTTTCGTTCAAATGGCTGGTTTTCAGGCATTGAAAAATGGTAACGCCACAGTATTTAATACTGAAACGAAAAAGTTTGAAGATCGTATTAAAGTTGTGAGACACCTTAAAGAAAATTATGTCATATATACTCCAAAAGGTAAATTAATAGCGGCTATAATTTATGTTCTTGAGTAGGGAACAACAAAGCATAAGATTAAGTTACTAAATATCAATTAGTTAATTTTAAACCCCAGCACACCATACAACACAATCCACCTCAATGAAAAGCACAACCACCCATATCTACCTCACCATCGGAGTACTCGTACTAACGGTAACACAGTTGTATGGCCAATTTAATATGGTACCCAATCCCAGTTTTGAGTACTATATCGAGTGTCCAAGGTATTTTTCGGCGGTAGAGCCAGCAGGGAGCAATTATCCGAGCATAAGAGATTGGGTGCGGCCCACGGTAGGGTCTTCGGATTATTATCATGCTTGTGCCTCGGAGGCATCGTTATTGAATGTACCCAATAATTTTGCGGGGCATATCGAGGCAAAAGACGGGTTGGGTTATTGTGGCATTTTTGTGTTTAGTGGTAATGATACATTAATGAATATTGAAGATTATCGGGAGTACTTGCAAGTGCGGTTGCTATCGCCTATGGTAGCCGGAAATGATTATTGCGTGGGGTTTTATGTCCGGCCAGCGGGCTACAATAGCAGCAGCAACGAACAAGTATTCTACGCCACACATCGGTTGGGCGCGCACCTGAGTACGAGTGCCATTGAGGCATTTAGCAAACCGGGGGTGGGCGAGGTGCTGCCATATACCCCACAGGTAGTGGCCAGTGGTATGGTATCCGATACCTCGCAATGGACGCGCATAGTGGGTACTTATACGGCTACAGGTGGGGAACAGTGGATCACCATCGGTAATTTTTTTAAGGATTCGCTGACCCATCCGCTGGTGCTGCTTTGGGGCGACAAAGGAACTCAAAGATACCACGACAGTTATTATTTTGTCGATCAGGTATCCATTTATGAAGTAGAACATGCCCGCACTTTTGCTACAAGCGGCGAATACCCGGTCTGCGACGCATTTCCGCTAGAAATAAGTGCTACCGCTGGTATGGAAACCTACCTTTGGAATACAGGCGATACTACAAGAAGCATCACGGTATCCGCAGGTGGCCAGTTTTGGGTAGCAGCCAGTTTTGCAGGTTGCCCCATCCGCGACACGGTGGAAGTAGTGGCTTATGCACCACCCGTAGTGGATTTGGGCGTCGATATTGATCTATGTAGCAGCGGAAAAGAAAGTTCGATATGGTTGCATAATACTACACAGTTGAGCAATTATGCTTGGACATTCGGGGTTACACTCGATTCGTTTTTGGTTACTTATCCGGGGCTATATCAGTTGAGTACCAACCATCCATGCGGTATGTTTTCGGATGAAATAGAAGTATTTGGTTGTACGTCTGCGATCTATATACCCAATATCATCACTCCACAAAGTAACGACCTCAATGCGGTGTTTTTACCATCGGGGCTGCATATCGAAATACTATCTTTGGAGGTGTATGATGTTTGGGGACACCGGGTTTTTCGGTCGCTACAGCCATCGTCTGGCTGGAATGGTACAACCACCGATGGGCGTTATGTCAATCCCGGCGTATTTGTGTATCGTTTAAAGTATCAGAATACCCTTACAGGCGAAAGATTGGAGAAAATAGGTGACTTAACCGTTATTCGGTGAAAACCGTCTTTATATTGAGCGTCGTTAGGTTTTGTGCATAGATTTATGTGGACACTATACGATTTTAAGGCATAAAACCTACAGGACCGAAGTATCAAACATTTACATAAAATTAATAATTATATGAAATACACATTATCCTTTTTATTTTTGTGCGTTGCAGTGCTTGTCGCAGCGCAAGAACCCACTACCAATATTGCGCGTGACCGCGTTTTTGGTACACAAGCATATATGTCCAAAATCGTTCAAAACGATCCCGCTATCCGCGAAAAAGTAAGCGCAATAGAGCGACATACCTTCAATTACCGTACCCTCGGCAACCCCGACTCGGTAATCGTACCTATCGTATTCCATATCGTAGGTGATAGCAAGATCAGCAAAGAAGATATTGCAGCCCAGTTGGAGCGGCTCAACACCGATTTTTTTACCCCAGCGCATCCCTATCTTACCGATGAATACCGCTACGCAACTACAGCTGTTTCTGACATCAAATTGGATGCCAATGGGAACAGTAATGATGGTTATCTGCACCCTGCCGACCGAGCAGAGCAGTTTGCAAAACGTGCGGCGCCGGCTATGATACAATTTTGTTTGCCTACGCTTGATCCCGATGGTAAAAATACCGAAGGCATCATCAATGTATCATCTTCCGCCGCTACTTGGGGTATGGATAACGCCCTTAAAATCAGCGAGAAAGGTGGTAGTAGCCCTTGGCCTACGCAACAATACTGCAATATATGGATTGCACCCTTGGAAAATGATCTGGCAGGTTATGCGCAAATGCCCGGCGGCCCCGAGGAAACGGATGGCATTGTCATCAATTCACTTTTTTTTGGTAGTGCCAATAGCGGTGCGCAGTCTGCCGATTTCAAAGACTTTACATTGGGTCGCACACTTGTTCATCTCATGGGCAGTTACCTCAATCTCCACGAACTATGGAACGAAGATTCGCCTTGTGCGGATGATTATGTGGACGATACCCCTGTCCACAATGCGCCCAACCACGGCAGCGGGCGATACAAGCACGTATCCACCTGCGAGGGCAATCCGGTAGAAATGACAATGAACCTCATGGATAGCGGCAATGATTCTACGATGTATTTGTTTACTTATGGGCAAGTAAACCGAATGCAAGCTACTTTGGCCGAAGGTGGGCCGCGGTTTGGTCTTACCAAAACACCGACGGGTTGCGCTATTGATGGTGGTCATTTAAAGCAGGATATAGAGCGGTCGGCGGTTAATCCACAGGTCGGTTCTTTGCAACTGCGTATCCTGCCCAATCCCAATGTCGGTACATTTACGATTGAGGTAGCCACTCAAGATATAGCAGCTACTCAGATACAAACCTATCTGTACGATGATATAGGGCATTTGGTATGGCAAAAAACAATTCCGTATAGCACTGGAAGTACACTGCGTTACCCTTTTGAAGGACAGACGCTTATGCCGGGTATTTATATCCTAAAAACCTTAGCAGGAAGTGTAATACAAACGACTCAAGTAGTTGTGCGTTAGGAATAAGATTTAAACAATATTAAAACATTTTTTCACTGGGAAAATCCACTGCGCTATGGTTGTGCAGTGGATTTTTTTTGTGCAAATACCTGTCAATTGGTGCGCCCCCCCAGCTCCCCAAATAAAAAAACAAAAAAACCACAACAAACAAAAAAAATCCTCATATTTGCCCTCCGTATTTAAAAATGAAATAACCATGCCTGAACTCAATTGGAATGAACTCGCTCAATCCATCGCCGACGGCGAAGCCATACTCGTCCTTGGCCCTGATGCCATTCCGCTTTATCGCCTCGGCCCGCCACCCGAAAACGACCCAGATGAGCCTGCAGTAGCCACTTTTAGCCAATTGACCCACCGCCGCATCCGGCAATCGCTCGGTGCTGGCGTGACGTATTTCTACGAACGCGATAAGCTGTTCCTTTTTAGCGATCGCAATGCAAAAAGTCAGGCGCAAAAAATCGTTAAACGCTGCGCAGCCGACCCCGCTTGGTTACCCGATGCCGAACTGTTGCGCCGTATTGCCGCCATAAAATTCCCACTGGTACTCTCGCTTTCTCCCGAGGCTTTTGTTCGAGATGCATTTTCAAAATTGGGCATCAACTACCAGTTCGACTATTTTTCGGCCAAAGACAAAACCACCGAAACCACCCTCTCCACCCCAAAGGCCACGCAACCCATCCTTTATAACCTCTGTGGTTACGCGTTGGAAGACGATTACGACTCGGTGGTACTCGATTATCACGATCTTTTTGGGCTATTGACCGCCCTGCTCGGCGACCTTAACGTACCCGATGTACTGCGGGGGAAATTGAAAAAAGCCAACCGATTTGTACTGCTCGGTTTTCACCTCGAACGCTGGTATGCCCAATTGTTGCTCCAATATATCAATAAACTCGACGGCGAATTTGACAACCGAAACCACAATTTCGCGATGCTGACCAAAGTGAGCGAGGATGCCCAGACATTTATCATTGAACAGTTTCAGGTGCAGTGTATCGCCCCAAGCGGTGAGGAATTTGACCAGTTGTACGAAGCCTGTAGCCGCTATGATGCACTGCGCAAATTGCCCGATCCGCTCGCAGGGCCTGCCGCCGATATCCGGCTGCTTGTACAAAAAAATGACCTGTCTAGCGCCTTGGATTTGCTCGAAAAACACGCCGATACCCTCGGCGATGAGATCGCTGTCCCCTTGCTCAAAAGCCAATACCACGAATGGTTTGAGGAAAACGCAAAACCCGAAAAAGACAGAAGTATCGCCGCCGCTGAACTGAATTTGATGAAAAACCAAATCAGAGACCGTATCCTCACCTATTCAGCCCAATTGATATGAGCCAAAAACACAACCACCGTTACCCGGGAGTACAGCCCTTTAGTAAAGGCCAGGCGCACCTATTCTTTGGTCGAGACGAAGATACAGAGCGCTTGTTTGACCTGGTTTTACTGGAAAAACTCGTCGTTTTGTTTGGTAAATCGGGTTATGGGAAGTCTTCGCTGTTGAATGCTGGTGTTTTGCCGCTGTTGGATCAGGAAACGGCTAAAGGCAAACGAAAATATTTGCCAGTCATTATTCGCTTCAATGCGTATGGAGGTGGATCGGATACGCTGTTTACACGAATCAATTTCTATTTGATGAGGGCTACGAATACCACTTCGACAAAGAATTTGCCTCATTTACCGCTTAATATTTGGTCTGATTTAAAATCTTTGAATCTTGGGAAAGACACGACCGTGCTGTTTATTTTTGACCAATTTGAAGAATTTTTTACCTATCCGGAAGAACAACAGCAGGATTTTAAACGACAAATTGCGGAATTACTATATGCCGATATTCCGTTGTATGTCAAACAATACGAAACACAGCAAGCCAAAGGCGCATCTGATTATAGCCACACTCCCGAAGAATTAGCCTATTATCGCGAGAAAATGGATGTCAAAACCGTGTTTTCCATCCGTGCTGATCGCATGAGCGACCTTGATAGGCTAAAAGATAAACTCCCCGCTATCCTCCACAAACGTATCGAACTGCGCGCATTGAGCACTATGCAGGCGCGGGAAGCACTGGTAGAACCCGCCCGGAAATTAGGTGATTTTGCCTCCCAAGCATTTGATTGGTCGGAAAAAGCACTCTCTCGTATCCTCGATGAGTTTTCGCACGACAAACAGGGCCGCGAAGTAGGCGTGGAGGCTTTTTTGCTGCAAGTACTCGCCCAAAATATAGAAAGTCAGGTGATGCGCGGCGAAATTGCCGACCGCAATGGTGATGGCACACCCGATGTCAGTCCCGAAGATTTGCCTGCCGATCTGAGCAATATTTTCTCTGAATATTACCAAAACAAAATCAATGAACTTCCGAAAAACCAACGCCTGATCGCGCGATTACTGATCGAAGACGGCCTCGTTTTTGCTTCCCCGGAAGGAGATGCCCGCCGCCTGAGCATGGACGCTGATGTGCTGATGCAACAATCCGGTGCCGATCGCGACCTGCTCAAAGCCCTTGAAGATACTTTTCTACTCCGCCGCGAAGTGAATACCACCGGCGGCTGGAACTACGAATTGAGCCACGATACCCTCCTCAAACCTGTACTCTTTTGGCGCGATGAACGCCGGGGCGCAGAACAAATGGAAGCCGAACGCATCGAAGCCGAAAAAGCACTGCTTCGAGCGCAGGAGGCCGAAGCAAAATTGGTGGAAGAACGGCAGCGCGCCGAGGAAGCCGAACGCCTAAAAAACGAAGCTGTAACTGCACAACAAGTGGCAGAAGCACAAAAAAAGAAAGCGCAACGGATGACCTTTTTTGCTTTGGGCTTGGCGGTATTGGCGAGTTTGGCAACGATTTTTGCGTGGATAAAAACAAGAGAGGCCAACACTTCAAGCATCCTCGCCAACCAAAAACTCCTCGAAGCACTCTACGAAAAAAAACAGCGGCTCAATGGCGAAAAAGCCCAACTCTTGCGGGCGCAAGCTGTCTATAAAACAGCCAATGATTCTATTTTAATGCGCGAAACGCAGCAGTCCATGCTGGAAAAGGATAGCCTTATCCAAATCAACCAACGTGATATTGAACAAGCCGAAAATACTCAAAATCAATAACCATGCAGACCAATACCCTCCTTTTTGTTTTATTTTTGGTGCTTTTTGTCCAAAAATTACCCGCGCAGGACTGCCCACACTTTGAACGGCTTATGCTTGCCGCCGATGATTTTTGGAAAAAAGGTGAGTTTGAACGCGCCTTGAACCAATTGGCCGCCGCCCGGGAACACTGCCCACAACGCGCCGATGAAGTGAACCAAAAAACACTGACCTTCACCGCTGATATTACGCGAAAATACCGCGAAGCAGAGGCCGAGCGAAAACGCGCCATCCAAAAAACAGCCGAGGCAAAGGAAGCAAAAACAGTGGCCGAAACAGAAAAGCAAAATGCCCTCGCTGCAAAAGAAACCGCGGAGGCCGCCGAGGACAAAGCCACCGCCGTACTGGATAAAATCTATTTTTACAATGGCCGATTTGGCTTGGCGTATGATAAAACAAGCGAGAGTTACGGCTTTATTGATAAAATCCTGACGACAAAAATTGAGTTCAAATATCAAGAAGCACTGCCGTTTGATGAAGTTGGCCTTGCTAAAGTAAAAAAAAGTGGAGACTATTTTCTCATAGATACCCTCGGTAATGAGTATCCATTGGCAACCGAAATCACCCAACTTTCGCCTGAAATTACGGCACTTGATTTGAGGCAAAACGACCTAACACAAATACCTGATACCGTGTTAAAATCCACCCAATTGAAGATTTTGCTGCTTGCCGAAAATCAACTGGATAGCCTACCGGTGCAAATTGGTGATTTTAAAAACTTGCAAACGCTTGATCTTAAATACAATAAATTCCAAGATCTACCGTCACAAATCGGTAATTTGCAAAACTTGCAAACGCTTTATCTAGGTTATAATCAACTGCACTCTTTACCCACGCAAATCGGCGAACTTACAAATCTACAATCGCTTATCCTGACTGGTAATCAACTACAAACCCTTCCTACGCAAATTAGTGCACTCAAAAACCTACAAACGCTTGACCTTTCTGAAAACAAGATACAAAACCTGCCCGAGCAAATCGGCGCACTGAAAAACCTGCAAACGCTTCGTCTTAAATACAACAAACTACAAACCTTGCCAGAACAAATTGGCGAACTGAAAAACCTGCAAATACTTGACCTTTCTGACAATCAACTAAAAAACCTGCCTGCGCAAATTAGCGATCTAAAAAAACTACAATCGCTTGATCTTACATGGAATCAACTGGAAAACCTGCCCGAACAAATAGGAGATCTCACCAATCTACAATCGCTTGTCATTGCTGATAATCAATTACAAACCTTACCAATACAAATCGGTGGACTCAAAAAACTACAAACGCTTGACCTCTCTAAAAATAAATTTGAAAACCTGCCCGAGCAAATCGGCGAACTCACCAACCTCAAATCGCTTGATCTTTTTGGGAATCAACTACAATCCTTGCCGATACAGATTGGCGCACTCGAAAACCTGTTATCGCTTGGACTTTCGGGAAATCAACTACAATCCTTACCCGCACAAATTGGCAATCTGAAAAACCTGCAATCGCTGACCCTATATAATAACCAACTCCAAGCCTTGCCCGCCCAAATCGGCGCATTAGAAAACCTTCAATCGCTCACCCTTTCAGGAAATCAACTACAATCCTTACCGACCCAAATTGGCGATCTGAAAAACCTGCAATCGCTTGACCTTTCAGGAAATCAACTACAATCCTTACCCGAGCAAATCGGCGCACTCAAAAACCTGCAATCGCTTGACCTTTCAGGAAATAAACTGCAATCCTTGCCCATCCAAACCGGCGCACTGAAAAACCTTCAATCGCTTGACCTTAAATATAATCAACTCCAATTCTTACCAGCGCAAATCGGCGCACTAGAAAACCTTCAATCTCTTGAACTTGATAACAATCAACTACAATCCTTACCCACTCAAATCGGCGATCTGAAAAGTCTGCAAACGCTTTATCTTTCCAGAAATCAGATAAAAATCTTACCAACGCAAATCGGCAATCTGAAAAATCTGCAATCGCTCGAAATTTCAGGAAATAGACTACAAACCCTCCCTGCACAAATCGGTGAACTGAAAAACCTGCAAATGTTTGCTATTTCTGGCAATCGACTCCAAGACCTGCCCATCCAAATTGGTGATCTAAAAAATCTGCAATTGCTTGATCTTTATGTCAATCAACTACAAACCCTGCCTACACAAATCGGAGAACTGAGCAGTTTGCAACGCTGTAACCTATCCGGAAATCAACTTCAATCTTTGCCGGCACAAATCGGTGCTCTGAAAAGCTTACAAACGCTAAACCTTTCTTTCAATCAACTGGACACTCTGCCCGCCCAAATCGGCGCACTCAAAAACCTTCAATCGCTTGAACTTTGGGGTAATCAACTCCAAACCCTACCCATTGAGTTTTTGGGTAAAATGCCTAACCTTATAAAAATCGTTTTGTCAAGCGAGTATGGCACAAATCCCCTTTCCAAAACTACTGTTGCTGCCCTCCGAGATGCCATGCCTTGGTGCGAGATTGAATTTGACGCAACAACTGTTTTGGTACAAAATCAGGGAGAACTAGAGCGGTACAAGCAGTTAGCCCTCGAGGGAGAGACAATGCTAAAAAATAGACCTAATAATACCACCTTTCAACGGAATGTGGCCGAAACCTACAATAATCTCGGCTGGTATCAACTCCTGATTGGCCACTTTTCGGAAGCAGAAGCCTCCATAAACAGGGGCTTTGCACTAGACTCCACCAATGTCTATCTGTCAACCAACCGCCCACCCGCGCTTCTTTTACAAGGAAAAACAACGGAAGCATTGCAGGAATATGAAAAATGGAAAGACTTGCCATTCGGGAAAAATGACCTTCCGTTATATCGAGATGCCTTTTTGCAGGACTTAAAGGAATTAGAAGATGCCGCCATCATCCCCGAAGACCGCAAAGCAGACGTGGAAGCAGCACGGGTTTTACTAAAAAAGAAAAAGGAATAAATTTGTACACGCCACTCTAATAAAATTTAAAAAAGACATACTTCACAAATAAAAAATTGCTCATCTTTACCCCGCAATTAAAACGAAATAACCATGTCCGAACACAATTGGAATGAACTCGCCCAATCCATCGCCGACGGCGAAGCCATCCTCGTCCTTGGCCCTGATGCCATTCCTTTTTACCCTGCACAAGGAGGCGACGGAGGTATTACTTTTTTTAATTATTTATAACCATTTACCCATGTTACACTCCAAAACTTTTTCTCCGATTTTTACCCTTTTTTTTGTTTTTGCATGCCTATCTTTTAGCCATGCCCAACCCATTCATCCCGACAAAGCCGAACTTAAAAAATTATTTGAATCTACAAATGGTGCTAGTTGGAATGCTAAATGGGACACCACAAACAATAATATTTGTGAGTGGGCCGGCATAACATGTGATTCAAATCAGCGGGTTTCCAAACTAATCCTCCCAAGTAATAATTTAACGGGAACCCTTGCCAATTTTAGTTTGCCGACATTGGAAAGTTTGTATTTACATTCGAATAATATAACTGGTAATTTACCCAATTTTGATTTACCAAATTTAAAGAATTTATATTTGGATAATAATAAATTCACGGGTACAATACCAAATTATAATTTGCCGGAATTGGAAAAACTATACTTGGTTTATAATCAACTTTCAGGCAGTATCCCCAATTTTAATCTACCAAAATTGAGGGAATTGGCTTTAGCCCATAATAAATTAACAGGCTCGATTCCTGATTTTTCGCAATTGAGCAAGATCAGGATAATCTCCCTTTCTGGTAATCAACTCACAGGTGTGCTGCCCGTTTTTGCGCTTCCAACTTTGCGTTTTTTTGACGCAAGTCTCAATCAAATTACGGGTACTATTCCCGATTACGCGCTGGATTCTTTAGATGGTTTAAACCTGAGTAGTAATTTGCTCACAGGTACATTACCCCTATTCAATCAGACGGACATGCGGGCCTTGCTTGTTGCGAACAACTTGATTTCCGGTGCTGTTCCGAATTTTCAGAACCCAAATCTTAACGTTTTGGATATAGGGTATAATCTATTTTACAGCACCATTCCCAATTTTAATTTGCCCAAACTGCAACGATTCTATGCAGATAATAATACGCTCATCGGTACGATCCCTGATTTTGCCAACACCAGTTTGCGCTACCTCAACCTTTCAAGCAATCAATTGGAAGGCACTATTCCCAATTTTCAATTCCAAACGATGGACGAGTTAAATCTTGCATACAATCAACTCAGTGGCAATATTCCGCCATTAAATATGCCTTATTTACAGGATTTAGAACTACAATCCAATCAGTTGGAAGGCTGTATCCCAGTCATTTTTAAACAAAATTGCACCAGCAATACGCAGGCAGATATCAGTGATAATTCCCTTTTGCTCACACAATCTTGGTCGGATTTTTGTCAAAATGATGCAGGTATTTGCATGGTAAATGGGGTAAATTCGCCAACAGACAATATGCGTATTGCAATAGCCCACAATCCGGCATTTGATCATTTATCCGTAGTTTTAGATAATAATAACTGTTATGAACGGGTGCGCTACAGCGTTTTGAATGCTTTTGGGCAGGTCATTTTAACAGGAGCATTTGATTGCGGGAAAACACTAAATTTGGATGTTCGTTCGCTTTCGTCAGGTGCTTATGTACTAGCCTTTCAGTGTGGTCATACCAATTTGAATCGCTGGTTTATTAAGGCGTGAACAAACATAGCGGTTATTTCATAAGTACAAAATTTCATCATTTAAGTTTTTTCACTACTTTATATAAACCATGACAGAACACAATTGGAATGAACTCGCCCAATCCATCGCCGACGGCGAAGCCATACTTGTCCTTGGCCCTGATGCCATTCCTTTTTACCCTGCGCAAGGAGGTGTAGGAGGTCTCTCCTTCAGCCAACGCACCCGTGATCGCATTCTCCAACAATTGGACGGCCAAATCAGCCATTTTTACGAACGCGACAACCTTTTCCAGTTCACCGGACGTGGTGCCAAGCAAAAAGCACGCGAGCAGGTACGCGATTGCGCCCGCGATACCAATTGGCTACCCGATAGCGAGTTGTTGCGCTAAATCGTCGCTATGCCCTTTCCGGTTGTGCTGTCCCTGAACCCCGATAAATGTGTCCTTGAAGCCTTTGTGCGCCATTACCGCGAGCCGCAATTCGATTATTTCACAACCAAAGACAAACCCAATCCCGTCGAAATCCGCTATCCCGATGGACTCAACCAACCGCTACTGTACAACCTTTGTGGTAGCGTGCTCGACAAAATGGATTCTGTCGTACTTGATTATTACGACCTTTTTGAACTGCTAAAAAAACTCCTCAACAACCTCGGTTTCCCCAAAGTTCTCAACCAAAAACTCAAGGACGAAAGCACTTGTCGCTTCATTTTGCTCGGTTTTGACCTAGATCGCTGGTATTTTCAGTTGTTCTTGCATTTTATCAACGGTTTGGACAGCGACAATAACCCGTTTTCGGACAATCCCAACCAAAACTTCCCCATCCTCAGTCGCGTCAGCAAAGATTCGGAGACTTTTGTGATGAACCAATTCAATATCCAACACATAGCAGCCTCCCGCAACGATTTCGATGGACTGTACGCCGCCTGTCAAGCAAAAGGCATCCTCCGTCCGCTCAATGACCCCAGTTCTCCGGTGGAAACGCAGATCAGGATGCACATAACGCAGGGCAAATACGAGGAAGCATTTCAGTTGCTAGAAAAACACCTCGGTGCAGAGGATCAGCAAGCCGATATTCCGCAATTGCGCGGACGATACTCGGATTGGTTAAAGCAACAAAAGGAGGGTATTATGGATAGCCGCGATCTATTGACGGAGCAAAATAGGATACGATATACGGTGCTGACTTATGCTAATCAGATTTAGGAACAAGGCTAAATAAAAAGGGATATGGAAAACGCATCAAACATCCCAATCGCTTACCCCGATTGGTTCGCAGATTGGAAAAAACGCATCCAATCCGCCCAAATCAAAGCCGCGCTACACGTCAGCCGCGAATTATTGCTGCTGTACTGGGAACTTGGGCAGGACATTGCCGCCAAACAAGAAACCACGCCTTGGGGCGAGGGATTGATCCCGCGTTTTTCAAAGGATTTGAAGGCGGCGTTTCCGTATTTGACGGGATTTTCTCATCAGAACCTGTTTTACATACGCAAGTGGCATCATTTTTTTACTGCGAGGAATTTGAACCAATTGTCCCGCAAGTTGCGGGACAATTGGGAGGCGTATCTGTGCAGCAAGTTGCTGCACAATTACAACCATTTGATAATGAGCAATTTGCATTTTTTGTGTTTGTGCCTTGGGCGCACCACCAAATTATTTTGGATAAATGTAAAGATATCTGAGTACATCCTGACCCACACCTTGCCCGACAGCCTCAAAAACCTGCTGCCCTCCACCGAAGCACTCGAAAGAGAATTAGACGAAGGCTTTCAACTTGACGCAACACAACCATGACCGAACCCAAAAAAATATACCGCTACCCAGGCATTAACGCCTTTGAGGAAGCACAAAAAGACCGCTTTCACGGCCGCAACGTGGAAAGCGAGCAACTCTGCGCCCTGCTCACACAGGAAAAACTCACTATTCTCTATGGTAAATCCGGCTACGGCAAAACCTCCCTGCTCAACGCCGGGGTGCGACCCCTCCTCTTGGAAAAAAGCGCGAAAAGCAAACGCCGCTACCATCCCATAAACATCCGCTTTAACGCCTCCACCGGCGAGGAAACACTGCTGGAAAAATTCAAACGGCAGTTTGGCCAATTCGCTACCCTTATCGGCATGGTACCCGCCACGCATGGGGTCGCGCTGCCTGATACGCTTTGGGGTATTGTTCGGGGTTATACCTTCCCGACGGGTGCGCCCGCTGCTGTTTTTGTGCTGCTTTTTGACCAATTTGAAGAGTTTTTTACCTATCCACCGGAACAACAGCAGGATTTTAAAGACCAATTGGCGGAACTACTCTACGCCGATTATCCGCATTTCCTCGAACAAAACGAGGCGCAACTCCAAGCCAACCAAATAGCAGCCCTCGCCGAACCCCTCGATGTACGCACCTTATTCAGCATCCGCGCCGACCGGATGCACGAACTAAATCGCCTCGCCGACCGCCTCGACAAAATACTACACAACCTCTACGAACTCAACGCACTTCCCCGCGCCGAAGCCGAAAAAGCCATTGTATTGCCCGCCGCACTGCCCCAATCGGAAGGTTTTGCAGGCGCACCTTTTGCTTTCGACCGGACGGCACTCGACCGTATCCTCGATTTTTTAGCCGACGACCAAGGCCGAGTGGAGGCCAACCAACTCCAAATCCTCTGCGATTCCTTTGAGCAGCGCACGATTGCCGAAAAGATCACCCGTTTCAGTACCGACAACCTCGGCGACCTGCAACAGGTGATTTCCAATTATTACCACCACAAAATAGCCGATATTCACCCACCCGAAACACGACTCGCCGTGCAGCGGCTCTGCGAAGAAGGCCTTGCCATGGAAGGCGAACCGCCCATCCGCCTTTCGCTCCATGAGGCACAAATCGCGCGCCTGTTCGGGGTGCCAGCCGCCTTGCTCTTGCGCTTGGTGGACTTACGCTTACTGCGCGCCGAAGCGGGCGCGGGCGGTGGCGCGGTGTATGAGTTGCCGCATGATACGTTGTTATTGCCTGTGTTGGAGGCCAAGCGGGTGCGGCAGGAGGAAATAGCCGCGGAAGCGGAACGGGTGGCGGCGGTAGAGGCGTTGCGGCGGGCGCAGGAGGCCGAAGCCCAAGCGGCCAAGGAACGACAGCGGCGGCAACGAGCAACGGGTTTGGCTATTGCAGCGGTGGTGGGCTTGGTATTGGCTTTGGTGGCGATGTTTTGGGCGTTTTCGGCGCAAAAACAAGCAGAAGTAGCCAAAAAAGACGCACAAGAAAAACTGGAAGATTATGAAGAAGCGGAGCGACTACGCAAGGCCGCAGAAGCCGTCATTAAACGCAATAAGATTGAATCGCTCAAACTCAATATCCGACGTTATATTGGTGTAAAATATTATGATTTAGCCCGTCAATCTTTGAAAGAATTGGATGAATTGGCTCCAAATGATCCTGATATTATTGAACTTAAATCTAAACTCAAATAAAATGAATAAAATACTTTATTTTTTATTATTGCTTTTTGTATTTGCGCCATTCGTTGCAAAAGGCCAAGGAGGCTGTGATGCCTTAATCAAAGATGCACGCACATTAGCGAAAAATCTTAAATTCGACGAAGCGGTTAAAAAAGTGGAGGCAGCAAAAGGATGTGCTTCGCAGGCTGATATTGATAGGTTGTATTCGGAGATTTTTGCGGGGTTGAAGAAGCAGACAAAAGATGCTGAGATCGCTAAAGAAAAAATCCAAAAGCAAGAAATTGCGACAAGGGCTTTACTATACCGCTCTGATTCTTTATATAATATGGTAGTCAAAGAGCAAGCACAATCAAATCTTATGCGCAATTCAGTAGCAGAATCAACAATGCAAAATTTACGTATGCAAGAAAAAATTGCTTTGCTAATCCAACTGGATGATTTAGAGGAATTAGGAGATAATGAGTTTAAAAATAAAAATTATGAAAAATCAGTAGATTATTATTCAGAATTGATCTCGAATTTAGAAAAATCAGAAAATATTGATTCCTCCTTGATTCGAAAAGGGTTAGTTGCTCATCAGAAATTGGCTAAATCCTCTCAAATATTATCAGAAATAATCAAATTTGATGCTTGTATGAACTCAGGAGACTCCTTGTTAAGCAAAGGCCTTTACTATCTTCCTGATGCATACCATTCCTACTTAAACGCAAAAGATTTAAATTTTGGAAAGGATACCTTAATAACGATCATCAAAAAAATGGAATGTTGTATATCTTCTAATTTAAAAAAAGTAAAAACACTTCCTAATATTAAATATATTGAGTTGATGGCTACCTCTGGCGAGGCAAACAGGTTCATGCACAATGATTTCTTGTCTAAAAAACGGATTCGACAAGCCATGAAATTATCGAAACCGGATTCTTCTTTTATTAATGACCTGGAGCTGTTCGCGTATGCTAAAAGGTACGAAAAAATGTTTTTTCATCGAATTGCTTTTTATGGAGAAACGGAAATACTTTTTGGAAATAAACATTCTGCTACTACCACATCATCCGGGTATGGTCAGACTTACAAAATAGAAAATGAGTTTGCCCATATTTCATCTCAGACTAATTTTGGAATTTTATACAGTATCTCGCCGCGATTGGATATCGGATTAAATTTTTCTAAAAAAAATGTTATTGATTTCCTTGGAGGTTCTGAGCGTTTCTTTCACTACGCTGATCCTAATTCCATGTATATTAGCACGGATCGCAAATGGAGTCTTCACCCGTTCGGGCTGTTTTCTTTTTATAACTCTTCTCTCCAAAAGAATAAAAAAAATAAGATTTCTATCAAAATACAAGGAATAGGTGGTTTACAACGATATACTAATCCCGGGATTTATCTCGGTTACAAAGTATTTTCTTCAAAAGAGTGGAATGGTTTGTTAGGATACAAACCGCATTACTCCGATACTGATCTAGGCAATGGGTATTTAGTTGATCGATTTATTCTATCCCCAAATTACGATTCAACAGTTATATCTATTACCGAGATATCGAAGGGAACAAAGAAAAGTATTAATCTATACTTTGGAGGTCGAATCAGTTGTTCTCCATTTCGATACATTCCAAATTTGGAGTGCTATTTAGGCGTGACGCGCAAAGTATCATTAGATAGAGATTTTAAAAAAATTGTACGCTTTAATCTTAATGAAGTAGCCTATAAAAATATACAACAGAATCATATTGGTTTTGATGAAAACGCTACAAAGGAATTTTTAGATAAAAACTGGAATTACAATGTAGAAATTGCTCCATACAGTCGTAATTTATTATATTTATGGTCAATAAAATGTGGGGTAACATATAGACTTTAACATCAGACCCAAGAAAGTAAATCACACCAAACCTGCTTCGTATTGGCCATAAAACATGGATTTTGGGCAGAGAAAACAGCAAACTTGGAATTGGTTTGGAACGAGAAAACGACTATGCATTTTAACTGGTTAACCAAATATATCATCACTCAAATCACAAACTAAAAATAAAATGCCTAAAACCCTCCACCTCTTATTACTACTCTTTGCCATAACCCCATACATCGCAAAAGCACAAGGCTGCGAAGCTCTAATCAAAGATGCCCGCACCTTAGCAAAAAACCTTAAATTCGACGATGCCATCAAAAAAGTAGAAGCAGCAAAAGGCTGTGCTGCGCAGGCGGATATTGATCAATTGTATTCGGAGATTTTTGCGGGTTTGAAAAATCAAACGAGTGATGCGAATAACGCAAAGGATAGGGCAGAAAAAGCAGAAAAAAAAGCCATCATCGAAAAACTCCGAGCCGACAGCACCGCTGATGCCAATCGCCGCCAAGCCCTCCGCGCCTACGCCAACGACCTCGCCTACAAATCCCAAACTGCACTCCGCGACAGTTTACGAACCGAAGCCTACCGCCTAGCAGAGTTCGCCCACCGATACGTGGACGACGACAACCTGCAAGTCACCCGCGCCCTCGTGGGTGCCCTATATTATAACGATAACCCCGCCCACCAACCCCTTTTTTGGGCTTCGAACCTGACCGGGCATACGGACGATGTCAATAGCATTGCCTTTTCCCCAGACGGCAAACGTGTCGCTACAGGATCTTCTGACAATACCGCGAAAATATGGGACTTGGAATCGGGCAAAGCCACCCATTCCCTCGAAGGGCATATGGATGGAGTCGGTTGCGTGGCCTTTTCCCCAGACGGAAAATACCTCGCAACGGGATCTTCCGATAAGACTGTGAAAATATGGGATTTGGAAAACGGAAAACAGCATCTTTCTCTCGAGGCTGGCGGGCGGCTTGCGGGTAATAGTATCGTGAGCGTTGCTTTTTCCCCCAACGGTAAATACCTCGCCACAGCAGGGTCTGATGACAAGACTGTGAAAATCTGGGACTTAGAAAGCGGTACACAAAGTCTTTCCCTCGAAGGGCATGCTTACGGTGTCAGGAGCGTTGCATTTTCGCCCGACGGCAAATACCTCGCAACAGGGTCTTGCGATAAGACCGCGAAAATATGGGACTTGGAAAACGGCAAACAAAGCCTTTCCCTCGAAGCAGGCGGGGGACTTAATGGTAACTGTATTTGGAGCGTTGCCTTTTCCCCCGATGGCAAACGCCTCGCAACGGGGTCTTTCGACAATACTGTGAAAATATGGGATTGGGAAAACGGAAAACAAAGCCTTTCCCTCGAAGGGCATGCAGGCTGGATCAGGAGCGTTACCTTTTCACCCGACGGCAAATACATTGCAACGGGGTCGGACGACAATACCGCGAAAATTTGGAATTTGGAATCGGGTAAAGCCAGCCTTTCCTTGCACGGGCATACGAACTATGTTTGGAGCGTTGCCTTTTCGCCCGACGGCAAACACCTCGCAACGGGGTCTAAGGACAATATGGCGAAAATCTGGGATTTGGAAAACGGGAAACAAAGCCATTCCCTCGAAGGGCGTACGGACTTTGTTAATAGCGTTGCCTTTTCGCCGGACGGCAAATACCTCGCAGCCGGGTCTAAGGACAAAACCGCGAAAATTTGGGATTTGGAAAGCGGTAAACAAAGCCTTTCTCTAAAAGGGCATAGGTTCGATGTCAATACCGTTGCCTTCTCCCCCGACGGCAAACACCTCGCAACGGGGTCTAACGACAATACCGCGAAAATATGGGATTTGGAAAACGGTAAACAGCGCCTTTCCCTAGAAGGGCATACGGACGGTATCTTGAGCGTTGCCTTTTCGCCGGATGGCAAACGCCTCGCAACGGGATCTATGGACAGAACCGCGAAAATCTGGGATTTGGAAAGCGGTAAACAAAGCCATTCCTTCGAAGCAGGCGGCCCCCTTGTGCTTAACAGTGTCAGTAGCGTTGCATTTTCGCCCGATGGCAAACGTCTCGCAACGGGGTCTTACGACAATACCGCGAAAATCTGGGATTTGGAAAGCGGTACACAAAGCCTTTCCCTTGAAGGGCACACAAGCTATCTTGAATGCGTTGCCTTTTCGCCGGACGGGAAACGCCTCGCAACAGGGTCGGCTGACAATACCGCAAAAATTTGGGATTTGGAATCGGGTAAAGCCATCTATTCCCTCGAAGGGCATACGTACTATGTCAAGAGCGTTGCCTTTTCCCCCGACGGTAAACGCCTCGCAACAGGGTCTTTCGACGATACCGCGAAAATCTGGGATTTGGAAAGCGGTAAACAGCCCCTTTCCATCGAAGCAGGCGGAGATCTTGCGGGTAGATTGATCATGTGCGTTGCCTTTTCGCCCGACGGCAAGCGCCTCGCAATGGGGGTGGCTGACAATACCGCGAAAATTTGGGATTTAGTCCCTCCAGACCATTTGGGGGTTAATGGGCGGGTAAACAGGCTTGCCGAGTTTACACTATCCCAGTTGTCAGAGTACGGCCTCGAAAATCTCTTGGACATCCAACCCAATAACGAGGCTACCCTGCTCGCCTCCGGCGACATCTGGCAAATTGCCGCCTTCGCAGACCTCTATACTGATAAAATCGCCAAAAGCCTACCCAATAAAGCAGACTACGAACGCGCCAAGCGGCTTTACCAAGCCTGTCTCGCTTCGGATATAGAAAAGCCGTATTTTGAAAAGAAAATGGCGAATCTGGAGCGGGTATGGAAGGAGAAGACGAAGTGAACACCTACACTCCTCATATCCAATCACTCAAATCACAAACTAAAAATAAAATGCCTAAAACCATCCACCTATTATTATTACTTTTTGCCATAACCCCATACATCGCAAAAGGCCAAGGCTGCGAAGCCCTAATCAAAGATGCCCGCACCTTAGCAAAAGATCTTAAATTCGACGAAGCCGTTAAAAAAGTAGAAGCGGCAAAAGGGTGCGCTGCGCAGGCGGATATTGATAGGTTGTATTCGGAGATTTTTGCGGGGTTGAAAAAGCAGACGATTGATGCGAATGAGGCAAAGGAAACAGCCGATAGTGCCTTACAAAAAGCGCAAAAACTTATTGATGCCTTTTATTTTTATGATGGGAAGTTTGCTTTGACGTATGGCGAAAAACTGGGTGAAAAAGTCTTTTACTTTATTGACAAAAACGGAGATGAAGTCGCCAAACTGGGCAGGTGGGTAAGAGCAGAGCCCTTTGATTGGAGAGGCTTTGCAAAAGTAAAAATACGGCAAGATGTAATCTTAAAGGATTATATCTTAGATACCCTCGGCAATACCTACCGTGTCGCTTACGATATCAAAGACATAACCGAAGACATAACAGCATTGGATTTATCTGAAAAAAATTTGAGCGTCATCCCTGCTGAAGTTTTTAAACATACGTTTTTGAAGATTTTGCTGCTAGATGGTAATCGGGTGAGCAGTTTACCGCCTGAAATTAAGGAATTGAAAAATTTGACCACCTTGAATTTGCATTCCAACCAATTGAGCAGTTTACCGCCAGCAATTTGGGAATTGAAAAATTTGACTGCATTAGATTTAAGTCATAGCCAACTGAGCAATTTGCCGCCAACAATTGGGCAATTGAAAAATTTGACCACCTTGGATTTACGTCATAACCAACTGAGCACTTTACCGCCAACAATTGGGGAGTTGAAAAGTTTGACCACCTTGAATTTGAGTTACAATCAATTGAGCAATTTGCCACCTGAATTTTGTGAATTGAAAAATTTGACCGCATTGAATTTACATCACAACCAATTGAACACTTTACCGCCTGAAATTGGGGAATTGAAAAATTTAACCGCCTTGGATTTGAGTTTCACCCAATTGAGCAGTTTGCCGCCAGCAATTGGGCAATTGAAAAACTTGACCGCCTTGGATTTGAGTGCAAACCAATTGAACAGTTTACCGCCTGCAATTGAGCAATTGAAAAATTTAACCGTCTTGGATTTGAGTTTCACCCAATTAAGCAGTTTGCCGACAACAATTGGACAATTGAAAAATTTGACCGCCTTGTATTTGAGTCGCAACCAATTGGACAGTTTGCCGACAACAATTGGGGAATTGAAAAACTTGACCGCCTTGAGTTTGAGTGACAACCAATTGAGCAGTTTGCCGCCGGAAATTTGTCAATTAAAAAACTTGACCACCTTGAATTTGAGTGAAAACCAATTGAGCAGTTTGCCGCCTGAGATTGGGCAATTGAAAAATTTGGCCTCCTTGGATTTGATATTCAATCGGTTGAGCAGTTTGCCACCTGAAATTGGGCAATTGAAGAATTTGACCGCCTTGAGTTTGATGGCCAACAAATTGAGCAGTTTGCCGCAAGCAATTTGGGAATTGAAAAACTTGACCGCCTTGGATTTGATGTCCAACCAATTGAGCAGTTTGCCGCCTGAAATTGGGGAATTAAAAAATTTGACCACCTTGAATTTAATGTCCAACCAATTGAGCAGTTTGCCCCCTGAAATTGGGGAATTGAAAAATTTGACCACCTTGTATTTAATGTCCAACCAATTAAGCAGTTTGCCGACAACAATTGGGGAATTGAAAAATTTGACCGTCTTGGGTTTGAGTGGCAACCGTTTTAGCAGTTTGCCGCCAACAATTGGACAATTGAAAAATTTGACCTCCTTGTATTTAGGAGGTAACCCAATCCCTGAATCTGAACAGGCAAAAATCAAAAGCATGTTATCAGCAGGGTGTAGAGTGGATTAGTTAAAAATCCACTCACATTTCGCGCATCGGTTTTGGATTTATGAAAAAAGTAACAGACCTAGAAATGCGGATGGAGAAAACGAAGTAATAAACAGATACCTTTGATGTATCACAAACTAAAAATAAAATGCCTAAAACCCTCCACCTCTTATTACTACTCTTTGCCATAACCCCATACATCGCAAAAGCACAAGGCTGCGAAGCCCTAATCAAAGATGCCCGCACCTTAGCAAAAAACCTTAAATTCGACGATGCCATCAAAAAAGTAGAAGCAGCAAAAGGCTGTGCTGCACAGGCGGATATTGATAAGTTATATTCGGAGATTTTTGTGGGATTGAAGAAGCAGACGAGTGATGCGAATAAGGCAAAGGAAAGGGCCGAAAAAGCGGAAAAAGATACCCAAATCACTCTCACCGAACAACAAAAAGCCCTCACCACCGTAGTCCGACTGACCCTCAAGGAAGCCGACAAAAAGATTTACATCCTCGACTACGAAGGTGCTTTAGAGATCATGAAAAACGCCGCCACCCTCCAAGCCGCCCAAAGAGAAGTCAGCGATGCCCTGCTCGAAATTGTCTTTTTCTTTGCCGAAACCGAAAGGTTTGATCGCGCAAAAGGCGTGCTTGACACCGCCGCTCAACTAGCAGGACGCCCTTTTAGTTCCTCTGCTAACGATTGGAAAAAACGCACAGACTTCCGCCGCGCCATTAAGTCCATGAACCCCGAACTAGATACATTTTTGGCCGCCCGCTATTTTCCCGTCATGCTACCCATACCCGGCGGCACCGATACTATTGGAGATATTGAAGTTCGAGGTCCTTTTGGATATAAGGTAGATGAAAAGCACGCCGTCACCCTTTTTCCTTTCAAAATGGCCAAAACCGAAACCACTTGGTGGCAATACAATCTATTTTGCGAAGCGATGAGCAAAAAAAAGCCCGACAAACCTAGCTGGGGCAGCGACGGCGACAACCCGGTGATCAATATCCGTTGGTACGATGCGGTAGTGTACGCCAATTGGTTGAGCGAGCGGGAAGGTAGGGATACCATTGAAAAAAACGGCTCAGGAGAGGATGATTACATAATAAACCTAAAACGCAACGGCTACCGCCTACCTACCGAAGCCGAATGGGAGTACGCTGCCCGCGCCCGTATACCTTTTGAGTATGCAGGCAGCAGCAGCATTGATTCCGTGGCATGGTACGGTGACAATAGCGAAATCAATGGTGTAAATAGGACGCACCCGGTCGCAGGGAAAAAAGCCAACGCTTTCGAATTGTATGACATGAGCGGCAACGTGTTGGAATGGTGCTGGGATTGGTACGATGATTACTATACAAACGCGGTTACGAACCCTACTGGTGCTGAAAAGGGCGCCAACCGCGTGTATCGTGGCGGCGGTTGGGACGACAAAGTGGGGTTTTGCCGCGTCTCGTTCCGCAACTATTTCTCGCCGGCGTACCGCAACAACTATCTAGGCTTCCGCCTTTCCCTCCAGTGAGGACGGTTACTATTCGTGCTCTTATCATGCGCAAAAAAAAGAAAGCAAAAAACGGCGGTGAAAGCAAAGGCGGAGGGAGGGAGGACCAAGTCTGCTTGGTTTCAGGGATGAACAAAACACTGATTCTTTCTTTAATGTTAGCACTTTTTATCGCATTTTTGTGACAACCTGTTTCAGAGGTAAATCTTGGCTTATTACCCTGATCACCATCGGCAATATACGGAATTTGCAGCAGCATAAGCAATACGCAGGTTGCTGACCTACTTATTTGCTTCAATTTTGGTCAATTTTGCCCTATTCTGCATACCCACTCAAGCCACCGCATACTCAGAGTCGGCGCGCATAGACGCTGGCAAGAAACCCAATACGATTTCCTGTTTTGGAATACCGCGTGCCATAAGTTCTTTGGCAACCTCAATCTCTGTCCAATTTTGTTGCACCCATATCTTACCGTTTTTGATTTCAAAGTGTAATAGGGTGGAATTGACCAATTTTTGATCATTTTCCCAACCAAATACGATGACCTGAAACCGGTTGCGCTCTTTGTCGGCGATCAGTTGCTTTTCAAGCCCGGGATTGCTTATTTTGTTGGCAGTAAACTCATTAAGTATCTCCAACAAAGCATTTTGTTGTTTTTTTAGTTTTCTATCCATTGTATGATAGTTTCAGTTTGTGGATCAAAAGTGATGATTTTAATGGACTTCATTTTGCAAATAAGCCGAACAAATGGTCTCTGGAAAAAAGTATTGTAAATAGCATCGGGTATCGCAAGATAAAGTTTTCTGGACGGATCATAAAAAGACAACCCCACTAAGTAGTTGCCATACTGACCCATCGCCTTGTGAAAAGCCGAAACTGGAGAATCTTCAAGAAAAGATTTGATCTCAATCGCTATTACTCTGCCTTCTTTTTCTGCTGCCAAAATTTGCTCCGCTCCTAAATCAATCTCAAAGTCAACCTCTCCGATTGAGAAATCAAACGAATCATGGGTGACATGCCAGTTTTCCTTTTCCAATGCCTGTCTAAATTGAAAATGGTATTTATCTCTTGCCATTTTTGATAAATTTAGTGCAAAGATTTGAACATATCCGTAAAAAAACAATATCAGGTATTGTCTTCAAGAAACAAGAAAACAATAAGACCCCACAAAAGTACAGGGATTTCTTCAATAAAAACAAAACGAGATTGATTTAGACCATTTTGATCGTGTTTGTGCAGGTATTTTCCTGCATTGCTACGACTTGAACCTTCTCAAAAAAGTTGACACAAAGATAAGTTTAAAAAAAGCCTTAACTTTACTTTTAAAAAACACATTATGATGTCAAATTTTAGAAAGCAATACGCTTGCCATACCAGAACAAAAGATTGTGGCGACAGCGTCACCACAATTGCCTAACATCCACCCAATTCTGCTTCGGGTAAGTTGGAGCCACCACATTGCATACAAGGTAAAAGCCTCTACTATACCACGAGATGGTGGGTGTCTAAAGATTCCCATTATACGATCTAAGTAGTTACAAAATTAGAATAATTGCTCATTTTGACTAGAATATACTAAAAATCGTTAAATCATTGTTAAATATACACTTTTTTATTCAACAATGAACGTTTATTTATATGTTTATCGCTTAAAATGATCTCTTTATGAAAAAATTATTAGTATTTTTTACTATTCTTTTTTTACTTGCCTTGTATGCCTGTGAAAAAGAGGAGTTGATCGTTATAGATGATGGTCTGCAGTTTTGTCCAATACGGTTCAATGCCAAGGGGGGCAACCAGAACGTAAATGGTTGTCCAAATGTGGATATTACACCCATGCCTGCCAACTTAACTAAACCCGACCAAGGTGGTGTTATTATTGAACAGCCTTTGATTCAAAGACATGCTCCTTTTATCGCAGCTTATGATCCTGATAGTAGCACCAGCCGTGCTATACATCTATCCAGTCCACAAAGCAAACACCGGATTGTTTTTGATAAAATCGATATGGATTTAGGTACGCGCATCAGCTGGTTTCTAGGAGGGACGCGTTGCCCACCTCCTTTTGGTTTTTGCTTTTTTGGCGATATAATAAACGGCGACGTGAGGCTGGGGCCGTCTCCATCGAATGCTTGGCAAATTTTTGTACAGCGGGAATTAGACGGTACTTATTTATTTGGTTATATGGCTGATAGCATAAAAACCATTGCAGCATCTGGTATATCGGACTTTAAAACATGTACCATGGAAATGACCAATAAAGGAGGAAAATCAGTATTTAATGCAACTCTAACACAAGCGGGGGTGCAAAACCTTATATCGTCTATAGATACAGAGGGACTCCATCTGCCGCCTTTTCCAAGTAAAATGTATATTGCGCTGGGCTTTGATTTATTGCCTTCGCTTTGGAACGATTGCGAAAAACGTTTTGTGAAAATTGATTGGAAAATGTACGAATACAACAACCTCAATTCTCCCCTTAATCTTTTGGAATACTTCGACTGCCTCACGATTGTAAAAATCTAAAACACATGAACCATTCATATTTTTTTATCCTCTTTATTCTAATCGCTTCTTCAATGAATAGCAGTGCTCAGTCGAGGCTTTGGGAACCAGAAAAATATTCCCACAACATATTCTTTTATCGGGGTAAAGATCTGGAAATAACCAAAAATTACAGAAAATATATTTCATACAATTCACATAAATTAAACCTCAGTTTTGGCTATCGTTGGATGATAAAAAACGGATGGGCTTTGCAGCCAGCAATTGGATTTCAGCAGTTTGCAATACCTCTTTTGCGTTTGGCACATGTGTCTCACCTGAACACGGATACGGATCGAATTTTGTTAACGGATACGGTGTCTGTAAGTAAGTTATCCGGATTTTCAGCTAGTTTAGTCGTTGCTAAAAATCTACGCTGGGGCATTACCTTAAGCGGTGGGTTATATGGTAGTAAGTATAAAAGGGCACTTGTTGAAAAAAGTACAACAAAGACAAGTGTGCCATTACAACCTTTTGGTCCTGTGGCTATTAGCCGCTCTCGTTCGTATAACAATGGCTATACTCCTACTCCCGAATGGGTGCAACAGGAGCAATTTGGGCTACAATTGGGGATAGAAAAAACAATTTTAGGGCCATTATACATTGGACTTTCTATGTACAAAGGGCTGCGGGATATTACACCCACAGACAAAACGGTAAAAAACTATCCTACCAATTGTGTATTGTATTTTGGACTTCGTTTAGGTGTGACCCCTTAGTCCCCTTGCCGCCGCTCCAACTCCGCCGAAAACGGTTGTGCATAAAAACGTTTTCCAGTAGCCTTATACAACGCATTGGCTAATGCCGCAAAAACGGGCGGAAATGGTGGCTCGCCTAAACCTGTTGGGTCAATATCATTTTGCACAAAATGTACATCCACTTTTTTCGGTGCCTCGTGGTGGCGAATCATTCGGTACTGATTGAAGTTATTTTGCTGCGGAATACCATCTTTAAGTGTCAAAGCACCGTACATCGCATTCCCAATACCATCAATTACAGCACCTTCTACCATATTTGTAGCGGCGTCGGGGTTGATGACAATACCGCAATCAATCGCCGAATACACATTTTCTACTACGGGTTCACCATCTTTCATCGTCAGATCAATGACGTGTGCGGCATACGAATTATGGCAGAAATAAGCGGCCACGCCACGGCTTTTTTGAGCATTTTCGGGTTTGCCCCAGCCCGATTTTTCCCGCACCAATTTTAGTACACCAGCGTATCGGTCGGGGTCATAATTATCGTGTTTGCCTACCGGATTGTCTTTGGCAAATTTAGGTCAAAGTTAAGTTGTTCGAATTGAAAAATATTTTAAACCGAGGATAGCTGGTGTAAGACCACCCATAGACGATTTTACTCTTCTATCTTCCCCATATTATTTTCTACAATTAACATATCCAAGCACCTAAATCCTTCAATATTTTGGTAAATACATAGATGTTTGTATTGATCCTCTCCCTTTTTCAATTTTTCAAATACCGCGAATGATTTGCGATCTATATAAGGTGCATCTTTTTCTAATTCTAAATACAAAGTATCATTACTTAATTTATAGGTTCCCATGTAAAAATCCATTCCAAAACAAATACTCGTGTATTTAAAGACATTTTTAGGTCTTAATTTTATGATGGTATGGCAATTTGCAGTACCCTCCATTTCAGCAACGAGTATGTTTTTTCCTTCCCACTTTTCCCAATTAATTAAGCCTTGGGGTTTTACTACCATAATACAATTTAAACAAAAAATGAAGATTGCTACTAATAATCTTTGTTTATCCTTATCCTTTTCAGTAAAATATTTGAATAACTGAAATATGGCTATTATTAATAGGACAATCCAGAGGATTGAGCCGAATAGGATTACGAAAAGGGTAGAACCATGCCAATAGCCAAAAAAATATCGGAAGAACCAAATAAGTCCCAATGTTGAAATTAATCCAAATATTATTTTCTTTTTTTTCATGTGGTTATTTTTCTGATTAGGAATTTGTAACCGTACACTTTTGTTTTTAGTGAGACATTTTGAAATTTGGACTGAAGTACGATACCCCAAGTGTGGCAAACCGGCTTTAGAAAAATGCAGGTTTGGCTTGAGTGGTTTGGCATAGGTATCGTTTTCTTGACGTCAGGAAAATGATTGGCAACCTCTTCCCAAGCATTGGTGCAGGCATTTTTGCTTTTTGAATAACTTTTTCAAAACATTGAAAGCAGGTATCCAAAAGTTTTCTACAAACCATTTTATTCCGCTAATTTCTACACCCGCTCACTAGCCGCCCGCACACTACCATATTTTTCCAACAAAGCCTTCGCCACATCATAATCCACAATACCAGATACCTCCATCAGCATTTTTACACCGCGATCTATGAGTTTTACGTTCGACAACTGCATATCCACCATGCGATTGCCCTTCACACGGCCCAATTGAATCATGGTACTGGTAGAGATCATATTTAGGATTAGTTTTTGTGCTGTACCTGATTTCATACGCGTGCTACCAGTAACAAACTCAGGGCCTACCACAGCAACAATCGGGTAATCCGCTTCCTGTAATAGCGGTGCGCCAGCGTTACAACTCAGGCAGCCAGTAGCAATACCGTGCGCTCGGCAAGTACGCAAACCGTGGATCACATACGGGGTAGTACCGGAAGCCGCTATGCCTACTACAATATCTTTTGCGTCAATATGATAGGCTTTAAGATCCTCCCAAGCCTGTGTTGTACTATCTTCAGCACCTTCTACCGATTTGCGGATAGCACCGTCGCCGCCGGCAATAATACCGATGACCCAATCGGGCGGCGCGCCGTAGGTAGGCGGAATTTCGGAGGCATCTACCACACCTAAGCGTCCGCTGGTACCTGCTCCGATATAAAATAATCGACCGCCCTCGCGCATACGCACAACAATGGCTTCCACCAAGGCTTCAATTTGCGGAATGGCCTTTGCAACGGCTGCCGGAACGGTATGATCTTCTTGGTTAATGCCCGTCAGTATTTCGCGGATACTCATTTTATCCAAGTCTTGGTACGGGGAACTACTTTCGGTAACTCTTTCCATCTTATATTTGCATCATGTTATTAAAATGGCTATTCACATTATTGGCAATTCTTTGGCTGTACGAGGCCATTACCCGCATCAACCGCGACCGTAACAACCGTATGAAACCCCCAAAAGGGCCTACAAATTACACCGATTATGAAGAAATTAATTAATGGTGACTTTTAAAATTTTGTCCCCAACCTGCAATTGGTGTACGACTTCCATACCGCTTTTTACTTTACCAAAAATGGTATAACGGCCATCTAAATGTGGCGTAGGCGAATGGGTAACAAACCATTGCGTGCCTTCGGTATCAAATCCGGCAGATGCCATACCTACCATACCTTCATCATCGTACCAAACTGGCCCTATTTCAGTTCGGATGGTATAATCCAATGCGCCATAACCATCGCCGCGTGGACAACCGGCTTGTGCCACAAAATTGGGTACAACACGGTGGAATATTTTGTTGTCGAAAAAGCCATCTTTGGCCAAATTGATAAAATTGAGTACCGAACCAGGTGCCCACTCAGGATAAAATGCAATTTCAAAATCACCTTTCGAGGTTTGTACTTTGGCGCGTGTTTCGGGTTTAATCAAAGCAAAAGAAGCCCATTCGATCGGGTGATTAAAACCTGGTTTTGCCTGAATAGGTGGCGGCAATTCAGAAAAATATGCAATGGTTTTTTCTAATGCTTGGTACGCTTCTACATCACGGGGCATTTTTAATTTGGCCAATGACTCATTCAGGTTGTCCAACCGCGCCGAATCGCGCATGGTTATATAATTCAACGCTTCTACGGATAATCCACCGGAAGCCTCTGCGATCACGCCAGCGTCGCCGGAAGCAATTAAATCGCGCAAATAATAGTACAAATTGCGGCGTGCATCCTTAGAACCTTCTCCAAAAGCCGAATAGAAATCGGGGCGTTCGCAGATCGTACGCAAGGCTTCCGCAGCCGCAGATTTGACGACAGGATACACCGAACTTCGGCCCTTTTCATAAATCCATGCATATTGCCATACAAATTCTGATAAAGCACGCAGACATGCCGCCTGTTCGTAAGCATTAGACGATTGTTGATAAATTTCGCGCAAACGAAAATTGACATAATCCTTTGATTCTTTGGCATCGCGCATACTGAGCCATTTGTTAGAAGCATGGTACAATGCCACCTGACTTTGCCAAGGTAATGCGCCATTGTTGCGCGCAATACGCCAGTAATAATCGCTGTCTTTGGCACGGCCATTGGCAATAAAAAACTCGGAAGCAGTGCGGGAAACGTGGATATTGGCATCCGTAATGGCCGGAATAACCAATTGGCGAACGGTATCGTAATCAAATTTGCTCAGCGCATTGATGATATTACATTTTACACGCCAGTCTTGTTCTGTATGAATGGCGGACGATAATAGGCGAAAAGCAGGGCCGGTCTGTGATTTTCCGATGCCTTTGGCCAAAGCCATCCGAATATCGGGGTCTTGCGCACGCACGTATGCGGCTGCGATCTGAACGGCTTGGCTACTATCGGGCACTAGCCCTTCTGTCCGTGCTAAATAATGAGCAGCCATTAAACGCGCTGGTTCGGGCATTTTCTCATTAGCACAGTATTTCACCATGAGATCGGTGGCTGCTGGATCTGTAATTTTGCGTTGTCCAAAACGGTATATTGCCCTGCATTGGCCTTGTAACAACAGCGTATCGGATGGTTGATAAGTGGTTACGGCTGCAATGTTTTTGAGGGAATTTAAGGTGCCACATTTGCCAATGGCTTCCAGAATAACGGCATTGAACCGTTGTTGCTGCGACATGGAATCGCCTTGTGCAAACCCATTGATTAAAGGTATTTCTGCCTGTCGTGCACCCGTTTGGCCCAGCGCAAAAGCAGCCGCGATACGCACTTCATCCACCGGATCGCGCAATAAGGCACTTAAAGGTTGTACAACACTAGAGTCGCCAATGGAGGTGAAGGAAAGTGCCGCGACGTACCGCAGTGTAGCATCTGGATTTTTTAAGTAAACGAGTAAACTGTCTTTTATATGCCGCTCTCTAAAATCAAATACGCGTTGCACTTGTTTATTGGTCAAATCAACAGATACCTTGGTGGTGGTACCATTTTTTTTATCAGCACCAGGCGGTACGCATGCCGATAAAAGGAGGGTAAGTAGAATAAATAATTTTGCAGTAAAAGCGAAATAGCGCATAGGTCGTGTACAAACTGGATAAGCAGCAAAGGTAGCCCTATTTTTGAATTGATTTGGTTTTTTCGCTTTGCTTAGCGTTTAATACAAGCCATCATAGACCTTTTGGGCAGGGCCACAAAGCCATATATCGGTAAATTTGCCCTGATCTGTGGCAAAAAGGCGCACGCCAAGGTTGCCACCCAAGGCCGAAACTGGAATGTATTGGTTGCCTTGTAGGCCGTTGCGCAAGCTATATGCGAGTGCGGCGGCAGTAACACCTGTGCCACAGGCGAGGGTTTCGTCTTCCACACCACGTTCGTAGGTACGAATGGACAAGGAGTTGTTTGAACTGGATGCTACTAAATTAACATTGATGCCTTTGTCCTTAAATCTATCGGAATATCGAATGACGCGCCCCTCAGCCACCATATCCTTGTCTTGAAGCCCTGAAACAAACGAAATATAGTGGGGCGAACCTGTGTTTAACACAAAAACAGTATCGCTCAGTCGTTCTATATTGGTCACATCATTCATGTGAAGTTCTACCCAATCGTGTCCGGGCTGTCCATGAAGGGCTGGGGGGATCATTGCTTCATGCGGCCCATCTATGGCCAAAAAGCGAAATTTTTCTTGTGTAAGTCCTAAATATTTGGCAAAAGCCGTAAAACAGCGGCCGCCATTACCGCAAAGGGTGCTTTCGCCGCCATCGGAATTGAAATAAACCATTTCCACGCCATAAACCTCGTGGTGTTGTAACAAAATAAGACCATCGCCGCCTATCCCAAACCGTCGGTGGCACATTTGAGCCACTAATGTTTTATCGGTACGCTGTATCCATGTTTTTTCGCGTTGGTCGATCATAATAAAATCGTTACCTGCGCCGTGGTATTTTGTAAATGGGATAGGCATTTTTTTGGAAAACGTTTAGAATTTAAGTACTTGCAAAATAGAGTATGGTACTAATCGGTTACTTACAATCAGCGCTTACACCTCCAACAAAACGTTCAACCACCTTAATATCAATGGCTGTTTCTGCGCCTTTAAACCCTTTAATATCCTCGTCTTTTATGGTATTAACATACTTTTCGCGGTATTGTTTGGCCAAAGGAAGGTACGACCAATGCCATTTTTCTTCATGGTAACCATAGGGGCGGGCTTCTCCAATGGGGGTATAAGGCTGGCCAAAACCGTATTGAGCAGCGTGTGTTACGAGCCATTGATACACTTTGGCATGTACACCTTTCCCCTCAAAGGAAGGGTTATTGAGGTCGTTCAAATCAATATCGGTACCCCAATGGTGGCGCGAACTACCGGGCATTGAAGAATATTCCAAGATGCGTAAAGCGCGATCAACTGGCGCTTTGGTATCCGCAAAACGCGTCCATTTTCCTTCCCAAATTGCTTTTTGTTGGTCAAAATTGCGGGTAGAAGATATAATATTAAGACTGATACCGTCCTTTTTGGCCGCATCAAACATTTTTTTAAAGGATTCAAATGCCTCCGATTGCATCATCATACCCGTTTTTGTGGTGTATGGTTTACCAACGACGACAAAATCGGGGTTTTTAGAGGGGTTGAACCGCCCAGTTAGAAAATCTGTCGTTATTTCAATATTATTTTGAACGGATGGCTGTTGTACGGTATCGCTAGGAGTCGGCATTTGTGCATTATTTGCGGCAACTGCCTTTTTTTGCTCCACCGATTGGCAAAACAACAAGACATTGCACAAGGCAAAAAGCAATAAATATCTCATAGATTAATGTTACTGTTGGGCAAGTAATATAATTTTTTGTTCGATATTGGTGGTAGAATAACCTTCAGCAAAGTGCAAGGAACGTACTTCGCCGCCACGCGCCAATACTAGATCGCTACCTACAATTTGTTCTGGTTTCCAGTCGCCTCCTTTTACGAGGATATCTGGTTGGAGGGCTTGGATCAAATCATAAGGCGTATCTTCTTCAAAAATGACCACTAAATCCACCATTTGCAGGGCGGCCATTAGAAAAGAACGCGTTTTTTCGTCATTAATTGGCCGCCGAGGGCCTTTTAATCGGCTCACCGATGCAGAGGCATTAAGCCCTACTACCAAGCGGTCGCCTAAATTGCGGGCTTCTTCCAAGTATTGTATGTGTCCGTAGTGCAGGATATCGAAGCAACCATTGGTAAATACTACGCGTTGGCCGTTAGCGTGCCAATCGGCAATGGTTTGTTGGGCATTGCCCTTTAATTGTATTTTATCTTGTATCGATTGCATTTTGTGTTCATTTTTACCACAAAGGCTTAGCGTACACATTAATTCAACAAACTCCATAATTTATCCTTCAGCACCTGCATGTTTTTGCCCGTCACCGAAGAAATAAATATTGCTTCAATATCAGGTGGTAACGTAGGGCGCAGCAACGATTCAAGATCGTCATCAATCAAATCGCATTTGGTAACCGCCAACAAACGCGGTTTATCCAGCAAATCAGGGTTAAATTCCTCCAATTCATGGATCAAAATATCGTATTCCTCCGTTAACGTGCGCTCCGTATCCGCAGGCACCATAAACAGCAACAAACTATTCCGCTCAATATGCCTCAAAAACCGGTGACCAATGCCACGTCCTTCGTGCGCACCCTCAATAATTCCGGGAATATCGGCCATAATAAACGTTTGCCCCTGCCGCACCGATACGATACCCAATTGTGGTACCAAAGTAGTAAACGGATAATCGCCAATTTTAGGTTTCGCCGCAGTTACTGCGCTCAGTAGTGTACTTTTACCCGCATTCGGGAAACCAACTAATCCTACATCCGCCAACACTTTCAGTTCGAGGATTGCCCAAGTTTCAGTACCTTCTTCACCAGGTTGTGAGTGGCGCGGTGCTTGGTTGGTAGAGTTTTTGAAAAAAGTATTACCCTTTCCTCCACGACCGCCAGGAAATAAGATTTGTCGTTCGCCTTTTTCGGTAATTTCAGTGAGTATTTCACCTGTTTCAGCGTCTTTGACCACTGTTCCGAGCGGAACCCTTACCACTATATCCTTACCGTCGGAGCCTGTTTTCATGCCACCTCTACCGCCTTCTCCATCTTCTGCAAAAATGTGTTTGGTATATTTGAGCGAAAGCAGCGTCCATTCCTGCTCGTCTGCTTCTAAAATAATATGACCGCCACGGCCACCATCGCCACCATCCGGACCGCCATTAGGCATAGCAGGGCCACGGAAAAAGTGAACACTTCCCGCACCGCCTTTCCCACTGCGGAACATGATTTTTACATAATCAACAAAATTTTGTTCGGCCATATTTAGTATTGAATTTTGAGTGCTTGTTGAGCCTTATCGAAACATAATATTGAGCCTTGTCGTCGAAAAGCCCTCAACTCCCCATAAAAAGAGCGCGAAGGTACGATAAATTATTAAGAATGCCTTATTTTACTTTATTCTCTTAGGAACGAGTAAACAATAAGTTAGCACTCTTGGGTAGATTAATTTTTGCTCAGACAAGTATCTTTTTGTGCGAATAGTGGGGTTGGGGTGATGGGCAGGATGAGCGGAAAGGAATCAGCCAAGAGTGCTAACTTATTGTTTACTCGTTCCTTATTTGTCCATCGCCAATAGCTATCCATTTCTCCGTCACCAATTTTTCCATGGCAAATGGCCCGCGTGCATGCAGTTTTTGGGTTGAAATGCCAATTTCGGCACCCAATCCAAACTCGCCGCCATCGGTAAACCGAGTAGAAGCATTGGAATAAACTGCGGCAGCATCTACTTGGTGAATAAATTGATTACACACACAACTATCTTCTGAAATAATTGCCTCGGAATGGCGCGAAGAATGTTCCCGTATATGCGACAACGCCGATTCTATGTTTTCTACCACTCGGATAGAGCATTTATAATCCAAAAACTCGCGCCCAAAATCTTCCGGTGTGGCGGCTGTTAAATAGGCATAATCAATCGATTTCAAGACAGCAAATGCCGTTTCATCCGCGAAAACCTCCACATTCCATCGCTCAAAATCGGCTTTTAACATTGGCAAAAAAGCCCCTGCAACCGCAACATCTACCAGCACCGTATCCAATGAATTGCACACAGATGGCCTCGAAACCTTTGCATTTACCACAATCCGATGGGCTTTTTTCAAATCCGCAGCACTGTGTACATACGTATGACATACGCCCGCGCCTGTCTCAATAGTCGGCACCCGCGAGTGTTGGCGCACAAACTGTATCAACGCCTCCGAACCACGTGGTATAATAACATCTACATAGCGGGTGGCATTAAATAGGTCGTGCATCAATGCGCGATCTGTCGGCAACAATGTCACAATTTCCTTGGGCAAACCCATCGTGCTCAAACTTTGGTGCACCACTTCTACCAACGCTTTATTACTGTGCCAAGCCTCCGAACTACCACGCAACACTACCGCATTCCCCGAACGCAAACAAAGCGCGCTTACATCTAGTGTCACATTGGGGCGCGATTCATAAATCACACCCACTACACCAAGAGGAACGGTTATTTTGCGCAAAATAATCCCATTGGACAAGGTTTTTTCGCTCAGCAATGCGCCATCAGGTGCGGGCAAATGCGCCACATCCCGTACGCTTTGTGCAATAGCGATCAAACGCGCCTCATTCAGCATTAAGCGGTCTTTTTTGGGATCTGTATCGGACATACGCTCCAGATCCAAAGCGTTTTCCCTCAAAATCATCGGGATATTGGCCACAATCTGATCGGCCAAGTGCAGCAATAAATCCCGTTTTTGCGCATCGCTACACAAGCGAATAGATGCCGAGGCAATATGTGTTTGTTGGAGTAATTCTAACATTTCTTAGATTATACAATAACGATTTCATCAGCATGCGCCACTTCAAAGTTTTGCGCTGAAAGGTTGTTTTTAATAGATTCGGATGACTGTTTGGCACGCGCTAAAGCAATGATTTTGGATTGTGCGTCGCAAAGTTCGATCACATCGCCTTTCTCAAAATTGCCCTTTACCTTGCGCACACCTACCGCTAAGAGGCTTTTCCTGTTTTGAATAGCCTTGGCTGCACCTGTGTCCAAAATGAGTTGTCCAGCGATCAGGCTGCCGCTTCCGAGCCATTTTTTACGGGCATTAAGCCCTGATGTTGGTTGCGGTTCAAATACAGTACCAGTAGCCCCATCTAAGCATAAAACAATGCCATTGGGGGTGCGGGCATCAAAAAAAACGGTGGTGATACCCATCCGAGTAGCTAATCGGGTATAGGTCAATTTGGATAACATACCACCTAAGCCCAATGCCGACTTATCGCTGGTCACCAAACCAAAAATAGTATCGTCAATGACAGGGACAGTTGGTATAATTTGCTTGGATTTGTCCAGCAAACCACCCACCGAAGTACTAATAAGCAAATGGGACGCGCCAAAACCGGTTGCGATCAAAGTGGCCAATTCGTCGTTGTCCGAAAACTTTAATTCGAGGTTACTTACCACATCATTTTCGTTGGCGATCGGTATAATTCCATTGTCCCACAGCGTTTCGTAGGTTTCTTTTAATTGCAAAAACTGCTTGCGGTGTGCAAAATGGTGTCTTTCACAAAGGCTTTGAGCAATGGTAATACCCAAGGGTTCAAAATGCCTTGCGTAGATTTGTAACAACAAAGGGTTGCCCACGGCTGCAGCGGCTTTCCGCTCGGTCAGTGTGCCTTTATAATTTTTAAAATGCCGTTTTCCAGCACCCACAGCTCCCGAAGATACAAGAATAATGCGGTACTGCTGGCTCAGCGCAGCCACTTGTTGGGCAATAGCACGAATAACGCCTTCATCGGGCGTTCCATCGGGCAGTGTAATGGAGCCCGTTCCAAATTTTATGACAAGAATAGGTAGCGTCATGGCGGCACAAAGGTATTGGAGATTTTGGTTTGAACAGTGCGAAGTTTGGCAGTTTGGTAAAATCTTTGTATATTTGTGTGCGGTTCTTTCGCAAACAATTCATTCAATCATCACCTCATTGGCTTTTTAAACAAGATTTTCAGGTTGATAAAGCCAAACAAATTCAATTTTTAACTATGAAACAGTTCTTTTTTAGCACATTATTCCTTGCGCTCTTTTTGGTATCTTGCACCAAAGACGAAGCCAACAGATTTGTCGGTACCTATACGGGTATTTATACCAAAAACGGTATTTCTTTTGAAAATATTACGGCAAAAGTGACCGAAAATACAAGTACAGAAGTCACGATTGTAATTGATTTGGGAGCAGTTAACAACAGCCTTATCGCTAAGGTCGTTTTAAAAATAAATCTGACAATTCCGAACCAAAAATTGGATAATCAATATGTTACAGGCACTGGCACCTTAAAAGACGACAAAGAATTATCCTTATCCATTAATTATCCTACTGGAACGCCTGCAACATTTGTAGGGACGAAATAAGGAATGAAATTTACATGAACAAATTTTTTTATTGTCTGCTACTTGTTGTTGGGTGCATCTCGTGTGCACCCAGTAAGACATTGCGCCTTGAAACGGGAAAAATCCCTATTGACAGGACTTTTTTATTCCGTCAAACTACCGTGACCGAGACCGAAATGTACACACCATCCGATGGCCCCAACATCAGTACGCAGACGACTATACAGGATCTTTCGTATCTCTTGATTCGGCGCAATTCCGATGGTAGCACCTATTGGGAATCTCGATTATTGCGTTACCAAGAGGATAAAACGGAAAATGAAATACCTGTGCATTTTGATTCCGCCAATCCATCTCCCGAAGATAACGAGGTTAAAAAAGCCATTTTCGCAGCATTGGACTCCGTGGCTTTCCGATTTATTTTGTCAAAAGAAGGCGAGATTACACAATTTGAAGGCTTGGAGGAGATTTGGGCAAACGTAAGCGCTGCACTGCCTCCAACAGCACGCCCCATTTTTAAAAGCACGATGCAACAGTTTACAGATGGCACCTTTAGCGAAATAGCGCGAAATATGTGGGCTTTTTATCCAGAAAAACCTATAAAAAAAGGGAAGACTTGGGAAAAAACAGCGCACATAAAGATGTTCAATGCCGATAAAAAAAGCACCTATAAACTGGTTAAAGATACGCCCGATTTCGATGAAATAAGTATCGAAGGTATCACAACTGGCGATCCAAACAAACCAGGATCGCTTAAATTAGGCCCTGCTGAAATCTTATACTATTTGAACGGTACCAGTAACGGCTCTATCCGGCTGGACAAAAAAATGGGATTCCCTTCAAAAATCTATAGCGAAGATTATTATTCAGGCAAAATGGAGGTAAAAGTGCCCACTTTGGCCGCCTCTAAAATGCCTTTAACGATGCGTATTAAAGTGACTTTATTGCGAGTGGATCAGTAGTTACTCCCAATCTTATACATATTTTATTTTTATGAAACACTTGATCATTCTTTTTTGTGTATGCTGTGCGTTTAATACCAACGCCCAATCGCGAAAGTTTAAAATGGGTATTGCTTTAACGCCTTGTTTTTCACATCGGGTTCTTATTGGATCTGATTTAGTTCCAGCAAATATTGGTCTAGGGGAGCGAGGAAGACTAGCCTACCAAGGTCATTTTTTTACACAGTATGATTTTAATCCAAAATTATCATTACAAGTTGGATTAGGTTATGCCCTGACTGGTTTTAGTAGTAAGAAAACAAAGTTCATCTTTGGAACGCCAGAGCCAACGGCACCGGAATATGGAAAATTTTTGTATAGTCATCAGGATATAGTGGTACCATTATTGCTTCGATATCATTTAAGCACTAAGCAGAACAGATTTTACTTCACTTGGGGGCTTATTCCAAATGTTAAGATTCTAAGATACCGAATTTTTAAGGTATGGTATGACGATGGGCATACAGAAAAAACAAGAATAAAGGATGATACAGCACCGTATTTACCCGCCAATATTAGCGGTGCTATTGGGTTTGGCTACGATTTTATATTGCGTAAAGAACTCCACGGATTTATACAACCTATTTTTGATTACAACTTATTTAGTATAACTGGATCAACAGCGATAAAACGGCGAATTTATACCATTGGATTGAGTATGGGTGTTATTTTGCAATAAGTTTAAAAAGGTGCAGCGCACCGTAATATTTGTAGCAATGGTGAGATAACCGCGTATTGAAGGTGCAGCGCACCGCAATATTAAATTTAATGTCACGGTGCGCTGCACCTTTAACCGTGATTTTACCGATTTTTGCTACAAATATTACGGTGCGCTGCACCTGAATTTTTAAGAAAGCCCTGTTTATTTTATTGTAAAATATGATATATAAGTGCTTGTTGCGTCAGAAATAAAATACATGCTTAATGAATGTAATAGATCGTGCTCTTACATTGTATGCAAGCTTCTTTAATGCACTTCATTCTGAATTCTTAATGTTGTTTTTGAGTGTTCATTTTCAAATTGTAATAAATTGATCTCTGATCCGTCTGATTGGGGTAAAAAATATCTCTTTGTCTTTAAGGTGTTTAATTGATTGTACACAAGCAAATTCTTTTTACAAGTACTTATCATTTCGAGTATTTGGTTATTCCAATAGTCGTCTTCAAATATTTTTGGATACTTTGAAAATACTTTTACATAGTTATAGCTCCAATCAAATAATTCATCAAGGGTGTTATCAAGGGTTATCACATTCGATTCTTCAACATTTTGGTCATTTCGCATGTAGTGAAAATCCAATTGGAACTCTTGTCGAATATTTTGCTTTGGACTGTTCTTCGAAATTCTATGAATAGAGACGATTGAAGGAAAGTAACCATTACCTAGGAGCATTAAAGTTTTACCTACTTGGTTTATTTGCTGCTCGATTATATGAAATTGGGTCGATTCATTGTTCAGAATTTCTTGGACTTCTGGACTAATAGAAAATCCATAATTTGACAGCGCTAGGTGCAAAGAGACAACATCACAGAACTCGTTGCCATGTATTTGCCAATATTTATCTTTTCCAATTTGTCTTTCTTTTTTTAGCATAAAGAAAGGGACTTTTTGATGGCCGGATCTATTAATTTTTTCTTCTATTAGCAAATCACTCCTTTCAATTGTTTGTTTGTCAAAATACTGGCTTTCAATCCAACAAAATTCATTGGAATTCAATTGTATTAAATAAAATTCCATTACTCTTGCATCTACCGCAATAATGTCATAATATTTTGACTCTAAGAAATCAATATTTTCTTTTGCCTTGATTTTCAATTTATGTATGTTGTATGTTTACTATTGCGTTTGGCTTACTTCCGCGCCGCTGTGCGTTTGGTTTTCGGGCTGCTTTTTCGGCAGTATGGACAGCAAGCCAGCATTAGGCAGATTAACCAGTTCTAAAAATTTAACTATGTATATTGTTGGACAAATTATAATCAAATGAAGTATAAATTTGAAATAAAAACTGTAATATAAGAGTATTGTTTTACTAGACCATAATATCACTAAAAAACCAGCCATGCCCTCCTTCGGATTTTCACGTAATCAAAGGTACGATTTTCCTCGTTAGGTTCGGTATTACTCTGCACTAAATTTACTATAAAATATGATGTCCAAATACTTAGTAATCACGATGCAAATGTTGAAATTATGGGAAATGACAGCAGATGGCGAATCGTTAACCTTGTTTTTTTAATTTTTCCAAATACCTCCGTTATCTTTGCCGCCCAAAATAGTCCACATCCACCATGTTTGGTTTTAAACAGCCTAAACGGCCGCCACAAAAATACGCCGCACAAATCACCGTGAATGGCAAAGAATTGCCCGTAGAAATCACCATCGAACCCCGCCGAGGTTCGCGTTTTAGTATTGGTAAAAAAAAGGTGATGATGCGCCTTATGCAAGGTATTACCAACGAAGGTATTCAGCAGGAAATGATCCGTTTGCAACAATGGGTACAAGAAGTATCTGTAAAAAAACCGACGGCAATCGCTCAGTTTGATATAAAAACCTACCATACCGGCCAACAACTGACCGTGGGCAAACGCAGTTATGTACTAGAAATTATAGACGAAGACCGCGCCTCCCACACGGCTCGGCTGGTGGGCAATACCATCGCCTTACGGCTGAGCGGAAAAGCCAACCCCAAACAACGCCAAAAAGCGATCCAAACACTGCTTTCGAGGGTTGTTGCCGGCGATTATTACAACGAAGTAGTGACCCGTGTACACGATATTAACCGCCGCACTTTTAACCGCCCCATCAAAAATGTTTACCTCAAACATAACCATTCCAATTGGGGTAGTTGCTCCAGCGGTGGCAATGTAAATTTATCCACACGCCTGCTTTTTGCACCAGAAATTGTACAAGATTATGTGATTTTACATGAATTGGCGCATTTGGTAGAAATGAACCATTCCGACCAGTTTTGGGCTTTGGTAGAGCGATATATGCCCAATTATGCGGAAAAAGAACGGTGGTTAAAGGAGCATGGCGGCGAATGTAATTTTTAATCTACAACGGCCAATTTACTTCCAATGCAAGGTTATTAGGTTCATATTCCACCGTCAAACTGGCCGCATTGATATACAACAAACCCTCTTTTTCCAAGCGGCCATAAGCCTCGTGGATATGCCCAAAAGCCGCAATTTTTAACGAAGGCAATTCAGAAATGCGTTCCCGCAAATCCTGGCAACCCACCAAACGCCCATCGGTAGTGGTATCCAAAATGCCATAAGGAGGGCCGTGCGTCAGCAATATTTGAGTGTTTTCGGGTATCATATCCCAATATTTACGAATTTCGGGGCCTCTTTGGCGGTTGAATGCCCAATCATAAAACCACGGTTGGACAGGACTGCCCCATATTGAAATCCCTTCAATCGTAACACCCGAGTTATTCAGATAAATAATATTTTCGGGTATCAGACTTAAAAAAAGATCGGGTGCTTGTTCGGCAATAAAATCGTGATTACCCGCAATAAATACTTTGTAGCGGTGGGGTAATCTGCTGAACCAATTTAGAAAATCAATGGTTTCTGGTGTTCTTCCGCGTTTGGAAAAATCACCACAATGGAAAAGTATATCTCCATCGGGTATATCAATAAAATCGTGGCGGGAATGTGTATCGGAGATAAAAACGAGTTTCATACAGTACAAAGATTATTGGAGATAATCTATCAAAAAAGCAATCGTTGACGTGCTTTGCCTGCTATTTTGGGTTTCCACTTCATGCAAATACTTCAAACAACCTTTGCGGTCGTGCCGCCTTAAATGGCTCAACGCCATATACCACAAAGCCTCGGACCGCAAAGAATGATTACTTATTACAATAGGTCCCAACAGCGCCTCTGCTTCTTTCATTTTATTGAGTTCCAACAAACAAATAGCACTAAAAAAACGGGTTTCTGTGGCATACTTTGTCTGTGTATCGCGCTGGAACAAAGGTAAGGCTTTGGTATATTGTTTGAGGTTATGAGCAGCGCAAGCCTCGGCTAGTGATGTATCACCGGGGAGCAAAAACTGTGCTTGTGGCAAATTTCGATATTTGGCATAGAGCCGTTCGTCCATTTGAGGGCGTAGCATCCATACTGTACCTGCCATAACACCCGCTGCGAGTGCTATAAAGCCAAGCCATTTTATAACATCTTGGCGAAGACTCATCGTTTTGATTTAAAAAATTCTTTGAGTAAAGCAGCACATTCTTCCTCTAAAATACCCATTTCTAAACGTGTTTTAGGGTGTAAAAGATCTTTTCCTCCATGTAGCATAAAACCGCGTTTATCATCGGTAGCACCATATACAACCCTGCCAAATTGCGCCCACGACAGCGCACCCGCACACATCACGCAAGGCTCCAATGTTACAAAAAGCGCACATTCCATGAGGTACTTACTGCCTAAATGATTGGCAGCGGCAGTAAGTGCGAGCATCTCGGCATGAGCGGTTACATCGGTGAGTTGCTCGGTTTGGTTATGCGCCCGAGCAATGATGCGATTGTCGCAAACCACAACAGCACCCACAGGCACTTCGCCTATTTCGAAGGCTTTTTTGGCCTCTGCCAAAGCCTGCTGCATATAATAAGTATCCGAATATACGGTTAGCATGGCGCAAAGGAACTAAAAAACTAGAAAACGTTGGCAGAAATCCCAGTTTTTTCAGACCTTTGTTGCTATGTCGGTAAAAAAACAGGTTTTCAATTTGGGACAATACGCAACCATGCACCGTTTGTGCGGGTTATTGGTATTGATGTTGGCGTTCCAAAGTCCAGTTTTTGCCCAGCCCGATGATGAAAATATTGACGGCAATCTTTTTAGTATAGATCAAATTTTGGATCAAGCACGTCGCGCCGATTCCGATGTAGAAAAAGAACATTTGGCCAACCTATGCCTAAAAATGTCTTTGGGTGCTTCGCGGATCGAGAGCGGAATAGTTCAAGCCAATATTATTTTAGGCGAAGTCTCTTCCCGCGCAGGAAGGATTGAAAAAGCATTAAGCCATTTTTTAGAAGCAGAAAACCGTGCGATAAATGGCAATAATTTGCAGTATCTACCTGTTATTTATGCCGCAATGGGCGATCTGTTTTATAGCCAAAAACTTTACGAAAACGCGATTCGTTTTTATAAAATAGTTGTTCAAAAAAAACCTTCCGATCTTGTTTTTATTGAAAAACTTGCCGATTCGTATATGTTTAGTGTGAAGAAGGCGAGCAGTAAAAACAGTATTTTTAATATCACAACGGGTATAAATAACGCTGGTAGCGATAGCGAATATATCCTTGACCCATCTAATATACAGGTTACTCCAACACCGGCAGGGAAAGATATTAATAAACTCAGGTTTGACAGTGCCGAGTTTCTTTATAAAATATTGATCAGTAGATATAATGAAGAGAGCAATAATGCGCATTTAATTCAGGTGTATCAAAAAGTGGCTTCCGCTTACGAACAGCAAGGAAACGTAGGCAAACAATTGCTTTATTATACCCGTATTGAGGCTATTGTAGATAAATTTGGTAAACCTTTCGAGCGCGGCCGACTGTATAATAACCTCGGGAAAGTACATGCGAGCCAAGGACGGTACGCAGAAGCACTCGACAATTTTAAAAAAACGGAAATACAATGCCAATTTGCGGCAATATCTCCCAATAAACCCTGCGAAAACGAGGAATTATTGTATATCAATATGGGCATTGCCCTCCACAATACGGGTAAAACCAAGGATGGATTGGCCTATCTTTTCCGTGCTATCGCTATTTTGAAGGCTCGAAATGACCAAGTGGCACTGGCCAGTTTGGAGCATATCATTGCTACCGTTTATTTCAATGTAGAAGACCGATATAATGCGCTTGCACACAACGAAGCCGCCATTACTTATGCCAAAGCAACCAACGAAATAGACGTGCTTAGCAGGTCGTACCGTACCGCTTCTCAAATTTACCAAGATCTCTACGATTTTGAAAAAGCATTTGAATATTACAATAACTACCTCGAATTATCAGACAAGATAAGGCTGGATGAGCAACGCCGCGAACTGGTACTTTCCGAACGCAGCAGCCAACTCCGGGCGGCTGAAAGTGAGATTAAATACTTGATCGTTCAAAAGGAAATCAAAGAAAAAGATTTGGAACAATCGCGCGAACGCCAATTAGCGCTGGAAAAAGATAACCAGTTGCTGGCCGCAGATGCACGAAAAAAAGAACTGGATGTAAAGCTCTTGCAACAAAGTAAAAAAACGGATTCCTTAACTTTCCAAGTAAAAATAGCATTGGCCATGGAGGCCGATCAAAAACTCCGAACGGCTGCACGCGAACTGGAAATACAAAAGAAAAATGCGGAATTATCTAATTATGAGCAACAAGCGGCCATTGATGAAGCAGAAAAACTAGCCAGCGATCAAAAAGTGACATTGCTCAATCGCGAAAAAGAATTATCAGATCTGCAACTCTCTGCAAATCGAAATTTTCAAAAAAATACCTATATTTTAGGTAGTTTGGGAGGATTAATGCTCTTTTTAATGGGAATTGGATGGTGGTATGCCCGCAGAACAGGCCGTAGGTTGCGCCTGCAAAACCAAAAAATTGAAGCACAAAAAAACCAAATCGAAACGGAGCGAGGTAAAAGTGACCGATTATTGCGCAATATATTACCCGATGAAATAGCGGAAGAACTTAAAACACGCGGCCACGCAGACCCTAAACTTTACGATTCAGCAACGGTACTCTTCACCGATTTTGTCAATTTTACCAAACTATCGTCCAGTATGCAGCCCGAAAAGATCATTAGCGAATTGGACGAATGCTTCTTGGCTTTTGATGAAATTATTGAAAAACACGGACTGGAAAAAATCAAGACAATCGGTGATGCCTTTATGTGTGCCGGTGGATTGCCTGTACCCAATACTACCCATGCCACCGATGCTGTACGTGCCGCCATCGAAATCAATGATTGGATGAAAAAGCGCAACGCTGAAAAGCCCGATGCTATTTTCCGCGAAATGCGGGTAGGTATCCATACTGGCCCTGTAGTAGCAGGTGTTATCGGTAAAAATAAATTCGCCTACGATATTTGGGGCGATGCCGTGAATCTTGCCTCAAGGCTAGAAGAACAGGGCGAAAATGGTCAAGTAAATATTTCCCAAACTACCTACGAGGCCATTAAAGACCAGTTTGTGTGTACTTGGCGTGGCAAACGCGAAGTACATAATAAGGGATTAGTGGATATGTATTTTGTAACTGGGGATAAAAAGGCGGTAACCTTTTAGCGTTTATAAGGACTTATATATTAATAGTTTATAGTCAGGTATCCTACACCACCTGCTGGGCAAAAAACAGAATCCAGGTGATTCATATTTTTTGATTTATCTTTCCAGATTACCTTTACAAATCGCTCAGGAGAAACAATAAACCTACTAAGTGTATCTACTTGTCCTGATACACTTGAAAATTTGCTAGAGGTGCTACAACATCCAGCACCTTCATTATTTGCTTTGCAAAGTACCTTTATATCTAAATTTGAGGTAGTAGCCCCGGATGTATTTGTAAGAATGATTTTTAGGTCCCCATCCGCCATATCCAGACCAATATTTCTTGTATTTTGCTCTCCTTGTTCGATATCGTCGTTATTTGTGACATCAAAATACTTGCTGCAGTAATAGGGTAGATTAACAGATATATCATCAAATTTGCCAGATAACTCAACAGCGTAATTGCCATTCTCATCTGTTACAACTATTTTTTGTGAAGCAACGATACTTTGATTTGAATCTTGAATTTTTCCTTTGTATCCCAGAAAAAATATTTGAATATCAGCAAGGGGTTCACCTGTTCTGATACTCGTAACTACTCCAGAAATCTGGGTTGTTTTTGAACAGGCAACTAAACATAGAATAAGGCAATAGTAGAGCATTCTCATAAGTGCAGGATATTAGTAACGTAAAAACAATAATTTGTAAGATGAGGTACAAAGTTAGGTATCAATATTCTAAATAAACCGGTAGAAAGTGGTCATATTTTGACAAAATCAAGCATATCCCAATATAAGTACGTGGCATAATAACGTAAAAAGAAAAAGAGCCACCCCGAATAATATCAGAGTGGCTCTTTACTTCGGCTTCGCTCAGTAACCGACGGCTACTTAACGAATCCGAAGTGTGGTTGCCGAGCGAAGCCGAGGCACTACATTTTTGTCACCTTCACTACTTTCACATCGCCATTTCCGAAACGGATACGAGCAAAATACATACCTGCTGGTAAGTTTTCTACACCAAGATCTTTGATCTCGGTTGCACCTTTTGGAATAACCAATGAAGTAATTAATGTACCGCTGGTCGTTGTAAGGCTCACCAAAACATCGCCATCAAATTTTGCAATATTCTTTACGTATAATGCTGATTTGAAAGGATTTGGGTAAACAGAAATAGCATCTGCGCCGTAAACGGACAATTCGATATCAGCCATCTCTGAAATTAACGCGCCACCTGTTCCGCTATTACGCTTGATGCGGTAGAAATTCATGCCGCTAGCAGGCGTTTGATCAATAGCCTCGTAATTATTGGTGCCTGACGGATCTTTTTTGCCCGTAATTGAAGCAATATCTGTCCAATCAGTCGTATTCATAGAGTGCTGTACGGTATATGTATAGTCTTCGATTTCAGCAAAAGTAGCCCATTTGATCCCAACTGATGAGTTGTTACCACTTGCACTTAGGATAATTGAACCAGAGAAACCGCCACAACCAGGGCCACCTTGTGGAATTACCGTGATGGTCACGATATTAGTCTCTATAAAGTTAGCACAACCTGCACGACGTACACAACGCATGAAATAAGACGTTTTTGTCAATGGGCCAGGTTGGTAGTTTACTCCGTTAGCACCAGGAATACCATACCATTGTGGAGGTGATGGTCCTACCTGAATATATTCCATCCAAAGGTATTGCAAAGCACCAGAACCACCTGTTGCTGGTGCATTCTCAAATATTAATGCTGGTACATCACCTGCGCAAATCGTTTGATCGCAACAGATAGAACCAGGATAAGTTACATTTACGCAAACGATATGGATACCAGCGTCAATACAAACGATATTTGCTTGACCAGCAACTACTGTAAATGGAACAGTTTTGCCATTTACTCCTGCATCGCTATCCTTACAATCGTTTACAGCAGCATCTTTTTGTGTGAATTCGTAGCCTGTTGGTATGCCACTGAACATCACTACATAAGTACCCGGTGTGACACAACTAAATTGATAGAAGCCAGCAGCATTTGTAGTAGTGGTTTGTTTGGTTATGTCATCTGCAGTACCGAAGAAACCATCTGGGCCAGCCATCAACAACATCACTGTTACACCATTTACGCCAGCAGTCAATTCAGCGGGTGCTTGCAAGCCATCTTGGTCGTTATCATACCACACAAAATCACCAACAGTGATACCGTTATTGGTTTGAGCGATCGTAACTGTAGCAGTAGCCGTACAACCGTTTGCAGCAGTAGCCGTTACGGTATAACTACCACCTGTTAGATTAACCGCAGTAGCGGTCATTTCACCGTTGCTCCACTTATAAGTATAAGGACCTGTAGCGCCAGAAGCCGCAGCAGTTGCACTGCCCGGTTGAGAGCAGTTGGCCGCAGAAGAAGCAGAGATAACAACAGCTGGATTAGCAGCGGGAACTAAAACAGTGGTGGCTGTAGCAGTACAGCCGTTTGCAGCAGTAACAGTAACAGTGTAAGTACCTGCTGGTATGTTAGTTATAGTAGCAGTTGTAGCATTCGTACTCCATTTGTAAGTAAAAGGAGCAGTGCCACCTGTAGCCGTTACCGTAGCAGATCCGCCAGTAGTACAACTAGCATTGCTATTGATAGCAACAGTAGCGGTTGGCGCATTTGGAACTACTACGTTTACGCTTGCTGAAGCTGGGCAGCCATTAGCATCCGTCACCGTAACGGTACGTGTACCTGCTGCGAGATTAGTTGCAGTAGCAGTAGTTTGGCCATTCGACCAAAGATACGTAAATGGGCCTACACCGCTAGTTGCAGTTGCAGTAGCCGTTGCACCAGTAATACAAGTCGCGTTTACAGTAACTTGTGCTGTTACGGTTGGGCCTTGTGATTGACCAATCGTCGCATTAGTTATTTTTATGCAACCTGTAGCATCTGTTACGGTTACAGTATGTGTACCTGCTGCAAGGTTGGTTGCGGTAGCAGTAGATTGGTTATTTGACCATTTATAAGTATAAGGAGCAACACCACCAGAAGCACTCACTGTAGCAGTACCACCGGATGCACAAGTAGCATTAGTAGTGGCTACAATTGTTGTGATGATGGGCGTGGCTTGTGGTATATTGATCGTAGCCGTTCCCGCACAACCTGAAGAAATAGCAGTTACTGTCACTGAACTATTGCCGACGGGAAGGTTAGTGGCTACCGCAGTCGTTTGGCCATTACTCCAAAGATAGGTAAATGGACCTGCATTATTGGTGATAGCCACCGTAGCAGAACCACCGATATTACAGCCTGCTGGCACTTGCACCGTACCTTGCAAAGTAAGGCCAGTACCTGAGCCTGTGACGGTTAAGGTAGCACCTTCTGTACAGCCATTGGCATCAGTTACCGTTGCAGAGTAATTGCCTGGCGCAAGGTTGTTGATGGTAAAACTCGTTTGACCATTACTCCATAAAATGGCGTAAGGCGGAGTACCTCCGCTTGGCGTTACGGTTGCTGTGCCATTGTTAGTACACAATGCAGCAGTTGCATTTTGGGTAACTGTCAAATCAGTTGGTTGTGTAATGATAAACAAATGCGTGCCAAAACAAGCATTTGCATCGGTAACCGTTACGGTGTAACTACCAGGCGTAAGACCTGTGATTTTCATCGTAGTGGCACCATTGCTCCATAAATAACTGTAAGGAGCAGTACCCGACATTGGCATTGCCGTAGCCATACCATTATTAGCACCAAAGCAAGTGACATTGGTGATCATGTCTCCAATCCAAATGCCTTCGTTACCAAAAATAAGGACATTAACACTTCCTACTGCGGTACAGTTGTTTTGGTCACTCACGGTTACCGTGTAAGTACCCGACGCTAATCCTGTGATCAGCGCTGTTGTGCCACCATTACTCCACTGATAAGTGTAAGGTGGTACACCGCCAAATGGTACAGCGGTTGCGGTGCCATCCGGGACAATGGAGCAAATTTGGCTAGAACTAAAAGTCGTTACACCAACAGCTGGTACAGAAGTAATGATAACAGATGCCGTACCAAATGCCAGATCAATATCTGTAACAGTTACGGTATAGGTACCTGGAGCTAGTCCACTAATGTTGGCACTTGTAGCACCATTGCTCCATAAATAAGTGTAAGGAGCCCAACCGCCCGAGGCTACTGCTGCTGCGGAACCAGTATTGGAACCTGCACAACTAAGATTGGTACTCGTCGCGGAAACTGTGATTTGGGCATTCGCACTAGTGGCGGCCAATAGTATAACTGTCGCGAGCAGCATACTAAGTTGATTTGTGAATTTTGTAAATAATCGTCCCATGGGAGAGCGCTAATTTGAGTGTAATCGGAAATAAATGAGTTAAAAAGGGATTAAAATTGCTTTTGTAGATGGAAAGAAGTAACTGCTGCTACGCAATTTATAAATATAAAAGGCACTAACAGATTTACCTCTTGACAACCATCGTAGGGAGGGCAACCAAAAGGAGGGAGTAAATAAAATAAAACAATATGGGGGGGTAATTGATGTGACAAAGTTAAAGGTGATTATTGATAAAAAGGTAATCAATTACCTATTTTAACTAAAAAAAGATAATCAATTTTTATACACCTAAAAACTACAAAAACTATACCATTATTTATTATTTGTTCCTTAATTTGATTGATTCATTAAAAAATAATATAAAAAACAATTTAAGTTGTTGATTATCAATGCTTAACAATGCTTAACAATAAAAATAATTATTCTTTTAATCACAATTAATTCTCACAATGAACTACCCTCTTTTGACGTAAATGGCGGCGAATTGTCACTAATAAACCATCCAAAAGTACTCCATACTAAAGCCGCAATGCGTGGATCATGTAAAAAATTATTCAAAATAGCATGTACCCAAAAACTACACCAAGCAGCCATCAGCCACCAATGGTGCCGTTCTTGTGGCCTAAAATAGTATAGAGGAAGCAATACCAAAGTAAGCAATAGCATTAAACCGGGCCAACCCATCTCTGAAATGGCCTGTAAATATTCCGAATGCGCACCACCGCCATACCCATAATTTGAAGGATTTTTGGTAAGTAATACTTCCCTTTGGCTAATCCGAGTCATCTCGTTAGGTTGTTGGAACGCAAGGTATTGGAAAGCAAACGTTCCAGGGCCAAAACCCAGTACTGGATCTACTTTGGCCATTCTTATCGCACATTTATATCGGTTCATACGCTCTCCAAGTGATACATCTGTATGTATTTTTCGAGTAACAATGCCTTGCATCTTTGGCCCAAAAAGAACGGTAATGCCTACAAAAAGAATTGTTATACCTACAAAAAGCCATTTATTATGATACCAAACCCAAAACAGACTACATACGCCAGATGTGATTAGTATTGACACCCAGGCTCCCCGACAGGTCGAAAAAAGTAATCCTACCCCCAATAATATTGGTACAATCCATTTGGCTTGTAACTGTATGGCCGAGATGAAGAGTAATAGCGTTAAATAGGCTGCATATATGGTATGGTCATCCAAAAATGGCATTGGTGCCAAGTTGGCTTGGTCATCGCGAAAGTGAAAAAAGTAGCCATGCCGAAAAAGGGTATAAACGACTAATCCACAGGTTGATAGCACCATACATTGCAGGCATTTCTTCCATACATCAGGCCAAAGTAAAGGAGGCAATAAAAAGACCACAAGGTGTGCAGTACTGACCACCATATATTTAAACGAAACCCACGGAAGGCTTGAACCTATCGCCGTGACCCAGCCCCACGACAAATAAGCGATGAGTAAGCCGCACGCTATTTTAGTAGTCGTATCATGTTGCGCCCAATGTAGTATAGTGATCTTTTGTAGCAATAGGTCTCGTAAAATCATTATTGCCAAAATACCAATGAGTACTTCTGCCGGAAAAATGAGGTGAATACCGCCAATTAGGTGCATATCTACCGACCAAGGGAGCAGGGCAGCGAGGGCGATATATAAGCGGGTTTGGTTCAAGGGTTAGTAAAAACTCACACTACTAGACATTTTTGAAAAGATGCGGAAAAAGTTAGATTTTTGTGTTTTCTCACGACATAATTATCTATGCTCTCTCCGCATTTGCGCAAA
>JAYUKX010000053.1:0-16310 GCA_043764095.1 Chitinophagales bacterium
TTTTTTCCATAAGTTTACCCCCGCTTTTTGAGGGGATACCTTTTTTTGGCGAAAAAAAGTAGGAAGTAAGCATTGATTAACGAATTTTCAACTTTTTGACATTTGCAAGTGGGTAAGACTTTTTTTCTAGAGGAAATGTGTACTTTTGTAAATGAAACATTGACAATTCGTTCCTATATTTGCCCCCATGAAAAAATATATACTCGCTATCCTCGCCCTATTTTTAACCACCAATATCTTGTTTTCACAGCAAAAACCCATCGAAATGAACGATGTGCAACGCTGGAAAAGTATTGAAAAACAAGTCATTAGCAACGATGGACAGTGGGTGGCCTACCAAACCCGCAGTGTGGCAGAAGGCGATGCTATCGTACAGTTGTGGCACAGTACGAACCAAACAACCGTTTCATTCCCGCGCAGCGAAAGCCCCGTTTTTTCAGAAGATGGCCAATGGCTTACTTTTACCATCAAAACCGCCCTCGACACAGTGCGTACCCTCAAGCGCAAAAAAGTGAAGGCCGATGATCTGCCTAAAGATACCTTGGGGATTTACAACTTGAACACGGGTAATTTGGAAAAAATAGCGCGTATCAAAGGTTATTCCATGCCCGAATACTGGTCGGGATGGCTTATTGTTCATTTAGAACCCGCTGCTAAAATAAAAGAAAAGCCATTACCAAAAGATACTACCGCCGCTCCCCTACCCGACTCATTGGTAAAAAAAGCCGAAAAACTGGCCGAGAAAAAAGCAAAAGCCAAAAAAGAAAGTGCCGATAATGGCTCTTTACTATTGGTGCGTAATTTAACAACCAATACTACGGATACGATTCCTTTTGTAAAAGATTATGCTATTGCGGAACGCGCACCTGCACTGTTGTATGCCGTAACAGGTATTGGCGACGCTTGGCAATGGCAACAGCGCAAAGACGTGGCCATGCCGGGCGTATATTTCCACCAACTGGCGCAAAACAAACAACAACACCTTTGGCGGGGCAAGGGTAAAATCAAGCAGTTGAGCCTGCATGAAACGGGTGAAATGGCGGCGTTTTTGGTGGACAGCGATACTTCCAAAGCTGTTGTCCGCCCTTGGCAACTCGCATACGCACGTACGAGCCAAAAAGATACAGCCCAAACTATAGCCCAAAATGGCGACAATTGGTTACCAAAACAACCCCAATCTGCTGCTGTACAAGGCAAATGGATCGTCAGTGAAAATGCTAAATTGCTGTTTAGTAAAGATAATTCCAAACTATATTTTGGTATTGTCCCACCACCAGTACAACCCGATACCACGCAATTGCCCGAAGAATTGGCAAAAGTAGAAGTGTGGGCCACTGAGTCGCCTTATTTGCATACGATGTTGAAAGAACGCCTCAAAGATGACCTTAAACGCGCTTGGCCCGTTGTATGTCATCTGGATAATAAAATGAAAATGGTGGTGCTGGCCGATCCCGAATTGCCAGAATTTCGGGTCAGTTTCCACCGCGACCGAACCGCCAATCTTACAATGGGATACAACGAAGAACCCTATATGCAAGCATCCCAATGGCTGGGCGAAACTGGGCGCGACATCTATGCTGTTGATTTAAAAACAGGCGATAAACGATTGTTAGTCAAACAATTAATGGGTAATAGTACCCTGTCGCCAGCAGCACAACACTTGCTGTATTTCTCCGCTATTGATACGGCTTGGTGGGCGCAATCTTTGTCGAAAGGTGCGCCAGTACGCTTGACGAACAACCAAATTGCTCATTTCTATGATGATGAAAGCGATACCCCCGATTTTCCGAGTAGTCGTGGTTTTGCGGGTTTTCTGACAGGTGAAAAATCGGTGATACTTTATGATAAATTTGATCTTTGGCTCTGCGATCTCGATAAACCATTGTCCGCACGGCGTTTGACCAATGGAAAGGCCAATCAAACCGCCTACCGATTTATCCGATTGAATCCCGAAGAGCAAACCATTGATCCAAACGGCACGATTTTGCTACATGGTTTTAACGAAAATACCAAAACAGAATCCTATTCCTTGCTCAATTTGACGACCGGAATACTCTCCCGTTGGATGACAGGGCCATATAGTTTTAGTAGAAGTCCGTTAAAGGCCAAAAAAGCGCAAAACATGGTTTATTCGCGTCAAAACTTGGCAATATTCCCCGATTTGCGCATGACCAATTTTCCCGTTAGCACTTCGGAAACCGTACAGGATCAACCGATTAGTGATGTAAATCCACATCAGAAAGAATATGCTTGGCCGAGCATTGAGATGATACATTGGCGGTCATTAACGGGCGATACACTAGCGGGTTTATTGATCAAACCCGTTGATTTTGACCCCAATAAAAAGTACCCGATGATCGTCAATTTTTATGAAAAACTATCCGATGGTTTGTATCAACATCGTCCACCTGCGTTTGGTCGTTCTCAGATCAATTATGTTCAATACGCCAGCCGTGGATATGTCGTTTTCCTGCCCGATATTCCGTATCGCATTGGTTATCCAGGCGAATCAGCGTACAATGCAGTGGTTAGCGGCACCAATGCCGTAATCGCTTTGGGCGGCATTGATGCCAATCGAGTAGCATTGCAAGGACATTCTTGGGGTGGTTACCAAACCGCCTATATCGTTACCAAAACAAATATGTTCCGTTGCGCAGAGGCCGGAGCGGCCGTAGTGAACATGACCTCGGCGTATGGTGGTATCCGTTGGGAATCGGGGGTGAGTAGGCATTTCCAATACGAGCACCAACAAAGCCGGATTGGAGGCAGCCTTTGGGAAAAGCCATCGTTATTTATTGAAAACTCGCCGCTTTTTTCATTAAACAAAGTAGAAACCCCCCTTTTGATCCTACACAACGATAAAGATGGGGCTGTACCTTGGGAGCAAGGCATCGAGTTTTTTACTTGTCTGCGGCGCTTGGGCAAACCTGCTTGGCTGCTCAATTACAACGAAGAACCACATTGGCCTGTAAAATATCCGAACCGCGTGGATTTTCAAAAACGTATGCAGCAATTTTTTGATTACTATTTGATGGGGCAACCAGAACCACGATGGATGATGAAAGGCATCCCACCGATGGAAAAAGATTTAAAAGAGTAACCGCAATAAAAGTTATCAACAAATGATAATCAATACATTACCAATTATTATCTTTGCACCCCGCAATGAAAAGAGCAATAGATATATTAAGTGCCGGTGAGTTATTGATTGATATGATCACCGCAGAATTTGTCCAATCATTGGACGAAGCCAACTTATTTAAGCGCGTTCCTGGCGGTAGTCCTGCCAATTTGTGCTCCAATATGGCCCGATTGGGCAATAAAACCATGTTGGTGGCCAGTGTTGGCAACGATGATATGGGTCGTGTTTTAAAGAACTATGTTACGGGCTTGGGTGTAGATACTACATGTATCGCCACATTGGAAGATTTTGCTACCAGCCTCATTTTGGTCACACGCTCGGCTACTACCTCTGATTTTATACCCTATCGTGGCGCAGATAGTCATTTATCGATCCGTCAATTTCCATTTAACCTCTTCGATGATATTGGCATATTTCATACTACTTGTTTTGCGTTGAGTAAAGCCCCAGCACAATCTGTGCTGTTTGAGGCTGCCGAACGCGCTAAAAGAGCCAAGTGCATGATTAGCCTTGATGCTAACTATGCTGCAAAAATTTGGCCCAATCGTCTTGAGGCACAGCAAAAAATTCGGGATTATATCCGAATGGGTGCTACGGTAAAGATCAGTGATGTGGATTGGCAGCGATTGTTTAATGAACCAGCCAGTTCTCCCGATATTGTCCTTGAATATTTCTTGAAAAATAACGCATCCGAAGTATGCTACACCATGGGAGATAAAGGTTGTTGGGTAGCCAATGACAAAGAAAAACATTTCCTTCCTACTCGCCCTGTTGATGTAAAAGACACTACTGGGGCTGGTGATGCCTTTTGGTCAGGCTATCTTACGGCTTGTATTGATGGCAAACCGCTGTTAGAACGCGCCATGGCTGGCCGTAAAATGGCAGAAATGAAAATCGGTATCTTTGGCGCGTTACCCTCTTCTGTTGCCCGGGAAATTATTTATGAGATAGCCGAAACGGAGTAGATGGCTTCACGAGGCACCAAAATCTTTAAACTTTTGGGCAACATTGTAAAATGCAAATCGCCGTTGTGCATGCTGCCCTCTCCGTCAAAATGGATATAATTATCGCCTTTACTCTTGATAATCAATTCGTTAGTGGAGTAATGACGTACAAAATTTTCGTTGAATATCCTACCGGTCATCACAGAAGGCATGGCCATAAAATACTGCCAACGCGGTGCTTCTTTCAAAACAACTACGCTAAACAGACCATCATCCATCCGTGCATCTGGAGCAATACTCACATTGTAACCATACATTGATCCATTGGCCACCGTCACTACAAAGCATTTTTCGTGGATCGATTCGCCGTTGAGGAGTAATTCACAAGGCTTGGAGATATATTCCAATCCCGCTTTAATGGAACGGATAAAATAAGGAATAAACCCTCTTTTTGTTTGGTTTTGCATCAAATTGGACACTAATCCATCAAATCCAATGCCTGCAACATTCACAAAAGGACGGCCATTGAGTGCGCCACAATCCATGAGTTTACATTCTGCGGAATTGAGTTTTTTGATCGCATCTTCAATTTTTCGGCCATAACCGAGGTGCATGGCCAACCCATTACCCGAGCCAGCAGGTACAATACCCAAAGCGACATTGGTATTTAAAAGCCCAGCGGCTACTTCATTAATAGAACCATCACCACCCACGGCTACCACTATTTCAAAACCATCGGCTACTGCTTTGCGCGCCAGTTCTGTGGCATGCCCGGGACGTTCGGTGTACCAAATACCGTATTCAAATTTACGGTGGTTCAAATAACGCTCAATATTATCCTTGATTTTGGCTTGCATCCGCGTACCAGAATTAGGATTTACAATAAATACGACCTTTTTGGGTCTTATTGCTTCCAGTATAAAAGGATTATTACGCTCAACGGGATGTGCGTCTCTCATGTGTGTAAAAATGTACGAAAGCCATCACTTTCTGGTGTTAACATAATCTCGCCAACGATCGATCACGGTTTGCATGTCATCGGGCAATTCTGATTCAAAGCGGACATGTTCGCCCGTACGTGGATGTGTAAAACCCAACACTTTGGCGTGTAGCGCCTGCCGCGGCAAAATAGCAAAGTTACGCTCTACAAATTGTCGGTACTTAGCATAAACAGTACCTTTCAATATTTGATTGCCGCCGTATCGTTGGTCGCCAAAAAGCGTATGACCAATGGATTTCATGTGTACCCTAATTTGATGCGTTCGGCCTGTTTCCAAACGACATTCCACCAAAGTCACATAATAAAAACGTTCCAATACGCGCCAATGGGTTACTGCGTGTTTACCATCTTCCCCATCATCGAACACCATAAATAAGCGTCGATCATGCGGATTTCGGCCAATATTGGATACAATAGTGCCTGAATCTTCTGCTGGGTCGCCCCACACCAAGGCCCAATATCGGCGTTCAATGGTGTGATAAAAAAACTGACGCGCCAAATTGGTCAATGTAAAATCCGTTTTGGCTACGACCATTAATCCAGTAGTGTCCTTATCAATCCGGTGGACAATGCCTGCGCGGGTATAATCATTCGTACCAACGGGCGAGCGCTCGAGGGTATCGCGCAGGTGATAAGCCACTGCATTCACCAAAGTACCATTGGGAATACCAACGCCAGGATGCACAGCCAACCCGAGCGGTTTATTGATAATCAAGATTTCGTCGTCTTCAAAAACAATATTGAGCGGAATATCCTGTGCCAAAATCTCCAGGTTCTCTTCCGTTGATCGTGGTAATACAATACTGATTTTATTACCGGGTTTTATCCTGTAATTGGGCTTCACCTCTTTTTCATCGACCAAAACAGCACCATTTCTGATAGCATTTTGTAAGCGATTACGCGACCTTTGCGACAATCGGTCGATCAAAAACTTATCCAATCGAATCATGGATTGTTTCGGATCAACGATGATATCGTGTTTTTCAAAAAACTCATCACCGCCACCATTCACATCGTCTTCCAACGTCGGATCTGGTGCATCTAGGTCAACTCCTTCTATATTATTATTTTTTTCTTCCATCGTGGTGGCTTAGGAATGAGGAAATATTAACTTGCTGTTTTTGGGTAGGTTACTTTTTGCTCAGACAAATATCTTTTTATGCGAATAGTGGGGCTATTTAAATAACAAGATAAGTAGTATGGGCGGAAAGAAATCAGCCAAAAATAGTAAGTTATTGTTTACTCGTTCCTGAAAAGCGGGCAAAGGTACGAAATTATACTTCATACCAATAGCTTTTTGGGGATTTCATCTACGCGGCGCTCTTTACTACAGGGTTTTCTTATAAAAGGTGCAGCGCACCGCAATATTTGTAGCAATGGTGAGATAGCCGCGTTTTGAAGGTGCAGCGCACCGCAATATTAAATTTAATGTTACGGCGCGCTGCACCTTCAACCATGATTTTGTCGATTTTTGCTACAGATGTTACGGTGCGCTGCACCTAAAATTTTTATAAGAAAGCCCTGCTCTTTACTATGGATCTAAGTGATCCATTAATAGGAATAGCCTTTTATCCGAATGAGATCCTATCTAATGCAGTTCATCTTCGCGATTCAAAAACCACGGAGTGGTTGAACTTGGATAGCCCTGAATGAAATTCGGGGTTCCGATGCGCAAGTGTACGTTTAGCAACCCTGTAAGGGGTTGAACTTAATGGAGCACCCACAATACGTTCAGCAATTTCCCATGTGGATCAAAACTAAGACAGGATAGCAAAACGGATGAAACGGATTTTACGGATTAGAGCGGATTGTTTCAAAAGAATCCGTTTAAATCCGTAAAATCCGTTTCATCCATTCTCCCATTGAACAACAGGGTGCATGTCACATAATATTTTTTTTAATTAAATTGTATTAAACCATTAAGTAATTGAATATCAAGACGTTGAGAATATAAAACTTCCTCCCACCTCGACAATAGACCAACTTACTGGACGGTGTATTACTAAAAAACATAATTACTCATTACCCAAAAACACACCAAAACCTACTCCGCCGCCACCATAACCACTCCACGTCCTGCTGCAAGTCGCCAAATATACGCTCCCGAAGGCAAATCACCTAACGAAACTGAAAAAAGACCAGTCTGCTCTGTAATAGGTATTTGCCGGAGTAAGCGGCCATTTATATCAAACAATTGAAAAAATGCCCCTTTCACTACTTCATTATAAGATACCCAAAGCCACTCCGAAGCGGGATTAGGCCATACCCGCACTTGCGCTTGTACAGTAGCGGGCTGCAAGGTAGCAACCGACCAATTGACTATTATTTCCTCTATTTGCGTACAACCATTATCGTCGGTGAGCGTAACGGTATAGGTACCTGGTAGTAGTCCAGTAACCGACCAGCCTTGCTGCCCGTCCGACCACAAGGCTTGTATGTTGCCAGTACCGCCAGTTGGCGAGAGTACAATACGTCCATCGGGGATATTCGCACCTGTGGCGGGCGTTACTACAGGGTTGGTACGAAGGCTATCGGGTGCATCCAGCGGAATATTCCAACTAATGCCACAACCCAGCGCATCCATCAGCATACCCGAATAGAAACCTGTACCCAAACCCGAAAGCAGGGGCAGGGTATCGCCCGTTGTCCAAAGCCAATGAAATGGAGCAGCACCATTCGTAGGTTGTATCGCTATACTACCATCGTTGGAATTGTAGCACGAAATGTTGGTAGGTTGTATCGACACTTGTATCGTACCCATACGTCCTATATTGGCTGTTCCGAAGGCTGTGCAGCCTGTTGCATCTGCTACAGTAAGGGCATAACTGCCATAAGCCAGGTTAGCAGCGATACTATCCGCAGTACCACCGCTCCAAAGGAACTGGAAAGGCGGGTTATTACTCGTCACCGTAGGAGTGGCTGTGCCGCCGATGGTGGTACCACAAAACACAGGCGTGGTGTGGAGCGATACTTCCGGCGATGGTACACTGGGTACAGTGGCTTGTAGCACCACTGTTTCATTTTTTCCATCGGTGAGGGTAAGTGTATAGTTGCCCGCTGCCAGACCAGTACCGCCGCTACCCGCCCCCGATGGCCCTATCCAGTTATAGGTATAAGGTTCGCAACCATTGATCGCGTGGACTGCAATACTTCCACTGGGTGTGGCCGTACAAGACCGCTGTATTTCTGGTGGATCGGCAGTAAGGGCAAATACCCCCGATTCGTAAGGGCCAATATCCACCGTTCCGCCTTGTATGCGTGGGTGACCATCTATATCTGTATCACCGGGAGCGATGACACTATTGGTACCTGCATTGATGAGTGGCGAACAAGGTAGGAGCGTAAAATCATTGTTTGATGTGTCGCGAAAAAGCGGTGGAGCAGAAATAACATTTTCACAACTATAATATTTTACTTGATTAGGTATTTCATTACAGTCAAAGCCTTCTATGTATGAATTTTTAAATACAATAAAAGCAGATGGAGAGTAATTATATGCAAGCTTATTTAGAATAGAATTGACAACTTTAATAGTGTCCTGATTGGTAACCGCGAACCTGCCACTACTACCGGGAACCCAAATAAGGCTATTGGTCATTAATATTTTTGTGTAAGAATATTCAGAAGAAATATATAATAGTACCGAGTTATAATATTCATAGCCTACCGATGTAGAATTACTGAAAATTAATTTTTCTACTGATATTGAAATAGGAAGTGAATGCTGTGAATAAAAGTGCGAATAACTAACAAGAGCAGTATCAATGTCCGTAAACAAAATTGTCCCTTTTTCCGCCCACATATCATTGTGCATAAACTCAACATCGGCATCTGAAAACTCAATAATAGCAACTATACTACCATCCGTTTCATTCATAAAAAATCTATTATGGGTCATGCTTAGTAAAGCAGTATTTGTAGCAATGATGGCCAAACGAAGCGTGTTTGCTCCGCCTTGAAAATTGGTATTCTGTTCAAATACACAATAATTGATCCCCAATTTGCCATTATAGATAGCACCAGTTAAGGGAAAAAGATCCAGTGCCGCACCAAATTTGGCGCGATTGGAGATAAAATGGCAAGAGTCGATAAGCATTGCTGATAGTCCAGTCCTCGAAGGTGCAAAATGTGCCCCGCCTCCCCACGCACTGGCTAGATTGCTGTCGAATATACAATTCTTGAGGTCAAAACGATCCGTGCCGTTGTAGTCAAAATAATACAAACCACCGCCCCTTACCGCTGTGTTTTGGATAAAGGAGCAATCCCTTATATCATCGCCCCGCTCCACCAAACTCCCGCCATAAATAAATAGCCCTCCCCCATAAAGTATGGCCGTATTCCTGTAAAATAAACACCCGATCACCTTACTACCCAAAGAACTCATTGGCCCTCCACCGTGCATACAAATACCACCACCATAGTTTTTGGCGGTATTATTTCTAAACGTACAGTTTTTTATTGTTGGATAACCATCACCATTGAGTGCCATCACGTATAAACCGCCGCCGCATACCGTTCTGTCGCGAAAAGAAGGCGCTTGGGGCGCATTGGCATTACCCATTTGTACGACTAGGCCATCCAACACCGTATTGGAATCGGGTTCAAATAGATAAACTACATTATAACTATTATCGGTACTGTCGCCCGCCACACCTATATCGCCGCTGAGTATGGTGGGGTTTAGGGGCGTGCGCTCTGCCGTACTTGTTTCGCTACCAGCAAAGCCACCGTAGATTTTGGTACCACTTTTGGGGGCAAACGAAACGGTTCTATCGGGCGTATTGGTGGGGGTATAAGTTCCTTGGGCAACCCAAATTTGGTTGCCAGCAACGGATGCGGCCAATGCTATTTGTAAATCGGTATAGGCATTGGCCCAATTGGAGCCATTGGAAAGTCCTGTTGCATTGGCATCGACATATATAATGGTTTGCGCCTGACTGTTGTAGCCGATACAAAGGAACAGGAGTATGAAATGTATGTATCTCATGGTATGTTGTTGATTAAATGTAGAAAAGGAATAAGATTTGGAAGCCTAAATAATTTAACATTTGAAATTTAGTGTTTAACATTTAAAATTAATCTTAAATGTTAAACACTAAATTTTAAATGTTAAATGTTAGACCCAAAACACCTAAATTTTAATGATTTGGCCTTTTGTAACCGTTCCATCGGGCATTTTTAGCCACCAATGATAGATGCCTGCTGCTCGGTGTTCCAACTCCTGTACTACGATTGCTTGCTGCCCCGCCTCTGTGGCCACATCGCGAAGGCTCAATTGGCGGCCATAAGCATCAGTGAGTACCAACCGGATTTTGCCCGCCACGGAAGTATTAAAGTACAAGTTGCTCAGCCCCGTTGTAGGGTTGGGTACGGCTTTTACCTCGGGTGCTACCGAATAATGGCTCTTTTGTTGGCGAGATACCGCTACCGGAGCAGCCACCAAATGGTGTTCAGTACCATCGTGTGTCCAAGCACCATCGCTTACCGCAGCATAGTCAATTTGGAGCAATGGCTCTACTGATACAATATCGCCTTTTGCTTTGAAGGACAGATTAAAGAGCAGCGTACCCGGTTGTACTGCCTCTGTTTCTCCTTCTATGGTATTCCACGAAAAACCAATACTGCCCTGATCGACCTTGGACAGTCCAAAATGGTCGGGAACAACAGCAATATCTCCCGCTGACGGGCCTATTAGTTCCCAGCCATTGGGATCAAATTTTAGCGCAAATTGCAACCCATCCATAACCGTTTCACCTTGATAATACACGGGAACAGTAATAATATCGCCTCCTTTGGCTGCTGTATTGGTCATAATACCAAGGCTGGAATTTGGTCGCTTCATCTTGGAATGAGGAGCAGCAGTATTGTCCACATCACCTAGTTTAGTTCCAATAAAATTGACCTGACTATTAGGTAAGGAGGTGGCACTAATTGTGATAGATTCTTTATCATCTAAAGTAATGCCCAAGGGAAATCCCCGCCATGGATTTTGTGGAATGGGAAATATATAGCCTTTGTCAAAAAAACGCCAAGATTTTTGATCTCCTTGTATTTGACTAAAGCTGGTTAAACTCCCCAATATCAGTTTCCGCAGTGCAACAATATCAAAAGTTGTTACCGTACCTGAACGATTGGCATCCGCAGAAATAAGTTTATAGGGCGTATTAAGTGGTTCTAAACCAAGAATATGCCTACTGATAAGGATCAAGTCGTAAGTATTTACGCCATTAGTCGGGTCGAGGTCTAATACTGGCGTTATTGTTTGCCGGTTACAATCGAAACAAATTTGGCACGCACTGTAATTACCGCCTATATCGGAAACCATATCAAAGGGCTGGCATGGATTGGATGTCGGGCAACTGCCACTGCCTGCAATAGTTACGTTTGCGTCCTCAATGCCTTGGTTTGACTCCGTTTTTATGGTGCCAACGATTGAGTTTGTACCTCCTGATGCACAGGAAGGTAGGCCTGTGTTGGGTGCTAAAAAGGGGATATAATCATCGGTCAATTGGTGTTTCCCTTTGCTATCTATTGCGTTTGATACGTAGAATGTATCTGATACAGATATTGAAGCGGCCGAGGATTCCCGTTGATTTACAGCCTGTTCGTAGTTACAATTCCCAACTGAATTGCCAAATAATATCCATAAAATAGTCATTAGCCATTGGTTAAACTTTGGCCAAATAAGGCATACAGAACAGCAAAAGGGATAAACTTTTTTTTCGTTAAATTGTATGTTTTCTTTTTGTTTTGCTTTCATTGTATAAATTAGAATGATTACAACGGTATCACTTTTTTGCTTGAATTCAAATCATCATATCCACAAAGAAAAACAATTTGAATACACTTCACAGTAATTATCATCTTAAAATACGCTGATTGTAGTGTATTTTTGAGGAATGGCAAAAAGTTAAGAACAAAGATAATCAATATTTTGAACTTGTAGAAAAATTTAACAAAAAAATTTATGTTTTTTTATTAGTACGGCAACATCCCACAGGTTTACAAAGATTCACAACAAATGCACTTCCACCAACGACCCCTCTTCAGCCCCCAACTCCTCTTCCCCGATCACAATCAAACAATTGGAACGCGCAAAAGAACTCAATTTGAACGATTCCTGCGCACCGAGTGGGACGACTTTTTGCCCATCAAACCACCCTTTTAGAAAATGGGTCAAGCCCTTTGGTTTGGTATAAGCCGCAGCAATGGCTGATGTAAACACAGGGTATAAGGGCGGCTGTTGGGTGAGTCCCTGCACCGCGAGTACCACATATTCGTAAAAACAGGTCAATACTGAAGCGGGATTTCCGGGCAATCCAAATACTAATTTATCCGATTTTGAGCCAAAAAACAGCGGTTTTCCCGGCCTTTGTTTTACTTTATGAAAAATTTGCGACACACCACAAATTTGCGTAGCCTCCAATACAAAATCGTAATCACCTACGCTGATACCGCCTGTGAGCAAAATCAAATCGCTGGACGCTAGTGCATTTTGTAACTGCTCCACCACATCTTCCAATACATCACTGGCGCGATAAATCGTAATATCGCTTATACCCATTGTGCGCAAGACGGCCAATAAAGTAATCGAATTGGACTCATATACCTGCCCATATTCCAATGGTTGACCAGCCGCTTGTAGTTCATTGCCAGTTACAATAATCGCGCATTTAGGTTTGGGATACACAGCGACCGTTTCGATACCCAAACCCGCCAAAAAACCAATACCACCGGGAGTGAGTAACACGCCTTGCTCCAAAGCCAATTGCCCTGTTTTTATTTCAGTGCCTTGCTTGCGGATATTCGTGCCTTGCTTTATTGGCTCATTTTCAATTACTAAATAGTCGCCCTCTACCCGCACCAATTCGCGCTGAATGACGGTATCCGCGCCGTTGGGGACAGGAGCGCCGGTAAAAATACGGACACATTGCCCGGGTAAAAGCGTAAATGTGGGGTGTTCGCCTGCCGCCACCTCGCCAATTATCAATCGTCGCCCTTGATCCTCGCATTGAATGGCATAACCATCCATCGCCGACTGTGGGAACGGCGGCATATCAATGCTCGAATAAACATTTTCTGCAAGGACATGACCATGCGCGGCTTGCAGTGCCACGCGTACAGGCGGGAGCGCGCGCGCGGCTGCGTGAATGAGGGCTTTGGCTTCGGTTACACTAATCATCCTCCAATGGTTATCATGCTGCGGTTATCAATAGATTCGGAAATAATTTGCTCAAAATTGGTGGCTGTGAACTGTCCGCCCAATTCTTTTGCTTTGGACAAAATACAGGATTGGATCAAAGGCAACACCTCTTCGCCGCGCCGCAATGGTTGGAGCAAATCTGTTTCTGTTTTGGAAAATAAACAATTTTTGAGTTTGCCATCTGCGGTGAGTCGAATGCGGTTACAACCTTCGCAAAACGGGGCTGTCATGGTGCTGATAACGGCAAATGTGCCTTCGTGTCCAGTAATATGGAATGCTTTTGCCGTATCATTTTTATCGTTGGGCAAAGCGTCAAATTCGTATTTTGTAGCAATAATATCCAATATTTCCTGCAAAGACACCACTTTATTACTACTCCACCTGTTGCCCGAAAATGGCATAAATTCGATAAAACGCACGTGAATGGGTTGCGTTTTTGTCCATTCCACAAAATCGAGGATTTCCGTATCGTTCAAACCTTTCATCACCACCATATTCACTTTTACATAAAAATGGTGTTCCAAAAGCAATTGAATGGCCTCATATACCTTTGCAAACTGGTCGCGACGGGTCATAAACAAGAACCGTTCGGGTTGTAGGGTATCCAAACTGATATTCAGGGAACGAATGGAAGAATCCAGTAAAACGGGTAACAGTTCTTTTACCCGAGTTCCATTGGTGGTAAGGGTGAGTTTAACGGGTAATTTGGACAAAGCCGCAATAATTTTACCCGCATCTTTGCGCACGAGCGGCTCACCTCCTGTTAATCGAATTTTATTGACACCTTGCTCGACAAAAATTTTGGCCAAGGTTTCTATTTCATCGGCTTGCATCAAACGGGAGACTGGAGTAAAATCGTAGTCTTCCTCTGGCATGCAATAAAAACAGCGCAGGTTGCAATTATCGGTGAGTGAAATGCGTAAATAGTTATGAATCCGTCCGAAAGTGTCTTTCATTATTTGTCAAAAACTGGATGTCGGTGCTGGTATCAATATCGATATGCCCCAAAGGAAACTCAAAGGTAGCCAGTTTATCTATATTTTGGAGTACAATTTTTTTAGCACCAGCATCGCCTTGCAGGGCCAATAGCGCAGGAAAAAATTGCCGATGGAGCAACATGGGCACACCAAAAGTATCCGAATAGGCACTAGCAACGATAGGTTGTTTGGTTTCTTGTTGCTTTTCGATCAAATTTTGGAATAAATCACTGGAAATATACGGTTGGTCGCACACGCAAAACAATACCCAGGTTATGGATTCGGGCAAAGCCAACAAGGCGCAACGGATAGAGGAGGCCATACCCTCGGGCCAATCATTGTTGCGCAAAACAGTGGTTTGGTGACCCACTACAATGGCATCTTCAATAGCATTGTAGTGGGCTCCAAGTACGACATAAGTGGGTATTTGTAATGCTTCCGCTTCGTCCAACGTATGTTGCAGGAGCGGTTTATCCTGCCAAGTTACCAGTTGTTTTGCATGGCCTAATCGCTGAGATTGGCCTGCTGCAAGGATAATAATAGCGCTATCTTTTAATAAGCCCATTTCAAGTACAACGCGCCCCAAGTAAATCCACCACCAAAGGCCGTTAAAATGATATTATCGCCTTTTTTGAGTTGATTTTCGTATTCCCAAAGGCAAATTGGCAGCGTTCCAGCGGTTGTATTGCCATATTTTTGGATATTGACCATTACTTTTTCCATTGGGAAATGGAGGTGTTCTGCAACGGTGGTAATGATACGCATATTGGCTTGGTGCGGTACTACCCAGGCTACGTCATCGGTGGTCATTTTATTACGGCGCAGGACTTCTTCGGTGGTACTGGTCATGCCTTTTACGGCGTGTACAAATACCCGTTTACCCTCCTGATACGCATAATGTTCTCTATTGTCAACGGTTTCGTGGCTGGCAGGTTTGAGAGAACCACCCGCTTTCATGTGGAGTAATTCACGGCCACTTCCATCCCCGCGCAGCACAAAATCAATGATACCATTGCCATCTTTGCGGGGTTCGAGCAGGACAGCACCTGCACCATCGCCAAAAATGATACAGGTATTTCGATCTTGGTAATCAATAATACTCGACATCATATCGGAACCTACCACAATTACCTTGCTATAGGTTTCATTTTGAACAAATTGTGCACCCGTACTCAAAGCAAATAAAAAGCCAGAGCAAGCCGCGTTGATATCAAAACCAAAAGCATTCTTTGCGCCTACTTTATCGCAAACAGTATTAGCAGTATCGGGAAAAACCATATCCGCCGTAACTGTTGCAACAATAATCAGGTCGATTTCACCGGGTTTTGTACCTGTTTTTTCGAGTAGCCCTTTTACGGCTTCGGCACACATATCACTGGTGGCCCAGCCCTCCGTTTTGAGGATACGACGTTCTTTGATACCCGTTCTAGATACGATCCACTCGTCGTTGGTATCCACCATTTTTTCGAGATCGGCGTTGGTGAGTCGCGTTTCAGGCACCCAGCCATGAACACCAGTTATAGCAGCACGTATTTTGCCCATTTACATTAATCCGAATATTTTGGCGTATTTCAACATTTCGCCAGGATTGCTAATTTTTAATTTGCCGGTCATCATAGCCATCATAGGGTTAAGATCACCCTTGATCAGTTTGCCTAAAGTCTCAGCACTTGTTTTAACGGAACAACTTGATTCTCCATTTAGTCCTTCACTTACCTCCAGTTTTCCATCGGCCAATGCTACGGTATAACTACCTGAATCTGCTACTTCAAAGTGAAAGCGCGTACTAAGACCATCAATGGCCTCTGGTTTTACTTTACCCGGTAGGGAAAATAAAAATTCTTTTGCATCAAATTGCATAAAATCGAATTTGTTTTAGGAATGAAGAAATATCGAATACGCTAAACCTTAGCCTATACCCGTTTTTTAAAAAGGAATGAGATTTTAATAAAGGAACAAATTTGGCGGCCTTATTTTGCCCCTCTTTTCGTTATTCATCGGTTGTTTAGTACCACTAAACGCCCTCTTCATGCCTTAATAGTGA
>JAYUKX010000054.1:0-16294 GCA_043764095.1 Chitinophagales bacterium
TGATCCAAATGAAGTAGTATTCGTTGATTCAACGATTCGATATTATAGGGATTGGGGCCTTGTGTCCCAATCCTCCAATACCGGAAAGAAGGATTAGAATTACATAAAAAAAGCGGCGCGTCAGGAGTGAAATCCTGTACGCGCCGCTTTTTTATTCGATGCTAAAATTAAGAAAGGTGATTAGAATAGGATTAACGGATTAGCCTACGATTTGCGTTTTAATATTAAACTATCGGCAGGGTATTGTGCTTTAATGCTATCCATTGATATTTTTGCCCAATCAATAAGACCTTGTTTTTGTGTGTTACTAAGTATGGCATCGCGGTGTATCCAAGTATAAGAAGATAAAGGCATTTCTCCTTTTTCCAGCATTTCCACAATTTCCTCGAATTTATGGTTTTGTACCGCAATACGTCTTTGCGTAAAGGTTGAAAAATTAAGATGTTCCTTACCTTCCTCAATGTGATCGGCTAACCAAAAGGCTACCGGCTGTATTTGTGCATACCAAGGATAAACAGTGTAATTGCTGTGGCAATCGTTACAGGCTGTTTTAAGTGTTTGTGTCACTGCTTCGGATGCTGGATATTTAGCCAAAATATCACCTGGATTAAGATTGGATTGGTTTTTTGACGGGCGGATGAGTTGAGCAAGGGCAACTACACCTACAATTGTTAATAGTATTTTATTGCGTTTTGTCATGTATTGATAATTATATGTGTGAAAAAATAGTGTGTTACTTTTCTTTGAAATATACTTAAAGGTACTAATTTATTTTGCAAAGATAGTGTTAGTTCTATTTTAATTACCTTTGCACGATGTCAAATGATTTTCAATGCCCTGTAGCGGTATTATTTCTTGTTTTTAATCGACCACATTTGGCCGACATTACATTTGAGCGAATCAGGGAAGCGCGTCCTCCTAGGTTGTACGTGCATTGTGATGGGGCAAGGGAAAGTAGGGAAGGGGAGCGTGATTTAGTGCTTCGTTCTCATAAAATTATTGAAAAAGTGGATTGGCCCTGTGAGGTCTTTACTTTATTTCGTCCTGACAACATTGGATTAAGGGAAGCATTATACGGTGCTATTTCGTGGTTTTTTGAGCATGAAGTATCCGGGATTATTTTAGAAGATGACTGTTGTGCAGATATATCTTTCTTTCAATTTTGTAGTGAATTACTAGAAAAATATGCACATGAAGAAACTGTGATGCATATTGGAGGATCAAACTTGGTGATGGATATTACTCGGCACTTACCCTCTGATTATTTTTGGTCTCGTTTTAGTTTGGTTTGGGGATGGGCCACATGGAGAAGATCTTGGCAGAAAATGGATTTTGACATGATTTATTTAGATCAATTTAAGCAAGAAAAAACGATTCAAGAATTGTTGCCTCTGCCAATGGCTCAAACCTATATGCTCGAAAAATTCAGATCAGTTCAAAATGGGGAAATTTCGTCTTGGGCCTATTCTTGGTTTTATAGTATTCTGAAAAACAATGGAATATGCATAGTTCCTGCTATTAATTTAATTCAAAATATTGGTATTGGTGTTGAAAATGCAACCAATACTACCCATAATGATCTTTTTTCTAAAAGAGCAGTCAACCGCCTGTCTTTTCCATTACGCCACCCAAAAACGCAAATTATTGATACTCAAGTTGAGATTCAATTGTTTTATTTCACTCAAAAAAAGAAATTTCGGCTTTGGTTATGGTATTTACTTCATGTACTAAAATTGCGCTAATGAACTTATTTACTAAAAAATCATTGCTTTTTATTTTTATTTTATATCCCTTTTTTTCATTTACTCAGTCAAAATTTCCTTATCAAGTTGATTTAAAAAAAGAAAGCATTATCCTAGGAGTAGGGATTGGATTAGAAGTACTGGAGTTATCGCTTAAGCAACAAGTGAAACCATTGAGTTTGATTGATATTCAATCGCTAAATAAAAATAATATCCAATTTAAATTTGATCGAAAGACTACTGACAATTGGTCTCCAAAGGCTGATCGTGTAAGTGATATTTTGTTGTATAGTGCTTTGGCTACACCATTATTATTGTCCATTTCCCCTGCCACAAGGCAATGGAAAAACGCTTCTACATTGGCCACAATGGGTTTAGAGACGATCTTGATGACGCACAGTATAACACAATTAGTCAAAAATAGTAGTAAGCGTATTCGGCCATTTGTATATAACCCGGCAGTGCCATTAAGCGCAAAATTAGATAAAGATGCACGGAAATCTTTTTTTTCAGGGCATACCAGCGTTAGTGCTGCTATGTGCTTTTTTACGGCACAGGTATATGCTGATTTGTACCCACAATCTAGATCCAAGTATTTAGTATGGAGTGCTGCTGCAACACTGCCAGTTGCTGTAGGTTTCTACCGAAATAAAGCAGGTAAGCATTTTCCTACTGATATTGCAGTGGGTTATTTATCAGGTTTATTATGTGGCGTTTTGATTCCAAAATTGCATTTAGGAATGGGGAATTAGGTGATTTTGTTATTATCTTCGTAACTATGCACTTCTTTTTAAAGGAGAAATTGTATAACCTTACACCAATTCAATACTTATATGGATAATGATACAAGAGTACAGCATATACGAGAACTGATCAGCGAGTCAAAAACAAATGAAGCGATAGATGAGGCACGTATATTTTTAACCGAAAACAACAAAGAGCGTGCATTAGTACAGTTAGATATGGTAGAGTCTGAGTGGAGTGATATCCGTGCTAAATCCATAGCAGGTGTCTTAAAAATGGAAGATGAAATGTACCTCCAAAATGTAACTAAGGCAAAATTAATGGAATTGATATTGCATGCAGAAGGAGAGGAAGAGTTGGCCTCGCAATTACATACACAGGATTCACTTGTAGTCAATTCATCTACAGCACAGACACCAATAGATCCCTCTGCAATAAAAGAAAATTCGATCAAAAATGCCGTTAAAAACGGATCTGGTATGTTACTGTTTATGGCTGCATTTGGCACGTTTTCTACAACTGGAAAATATAATATAGGCGAAGGCCTCGCTTTTGTTTTTTCGGGTCTCATCTGTTTTGTACCTACCCTTCATTTTATTGAAAAAACTATTGGCTACAAAATACCTTCTTGGATAAAATATGCGCTTGTGATAGGTGGAGTTATGTTAGGTGGTTACTTAAGCCCGGGCTCGCCAGTAGGAAAATAAAAAAAGGCCACCGAACTGGTGGCCTTAATTACTTGATTAAGAAGTAGTAATAAATAAAACAATTCTTAATTTTAGTACCTCGTACGGGAATCGAACCCGTGTTTCATCCGTGAAAGGGACGTGTCCTAACCCCTAGACGAACGAGGCTGTTGCGTTAAGCGGGGCAAAGATACATGCACTTGGTTGGAACCACCAAACTTTTTTGCAAAAAAATTAATAAATATTTTTTAGGACAAAAATCACCCTAATTGTTTTCCCAAAACCAAACATTTGATTGTACCTTTAATGCCTAATTTCATCTTCAGATATTTAGTTGAATTATGCTCAATCCAAATAAAGTCCCCATTGCTCCTAATACGTCAATAGATATTTTAAATACTGTTTTCTCGCAACAAAAAGAACATCAGTTTATCGTTCGGCGCACTAGTGCTAAAGAACGTATTGTAAAGTTAAAAAGGCTATACCAAACAATTTTGGACAATGAAGCCAATATCGAAGCGGCTATTTTTTTAGATTTCAAAAAAAGTAAAACGGAAACGGCTATTAGTGAGTTAGGGGTAGTACTTGGCGAATTGAGGCATTCCATAAAACATTTAAGGTCATGGATGCGAACCCAAAGTGTGCCTACTCCGCTTACACTTTTTGGTTCATCATCCGAAATCATGTATGAACCCAAAGGCGTTTGTTTGATTATTTCTCCTTGGAATTATCCGTTTAACTTGACCTTTGCGCCGCTTATTTCGGCTATCGCTGCGGGTAATTGTTGTATGATAAAGCCATCGGAGTTTACGAAGCATTCTTCTGCTTTGATCAAAAAAATGGTGGAAAATACCTTTTCGGAACAAGAAGTATTTGTGGCCGAGGGTGATGTTTCCGTTTCGCAGGTATTACTCGATTTGCCATTTAACCATATCTTTTTTACGGGTAGCCCTGCAGTGGGTAAAGTAGTAATGGCGGCGGCGGCGAAGCATTTAACGTCTGTTACCTTGGAATTGGGGGGTAAAAGCCCCGTTATTGTGGATGCTTCTGCTAATTTGGATCAAGCCGCTGCAAAAATTGCGTGGCTAAAAGCAATGAACGCTGGTCAAATTTGTATTGCTCCAGATTATGTACTCGCTCATGCATCCATTAAGGACGAATTGGTAGCAAAAATTGCCCAAAAATTTGAACAATATTACGGTGCTACTTCAGAGCAACGAATGGCATCGCCTGATTTTTGTAGAATTGTGAATGGCCGCCATTTTATACGGGTTAAAAGCCTCCTAGATGATGCCGTAGAAAAGGGCGCTCAACTCAGTTTTGGCGGCAATATGGCCGAATTAGATAATTATATCGAACCAACAGTACTGACTAATGTGCCAGAAAATGCAGCCATTTGGAAAGAAGAGATTTTTGGCCCCTTGTTACCCATTCGCACTTGGACAAATTTGGAGGAAGCCATCCAGTACGTGAATGCCGCTCCTCAGCCCTTATCCTTGTATATTTTTAGTTCAAAAAATAGTGTAATCAACACCATACTAAGAGAAACCCGCAACGGTGGTGTAACCGTTAATGATTGTGGGCCGCATTTTTACAATGCAGAATTACCTTTTGGTGGAGTCAATAATTCGGGGATTGGTAAATGCCATGGACATTTCGGGTTCTTAGATTTTAGTAACCAAAGAGGTGTACTGCGACAAACCCGATTTATGCCCAGCACCGATCTTATGTTGCCACCGTATGGAGGCCGGTTAGCCAAAATATTGTTAAAAGGTATTGTAAGGTGGTTTTAATCTCACTTATTTATTAAACCTATCGTACCGTAAAGACCGCTCATGTTTTATCATATTGATTGTATAGAAGGTGCCCGAAATCATTTGCCGGACGCTTCTGTTGACCTAATAATTACTGATCCTCCTTACGGAATTGGCGGAGATACCTTGCACAAGCACTATAACCGAAATGAAGATTTTGTGTTGGATGGCTATATCGAAGTGCCAATGGCAGAATATCCTGCGTTTACCAACGATTGGATCAAAGAGGCGGAGCGCGTGCTAAAACCTGGCGGGAGTATGTATATCGTTTCGGGTTACACCAATTTGATTCATATCCTCAATGCTTTGGGGAAAACAAGATTAAAGGAGGTAAATCATATCATTTGGAAGTTTAATTTTGGCGTTTATACCAGTAAGAAATACATTTCCTCCCATTATCATATCTTGTACTATGTAAAGCCAGGCAATACACCTGTTTTTAATACTTTTGCGCGGTATGCAGATACCGAAAAGAATGAAACGGAAGGTGGTTCGCTCAATTATCAGGATAGAGAAGATGTATGGCTAATCAATAAAGAGTTTAAACCTGGTAAAATAAAAAATAAAAATGAATTGCCCACGCAGTTGCTCACTAAAATGATTCAATACTCGAGTAATGAAGGGGATTTGGTTTGCGATTTCTTTTTAGGTAGTTTCTCCACAGCAAAAGCAGCAATTGGGTTAAACCGTCGAGCATGTGGCTTTGAAAAAAGTGCTATTGCTTATGATTACCAAATGCAAGAGATCAAACAGACTGTACCGGGTAGTTTGTTGGAACAATTGCGCATTCCGCCAGCCAATATCTATGTAAATCAAAGTAAGCCTTTGACGGAGGAAGAAAAAATGACCATACTTTCGCGCTTTGACGCATTAAAAGCAGCAGGGAAAACAAAAAAGGCCGCTATCGAACTGATGGGGTTGGAGTTCGGTAGAGGCCCTTGGTCGTTGGAGCGCATTTTGAAAAATAGAAATGCGTAATATCTCGCTTAAATTTACTTCAATCTAAATGTCTTTTTTAATTCTAACGAATACGTTTTTGGGCGGAGCATCATCCTCTAGCGGTGCTGCGTTATCTTGAATTTCCTCTGGTTGCTCTTCAACTACTGTAGTTGTGGGTTTCGCCTCTTTTTTAATTTTTACAAATACGTTTTTGGGCGGCGTATCCTCCTCTTCTAGCGGTGCTACGTTAGTTTGAATTTCCTCTGGTTGCTCTTCAACTTCTGTAGTTGTTGGTTGCGCCTCTTTTTTAATTTTTACAAATACGTTTTTGGACGGAGTATCATCTTCTTCCAAGGCATCAACTTCGGTTTGAATTTCCTCAATACTATGCTCTACAGCCGTTTTAAGTTTAATGTCTTTTTTTATTTTGACTTTGCCTTTTTGGGGCAGCGCATTTTCTTCTAAAGTTTCAGGTGTCTCCTCCATGTTCTCGATTTTGTCCGCTATATCTGCTTCTACTTCTGGTAGAGCGTCTTTTGGGCTTTTTACAAAAACGTTTTTTGGGACCTCTTTTTCCTCTAAATGCGCATCTGCTGTATGCTCTGCTACATTTAAAGACTCATCGCTTGTATTTTCAACGACTGGTAGTTCTGCATTTTCCGCAGGTTTTGCCCATTTTTTTCCTGCATATAGTTCAAAACGTTGAAAACTACATTCCAAATTACCGTTTATCAGTTCAATTCGGCGAGAAGCGCGGAGTCCTACGTGTTTTAATGCTTCTCTGTTAGAAGAGATCATCCAAGCCGTCCAGCCTGCCCAGTTTTTCTTAAAAGTATCACCGATAAGTTTATAAAAATCTTCCACCTCGGATAAACGAAGGCGTTCATCGTAGGGCGGATTCATGATTAATGTACCTGTTTCATCCGGCGGGGTTGCTTTTTCAAAAGGCATTTTTTCAAAATTAATCACGCCATCCAATCCAGCAGCCATAGCATTAATAGATGCCGCATTGCGTGCTTTTGGATTAATATCCGAGCCTACTATTTTAAATGGAATCGTTTTTACGCGTTTGGCATCGGCATTGCCTTTAACGGTTTGCCACAGGTGCTTGTCAAAATTTTTCCATTTGGTAAAACCCAACGGAATATCGCGGAAAAACTGTGGAGGTTGGTTACACGCGATCATGGCTGCTTCTATCGCTAAAGTGCCACTACCGCACATCGGATCGGCAAAAGAGGATTTACCATCCCATCCCGAGAGCGCGATCATTCCTGCTGCCAGTACCTCATTAATTGGGGCTTCCACGCTGTCGCGGCGGTAACCACGTTTGTGCAGTGATTCTCCACTGGCATCCAATAAAAGATCACATTGGGTTGCATTTACACGAACAGTAATGCGTAGGGTAGGCGAGTTGAGATTAACATCTGGGCGGCGCTGGTATTTTTCGCGAAATTGATCGACAATGGCATCTTTTGTTAATAATGCCGTATATTGAGAGTGTTTGAATACGTCACCAGCCACTGTTGCATCAATCGCTAGGGTATCCATGACATCCATATATTTGCTCCAATCTACTTCCTGCACAGCATGGTAGAGGTTTTTTTCATTATATGCGGTAAATCCATGCAGGTGTACCAATACACGCATCGCCAAACGAGATTCGTAGCAGGCACGATAAATAAACTCTTTATTGCCACGACACTCAACGGCGCGTTTTACTGCCCGAATTTCAACAGCACCCAAAGCCTCCAGTTCAAGGGCTAGTGCGTTTTCTAATCCATGAAGTGTTTTTACTACTACTTTCTCATAATCTGCCGGGTATTTTTGTTCCGTATCCGCCTCCGGTGTTATTTTTTGAAACAGCATATTTTTTTCAATTTAATTTTGATAGACACATAGCAGACCCAAAGTCTAATTGATGTCAAATAATTATAGCGATGCCAATTCCCGCACATCGCCGGGTTGCATATTTCCAAGTTCTAAATCACCAATTTTTACCCGTACCAGCCTTAATACCGGGAGTCCCACGGCTGCGCACATTCTGCGTACTTGACGATTTTTGCCTTCGGTGACTTCCACCTGTATCCAGCAATCCGGTACAGATTGACGGACACGAATGGGCGGATTGCGTTCGGGAAGGGTTGGGGTAGGTATCGGGCCGGACACATTTGCGGGTGCGGTATCGTGTTTTTTTCCATTAATACTAATGGTGACACCATTACTGAGGCGTTCAATGGCGCGCTCATCTGCAATACCTTCTACTTGTGCGAGGTACGTTCGTGGATGTTTTTTATCAGGATTGAGCAATCGTTGATTAACGCGTTTATCATTTGTCAATACCAACAAACCTTCGCTATCACTATCCAAACGACCAACGGGATAAATGTCTTTGTCAAATTGAAAATCAAGGTCGGCAAGCGTCACTTGTCCTTCTGCTTCTTGGGTAAATTGGCAGAGCATCCCGAAGGGCTTATAAATTATAAAATACTGCAAATTAATTAGATGTGTTTAATGGAATCTGGCAAGTCATAGAAAGTTGGGTGGCGATATACTTTGTCGTTAGCGGGATCAAAAAAAGCCTCGGAGTCCTCCGTAGATGCGTGGATATGCACGGAAGGCACGACCCAAATACTGATGCCTTCGTTGCGACGGCAATACACATCACGCGCATTCTCTATGGCCATTTGTGCATCAGATGCATGTAGGCTACCTACGTGTTTATGGCTAAGACCTTGTTTGGAGCGGATAAAAATTTCCCAGAGTGGCCAATCTTTCATAATTCTTGTTTTAGAAACCAATTTATGCTGCAAAGGTAGTGTGAATAACCGAACTATGGCAAATTTTGACTACTTTATACATTTCACTTAAATAAGCGTACTTTTGCCCCACAAAATATCTGTCAATAACGTTATCCCATTTTGATACTTTTTACCGTTCTTGCAGCGGGATATAAACTAGCAAGTTAGCATTATGAATTTACGTATATTCGCAATTACTTTTTATTTCTTTAGCGCAGTGTCGCTATATGCTCAATTGGGCGGCGGTGTAAAAATCGGGCTTAATTTCTCCAATATCAAAGGTCCATCCGAATTGGGACTGCAAGATGTAAAATTGGAGCAAACGGACAATTATACCGGTTTTATGATCGGGCCCTCTTTCGCTTACTCATTTACAGATAATTTTGGTCTTAGGGGTGAATTTTTATACTCGAAAAAGGGCATGAAATACTCCTACGATGGCCCGTCTTCTCGAATATTTGTAACAGATGGCGATCTGACTGAAATCTCTACTATCGGAACAAGTAAAATTAACTACACCGTAAACCATACGTGCATGGATATTCCTCTGATGGCCTTTGCGCGCTATAAAAAATTCGAAGTTTCGGGCGGTTTTTATGCCAGTCTGCTGTTTTCTAGGGTAGCCGATGGTATCATGGAATATAAATGGACCAATACAGATGGCTCAAACGGGGTAATAAACCCGCTATTGCAGTATAATTATACCCGCGATAAGTTTGGCGAGGGAGATAATGCTCAAACGGAAACTGCTTTCTTTAATGATTTCCAAACCGTTAAATCCACGATACCAAAAACCTTTGGCGCCTATTACGACAACAAAGAAGATCTCGGCAATAAGTATAATTTCCTCGATTATGGGGTATCAGTAGGTGCTTCGTTCTTTTTGAACCAATCGTTGTTCATTGGTGGACGTTTGCAGTACGGATTGGCCGATTTAACCCGAACAAAAGCGGATGTCTCTATTTCTCAAAAGAGCCCAGACAGTTTATATATACTGCGCGACGATAAAGATCGCAACTATACCATTCAAGTATTCGTGGGATTTAGTCTTCGTTAATATCTTCCTCGTGTACTATACGTTTGAAACGCTAGTGTACATAGGAAACAAATACACACTACAATTATGAAAAAACTACTATTTTATTGCGCTTCATTGCTTTTGGTAGCCACTTTTTGCTGGCAAGGCTGTAAAAAAAGCGATTTAGAAAATGCCATATTAACGGAACACACAGCAGAATATGCGTTCCCTTTGTTCAATACAGAACTCAAAGTGAGCGATTTGATCGGTAATATTTTGGAAGAAAATACGGTCGGTGATACGATTATTATCAATCCTGACAATACAGTGACCTTGTCTTATTCTGGAGATATTACCGAGTCAAAGGCTGTTGATATTTTTAATTTTTTGGATACACTTATTCCTATTGTAGTGGATTCTTCTTTTTTTACATTACCAGTAAAAACACCTGATGGTGTTCAACTGTCGCGCGTGGATTTAAGTGGGGGGACTTTGACGATGGCGATCAAGAATACAATGACCGAAACGATCAAAATCACATTTACAATTCCACAGTTGTCTTTAAATGGTCAGGTCTATTCCTATACTTTTACCATCGCGCCTAATGGTTTTGCTTTTACCCCTACTATTAATCTGGATGGTTGGAAACTGAATTCATCGAATAACCTAATTACGTTTACCTACGACGCATACCTGCCCGACGGCACAAGAATAGCTAGGCTGCCACCTAATGGATCTTTGGGGGCGGTTATTGGGGCAATGGACAAGGCTACTTTCTATTATTTAGAAGGTTTTTGGGGGAAAGTAACCTACGGCTTGAGTACTGATACTATTGATATTGATATTAATAACACAAACCTTGATGGTAATGTAAAGGTTAAAAACCCCAAGATTACTATTACTGTATTTAACTCTTTTGGTTTTCCAACAAGAGGACTGATTAAATACCTTAAATTTGTAGGCAAAAATGGTGATTTAATTGAACTGCAAAGTCCACTTATCCAACAAGGTTCGGATGTAGGGATTGATTTTGCTTATCCATCTCTTGCGTTGAATGAAGTTGGGCAATCCAAGGCAACCACATTCTATTTCGACGATACCAATTCTAATATTGAGGAGTTGTTTAATGCACAACCTGTCCAAATGATTTATCAAGTAGATGGTCTTGCTAACGCCGATAATAATACGGCACTACTTGGCTTTGTAACAGATAGTAGTAGCGTTCGCATGAATGTTAAAGTTGAACTACTTTTAGAGGGCCAACTCAAGGATTTCGGTGCCGACCAAACCCTCAATCTTGATTTTGGTAGTTTTGCAGATAGCACTGCATTTGAAGATGCCGAATTCAAATTAGTGACAGAAAATACAATGGCACTTTCTACCAATTTACAGGTTTATTTTAAGGATGTAAATGGCAATACCATTGATTCTTTGTTTGTCGGTGCAGCACCAGATATTATTAAGGCAGGCCCCGTCGATCCTATTACTGGCTTTACTACGGGTTCAACACGCACAGAGACCTTTATTCCAATGTCTGCTGTTCGTTTTGAAAATTTGCGCAAAAATGCAAAAATTGCTTTCCTAAAAACGTCCTTTACTTCAGCACAAAATGGTACTATTCCTATTAAAATATTGGCGAATCAAAGTGCTGTTGTTAAAATGGGGGTTCGCGTTAAAAAGAAGATAGGATAAGTGACTATGAATTACGTGAATAGTGGGTTGAATATCCTAAACGATTGATTTTCAATATTTATTCAAACAATGAGTTGGAGTTATCTTATGAATAAGTATTGAAAATAAAAGGAGTGTATTAACCCATTATTCGCACGAATTTTAAATAATTAAAAAAATGAAACTTAATATAACATTTTTATATACTTGTGTTCTATTTATAACGGCAAGTAATACCTCATTTGCACAGCAAGAAAGCATGTTGTCACAAATGAATAAGTCTTGGCAGTTCAATAGTATCAACCCTGCTTATTTCCCAGAGGAAAAACGTATTGCCGTCGGGCTTCCATCCTTTGGCGTGGATGCTTTTCACAGTGGCACGCTTGCCTATAATGACTTTATTAAAAACGTAAATGGTAAAAAACAGGTTGATTTTGACCAAATTATTAGTAAATTAGAACCTGAAAACAATATCAGTTATCGGCAACGCTTTGAAACTTTTTCTGTTGGTTTGCGCCTTCCTGGAATTGGGAAAACAGCGGTGAGTATCAGCCATGCTATCCGGTTGAATAGTAATACGTCCTATACTAAGGAGATGGTTCAGTTGTTTTGGGGCGGTAATGCCCAGTTTATTGGCCAAACTGTCCAGATTGCACCTGTAACCCGTACTTTCGACTGGCACGAAATAGGGCTAAATGTGTCGCGTTCTTTTGGTAAATTTAGAGCAGGTGCGCGGATCAAATATTTAGCAGGCATCAGTTCTTTAATCACGGATACAGGAGCACAAAAAATAGAAGTTACGACCAGTAACGATATTTACCAATTGAATCTTAACACCGATTATGGCGTGTTTTCCTCTGGTATTATTTCAGCAATTGATACGAGCGGCTTGGGTTTTAATGTAACTAGAAATCAGTTAAAGAATAAATTTTCGGGGGCTAATTCTGGCCTTGCTTTCGATGTTGGAGTGGTTTATGCCATTAATGATAAACTGACGATCCACGCCTCTGTGTTGGATTTGAGCGGTAGTATTCGATGGGAAGCGGCCAATTATTTTAAGAGTAAAGCCAGCTATGATTTTGAAGGCGTAACATTGCCAGGCGCTGATATCATAAACGGTGCGGATGATTTGGATTTTTCTGCTAAAGTAGATACGCTGAATGATATTTTTAAGTTTTCGAAAACAACTGTGGATTATAATACTGCGGTACCTACGCGTTGTTATGCAGGAGCGCGTTATGAAGTAACTAAACGACTTGCTATTGCGGGATCCGTTTTTTATGAAACTGGATTTTTGGAGGACAAACTGGCATTCAGTTTTAGTGCACATTTTCAACCCATTAAATTGTTAAATGTAGGCATTTTATATGCGGCTAATAAAAACAAAGCCGCAAATATTGGTGCGCAAATTACGCTAAGCCCCGGGCCAGTTCAATTTTTTATTGCTTCCGATAATTTGAATGGCGCATTGAAACCTTATGGCTCATCAAGGGTTAATTTCAGAACAGGATTGGCCTTTTTGATATAATTTCCGTATGAAATTTTATAAAATTCGTGTAAAAAAAACAACCCCCTGAATTTGATACAACTCAGGGGGCAACTAAACCCATTCTATCGTATGAAGTATAATATTCTTTAGAACGCATAGAATCATTTTGCGTTGCCTCAAGTGCGAAAAATAATTTTGAATTCTCAAATTCGTCCTAACTTAACGCCAAATTTACAAATAAATATAGAATATGCATCGTAGAAACGCTTTGCGCCAATTAGCCATTATTTTAGGTGGCGTTACTTTGACCCCCGAAATAATGGCTAATTCGCTGGCTAAGGCCAGTAGTGGCGCTGTACTCACGGGCTTTGGCGCTGACAAACTTACACTTTTGGCAGAACTAGCCGAAACCATCATTCCTCAAACGGATACGCCTGGTGCTAAAGCCGCTGGCGTACCTGCATTTATTGGTGTACTCGTAGAAGATTGTCTTCCAGCAAAGGAACAGAAAGTATTTTGGGATGGCTTGGATTCCGCTCAATCAGCTTGTATCAAAATGTTCGGTAAAAACTTTGAAGTATGTGATGAAAAACAACGCATTGCTTTTTTGACCAAATTGGAGCAAGATGCCAAAGGCAGACCTGCACCGCAGTTTTGGGCTATGCTCAAAGGGCTTGTACTTTTTGGCTATTTCTCTTCTGAGATTGGTATGACACAAGCACTGGAATATGACCCAATTCCTGGTGAATGGATTCCCGAAATGCCCATCGATACAAATACTAAGGCTTGGGCCACTATGTTCTAACCACCTTTAAATTACGCAAACATGAAAAAAAGAACATACGATGCCATCGTAATTGGATCAGGTATTAGTGGAGGGTGGGCTGCAAAGGAATTTTGTGAAAAAGGCTTAAAAACCCTCGTTTTAGAACGCGGCCCTAAATTAGATCACATCACAGGGTATAAAACAGCACTTACACCTATTTGGGGGTTTCAGCATCATAACCGCATTACCGCACAAGAAAAAAATACAGATTACAATGTACAATCTGTTTGTTATGCTTTTAACGAAGGTACAAAACACCTCTTTGTAAAGGACAGTGAAAATCCATACCAACAAAAAAAACCGTTTGAATGGATCAGGGGCTATCACGTGGGTGGTAAAAGTCTTATGTGGGCACGACAATGTTATCGTTGGTCGCCAATGGATTTTGAATCCAACCTCAAAGATGGCCACGGCACCGACTGGCCCATCCGGTATGAGGATATTGCCCCTTGGTATAGTTATGTAGAGCGGTTTGCTGGTATTAATGGTAGTAAAGAAGGATTAGCAGAATTGCCAGATGGAGAATTTTTGCCTCCAATTCAATTGAATGCCTTAGAAAAACACCTAAAATCAAATATTGAAAAAGCATTCCCGGGTAGAAAACTCATACCTGGGCGAAGTGCTAATGTTACGCAAGCGCATAACGGACGTGGTCCGTGCCAATACCGCAACCTTTGTCATCGGGGTTGTCCATTTAGTGCTGCATTTGCGAGCCAAGCCACTACTTTGGCTGCTGCTGCTAATACGGGCAATATGACGTTGCGCCCCGATAGTATTGTACATTCTATCATTTACGATGAGAAAAAAGGACGTGCTAAAGGTGTTCGTGTCATAGATGCAAACACCAAGGAAACCACTGAATATTATGCTAAAGTAATCTTTATCAATGCTGGAACGCTCAATTCTGCTTTGATAATGCTTAATTCTAACGATACTGCAAGATTCTCAAAAGGATTGGGTAACGATTCGGACACTTTGGGTCGTCATTTGATGGATCATAATTATCGTGGGAGGGCTTCTGCCTCTTTTGATGGTTTGCAAGATGTGTATTACAAAGGGCGTCGTCCGGTTGGTTTTATTATTCCTCGTTTCCGAAATTTTGGAGCCGATAAACAATCTAGTTTTACCCGCGGATATGCAGTCATCGGTGAGGCTGGTCGTGGAGATTGGAGCAGGGGTACTTATCAGGATGGCTTTGGAGCCGATTTTAAGACAGCCATGACAAAGCCAGGCCCGTGGCATATCGGGGTTGTTGCAATGGCGGAAATGCTCCCTCATGCCGATAATCGCGTTACTTTGAATACCAATATACGCGATAAATGGGGTATGCCTACGCTGGATATTGATTGCCAGTTCCGCGAAAACGAAGAGGCAATGCTCAAAGATGTATTTACTTCTGTTTCCGAGATGTTTGAAAAAGCAGGCTTAAAAGACATAAATACCTACGATTCTGGCGAGTCGCCCGGGCGCGGCATCCATGAGATGGGGACTGCACGAATGGGGCGCGATCCAAAGACATCCATGCTGAATGGTTTTAACCAAATGCACGCCATTAAGAACGTATTTGTGACCGATGGTTCTTCTATGGCTTCTACCGCTTGGCAAAATCCATCGGTAACCTATATGGCACTTACGGCACGTGCAGTAGATTATTGTGTAAAGGAAATGAAAAAAGGGAATATATAGTGTATTGTCAATGTGATTATATAAAATACGATCAAGATCGAGTCCATTAACGCTATATTCACTATTTTTAGATGCAAACAGCGTAATTTTTCTTTAAAATATTCGTATTAGTACTTGGACACAATTAATTGCATAATTGAACGCAGGTATTTTTCGGCTAGATGAGCCATTTTTAAGGCAGATAGCGGTACTATCTAACGAAAAAATGGGAAAATATGGGCGGAAAAGACCAAGTTCAAAATGATAATTAATTGTGTCAAAGTACTTAGTACAAGTTCAACACTCAAAAATTGTTATAAACAATAATTATGAAAAAATTAATTATACTCTTGGTTCCAATCGCTGCACTTTTTGCTGCTGCACCTGGCCCTTCTCCAAAAGTAAATGCCGATCCAACCATTCCAGCAGAAATTGAAACGCTGCTCAATAAATATGGTTGTAATGCTTGTCATTCTATTAAGAAAAAATTAGTTGGCCCTATTTGGACTGATGTGGGTGCAAAAGGTTATTCTAAAAAGAAAATCATTAAATTGGTAAAAAAACCAGAACCAGGTAATTGGCCTGGTTATCCAGCAATGCAACCACAAACAACGGTTCCTAACGATGCCTTGGATAAAATTGCTGGTTGGATCGTTAGTTTGAAATAGTAACACATTTGTTTCGATGTATTAACGGCATGTATAGTCTTAGTTGGCTGTACATGCCGTTTTTTTGTATTCCTAAACTTGTATTTTGTCAAGTTGACTCAATGACAACAAGCCTAGTCACAATGACTTATTGGGCATCATACTACTGGACATTTTTGAAAAGTGCATGATTTTTTACAGTTAAGGCATTGAAAACATATTTTAAAAAACATACAAATTGATAGCATTTTTGGG
>JAYUKX010000055.1:0-1340 GCA_043764095.1 Chitinophagales bacterium
ACAAATACTTATCCCAATAAATCAGGTAATTTATTAGATTTTAATGGCTCTGTTTTGCAAATATCAAATGTTGCAAATAATCCTGCAAATATGAGCGATAATCAATCTTCGGTGTGTGATAAAAATGGAAAATTACTTGTTTATTCAAACGGCTGTGATATCTACAACAGAAATTTTCAGAAAATTTATATCCCACAAACTGACCCATATCCATTTGCGTTAGACGATCATTACACTTGCCCGTACGAACACTATGGTTTCGCTACCGACTATAACGGTTCGATGTTACTGCCATTTCCAAACCACAACAACAGATTCGTACTTTTACATTACAATTTAGCACCTTGGCCTACTGATTATTCAGATTTTTTATTGTACTTCAATAAATGGCTTTATACCGAGATAAATACGAGCGCTAACAACGAATTAGGAGCGTTGGAAACCGTCCGAGGGCTTATAAAGGACGATAGTTTTTATTTATCAAGTAGCATTTCAGCCTGTCGGCACGCCAACGGACGCGATTGGTGGATAATTAGCCCCAAATTGAAATTAGGCGCCACAAATGGCAACTATTACAAGGCACTGCTCTCGCCAACTGGAATTAGCGAAGCCCAGCCACAAGTAGTGGGGCATAAATTTGAGCACGAAAATGGGGCAGGGCAAAGTATTTTTTCTCCCGACGGTACCAAATTTGCGCGCGCCGTTGCTATTTTAGGTACGAGTATGGCAAAAATTGGTATCTATGATTTCGACCGCTGTACAGGAACACTTTCTAATGAACGCTATGAAGAAATCCTTAATGACTCCAGTTACATGGGAGGCTTGGCATTTTCTGCCACCTCCAAACGGCTCTATTTCAATATCGGCAGTCGAATTTATCAGTACAATATGGCAGCGACTAATCCGCTCGCCTCTCGCCAAAAAGTATATGATTGGAGATGGGGGGATATGACTGAGTATGTAAATTTTAGGCAGGAGCGATTAGCACCTGATGGAAAAATTTACATTGCACATAGTAGTAGTCCTTATTTGCATCGTATTAATTACCCAGATAGTCTGGGTGTTGCCTGTGGCGTATGCATCGATTGTATAGAAATGCCAAATTATTCCCAAGCAGCTTTGCCCAATATACCCCATTTTCGCCTCGGCGCACTCGTGGGCAGCGGCTGCGATACGCTTGCAACAGCAGTAGCAGAAATAGAGAAAGAAGAAAATTTGTTCCAACTCTCGCCCAACCCTGCCAGCACCGAGTTGGAAATAAGCACCAAACAAATCGCCTACGGCAACGAGGTGCAGATTTACAACGCCATCGGCACAGCCGTTTTGACCCAAAACCTGAC
>JAYUKX010000056.1:0-152663 GCA_043764095.1 Chitinophagales bacterium
TTCATCGGTTGTTTAGTACCACTAAACGCCCTCTTCATGCCTTAATAGTGACAAAATCGTCTCCCCAAATCTGTACCTTTATTTAATTCTCATTCCTAAAACATTAAAGAATGAAATATTTGCTTTTTATTTTCCTCGCTTGTACGACCAGTGCAGCAATTGCGCAAAATACGCACAAGTCGCTACGCCAAGGCGATGCCGCTTATGAAGGCGCACGGTACAATAAAGCGGAACAAGCTTATGGCGATGCCGTAAAAACTACGCCAGCCGATCCGAAAGCCAACTACAACCTCGGCACAGCGCAATACAAAGCAGGTAATTATGAAGCCGCTGCCAAAACCCTAGAGGCGGCGGCCAAAAACGCAAAAACCCCGACCGATCGAGCCGACGCATTCCACAACCTTGGGAACGCACACCTCAAACAACAAAAATACCAAGAGGCCGTAAATGCTTACGAAAACAGCTTGCGCAACCGCCCCGGTGATGCCCAAACCAAACAAAACCTACAAATGGCACGCGAAAAATTAAAAAAAGAACAGGAACAACAAAAAAAAGAGCAGGATAAAAAACAAGATCAAAATAAAGACCAGCAAAATAAAGACCAGCAAAATAAAGATCAAGAGTCGCAAGATAAAAACGAACCGCCTAAAGATCAGCAACAAAACAAAGACCAGCAACAGCAAAATAAACCAGAAAACCAACAACCAGAAAAACCCAAACTCAGCCAAAACAAAGAACAATTACTCAAAAGTGTAGAACGCAAAGACCGCGATATAAAACAAAAATACCAGGAACGAACCACTCAAACCAAACCAAATAGAAGCCGAAAAGATTGGTAATCAATAATTAAACTAATATGCAATATAGAAGATTAGGAAAATCAGGCTTGCAAGTGAGCGTCCTTTCACTAGGATCGTGGATCACTTTTGGCAAGCAAATTGGCGATGATACCGCCGAAAATCTCATGCGCGTCGCATACGAAAATGGTGTCAACTTTTTTGACAATGCCGAAATATATGCACGTGGCGAAAGTGAGGTTGTCATGGGTAAAGTCCTAAAAAAAATGAACTGGGATCGTAGTTCCTGGCTGGTTTCTTCTAAAGTCTTTTTTGGCTCAGGAGGTAAATTACCCAACCAAACAGGCCTCAGTCGAAAGCATATTTTCGAGGCATGCCACGCCAGCCTAAAACGCTTGCAAGTGGAGTATATTGACCTGTACTTCTGCCATAGACCCGATAAAAATACGCCTATCGAAGAAACCGTATGGGCAATGAACCATCTTATCGCACAAGGCAAAATCCTATATTGGGGTACGTCCGAATGGAGTGCGCAGGAAATTATGGAAGCGCATATGGTAGCACGCGAAAACAGGCTGATCGGCCCTGTTATGGAGCAACCACAGTACAATATGTTTGTCCGAAATAAAGTAGAAGCAGAATTTAACCAGCTCTACAAAACGGTTGGACTAGGTACTACGGTGTGGTCGCCGCTGGCATCAGGCGCACTGACAGATAAATACCTGGACAAATTTCCAAGTGGTACAAGGCTCGGATTGGATGGTTTTGAATGGCTCAAAGAACGTAGCCTACAACCTTCGCACCTCGAAAAAGCACGCAAATTGAGCGAATTAGCACAAAAACTGGGCACTAACTTACCCAAACTGGCCATTGCGTGGACTGTCCAAAACCCAAATGTAACGACGGCCATTTTGGGTGCTTCCAAACCAGAACAATTGCAAGAGACCCTCCAAAGTTTGGAAGTATTGCCTTTGCTCACACCCAAAGTGAACGAGCAAATTGAACGGATTTTGAAAAATAAACCTACTTTGCCCGATTTTTAATGACACCACTATTCAAAAAATTAAACTACAAAGACCAAAACGCGAGGAAACCCGATCGGGGCGGATAGCGAAGGCGGTGACAATGTTGGCGGAGGGGAAACGGCAGTCGTAGGGTTTTTATCCCTACAACTGCCGTGGACTTTACCGTTCTTTAAGATTGTTATCTCTCGCTTTTAAATTATACATCAATGAAATCTCAAATCGCTTCATTTTTGTGCTGTAACTATTGCCATAAATTTGTGGGTTATATTCGGTTGTTAAGCCCTGTGCATAAACAAAACGTGCTTGAATCCGTTTCGAAAGATCAACATCAAAACCAAAGAGTGCGCTCGCACCGAAATAAGCATATTGGTAATATTCCACTTTTGATGTTGAATTAGTCGCCTCTTCGGCAATTTTGGGTGTTTGCTTATAATAAAACTCCGCTCCTGAAAAAGGTTTTACCGATTTTGCATTCCATCTCACAAAAAGTGGAATAGAAATCATGTGATAATTTTTGCGAAAACCTTCATTAACTACTGTAGGAAAGCCAGTTTGATCATATGCTGGAAAATCAGCCCCTTTAAGAAAATGATAATTCAAACTTGAACCAATACTGATTTTAGATTTAAAAAAATTACGCTCACCATTGATACCAATTTTGAACAACCCTGTGAGTTGCGTTGTCGAATTACCTCTTGCCCTAGATTGATCACGAACAGCAGTTTCGCTTGTTTTTAGATTATAAGCACCACCTCCAAGCGAAAGGCTTAGATTGTTTTGTGCTACCACCATGTTTTGGAAAGCAAAGAGCACTACGCCGAAAAAATTTAGTCTTTTCATTTTATCAAATTTTTTTATTGTGAGAAAGTATTGATTCGAATCTGATAATAAGATGTGGTTTGCCGAAATGGTGGCAGCAAAATATTTATTTATGATCAAATTTTTTTGCGTCGTACCATTATTCGTTTCAAACATATTGGATGGCGGCAACTGTTCGATGACACTACATCTTTTTAGCCGAATTGTATCCGTCACAAAAATAGTGTCATAGATAAACATTGTATCGTAAATAATTTTATTGCGAGCCGTAAAACTACTATTAGGCTTTTGAGCCAATAGTGATGAAATAAAGATCGAAAAAAGAATACATAGAATAGATGGTTTCATAATATTTACTTAAAAATAGTATCTTTTTTTATAACTTTTTTGTTTATAATAACTGTTTGTTTTTCAATAGTTTCAACGCCGCCTTGTTGGTGTCTATTTTTTACGTTTACTTTTGGTGGAGCCGAATCGTGCTTTTTATCATTGTTGGTTGACGTAACAGATTGGGCTGTATCCATTGTTATACCAATTTGTTCCGCCGCATCCGTTGTCGGTATTAGGCTTTGATGGAATATTACCTTACTTTGAGCGGAATTAGTGTCAATCGGGCCATTTTCAATATTTGAAATGGGCAGATCATTGGTATTTTTTTTGCTCAATGTAAGGAAAACACCGATAACTGCAATTGCTGAGATACAGGCAATCGCGTACATCATTTTAGAAAAAATAAATCTTGGTGCCGGAGGAGCAGGAGCGTCTTTCAATATTTTTTTTAATATATCAGGTGTTCGATTTGGAGCGATATGAAGATTATTTAGTTTCGATTTATACAAATCATCAATATACCCTTGATTATCTGTTGAAAGAGACATAAATACAGCAATTTTCCTGTTTTTTTTCTTTTTTTCCAAAGCCATTTGAAGTAATATTTCTTGAATTTTTTTGCGTGCGCGTGACAAGTGAGACTTTGATGTACCTGCGCTTATTTGTAGTTGCTCTGCAATCTGTTGGTGCGAAAAACTATCGAATACATACAGGTTAAATACCGTTTTATGGTGCAACGGCAACAAATCAATGGCAGCAAGTAATTCGTCTTGTTGAAAATCGCTGGTCAAGATCAACGATTTAGCATCATGGTATTCATTGCTTGCCGCGTCGTTTTCACTATCACCAAGGTCAATATCTTCAATAGATTCTATTGCCCATTGTTTCTGTTTGCGCAGATACATCAGTGCTGTATTGATAGCAATGCGCGAGAGCCAGCCCTCAAAAGAGCCTTTGTTTTCATAACTATGTTGCTTATTTATGGCTGTTATGAAAGTGTCGTGCATCAGATCTTCGGCTGCGTTAAGATCTGAAACATACCGACGGCATAAACCAAAGATTTTTGGTGCATGGTTTTGGTAGGCATTTTGCCAAAATGTTGTGCTAATACTTGAAGTCATCCATCACATTTTTTTGATAAGGATTGAGATTTATCCAACAATCATAAGTTATTATTTTATCGTTCCTTATTGCGCAAAAAACGAAAATTTGTACAAAATATCGCCGCTAAATTTGTGCTTTTAGGTAAATCTCAATATTTAGATGCGAAGAATTAAAAAGGTGGCAGTAAAATTTATTTTTTTTAAATTTTTGATAAGTATTTTCAAAGGGTACACCTTTTCTCTATAAAAATAATTTTATCCACTTGGAAATTTCAAAAAGTTAAAATTTAGTGCAATAATGCCTACTGCCTACTTTTTTTCGCCAAAAAAAGAAAGTAGGCAAAAAAGGCCTCGGCTGACGAAAAATGCCGTGCTTTTGCTTCCTCGCTCCGGCGGCGCCAAAAAAAACTCGCCGCAAAATCGAGCGGGGACTGTGTCCCGTAAATTACCTTTGGCTCAAACACTTTTTGGCTTCATCCGCCTCCACTCAAGCAAAACCTGCATTTTTCTAAGGCCGGTTTTGCCACACTTGGAGTACTGTGCCTCAAGTCAAATGTCAAAATATCTTACCAAAAATAAAAGTGTACCCTTTCTAAATAAGTATTTGGACATAATTAATTGCAGCAATGAACGAAGGTATTTTTAGCATTCAAGTACCTACCACAAAAAAAGTGTAGCATATACCACCCATAAACAGAGGCATATACTACACTTTTTTATCAAATTCAGACATTTAGTCAAACGACCAAGTCCAACTAACCAATTTTTTTAAACCCTGTATATTTCCAAAGTGCTTTTGGCATTTGAATACCATCGGCGGTTTGGTTATTTTCCAACAAGGCAGCCACAATACGGGCAAGGGCCAGCGCCGATCCATTGAGCGTATGCGCCAGTTCTATTTTACCATTGGTATCGCGGTAACGGAGTTTGAGGCGATTGGTTTGGAACGTTTCAAAATTAGAAACAGAACTCACTTCCAACCAACGTTGTTGTGCAGCAGACCATACTTCAAAGTCGAAAGTTTTGGCAGATGCAAAACCCATATCGCCACCACACAGCAACAGAATGCGATAAGGCAGTTCCAATTTGGTCATCAACTTAGATACATGCGCTACCATACCCATCAAAGCCTTGTAGGAATTGTCGGGATGTTCCACGCGTACAATTTCTACCTTATCAAACTGGTGGACACGATTGAGGCCACGCACGTGCGCGCCCCATGCGCCAGCCTCGCGGCGGAAGCAGGGCGTATAAGCCGTCATTTTAATAGGCAAGTCTTTGATGTTTACAATTTCGTCGCGCATAATATTCGTAACGGGGACTTCGGCTGTAGGGATCAGGTACAGGTTGTCCTCGGTGCAGTGGTACATCTGTGCTTCTTTATCGGGCAGCTGTCCAGTAGCACGCGCGCTTTCTTCATTCACCAAATGGGGCGGGAGGACTTCTTCATAACCCGCTTTTACCGCTTCGTCTAAGAAGAACTGGATCAATGCGCGTTGTAGGCGCGCACCTTGGCCGCGGTAAACAGGAAAACCCGATCCGGTTAGTTTTACACCCAATTCAAAATCGAAGAGGTTGTATTTTTTGCCTAGATCCCAATGCGGTACAGCATCAGCGGGCAAAGTAGGGAAAGGTTTTGCCCATGCTTTGAACACTTTGTTCTCTTCCGGTGTTTTACCTTTAGGAACAGATTTGTGTGGGGCATTAGGCACGGAGTACAGCAACTGATCGAGATCATGCTTAGTAGCGGCAAGCACTTCTTCCAAAGATTTTTCTTTGTCCTTTAACAGCACTACTGCTTTTTTTTGTTGTTCGGCCTCCTCTTTTTTTCCTTGGCCCATGAGCGCGCCAATAGATTTAGCCATTTTGTTCATTTCTGCGCGTGCGTCATCGAGTTCTTTTTGCCCGGAGCGACGGTGGTCGTCCAAAACAATAATTTGATCAATAACCTTTAATTGGCTTGAATTCCAATTACGTTTGCGCAATCCAGCCACTATTCTGGCCTTTTCTTCGCGAATTATTTCTAGTTGGAGCATATAAAATAAAAAAATATTTTCAAAAAACGCCACAAGGTAGGCTAAATATAAAATAAGGTTTACCTTTGCAGCGTTACAAATATTTCTAAACGTCTTATTTTAGAAAAAAAATCCACGTTTTAGAAAAAAAGATCCACGATATCTACCGGATTTACCACACTCCCGATATTTTTATTGCCCTATCCTGCGTTGGTTAAGTCCGAAAATTGTACTATTTCTCACCCGGAAATGTAATTAAGCATGCTGCTTGTATGCCATGCCGAAGTAAGCCTTGCAGGATTTTATACCTGCTTCGCCCTCCATAATGGTTCAACCGGAATATACACCGTTTGTGCCTCTACATTTCCGAAATTACACACCCACCTTAATCGTTAGAAAGTCGATGTACGACATTTTGCAGTTGAATGAGAAGTTGGTTACCGAGTTGCGCGATATTGCCACTAAACTCGGAATCAAAGGCGCTAATCGCCTGACCAAACAGGATCTGGTCTATAAGATCCTTGATGAACAAGCCTTGGCCGCGAAAGGACAAGGCGGAGAATTCGTTCCAGAAGTTGACGAACCCGCTCCAGGCCGTAAAATCGTGGTGCGTAAACCCACAGCAGAAAGAGAATCTGAACAGAGTGACGCTAAAAAAGGTCGAAAGACCAAGGACGAATCTGCTCAAAATGCGCCTGCTCCGCTACCACCACCACCGCCGCAACAACAGTCACCAACACAACAGCCACAACTCCCACCACAGCCAGAACCTCGCGTTCTAAAGCCAGTGGCAGGACCAAAACAAATGACGCGGAATGCTCCGCTGCCCATTCCACCACAACCACAACCACAAAGACCACCGCAAACACCACCTCCACCGCAACAGCAGCGCCCATATCCGCCTCAGCAACAACAGCCGAACCCGAATATGAGACAGCAGAATTATCCGCCTCCTGCTCCCCCGCAACCTGGAACGTACCGCGACCGCTATGGCCGTTTACAACAAGGACCACCTCCACCACAGGGGCCGCAACAGCAAAACAGACCACCCCAGCCCCCGCCTCAGCAACAACAAAATAGACCCCCCCAGCCCCCAATGCCGCCACAAGGTGGTATGTACCGCGACCGCTATGGCCGCCTGCAACAAGGCCCTCCTGGTGGACAACAAATGCCACAGCAGCGCCAACAACAACAACAACAATTCCGCCAACCCAACCAGCAACAAGGTGGTTACCGCGACCAACGTGGGGGAAATCAAAATTTATACGATCAAGATGCCAATCGCTACGATCGCTACGAAGATGAGTTTGTTCCTAATCCAATGATGGAAGAGGAGGATTATGATATGCCACCACAAGCACCTGCTCAACAGCGCATTGGTGACGACTATGATGATGATCAAGCACCACAAGTAGATGTTCAGGAGGTAATGCCGGTGATTGTTAAAGAGAAATTCGATGTAGAATTAGACGGAATTATTGATGGTGGTGGTACGCTGGAAATGATGTCGGATGGATATGGCTTTTTGCGCTCTACCGATTTTAATTACCTCACCAGCCCTGATGATATTTATGTTTCGCCTTCACAGGTCAAATTATTTGGTCTGCGTACCGGTGATACGGTGTATGGCTCCATGCGCCCGCCAAAAGAAGGTGAAAAATATTTTGCCTTGTTGAAGGTACATAAAATTAATGGTTTAGAGCCGAAAGATGTACGCGACCGCGTACCATTCGATTACTTAACACCGCTGTTCCCTACCAAAAAATTCACCTTGCTGACCAGTACAACAGGTAGAGATTTTGGTAACCGCTTAGTGGAATTGTTTACACCAATCGGTAAAGGACAACGTGGCTTGATCGTGGCGCAACCAAAAACAGGTAAAACATTCCTGTTGAAGGACTTAGCCAATGCTATTACCAAAAATCACCCCGAATGTTATGTGATTATCCTTCTCATCGACGAACGCCCCGAAGAGGTAACGGATATGAAACGCAACGTAAAAGCAGAAGTAGTTTCTTCTACTTTTGACGAAACTGCCGACAATCACGTCCGTTTGGCCAATATCATTTTGGAAAAGGCAAAACGAATGGTAGAATGCGGCCACGATGTGGTGATCCTGCTGGATTCCATTACCCGTTTGGCACGCGCCTATAACACTGTTGCGCCTGCTTCGGGTAAGGTGCTGTCTGGTGGTGTAGAAGCAACCGCATTACAAAAACCTAAAAAATTCTTTGGTGCTGCACGCGCCATCGAGCATGGAGGTTCTTTGACGATTATTGCCACCGCCTTAACGGATACAGGTTCAAAAATGGATCAGGTGATCTTTGAAGAATTTAAAGGTACAGGTAATATGGAATTGCAATTGGATCGCCAATTGGCCAATAAACGCATGTATCCAAGTATTGACCTTACCAAATCAAGCACACGTCGCGAAGACTTGTTGCTGGATCGAGATACACTACAACGCATGTTTATCCTGCGCAATCATTTGGCCGATATGAAGCCAGAAGAAGCCATGGAGTTTATGCGTAAACACATGATGAATTCTAGTTCCAATGAAGACTTTTTGGAAGGTATGAATAGGTAAGCAATTGCGTTTAAATACAGGGACAATATAGATTTGTCTCGTAAATTAATCCCAAATTTTAGCAGAAATGCTGAGATTCGGGATTTTTTTTAGTCTGTAGGTGCGTTCAAGCATTTCAATTGAATTCATACGAATCGTTGTTCTATTTTGCTTTCATTTTGTTTCCTTTTGCATCGTGTGTTACCTCAGCAAGCCCAAGTGCTTCCATTAAAGGCGGCACATACATACCAAAACGCCCACGAAGCCCTTTTTTAAGTCCGTACCAACCGCCAACAGGGTTATTTTCTAAACGTCCCCAATATTCAACTGTCCCTTCTTTTGCAGGTTTCTGTTCATCAGCACTGCCTAGATCCATCCAATCCCCGTGGTCTATCAGCATTTTATACAAGTCGTTGAGGCATTCTATGTTGTAGAGTAAAACTGTTTTACCAACAGTACAAACTAAAACGTCTTTGCCCTCTTTCTGGTCAACGTGCATGGTGTATTCACTTGTCAATGGTGGCGTTTTTAAGACCATTGGGTTTTCCTTTGTTCCAATTTTGTATTCCATATTTTAATTGTTTTTTTCGTCTGTGAGTTGTTCTATCGTCATATTTTACTGCTTATAACATTGAGGGATACAAAGATATGCACTTGACACCGATGTAGTAGTAACTCTTGGTAAAAAAGGAGCAGCCTTGTCGTGGCAACTTTTGGACTTGACCAAACTCATATCGCCATAAGATACGTCATGCGATGTTTGAGGATGATTTTGCCGATAACAACGCCGTAAAAGAGGGACTATCCAAAAGCAGGACTTTACTGGATATACAAATGGAGATTGTTCTTGCTTTAACGCAGGTATAAGATTTTTTTCACAACCAAATTCTGGCTGTTTGCGTAAGTGGACTTAGAGGCTATTAATACAATAAATAGAAGATACTTATAATTGTGTAAAATGATCAACTACAAACGCTCGTTCAAAAAGCGGCTAACACAAAAAGCAAGAGGCGCACCCATTGCGGCGCGCCTCTTGCACAAACAAAACCAACTAAAAAACCTACTTTTCTGCTTAAGTTATGAAGCAATGCAGCTGCTTTTCTGCACTACTATTATTTAAACGATAGGGCGTTGCGTTTCGCTGCCAGTAAAAATTATTTTTTTTATTTTTTTTGAGATTCCCCTTTATTTACTAGCCAGACACCCGCCAACGTAATACACATACCCATCATTTTGGGCACACTCATAGATTCGCCTAACCAAAGCCAACCTAGAAATACCGCTACTGCCGGATTGATATACGTATAAATAGACGATGCTGTGGCACTCAGTTGCCGAAGTACAAACATATATAAGGTAAACGCAACCGCAGAGCCAATAAACATCAAATAAAATAAAGCGCCCCAGCCATGCCAACTGTGGTGGATCGTATAATTATGATCGAACAAGAGACTCATCACAAAGCCTCCCAGTCCGCCCGCAGTAATTTGTAAACCGGCATTAATCATCGGCGATACGCCCGCGTGGTTGAATCGCTTGCCCATTACCGTCCCCAATGCCCAAGCTAAACACGAGCAAAAACACCCTAAAATACCCAGCCGATAGTTCGGATCTGTAAAATCGGCCCAGCCTTCGTGAAAAACAAAACCCAATCCAGCAAAACCCAATAACACCCCCGCTAAAGTGTACCAACTCGTACTTTCCCCTTTTCTATGCCATACCATATTGATTAACAATACCAAAACCGGCGTAAGCGACCCAATAACCGATGCCAATCCAGAAGAAACGTATTGCATTCCCCAAGTGATAAACCCATTTCCACCTGTAATCATAAATACACCAGTCATGGCTTGTGCCATAAGATAACGTGGCGTGAGGTGCTTCATCGTATCGCCTTTGGCAAATTGGCGCGACAAATAAGCCGTTGTCAGGATAATCATACCTGCGCCAGTTTGCCGAATCCCCACCATCAGATAAGTAGGAAAATAGTCAACCGCAATTTTGATAGCCGTATAAGTTGTCCCCCAAATAATACAAATGAGAGCAAGGGCAATATAAGCGAAGGTTTTAGGAGAATACATAAAAAAATATAGAAGGTGAGTGCCAGCAAGTGCCGATACTGATATTATGTCCAAGTCCTTAGGAATGAGATTTAAGTTTCATTCCTAAAAATTGCAAAGGTAGATGGAAAATAAAATTTAAACGCGTTCCTTGAGCAGGAGATTTAAATTTCATTCCTAAGAAAATTTTTTTGTCCGTATCATTGCACTCAAAATAATTCACCCATTATGGAGCATAGCATCAAAAAAGCATATAACCCAGATTCCGGCAGCCACAGAAGACAAGGTAATACGTACCTATTAACACCAGCCGAAATAGCACTTTATCGCGAACAAGGCTATATCATCCTCAATGATGTACTTTCCGACGAAGAAGTGGCTACACTTGATCCGTGGTTCGACCATTTTGTAACAGGAAAAGAACCCAATATGGGCAAAGATTTTTGCGATATGAGCCAGCCTTATGGCACACCAGTAGAAGAGTTTCGACTAGTAAATGCGATGCTACCCAGCAAATATAGACCAGAATTGGTCAATAATATTTATTTCCAACTCGCCCAAAGTATTGCGAGCCAACTGTATCCCGAAGGCACAGCAGGTATGGATTATGAGCAGTTTTTGGCAAAAAAACCAAACAAATCCGCCGCCGAATTTGCGATGCACCAAGATCTCGGGTATTGGCCCAAAACCCAAAATACTTGGACAGCTACCTGCTCCTTGGCCATGAATGACGCTGATGTGGAAAATGGTTGTTTGCAAGTAGTACCAGGCTCCAACAAAGAACCAGAACTCCGCCAACACCGCCCCAAAGATTACGGATCAAATGAAGGAGAGGGGATCAACCGCGACGAGACACACACCCTTGTCATTGATAGTTTGCCTACCGACGAGATCGTTTATTTACCCGTAAAGCGCGGTAGTATCACCGTCCATGACGAACGAATTGTGCATGGTTCGGGTGGTAATATGACAGAAAATTGGAGAAAAACCTACGTTATGGCCTTCCGAGATGCCAATACCATCGCCGAGGAGCGCGCTATGGGATTTACCCACTCGCATAACGATGCTATTGATTGGTCAACTGTAGTCCACTAAACGGCTAATTCTTCTAGTTCAATAATGTCCTGATAAGCCGCCATCAGCCGCTTCCCTACCTTTAAATTATCATAGGATTCATTGCAGAGGGTAGCCGCTTGCTCACCCATAACCTGCAATTGCGCCTGCTGCGCAGCACACCATTGGATTGCTTTGAGCCATTCTTCGGGTGTATCTGCTATTAATGCCTCTTTACCATGCCTGGCTTCAATGCCTTCCATGCCCACACTGGTTGACACCACTACCCGCCCCAATGCCATACCTTCCAAAATCTTTGCGCGCATACCTCCGCCCGAAAGCAGGGGCGCGACTGTAACAGGATAGGCATTTAAAAAATGACGGGCCGATGATACTTCACCGTGTACTGTCACGCCCGGAATATTCATCTTTAACATCCAATCTGGCGTATTTCGCCCAGCAATATGAAAGGTCAGATTGGGCAAAGCGGGCAACAGCAATGGTGTCCAAATGGTATCCAAAAACCATTTTAAACCCTCTACATTGGGCATCCAATCGAGTGAACCAATAAAAGAAATACTCAGTGGTTGCTGATATGCTTGATAATCAGGTATATAATCGCTGCAATCCAGCCCTATCGGCGCAGTAGTGGATGGGATCGTCAAGCCTAAATCCTTAAATTCTTGTAAATCACCAGCCGTAATGGCCGCAAACAAATCATAGTCATTCAAGTGATTGATCTCAAAATGTCGTAACCTAGGCGTAATTTGGTTCAAATACCAACTTTTCAAAAAACCGCTGTTTACGGCTACCCGTTCCCATATCCGATGCTCAATATTATGCGAACGCATAACAATTTTGGCTTTGGAATACTGACGAATCAAAGGAATATAGGGCGATAAAAACAAGGTTTCCATGTGCACTATTTCAAAATCCTCGGTACGCAATACATGAGTGAGTTGCGCCGCAAAATCATCATTGATAAAGCGGTTTACATGGTACGACTCCTTGGAAAACAGTAGATTGCGTAGCGCATCCATCGGTCGAAGGTGGTTATTCACATCTACGGCATGAATGGCATTATAATGGTTAAAACTGGTGGGCAAAGCGGCAATATCGGTGGGGTGCTTGCTAGTGTTCATCGACAATAGCGTTACCTCCGCACCGAGTTCGTGCAGGGCTTTAGCCAAATACGTGGTGGCTATACTTTCACCGTCTTTCAGCGGATAAGGAAATTTTTTACAAAGTTGTAGTATCCTCATTATTACTTATTTCGATACGAAAAGACGTACCTTTGTCCTATGGTTTTAAAAGCAGGTGGTATTTATAAATCGTATGGCCAATTAGACATTATCAAAGGTGTTGACCTTGAAATTGGCCAAGGAGAGATCGTTAGCATTGTGGGCCGTTCGGGCTCCGGCAAAAGCACGTTGTTGCATATCATTGGTACCTTGGACGATGCCGACCGCGGTGAGTTACAAATCGTTGGTAAAAATGTCCGCGAAATGAACAGTCGCCAAATGGCCGCTTTTCGTAACAAACATATTGGCTTTGTGTTCCAGTTTCACCATCTTTTACCAGAGTTTACCGCTTTGGAAAATGTGTGCATTCCAGGATATATCAGCAAAAACAATACAGCAGATACGGAACGGCGCGCCAAAGAATTATTGGATTACCTCGGATTAGCAGAGCGTTTGCAGCACAAACCGACCGAACTTTCAGGCGGTGAACAACAACGTGTGGCTGTGGCGCGTGCTTTAATCAACAAACCCGATATCATTTTTGCCGATGAACCTACCGGAAATCTGGACAGTAACGCTGCTAAAGATTTTCACCAATTGATCCGCCGCCTTTGCGACGAACAACAGCAAACATTTGTCATCGTTACGCATAATCAAGAACTTGCAGATTTGTCCGACCGCAAAATGACCATGCAAGATGGACTTTTATTGGAGTCTTAATGCACCATTTAATGGGGTATGATTTTGGTCAAATCCCCAAAAAAAAGAATTTTCAAAAAATCAGTACATACAAACAGCGATGTCAAATCCTTCAACGTTTCTAACGAATTTCAGAGCAGTTTTGCTGCCTGCTATCCTTGTTTTAATTTCGGCATGCGCCGGAAACAAACAGCAATTGGTTGATAAACAGGAAGTTAAGTTCGCTAAGTCCCCTAAAAATATTATCTTACTTATCGGTGATGGTATGGCTTTGCCACAAGTTTCGGCCGGAATGTACTGGCAAGGTGGCCTTGAAAAAAGTGTATTTGCGCAATTTCCATACGTAGGCTACCACAAATCACATGCCCACGACGACCTCGTTACCGACTCTGCTGCTGGTGCAACTGCCTTTTCCTGCGGCATCAAAACGTTCAATGGTGCCATTGGGATGACTTCTAAAAAGAAAGAGTGCCGCACCATTTTGGAAGATTGGGACGCTATGGGGAAAAGCACTGGAATTATCGTCACCTGTAGTGCTACACATGCCACGCCCGCTTCATTTATTGCCCATGAAGATTCGCGTGCTTTTACCGAAAATATTGCTTTTGGCTACTTACATACCTCGTTGGATTGCTTTGTTGGAGGTGGTGGTTATTTTTTTTCCAAAGAACGTTACGATCATATTGACCTTAAAGACAGCCTGCGCCAACGGGGTTATGTGGTGCGCGACGGTACTAATTTCAAAAAAATGCCCATGGACGGTTCTGCACCGTTTATGCTCCTTACACACGACCGCGAACCAGAAACGGCTTCGGCGGGGCGTACTTATTTGCCGCGTGCAGTACGGGAAGTATGCCAATACCTCCCCAAACGAAGCGAAAAAGGCTTTTTTCTAATGGTAGAAGGCAGCCAAATTGATTGGGCTGGCCACTCCAATGACCGCCATTGGCTACGCGCCGAAATGGCCGATTTTGATAAGGCCATTCGCGAAGCACTCGCATTTGCCGCATCCAATGGTGAAACTTTGGTGATCGTTACAGGCGACCATGAATGTGGCGGATTTTCTTTGACGCAGGCAGAATCAAAGAAATCTTTTAAGCCGCTATTTGCGTCGCATTACCATACCGCTACTATGGTTCCTGTATTTGCCTTTGGTCCTATGGCCGAAATTTTTACAGGTATCTACGATAATACGGCTATTTACGATAAAATGAAATTGGCGATGCCGATTAAGTAACGATACAATAATTACCATGAAAAAACTGGTGTTTTTCGTAGCATTTTTGCATATAAGTGCTTTTGTTTTTGGCCAATTACAACCCGGTGCGGAATGCACCGATGAGTATTTTCCCTATTTAAAAGGAAAAAAAGTAGCACTGGTGGTCAACAATACCTCCCTGATTGGCACCACGCATTTGGCAGATAGTATGTTGTCGAGCGGCATACAAGTGCAACTTATTTTTGCGCCCGAACATGGCTTTCGCGGGCTGGCGCACGCAGGCGAAACGGTAAAGGATTCCGTAGATACCAAAACGGGTATTCCCATTAAATCCTTGTACGGCAAGCACAAAAAACCTTCCACTAAAGACTTAGACGATATTGATGTGGTCGTTTTTGATATACAAGACGTGGGGACGCGATTTTTTACTTATATCAGTACGTTATTGTATGTGGCCGAAGCCTGTGCAGAACAGCATAAGACCTTAATAGTACTGGACAGACCCAATCCAAACGGGCATTTTATTGATGGACCTATACTCGAAAAACCGTATGAATCCTTTGTCGGAATAGTACCTATCCCCATCGTGCATGGGTGTACTATGGGCGAAATAGCGCAGATGTACAAAGGCGAAAAATGGATTAAATCTGCTGAAAACCTCGATTTAAAAGTGATTCGTTGCGCATTTTATACCCATGCTTCCTTTTATGCGCCGCCCGTAAAACCTTCCCCTAATTTGCCCGATATTCGGTCTATTCTTTTGTACCCAGGTATTTGTTTGTTTGAGGGCACCAAAGTAAGCGTGGGCCGCGGCACCGATTATCCATTTCAGATCTTTGGATACCCCGATTATCCGGCAGGAGATACCACTTTCACCCCGGATGCCAATTGGGGTGTTTCAAATCCGCCTTATAAAAAAGAATTGTGTAATGGCATTAATTTGAGTAATGCCAATATCGATTCTTTGTTCGCAATGGGTCATATTGACCTATCGTGGCTCATCCGTTTTCACGAAAAAAGCCCTAGAAAAGACGATTTTTTTATAAAAAATGGCTTTTTCAACCTGCTCGTAGGCAATAGAACCCTACGTGTGCAAATTGAGCAGGGCATGACAGAAACTGAAATTCGCGCGTCTTGGCAACCCGAATTGGAGGCTTATAAAAAAATGCGGATGAAATATGTTTTGTACCCCTAACCCCTAGCCCCCATCATCACCACAGCCGTAGGCACGCCATTCGGGCTACCACCTTTCGGCTCCATTGACACCGCAAATGCAACAGCATCTGGGTAGTACGCCATAACGGTTGGAATATCTGACGGAGTGAACACAGACAATGGAATTGGATTCGGATTATCTTTTACCACTACCCAAAACTGGTAATCCTGTTGCGCACCAAGAGCGGGAAGCGCACTGCTGTTGAGATATACCTGACTGGTTGTCGTATTATAATAGGCCAAAGCTGGCTGGTATTTTTGTGCGTCTTCTGGTGCTAACCAGTTGATTTTAACCGGTTGAGTGGCCGGATTGGTCATAAATGCCATGATCCGATCGGTTTGTTGCTGCTGAATATCCCGTTCGGAGCAATCTTTTACTTGTTGCTCCAACTGCGTTACTTGCCGATTCAAACCATTGTTTTGCTGAAATTGGTACAACGCGAAACTGCCCAGCAAAAGCAACCCAGCCGATAATGCCCAAAAAGCAGAATGGTTAAAAAATTGAAGAGGACGACCGCCACCAGACTCTTTCGCAATATTTTCTAGAATTTTACCCTTCATCCAAGCGGGGGGTGTCACAGCACGACTCGAAGCAAAACGCTCCATGGTCGTTTCTATCTGCGACAATTCGGTACGTGCAGCCTCGTGTTGTTGGAGCATTTTGGCGACCAATTGCTCCTCCTCTGGGGTACACGAACCAAGGGCATACGATTCAAGTAGCCCCGATGTTAAGAACGTTTGAAGGTTCATTGTTCTAAATATTTTTCTAAAATGAAAACCAACATAGCGACTTCGCCAGCGGTAAACGTTGTTCTTAATTGGTCAATAGCAGCCCGTAAGCGCGTTTTGACCGTTCCGATCGGTATATCGAGTTCGTCGCTAATTTCTTGTTGGGTATAACCCTCAAAGTAAATTTTTTCGATTAAAACCCGATATTTTTCCTCCATTTTGTCCACCATCTGCCTCACCCCGATATGATCCGGGTGGATTTGATCGGCGCTTTCGGAGGCATACAGTGTCGTCACATCATCAGTCCGGGTATAGAACTGATAATAATTAGTACGTGTGGCATCAATAGCGGTATTACGCGTAATATTCAGCATCCAAGTAAAAAGGCGGCCTTTGGTTTGGTCGTAATTAGCACTATTTTTCCAGATTTTTACAAAAGTATCTTGTAAAACCTGTTCAGCGAGTTCTCGGGAACGGACAATTCGTAAGGCTACGCCAAAGAGCGATGCACCATAATTGTCGTACAGATAAGATACTACTTCCTGTTGCCGATTGTGTAATTGTTGTGTAATTGTTTCTTCAGACATATTTTTGAATCGATCTCAAAACAACATATACGAGCGCGTTTTGGTTTTGGTTTTTTTGAAGTGTACGCTATTTTAATGTTAGATTAATTTATTTTCGCAGTACTTTTGCCAAAATCACTACTTTTTTAATATTTACTATTGCACTATACCACTAAAATAGAGAACGGCTTTGCTTATTTGGACGAAGAAGAAAGCCGACATATTACCACCGTTTTAAGGCGAAAAACAGGTGATACATTGGTTTTGACCGATGGCAAGGGCTTGATCCTTCAAACAGAAATAGCAGAAATAGCCAAACGGTTTATGGTGGCGCGGGTGATCTCCGAACAACGAATGCCGCCTGCTACTGCTCGCCTACACCTTGCCGTTGCACCCACCAAAAACATCGACCGATTTGAATGGTTTTTGGAAAAAGCCGTAGAAATCGGGGTGGATACCGTAACGCCTCTATTGTGCAGGCATAGCGAACGCACGGTTGTCCGACAAGATCGACTGGAAAAAGTAGTCGTATCGGCCATGAAACAATGCTTGAGTGCTTATTTGCCTACCGTACACGTATTAACACCCTTTAAAAAAGTGGTGGAAAACATGAACGAAGCGCAACGATTTATCGGTTGGTGTCCGAGTGATATGGAAATACCACATTTGAAAAATCTTTTAAATCCGGGGCAAGATACGATTATTTTTATTGGTCCGGAAGGAGATTTTTCACCTGAAGAAATTGCTTTGGCGCAACAACACCAATGTTTGCCCATTTCCTTGGGTACATCGCGGTTACGCACCGAAACTGCCGGCGTTTTTGCCAGTGCAGTATTTAATTTGGCGCAGGTATAAAAACAACCACGAAGTGGTTCAACGTAAATAGCCCTGAATTAAATTCGGGGAAGTGGTATCAACGCCATAACGCAATACCATCAGCAGTATTCATAGCAATTCCGCCCATAAAAAGCCGTTTAATAGCGGAATTGTTAAATTTTGAGGGCAAAATCCAAGTTTTTTCCGTGGCTACAAAATCAAGGTTAACTTGGTGCAAAAGCCCACTTTTACCAATCCACCGCAAATTATTACCTTCCAAATGCACAGGAACGGCCAAATCTGAGGAAGTAATTTGCTTTTGGAACTGCCCAAAAACATCAAATACCATACAGCCTTTTGTGGTATCGGTAGCAATTATCCTGCTTCCATCGTCCACAATATGATGGATACTCAGCCGATTATCCATCAAAAGACTCAGGTTTTGGCTCTCCACCAGTTGCTCCCCTTGTGGGTTTATTTTGCGCAATTTAAAAGCCACTTCGTCGTAGATCCACAGGTTGCCATCCGAAGCTGGTGCTACGGTGCGTACCTCTGGGAAGCCCCATTGAATCAGGTTGAGTTCGCCACCCAATTGGGTCAAACTCCGATCCAAAAACACCACCGTTCGGAAATCTGCGTACCATACCAGTATTTTGAGGGCATTGGCGGCATTAATAGAACTGGCCGCGCCGAGTTGGTTCTGACTGAATTGCGAGCGTTTTTTGCCCGTTGCATCGTATTTCTCAATCGTATTTTTTTCGGTTAAAACATACAAATTGCCCACTGCGTCCAACGAAAAGTCCAAAAGATTTGGTACCTTTACCGTCAATTGCAAGGAAAGGACTACGCTATCGGTGGGTGTTTGCCCCATAATCGTAGTTCCACCGCTACCCAATAGCCCAATGGCACACATCGCCACAATGACCGCTCGCTGCCAACTAAAGCCGTGCCATCGTGACGGTGTGTGCCATTGGTTGTATGTTATTTGGTGTAATTTATGCATCATTTTTTATTGTTTTACGAGATTATCTCGCCTGTTTCACTGCTCCTCAACGTATGTTAGACCATTCTAAGCCCATCGACTACTCCATTAACCCTTGGAAAACCCATTCCATCGAGGAGCGTTACGATAACCCTTGGATCACCATTACCCACCGCGAAGTGACCAATCCCAATGGCGGAGCGGGTATTTACGGGGTGGTGCATTTCAAAAATATTGCGGTAGGCGTAGTGCCCATCGACGAGGAAGGTTATACCTGGCTCGTGGGGCAATACCGCTATACTTTGGAGCAATACCATTGGGAAATTCCTGAAGGCGGCTGTCCTAAAAACGAATCTCCATTGGACGCAGGCAAACGCGAATTGCTGGAAGAAACTGGCATGACGGCCCGCCAATGGGATTTGCTCCTCGAATCGCACCTCTCCAATTCTGTTACTGATGAATATTGTGTGTGTTACGTTGCCCGAGGCCTAGAATTTGGTACGGCAGCACCAGAAGAAACGGAGCAATTGGAACTGCGCCGAGTGCCACTCAAGGAGGCCGTCGGGATGGTAATGGAAGGGACGATCACGGATTCAATGTCGGTGATGGCGTTGTTAAAAGTGGCGTTGTTGTATCCTGATTTTATGGTTTTGGCGTAGAGACGCACGGCCGTGCGTCTTTTTTTTTCAAGCCGTGCGTTTTTTTCAACCGTGCGTTTTTTCAGGTCGTGCGTTTTTTTAATCATTCGTTTTTTTAAACAATTCGTTTTTTAAACAATTCGTTTTTTTAAATCATTCGTTTTTTTTAAATTATTCGTTTTTTAAACCGTGCGTTTTTTTAAACCATTCGTTTTTTTAAACCGTGCGTTTTTTTTCCATTATTAAACGCACGGCCGCGCGTTTTTTTTCCATTATTAAACGCACGGCCGTGCGTTTCTACTGCGCCATCATTTTCTGATCAATCTGCGGCCCCAATTTAGGATCCAACTGCCGAGCCTTATCAAACCAAGGCTGCGCTCCTGCTTTATCGCCCATATCGCAATGCGCCGAGCCGATATAAAAATTAAGTGTTGGGTTATTTGGTTCGTATTTGAGACCTTCTTTCCATTGCTCAATGGCGGGTGGAAACTTCCGTTTCATGGCCAATACTGCGCCTAAATTGCGGCGGGCATCCACAAAACGAGGATCGTATTGAATAGAACGGCGATATACGTTCTCCGCAGAATCCAATTCCGAAGTGGCCAATTGATTCCCCGGGCGTTGTGCGCGCAAGAAATAAATAAAGCCCATATTGGACAATACCTTAGCATCGTTGGGGCGGTGCTTCAGGGCATATTGGTAATCATTGAATGCCTTATCGTATTGTTGGAGACGGAAATACGCCAAACCACGGCTACCATACGCATCGTGGTACTCTGGATACAATTCGATGGTGCGCGTATAGGCTTTTATCGCATCTTCGATCATGGCGGGGTTATTCACCGTCTCTTTTTCTTTGTCCAAACCATTATTATTGATCTCCAGCGAGCGGTGGTAATTCAGTTTCGCACAATTGGGCGATGTGGGGTAATCGGCTTCATACAACGTGTAAGAATTATTCCAGGCTTGGTTGCGCGTCATTGTTTTGAATGCAAATGCCGCCAAAATGATACCCGCTACTGTCCACAACGTCGTGTTGTTGAAGGTCGTCTCTTGTGTTTTGTCCAAATTCCCCCAAAACCGATGCAATACCCACGCCAATGCCAAAGCAAAACCCAATGACGGCGCATACAACAAACGCTCGCCATAAGAAGTACCAATGAGTATAATGACATTGCTAAACAACGAAAACGTAACCAAATAAATCAAAATAGCATACGATAAAATATGCTTTTTGCCGATATTCATCAACGCCCAAATACCCATACCAAAATAGGTCAAAGCCCCTGCTATCGCACGCCAATCGGAAAAAGTAACCGCCGACATCTGTGGGTAACCGCGATCACTTACCAATGGATGTGGCAAAATAAGCACGCGCAAATACTCCCAACACATCATCATTGCCGATGCAAAACGCGACGCGGTGGTTTTAGCACCTACAATAAAATTATCTAAAATAGAATAGGTTTCTGTGTAGTTCTGTGCGCTCAGCACTTTGTAGCGAATCCCTAAAAATACCAACGCTGGAATAAGAAAAAGGGCAGCAATCTTTACGATCTCACCTAAAGGACGCTTCGAGAAAAACCACATGGTAAGCGGGAATACCGCCAAAAACGTGATGCCACTTTCTTTGGCAAACATCCCAAGTCCATAGATTCCCAAGGCGGCATACAACCACTTTTTGTCATCGTTTTCAAAATAACGCCACAAAAAATTGATCGCGCTAATACCGCACAACAAAGAAATAATTTCATCGCGGCTTTTGATATTGGCCACCACCTCTGTGTGTACAGGGTGCATCATAAACAGTAGCGTAGTCAATGCTGCAAGCGTCCAGGAATAATCCGATAGTACTCGGCGCAAAGTATTCCAAAGCACATAACCCGTAAGGCCATAATACAAAATATTGAACAAATGCCCCACCATCGGGCCATTTTTGATTTGCCATTCAATAGAGAACATGGCGAGGGTAAGCGGGCGGTACAACGAACCCGGACTTGCCCATGAACCAAAGCGGTATTCGGTACTCCAAAGTAGTCCCCAGTTTTTGAAACCACTTTTAACGATCCAATTCTCTTTGATCGCTCCAAAATCATCTAAAGTAAAATCGTGAAAAAGGGTATTTGCGTACAATAGACAACCCACCAAAACCACAGCCAATGCAAACCATTTGGGTGCATTGGAGGATAAACTTGAACTGGTTGTATGCTGAATCGGCTCTTTATCTTGATTTTTATTGTAAGAGCCAGCAATTTTTTTATTCCCTTTATTATTTTGTTGATATTTCGCCATGAAAATATGGATTTTTAACTTCGTGGAGCAAATTTACGTGTATTTTGGATATGCAACTTTATTTTTGATGCCAGCCTTGATCTAAACCTGCTATGCGCCTCGTTCCCGCGCATACTTCAAAGCCAGTTCAAACTGTTCCTCTTCCGACAAAAAGGTATTATCAATCACCACCGCATCGGGTGCTTGCCGCAACGGACTATCAAAGCGCGTGGAATCAATACGGTCGCGCTCCAGTAAATTATGTTTTATTTCTGCCCAATCTGCATCAATACCCTTTGAAGCCAGTTCCAAATGCCTTCTACTAGTCCGCACATCAGCCTCGGCAGTGAGGTATATTTTTAGTTCAGCATCGGGAAAAACCACCGTACTTATATCGCGGCCATCCATTACGATCCCACGTTTTTTGCCCATGTGCTGTTGTTGTTCCACCATAGCACGCCGTACAACTGGAATCGTAGAAACAGGACTTACATGCTCACTGATCCGCATGGTGCGTATTTCGCGTTCTACATTTTCGTCGTTTAGAAAAGTAGTGTTTTGGCCTTCAACGCGTTTGAAGCGGATTTTAATATTGCCCAAAGCCGCCGTTACGGCCTGCACATCGTGATAATTCACCAAATTATTCAGAAAATAGAGGGTAACAGCCCTATACATGGCACCAGAGTCGCCATATACATAGTGTAAGTTTTTGGCCAATGCTTTAGCCAAAGTACTTTTGCCACACGAGGAGTGTCCGTCAACTGCGATAATGATGCTCATTTAATATTGAAGTACTTAAATTTATCGTTACAAAGGAGAATAACGCCGCAAAAGTACACGCATTGAGGTATTAATTAGCACACCTTTTTTAACATTATCCTTACAGTATCTTATTATTCCGCATTTCTTGCCCTACCTTTACCAAAATTTTCAAAAAATGACATCGACAGTTACTTATCTCGGAGATTTACGAACAGAGGCTGTACACCTCCAATCGGGTACTACTATTATTACCGACGCACCTACCGACAACCAAGGGCGCGGGGAGGCCTTTTCGCCTACCGATCTTTGTGCTACGTCTTTGGCATCTTGTATGATCACTATTATGGGGATCAGCGCGCGCAACCACGGCGTTAGTATAGATGGCACAAAAGCCGAAATCACTAAAATTATGTCGGCAAATCCAAGGCGTATCGGAGCGGTGGAAATCAAACTCCTTATGCCTCCACACGAATACGACGAGCGTACCCAAAAATTATTGGAAACCGCCGGACGTTCTTGCCCCGTTGCACTTAGCCTTGGAGAAGGCGTTGAGCAACGCATCGAATTTGTTTGGCAATAAAGTTACTGATTTGGTTACTGAGTTGGTCGAAGTATCAAAGTATCGAAAAAGCGAATAATTTAATATATGTTGCACGCAAAAATTACCGGCATTGGCACGTTTGTCCCAGAAAAAATAATTGATAATCATTATTTTGAATCCATTATTGAAACCAATGATGAATGGATTCAAAGCCGTACGGGTATCAAAACCAGGCATTTTGCGGCAGAAAACGAATACACGTCACACCTTTGCCTTGGTGCTGCCAAAAACTTACAAGAAGAGACGGGTTGCTCTTTTCAGGATGTTGACTTTATTATTGTTGCCACAGTAACACCCGATCAGGTGATGCCAAGTATCGCTTCACAAATCCAAAATAAACTCAATATTCCCTCCGCAGGGGCTATTGATATTTCTGCGGCTTGTGCTGGCTTTGCTTATGCAATTATCCTTGCAAAAGGGCTAATTGCAGCAGGAACACACCGTAAAATATTGGTTTTTGGCGGCGAAACACTCACCAAAGTCACCAATTATGAAGACCGCACCTCTTGTATCCTCTTTGGCGATGGAGCAGGTGCAGTATTGGTGGAAGCCGCCGAAAAAACCAATATCCTTGCCGCTGTAACAGGCAGCCAAGGCGATGGAGGAAAAGACCTGTACCTGTCCACACGCCGTAACCGTGTCAATGGCCAAGATATTGTCACGGATGGATTTATCCACCAAAATGGACGCGCTGTGTTCAAATGGGCCGTAAATACCATCAGTCAACACATGGCAACACTTCCCGCCACTTTGGGCTGGACAATGGATGATATAGACTGGTTTGTGCCACACAGTGCTAACCTGCGTATTATTGATGCGTTGTGCAATAATTCAGGTTTCCCGATGGAGAAAACACTCGAAAGTATTACTATTTACGGCAATACTTCATCGGCCTCTATTCCACTGGCATTACACAGGGGTATTCGCGAAGGAAAAGTAAAATCCCGGGATAAAATTATGATGTTTGGCTTTGGTGGTGGATTAGTCTATGCTGGGCTTATTATAGAGTGGCCCTAGTTTTTACTATTTCCGCTCGACACCTCCCAAAAACGGGACAAACCGAAAAATATCCAAACTTTCCGTTTTGAAGGTATTGCGCTCCGTGCGCCATATTCGCATCATTTGCTGTTCTTCTTTGCCCACAGGAATCACGAGTATGCCCATCGGAGCGAGTTGTTCTAACAGCGATTCAGGCACATCAATAGCCCCAGCTGTAACCACAATTTTGTTAAATGGTGCATGCTCTGGCAGCCCCAACATTCCATCGCGAAAAAAGCAGCGGATCGTTTTAAATTTAAGCCGCGCTAATAAATCTTGTGTTTTATGGAAGAGCATTTCTTGTCGCTCAACAGTAAACACTTGAGCACCTAAAGCGGCCAAAATAGCCGCCTGATAACCCGACCCCGTTCCAATTTCGAGTACCCGATCACCGGGTCTTATTTCCAACAACGCCGTTTGGTAAGCCACGGTAAATGGCTGTGAAATGGTCTGTTTGTTGCCAATAGGGAACGGTTTGTCCTCATAAGCATGCTCTTCAAAGGCTTTATCCAAAAAGAAATGGCGCGGCACGGCACCAATGGCAGCCAATACAGCATCGTCAGAAATACCCCTTTGTCGGAGGGCTTCTACGAGCTGTTTACGCATCCCTTTATGTCTGTAAGTATCTGTCACGGTGCAAAGGAAATTTCTTTTTTTGAAAAAGTGCTATAATTCTACCTATGTTTAAAATACATTTGCGCATCGCAAACAAAACAGAGGGCCTTGGGACATCCCTAAGTACCTCATTAAACAACAATACAATCTAAAAAAATGGCAGTTCCCATCAAATTTGGTACAGACGGCTGGCGAGCCATTATCGCCGACGAATATACCGTTGACAACGTAATGCGCGTGGCCGAGGGCACCGCGTTATTTATGAAAAAGAACAAGATGAAAAGCGCCGTGATCGGTTATGATTGCCGCTTTGGAGGCTTGTTGTTCACCCAGGTTACAGCGCGTGTTTTGGGCGCATATGGCATCAAATGCCACGTTTCCACGAGTTTTGTCTCTACTCCAATGGTCTCTTTGGGTGTCGTGAAAACCAAAAGTGGATTGGGTATTGTGATTACCGCAAGCCATAACCCGCCCTCGTACAATGGCTACAAACTCAAAGCATCTTATGGTGGCCCGATGATCCCATCAGATGTGGCACAAGTAGAGGCTTTGATCCCCGAAGTATGCTCCCTCCAATCGCTCCCAACGATAGGCGAATTGGTCAAGAAAAAACTCCTCGTGGATGCTGACCTCGAAACGATGTACCTCCGTCATGCAAGAAAAGCATTCGATCTGGTGGCTATTAAAAAAAGTGCTGGCAAAATTGCTTACGACGCGATGTATGGCTCCGGCCAAAACGCCGTACGAAAACTGTTGCCTAAATGTGTATTCTTGCACTGCGACTGGAATCCAGGTATGCACGGACAAGCACCCGAGCCAATCGACCGCAATTTGAGACTTTTGAGCGAGACGGTACGCAAAAATCCAAAAATCACGGCAGGTCTAGCCAATGATGGCGATGCAGATCGTATTGGTATGTACGACGAAGATGGTGTGTTTGTGGACAGCCATCACCTGTTGCTCATATTATTGTTGTACCTCCACAAGTACAAAAAAATGGACGGCAAAGTGGTATTCACCTTCTCTGTAACGGATAAGATGAAAAAAATGGCCGATATATTTGGTTTGCCCGTAGAAATGACCAAAATCGGCTTTAAGTATATCGCCGAAATTATGGTCAACGAAGATGTACTTGTTGGTGGTGAAGAATCTGGCGGTTTGGCGGTAAAAGGCCATATTCCCGAACGCGATGGTGTTTGGATGGGGCTGCTGATCTTTGAATTTATGGCCAAAACAGGTAAAACTATCAAAGGACTTGTACAAGAAGTCTATGATATTGTAGGTACATTCGCTTTTGAACGCGACGATCTACACATCACCGACGCGCAAAAACAAGCCATTGTAGCCGCTTGTAAATCAGGTGGATACAAGGCATTTGGTAAATACAAAGTGGAATCTATGGAAGATTTCGACGGCTGGAAATTCCGCCTCGGTGGTGATAAATGGATTATGATGCGTGCTTCGGGTACCGAACCGGTGTTGCGCGTGTATGCGCAAGCCGACTCGCTCGCACAAGCGCGTGAAATGCTCGATGCTACTAAGGCGACTATTTTGGTGTAAATTACTACGCTGTGCGTTGATGTATAAGATGAACAATGGCCATCTCGGGTTTTCGAGGTGGCCATTGTTGTTTGTATAATAATTTAATATTTTGTAGTGTACTTATGCCTTATACCCTTTCATCAACCCCCTTTTAGCATTGCGTACAAACCCCAAAATTTGTTGTGAAAACTTCGTTTGTGGCAATTCATGCTCCACAATATCTAAGGCTTTGCGCATACTATATCCTTTGACAAAAAGTACGCGATAAATATCTTCAATATGGTGCATATCTTCGGTAGAAAATCCGCGTCGGCGCAAGCCAATGGAATTGATACCCGCATACGACAATGGTTCGCGGGCGGCTGTTACAAACGGTGGCACATCTTTGCGCACCAAAGAGCCGCCGCCGATCATCACTTGTTCACCGATATGCACAAATTGGTGTACCGCAACCATACCACCTAAAGTGGCATATTTACCCACTTCAATATGGCCTGCGAGGGTCACATTATTGGCCAAAACACAATTATTACCCACACTACAATCGTGGGCAACATGCACATAAGCCATGAGCAGGCAATTTTGGCCAATGGTAGTTTTACCACCAAAAGAAGGATTACCTCGATTGATCGTACAAGATTCGCGAATGATTGTACCGCTACCAATTTCGAGTAATGCTTTTTCTTCCTCTTTGCGCAGCGATTGGGGTGTAGCACCAATGGAGGCAAACGGAAATATTTGAACACCATCGCTAATGCGGGTGCCATTAAAAATATGTACATTTGAACCAATACGGCAATTATCCCCGATCACCACATCTTCTTCGATAACGGTGAACGGTCCTATATGGACATTGTTGCCGATTTTGGCGCCGGGATGTATGTCCCGAAAAGCAGTAGAGGAAATGTTCATGTTTATTTGTCCTGTTACACGCCGCAATTAATCTTTGTTGCGCCGTACAATCTGAGCGGTCAGTTCACCTTCCGATACGATTTTGCTGCCCACATAAGCAGTGCCCTGCATGTGTACAATGCCCCTACGGATAGGCTCTAGCAACTCTAATTTAAGTATTAACGTGTCTCCAGGGCGAACCATTGCCTTAAAGCGCGTATTATCTATTTTTAAGAAATAAGTATCCCAATTTCCTTTGTCTGCTACATTAGATAATGCTAATATACCGCCTGTTTGCGCCATTGCTTCAATCTGTAACACACCGGGGAATATCGGATTATTGGGAAAATGCCCTTGAAACAACCCCTCATTCATGGTAATATTTTTTATTCCTACCACATGTGTTTCGCTCAATTCAATAATTTTGTCCACCAAAAGGAAGGGATAGCGGTGTGGTAAAAGTTGCATAATACCCGCATAATCCAATACTGGCTCCTTTTCCGAGTCGTACCGTGGAATACCAACCATTTTTCGCTGCTCTGTATAATGCTTCTTTAAAACTTTAGCAAATTCGACATTTGCAGTATGCCCTGGTTTGGTCGCTACTATTTTACCTCGAATGGGTTTGCCAATAAGTGCCAAATCGCCCAATACATCCAGTAATTTATGGCGAGCAGGCTCATTAGAAAAATGCAATTGAACGGTATTCAACACGCCCTCCCTTTCAATTTTTATCGAAGGGCGACCCATTTTTTTGGCTAAAATATCCAATTCCTCTTGATCCATTACGCGATCGGCGATCACAATGGCATTTTCGAAATCACCACCTTTAATCAATCCCATTTCCATTAATTTTTCCAATTCATGCAAAAAAACAAAGGTTCGACAAGGTGCAATATCGCTTTTATAACGTTCAATATTGGTCAGTGAAGCAAATTGTGGCCCCAATACTGGCGAATTAAAATCAATCATCACTGTTGCCTCAAAATGATCGGCAGGTAGTGCTATCAATTCGGTACCTGTTACTTCATCACGGTAAGAAATGGGGGTGGTAATTTCAAAATATTCGCGTGGGGCATCTAATTGAACTGTCCCCGCCTCCTCAATAGCGCGTACAAATGGCAACGCTGTACCATCCATGATGGGCATTTCGGGGCCATCTATCTCTAAAAGCACATTATCAATACTGCAGCCATATAACGCTGAAAGTACGTGCTCTACAGTAGAAACTTGTACGTCACCACTTTTAAGCGTGGTACTACGGTTGGTAGAAATGACCAATTTTACATCAGCAGGGATAACGGGCTGGTCGTCCAAATCGATCCTTTGAAAACGATATCCATGGCCAGCCGGTGCCGGTTTCATCGTCAATGTTACCTGCTTCCCGCTATGCAAGCCTACACCATTAATAGAAATAGGATTTTGAAGACTAGTCTGATTCATCTTTTAGGATTATCTATTTTTTTGTTTTTTTAGAACCTTTTTCTTGGTCTTTAGCCAATAATTCTGGTGTAAAATGGTCGTAACGTCCCATTTGTTCGTATTTTCGGATACGCGTCATAATCCGCTCTTCGGGGTCTTGACCTACGAGCTTCGATAATTCCTTTAAGATATGCGCCTTTAGTGTAATGGCCATTGTTTCTGGCGCATTGTGCGCACCACCAATAGGCTCTTCCACAATACCGTCGATCAATCCAAACGATAACATGGAATCAGCATCCAACCGAAGTGCTTCTGCGGCTTGCTCTTTAAACTCCCAAGAGCGCCATAATATAGTAGAACAGTTTTCGGGCGAAATAACCGAATACCAAGTATGCTCCAACATAAACACCTTGTCGCCAAGGCCAATACCTAATGCACCACCAGAAGCACCTTCACCTATAATATAACAGATAATAGGTACTTTTAACTGTGCCATCTCGAACAAATTGCGTGCAATCGCTTCTGCCTGACCGCGTTGCTCGGCTTCCAGTCCAGGAAAGGCACCGGGCGTGTCAATCAATGTGACTACCGGAAAACCAAAGCGTTCGGCCATTTTCATCAGGCGCAATGCTTTACGGTAGCCTTCGGGATTGGCCATACCAAAATTGCGGTATTGGCGCATTTTGGTGTTTGTCCCTTTTTGATGACCGATCACCATTACTGTTTGCCCATCCAAATCTGCTAATCCGCCCACAATTGCTTTATCATCACCGGCATAGCGGTCGCCGTGCAGTTCAATAAATTTTTTACAAATCGTGTTGAGGTAAAACAGCGTATAAGGCCGTTCGGGGTGTCTGCTCAATTGGACACGTTGCCATCCCGTAAGGTTGGCGTAAATTTCGCTTTTTTTGGATGCAATCTTCTGTTCCAATTCCCGCACCATCATTGTTACATCCACTTCGCCCTGTTCGCCCACTTCCTTCAGCTTGTCCAACTGCTCGTAAAGTGCCTCCAAAGGCTTCTCAAAATCCATAAAAGTTGTAGCCATATTTCAAATACGTCTCGAAAAATTTGAACAAAGGTACATTGGTTATTTGATGAATGCGCAACTTTGCGCCACGTTTTCACTTCAACATTAAATAATGAAAGTAACAGCAGCACAATTAGCAGCCCTTTTGGGTGGCTCCATCGAGGGTGATCCGAACGCCACTGTATCCCGTCCTATGCGTATTGAGGATGCCGTGGAGGGCGATTTTGCCTTTTTCGATAACCCCAAATACGAACACTACGCCTATACCACACGCGCATCTATACTGCTGGTAGGAGCAGATTTTGTGCCTACTCAACCGATTAAAACCACGTTACTCCGCGTACCTGACGTGCGCAAAAGCCTAGCATTTCTGCTCGAACAATTCGCAGATGCAAATACTCGACCTGCAAAAGCCGAAATATCAGCGCAATCTGCCATTCATCCAGAGGCTACTATTGGACAAGGTACATCCGTTGGCGCTTTTGCTGTTTTGGAAGCAGGTGTCGTCATTGGAGATAATTGTGTCATTGCGCCGCAGGTATTTTTGGGCAAAAACGTAAAAATAGGAAACAATACAGTGTTACACCCCGGCGTTAAGGTATTTTATGATTGCCAAATTGGGTCAGATTGTATCATCCATGCCAATGCGGTGATCGGTGCCGATGGCTTTGGCAACGCGCCTATGCCCGATGGCAGCTGGCAAAAAATACCACAAGTAGGCGATGTTCGTATTGGCAATCAGGTAGAAATAGGGTCCAATACCTGTATCGACCGCGCGGGAATGGGTAGCACCCTAATACATAATGGTGTAAAGTTGGACAACCTTATCCATATTGCACACGGCGTAGAAGTGGGGGAACATACCGCTATGGCCGCACAGGTGGGTATAGCGGGTAGCGCAAAAATTGGCCCGAATTGCCAATTGGGTGGCCAAGTTGGTATTGCGGGACATATCACATTGGCCAAAGGCACGCGCCTACAAGCACAAAGTGGTGTTGGATCTTCGATAAAAGTAGAAAATCAAGCATTTTTTGGTAGTCCAGCCATTCCATATGGCGATTATGTACGCGCTTATATCGTTTTTAAAGAATTGCCCGATTTGGCCAAAAGGTTGCGGGTAGTCGAAAAAGCAATCAAAAACTAAAACACATGAAAGTAGTTTTCGCACATTTTACTTCTATCCCTTTTATTGCTGGAGCATTGGGGGTACTTTATTATGCCTGGACACACGATGGTGTCGGAGCGGTTTGGATGGTGCCATTTCTGGTCATTGCCGCTTTGATTTGGGTACTTGCGCCTCAAATTAACTGGTGGTGGTACAGCAAACGCCCGCCCGAACTCGGCGAAGGCGTTGAAAAAGCATTACAACGGTTTTGTGGCTTTTACCAAAGGCTAGATCCGGCAGGACAAAAAACATTCCGCCACCGATTGGCACTTACCCGAATGTCCACAGAATGGCTCACCAAAAACATGCCCGACGAAAACGTTCCACCAGATATCCAGACGGCTATTGCAACCCAATCGGTGATTATTACTTGGCGACAATCGGAGTTTTTATTTCACCATTACGAAAAAGTGATTGTGTCACCAGATGCGTTTTTATCACCAGAATTCCCATATCGCCACCATTCCGAAACCTACGCACCCGAAAATTGTATCTTGCTGAGCGCCAAATCCGTGATGGAAAGTTTTGCACAACCTAACCAACAGTTTAATGTCGCTTTATACGAATACGCTAAGATTTTTTTGTCAAAATACCCGCTAGTACCCGCGCCGCCAGCGGTGGAATGGGAAGACCTAGAACGCATCAGCGGATGGAGCCGTCAGGTGGTGGAGACGAGTATCGGCATTGCGGGTATTGAGGCCTTACCCGTGGCACTTTGCTTGTATCACCTGTTTCCAGAGGTATTTCGAAAGGAATTGGTGGATATGGCGGAGGTATTTGATAAGAATTAAAAAAAAATATTTACAACACAATCCATAATTTAACAAGGTATTAATCAATTTCCAAACACCACAGGCAGCGAAAACAGCGCGTATTGCTTCTTAGTATCGATCAACATTTAAGCGCTTTATAATTGGTCTGTTAAATAACTAAACCTGCAAAACAACGACTATGAAACACCGTTTAGTTGTGCAAGAATAATGCAAATGCGCTTTATTCTGTTAAATATTACTCGGAAATTTCGTAGAAATCAAATTCCTTCTTACTTTTGCCTTAGTAAAGGAACATGAAAACAATAACTTACCACTTTTGGCTGATTCCTTTTTGCTCATACTGCCCATCTTTTTCTTTAAATAGAACCACTATTCGCACAAAAAGATAATTGTCTGAGCAAAAATGCATCTACCCTAAAGTAGCAAGCTATTATTCTCATGTTCCAAAGGGGATTTTTGATTTTCTCCATTTATTTTTATCCACTCTACTGCTCAAACTTATCGTTTGTCCGATTTATGAAAAAAACTACGTTACGTAACTTTTTGGTGATTGTGTTGGCCACAGTTTCGGCTTTTGCTGTTACGGCACAGGACATCCACTTCTCTCAGTTCTACATGAGTCCGCTCAATCTGAATCCTGCCTTAACCGGGGTTATGAACTGTAACCACCGCTTGACGGCTAACTACCGTAATCAATGGGCTTCGGTCCTCAAGCAAAACGCTTACAACACCTATTCTGCTTCTTACGACCAGAAAATGCCCGTAGGCCGCTACGACTATTTTGGTTTGGGCGGAACACTATGGGGCGACAAAGCAGGTGCTTCCGAGTTCGCTACCATTCAGGCGCGTATTTCGGGTTCTTATGCCAAAAAAATGGGTGGTTACCGCCGCAAAGCACACTACCTCGTAGTAGGTGCCGATTTTGGGGTAAGCAACCGCAGCATTAATAGTGCCAATTTACAATGGCCTTCACAAAATGATGGCGGTACTTTTAACTCAGGCCAACCTGGAGGAGTTATCCTCGATCCAAGTTTTGTTTTTGTGGACATGTCCGCAGGTTTATTGTGGTTTAGCGTTTTTGACGAAAATAATAACTTGTATTTTGGTACGTCATTTAGCCACTTAAACCGTGCAAATGTATCGTTCGAAAATCAAACCATCCCTTTATACGGCAAATTAACGGCGCATTTTGGCGGCGAATTTGAAGTTGCACAGCGCGTGAGTTTATTGCCAGGCGTGGTGTCCTTCTTCCAAGGCCCATCCTTCCAAGTGAACGTAGGTAACTCCTTTAAGTTCCTTTTAGGCAATAGCCGCCGTTACCACCAAGCCTTCCAATTGGGTGCTTGGGCGCGTATCTCCAACAAACTCAACCAAGGTAAATTGATGGATGCCATCATCCTCAGCACACGCTTTGATTATGAGCAGTTTACCCTAGGATTTAGCTACGACGTAAATACATCAAGCCTCCGTACTGCTACTAATGGCAACGGTGCATTTGAGTTCTCACTCCTTTATAAGGTGTGTGGCCCAGAGCGTCGCGGTGTTTACTGTCCTAATTTCTAAAAAAAGTTACACGCAAAGCGTGTTGATAACTTTCGTAAGTTGTTCATTTACAGAAGTTTATTTTGTGGATAACAATTAACAAATCAACACTATAAAAAAAGATTCTCGTTTGCTTGTTGGCATCGGGAATCTTTTTCATTTTTGTACTCTTATTTGGCGTCTTAGTAGTCTTATTTAGGGTTGCGGCACAAGTAAATATACTAGACTTGGATATTTTAGCGTTTATTTGCGGTCTTAAGTACTTATTTTAATCCCCTGGCTCATTAGTAACATAGCGATAAAAGATATTTACACTTTTATTTGCGGTGTATTTAACAAAACTCATCTATTTCAACGCCTCTGTAAAGAGGCAATAAAGATTAATTACTTATGTTTGGAAGCAGTAAAAGTTCGGACGAAACCAAAAGTACATCTAGCACACCCGCAACAGGCGGCTTAAACGCCCTTGTGAAAGGTACTACTGTTGAAGGCACTATTCGCTGCGATAGCGATATCCGCATTGACGGCACTATCCGTGGCAAATTAATATGCAAATCTAAGGTAATTATTGGCCCTACAGGCGTTATCGAAGGCGATATTACTTGCCAAAATGCCGTAATTGAAGGCCGCTTTAAAGGAAATCTTTCAGTAACAGAATTGCTTAATGTACGCGAAACTGCCGAAATAGATGGCGAGATTGCTACTGGCAAACTTTTGGTGCAAAGCGGTGCCAAATTTAATGTTGCTTGTAAAATGGATAATGGTGCAGGATCAAACGGTCACTCTAAATCTACAGACGCAAAACCCAATGCCAGCACCCAAATCGCCACAGGAAAAACAGTCAGCAATTAAATCTGCTGGTAAATACAGCGGGATGGTTGTCCAACTCCTTGGCTCTTGCCTCGCTGGTGTTTTTATTGGTAAATGGCTCGACGCTAAAATGCAGTTGGAACGTCCGTTATGGGCGGTTTTTCTTACCATATTTTTTATGGTAGCTGCTCTGTACAGTTTGTACAAACAATTGCTCAAAGATGGCTAGTTTTTTAAAAAAAGTATGGGTCATATCGAATTATCGGTATGACCCATATCTTTTAGTACACTCTTTCTCGCTCCTAAAATTCTTTTTTCCATTCCGCGCCGTACTGTTCCACCAGCACATTATCGTAATAATCCGCTTTTTCAAATAAACCCTGAAAAAGTGCCTGTCCTGTTTCCTCATCCAAATAGCGGTCATAAATCAGTAGCGAAAGTATAATATCTTGCTCGTGTACACTCAGCGTCATTGCGGTATTGGAATAATTTTCCCTTAAAAGATATTCATATAAAGGCTGAATCTGTGTATTGGGTAATTGGCAAAGTACGGCATCGGCACTGATGAGCCCAGTTTTTTCGTGGTAGGTAATGATAATTTTTGCACTACCTTGGTGTATTTCCCAAGCATTGGGACCGCACCGACTCAACGGAACACTATGTCCTATGCTATTAATTAATCGTTCCACAGTACCGGGTACACCAGCAGCAGTATAATGGTCAATTTCGGAGGGCAATGTAACCGATGCTCCACAGTTAAGGCAAGTCTCCTGTTCGCTTGTAGCGGTCACTACTATTTGGGCGCACCCGCTACATCGTGCCGCATTAGTTCCCCCAGAGGCTTTAAAGGCATCCAAGGTTTGCTGTAGAATTTCGGAAGGCAAAGCAAAACCCACATTATCGCTATCACGCATAATAAAGGTATTAACACCGAGTACTTCGCCTTTTGTATTGGACAAAGGCCCTCCAGAATTACCGGGATTGAGGCTTAGGTCAATATGGATATAAGGAATACCTTCTACCATTTCACGGGTATTGGAGATAAATCCGCTTTTGACCGAAAAATTGAGGCCAAATGGGTGACCATACGCCGTTACCTCATCGCGGGTTTTAGCAGATTGGCTATCGGCAAGCGTGATAGAAGGTAATTCGTAGCTTTCTTCGGGTGCCGACAAAAAAGCCAAATCAAACTTTTTATCTATAAATAACACTTCCGATAATTGCTTGCTAAACCCCAATCCTTCAATGATAACCACTCGGTTACCTTCCACTACGTGGTGGTTGGTCACGATTAATTGGTAGTCTTTAAGAAAGAACCCAGTACCAGTACTAAAAGGTGTTGCGATCTGAACAATTACTTTTTGATAGGTTTCCACAAAATTTTCCATAAGGAAGGCGCATAATTTTTTGTTAAAAAAACGCCGCTAAGGTATTAAAATTAATCTATTTTATAGTTAAAATACCTTATTTACTTATATTATCTTTTTAATTATTTTAAATAAGATAAGTTTATTGAAAAAAAATAAAGAAATGCCATATTTTTGTCATCAAATTTCCAACCATTTCGTTATTACTTGCGTCATTGGTTAACAACACAACAAAAATCATTAATTCACAATTATCTTTTCACAAAAAAAATTGGACTGTCATGAAAAAATCGCTCCTTTTGTCAGGCATATTTGCATCGATGTTATTCGCTGTTGCCTGCGAAAATAAGTTTGATTATTACTACTATACCCCGGAAGAGTATAGCGTAATCACTGAATCACTGAATCTTCCAGAACTTCCCCCAAAATACGCTGCAGAGTTGCCATCTCACCTCAGGAACGCAGGTTTGTCGGCTCCTACGATCAACTCCGACGAAGCAACGTTGGGCCGTGTATTATTTTACGACAAAAAACTTTCCAGCGATGGTACCATCAGTTGTGCCAGTTGCCATAAGCAGGAAATCGGATTTGCCGACAACCGTGCTGTGAGTGTAGGCGTTGAATCACGCGAGGGCACACGTAACTCAATTGCGTTGAGCTCTGTTGCCAATTTTGCAGCTTATTACGGTACTGACCTCAATGGTTCTGCGGGTATTCCTTTTTTCTGGGATAACCGCGCAGGTACGGCCTCTGCCCAAAATATTGGTTCTATGACCAATCCGTTGGAAATGAACATGCAAAGCCACGAAATTACGGCAGCTGTTAAAGCACAACCGTATTATGCTCCTTTGTTCAATAAAGCATTTGGTAGTACAGAGATCACTACAGAAAAAGTATCTGCTGCTATCGCATCTTTTGTTAACGCTATGGGTTCTTACCAAAGCCGTTTCGACGCAGGTGCTAATGCTAATACGTCTCAATATGGCGGTGCCAATTACAATTCTAATTTCTCTTCGTTCAGTGCTGCTGAAAACCGCGGTAAAGAATTGTACATGACCAACTGTGCTAGTTGCCACACCAGTTCATTTGGTCGTCCAGCGAAATTGCTTTCTAACAACGGTTTGGATGCAGTAATAACAGATAAAGGCGTTGGTGGTATTTCTGGACTGAGTTCAGAAGTAGGTGCGTTCAAAGTACCTACGCTGCGCAATGTGGCGATCACAGCACCCTTTATGCACGATGGCCGTTTCCAAACGCTAGAGCAAGTAATTGATCATTACAGCACGGGCATAAAACAAAGCCCGAATTTGGCGCCAGAACTTAGAAATGGTAATACTCCGAAGAAATTCAATTTTACTTCTGGAGAAAAAAGCGACTTAATTGCATTTTTGGGTACTTTAACAGATGATGTATTCAAAAACGATACTCGTTTTGCTAGTCCTTTCAAATAGTACGTTTTCCTAGTAAGTACTTAACGATAACAAAGGGGTTTAGGGAGATGCTCTAAGCCCCTTTGTTTTATTCCAACTTTATTCCAACTTAATTCCATCACAACGATCATGCAAAATAAAGCCTATCTTCTTTTATTTTTAGCAGTTAGCCTGCTACTATCGGCCTGTAATCAGCATTATTTCTATGCACCTAATACACTACACTTACCTACTGTAAAAGAAAAGGGAGAAGCCACTATTGAGGCATCCTTAAACGGTAGTCAACAAATTAAAGGTACTGAACTACGCGCAGCATATTGTTTTGCCCCTAAAACATCGGCAATGGTGAACTTTATGTATATGAAAGGTTCGTTCTCTCGGTCTTCTTTCGGTACTTTCCCGCCACCCCCACCGGAGCAACACAGTGGTCGTGGTTACCTTACAGAGATAGGCGTTACGCGCCATTTTCCATTATCCCAATATACCGACTTTACGTTAACTGCCGGAGGCGGGATTGGACAGTCCGTTAACGACTACGACAGAGGCCGAGTTGCTACACTCAATTTTAATCGTTTGTTCCTCCAGCCGGGTTTGGTTACTAAAGGAGAATTAGCAGAATTTGGGATTGGATTGCGTTTTTCCCGACTTGGTTTTCAAAGTGCATCCATAGACTATAGGATTGAAGACGATGACATTTTTGCATTACAATCCATAGAAAAAAATACGCCTTTTTTGATCCCAGACTTGGGTATCAATACGGGCATCAATTTTGCACCATTTCATGTAAAGTGCAATATGGTGTTCTCCCTTTCCGACAAACCCGGTACCTATAATTTTACGGGTAATAATCTTTCGGTGTCTCTTTTGTATGATATTAACCAATTTACAAAAAAAGACACAACAAAAAGGAAGAAAAAAAAGAAGAAATAATTTACATAAATTGATGATTGTCAATGTTTTGTTATTTTTTAATAGCGAAAAAAGTACCGACAAATCGCAACAAATGTACAATTTGGGTTGTTAATAAGCACATATATTTGTCTTAGGAAAACAAATTTTTTGATTAAAATACAATATTATGATGCGCATACCATTACTCATTTCGTTTTTCACGGCTTTGGTTTTTGCTGTTGGTGGACAAAATTCACAACCAGAAAACTTTACCTTTGAATGTGGCTACCGCATGGAACTCACAGCTGTAGGCACGCAGATGGTGGGTAGTTTGCAACCTATGTCTGGTGATGTACCATCAATTACCAAAGTGACTTGGTTTGATGATGAAACTGGTAGTATGCTCTACAGCGGGCTAGATTTGAATTACAATATGTCGGCGTATGGGACATATAAAATAAAGGTAGTTTATCAAACCTTATACCCCAATAGCCAAATAGGCTGTTTCAGCGAAATCAAAAAAGAGATTAAATTGGTACAGCCTAGTTGTATCCAAGACTTTCCATTAGATGCTTCTATTACTTGTAGCGACATATATGCACCAGTATGTGGTTGTGATGGCAATACCTATAAAAATGAATGCGAAGCCAAACTAGCGGGTGTAAGTACTTGGTGGGCTGGTGAGTGCGCAGCACAGCCTCCTTTTAGTAATTGTGGCTCTACTGATTTGGGGATCGAAGTACTAAGTGGCAGCCCTTCTGCCGGTTATACTGTTAAGTTTACTAATTTAGCATTAGGCTCTTTTAGTAATATGCAGTTGGACTTGGGAGATTGCTCTCCTTTGTATCAAGAAACACAATGGACAGAAAAAATACACCATTATTCCCACGGCGGAATAAAGAACGCCACGCTTACCGCTTGGAATATTGGTCAACCGGGCTGTGTATCTTCCATTAGCAAAACATTTGCTACCGATGCTTTGAGTTTGGCAACGGATCATTTAACAGTAACCACCGATTATGTGATGCCTGGCGATGGTAACGGTGATGGGAAGGCAAATATTTATGACTTATTAAGTGTTGGTAATGGCTATGCTACATCTGGGGCACCGCGCCCCGAAGCCAGTACCGATTGGGCTCCTCAGTATGCACCAAACTGGCTATTAAGCACCAATGGTATCAATTATAAACATAGTGATACAAATGGTGACGGACAGATCAATGAGTTTGATATTACCCCGATTGAGATGCATTATCAGCCCATCGAACCAGATGCTATTGCACCCGTAGATGATGCGCCTCAGGTATATGTCACCTTTGATCAGGATACTATTTATGTTAATCCAAATAACCCACAATCCATCCAAATAACGGCTAATCTAAATATTGGAACACCAACAAAACCCGTTTTTGGCCTTTATGGCATGGCGTGTGCTTTGCGTTATCCTGAATTTGTAGAGCACAATCCTTCCATGCTTTATGATCCCGTATTTTTTGGGGCATCTAATTTTGTTTTGTCGTTGGGGCACGATATTAATGCGCGTCAGCAGTTTGATTTTGGTATTGCACATAAAAATGGCAATGGTGCTAGTGGATATGGACGTGTAGCCGAACTCAGTTTAAGGGCCGATTATATCATCATTATTGATATTATTGATCGTGCCGAAGCCAAAGTGATACCATTTACTATCCCGATTGAAGGCATCCGAGCCATTGATGCTCAAGGGAATGAAAAAATACTTACACCTTCAGGCACACCGGATACGTTGTGGATCAAACTCTTAGATGGTATATCAGCAACGCAGGATTTAGTACAAATGGGTAAGGTGCAAATTTTCCCCAATCCGGCTACCGATCAAATCCAAATCACTGCAAAAAACAATGATATCCAAACGGTTGAATTGTATAATGCTTTGGGTCAGCGTGTACTGAATGTCCAAACAGCAAATACCAATACTGCCGCTTTAGATGTATCCAGAATGGAAAGCGGTATTTATTCGGTGCATGTAATTACAGGTAGTGGAATGGGTGAGCAAAAGATTATTGTAAAATAACATCATGTAGTGCGCCAGCAATATGCTCCGCTCTAATGATTGATCGTTCGTTGCTGCATTATTGCTAAGCGATAAATCGCCTTGTACGTAGAAAAATGAACATATAGTTTTGCTACCTTTGCCCCATGGATAGGCTAATTGGTAGTTATGAAGGGCAAAAAAAAGGCCCTTTGGTTTTAGTTTTGGGTGCGGTGCACGGCAATGAACCCGCTGGTGTAGAAGCATTCCAAGGAGTGCTTGGTATGTTGGAAAAAGAACATTTTCATCAACCAGATTTTATTTTTTCTGGCAAAATATTGGGATTTATAGGCAATATTGCGGCTTTTCAACAAAATAAACGCTTTATCTGCCAAGACCTAAATCGGATGTTCAACTACGATTGGGTAGAGCAAGTTATTGCACAATCACCTTCTAATTTTGAAGATGAAGATTACGAGTTGGTGGCTCTTTTGCAAGCCATCCAGCAAGAAATAGTAGCGTACCAACCGCACGAACTAATTATCCTCGATTTACACACCACTTCGGCAGATGGTGGGATTTTTAGTATTCCATTAGAGAGCGATCCTGAAAGTATCCGAATGGCTAAGGCACTTCACGTACCCGTTGTTATGGGCTTATTATCTGGCCTGGATCATACGTTTATGCACTATGCCAACCACCCTGATTCGGTGTTTAGAGCACCAAATAGAGCCGTGCATACTGTCGCATTTGAAGCGGGGCAGCACAATGATCCCCTTTCTGTGAGCAGGTGTGTTTCGGCTATTATCAGCCTCCTGCGTGCAGTGGGGTGTGTGATGGAAAAAGATGTAAGCAGCCAACACGACGAAATACTCCGCAAATATGCCAAAGATCTACCCAAGCTCACCTATATCACCCATGTTCAGCATATTGCAGAAGGGGAACGGTTTAAGATGCGTCCGGGTTATATTAATTTTAAATTCATTTATAAGGGCGAATATTTGGCCGATAACGAAAAAGGCCCTATCTTGGCTCCTTCTGATGGTCATATCTTGATGCCACTCTATCAAACACAAGGCGTGGATGGTTTTTTTATTGTCAACACGCAGCCGAATTAAAAGAACGGTATAAAGGTTTTTTCCATAATTGTGTCCAAGTACTTAAAACCTATTTATACATGCAATATACCATTGAACAGTTGCTTCAAGACGGCAAACTTGCCGAAGCACATGCCCGGTTTGGTGAATTTTTGAGGCAATGCGAATTCGAAATGAACGACCTTGCGCTAAGTACCAGCCGCCTTTCCCATTATGAAAAACAAGTCGATGCCGGTGTTAATAACGATAGTTTTGAGCGTAATAAAATCGCTATGAACTTTCAAGGCCAGATTAATAAATTCAGGCGAGAAACCTTGGGTAAGTATTTTGATATCCGGACTCAACAAGAGTTTTTTGATAGTATTTCTGACCGCGATACCGTAATCCACCAAATTCTGGACTACCGCCTGATGCCTAAGAACTACAAACGCGATGCGCAATTGGTAGAAGGCAACTCATCTATTGTCTATCAATTGGTCAATCCAGTGATGAAAAGGCATGCCGTGGCACTGGTACTCAAAGTCCCCACTTTACGCGAAGAAGCACGAAATGAAATAGCGCGCCTTACTGATTTGCGCCACCGCAATGTGATGAAAGTAATCGATCACGATCTTTCCTCATTCCCTTATTTTGTAATCACCGAATACGTCTATGGATCTACCCTGCCCAAAGCATTGGATGTCAATGGACCGCGTCCGGTTACACAAACGATCGACTGGCTTTACCAGCTCACCGATGCGTTGGATTACCTCCGCCATAAGCGCATTATACATACCAATATGCGGCCTTCCAAAATCTATGTAGATGATGAATGGCAGGTGATGATTTCGCCTTTCGATCTTGGCCAATTCAGTAGTGCCGAGCAAACCTATAATCGCTATGTAGATGTATGCCAATACGGTAGCCCCGAACTTGTAAAATGCGACGGTGTCGGCTTGAATTTACAAGAGATGTGCGTTTCCGACGAGTATTCCCTTGGTCTTTTAGCCTACAAAATACTCACTGGAAAAGATCTTTTTGAAGGAGATACCATCTTTGAAATATTGACCTCTCGCCAACGCTTTGCAAACGATAAAAAATACCGCGAACAAAAATTTGCGGAATTGCCCCACGCAGATTTGGAAAGTGCCACCCGAAAAAAATTATCCCTCAATGTCATTATTCGAAAATTGCTAGAAGAAAACCCAAAGGATCGCTACCCGGATTTACATAAAGTGCTGCGCGCACTACACCCACTCACCCGTGCCGACCAAAAAGGCGTATCCGTAGCGCGTCAATGTTACCGCCGTTGCTTATCGGTGAACAAAGAATTTATCAACGATTTTTATAGGGCATTTATCCAACGCGAATTGGTCAAAAACGATATGCCAATTACTTTTATAAAAGAATTTAGCGATATTGGTATCAAACGCCAATCCGCCATGCTCCAAATGGCCATCGACTTGATGATTGATGTGGACAAATGTGGCGAAATGCTGACCAAAATACTAAAAAACGAAAACCACCAAAAATACGGCTTCTCCGATTTTGATCTATTTATTTCTGTTTTAATAGAACAATTGAAAGAAAATGACCCAAAATGGGACGATGCCGTAGCACAAGAATGGAACAGGATTAAAAAAGTAATATTAATTTTAATTCAATAGAGATGATGAAAGTAATTGCATTCGATGCAGATGATACCCTTTGGGCCAATGAGCACTATTTTCAAGAAACGGAACATCGGTTTAGCGCATTTTTAGAGGATTTTTTGCCACAGCATACCGTATCTAAGGAACTATTACAAACCGAAATTAGCAACTTACCGCTATACGGATATGGCATAAAAGGGTTTATGTTATCAATGGTAGAAACTGCCATTCGGGTTTCTAATGGAACGATTGACGCAAAATCCATCGAACAAATTATCGGTTTTGGCAAGGAAATGCTCGAAAAACCCGTCGAATTATTGGATGGTGTAGAAGATGTATTACGCACACTCTATGGTAAATATCGCTTAGTAGTCGCCACCAAAGGTGACTTACTGGATCAAGAACGCAAACTCAAAAAATCGGGTTTGGAGCATTATTTCCACCATATCGAAATCATGTCGGAAAAAGACATGCCCACTTATACCAAATTGATCCGCCACCTCGATGTAGTGCCTGCCGAGTTTACGATGATTGGTAATTCGCTCAAGTCCGATATACTGCCCGTGCTGGAATTGGGCGGCCACGGCATACACGTACCTTATCATGTCACTTGGGCGATGGAACATGTAGAGGCCAACGTAGAACATGCTAATTTTAGACATGTAATGGGCATTCGAGACGTTTTAAACTACCTTTAATCTGATGCAAAAATTAGACATTAATACTTGGGCGCGCAAAGACCACTTCCATTTTTTTAAACAATTTGAAGAGCCTTTTTTTGGTGTTGTAGTTACGCTTGACTGTACAGCCGCTTATGAAAAATGTAAAAAAGACGGTCATTCATTTTTTCTATATTACCTCTATCAGTCTTTGGCAGCGGCCAATGAGATCGAGCCATTCCGTTACCGAATAGTAGGGGAAGACGTGGTTATTCATAACACGATTGATGCCTCTCCTACGATCAATCGGCCAGATGGCACTTTTGGTTTTTCTTATATGCGCTTTCACCCCGATTATGCCGTTTTTGAGGCCGCGGCCAAACTGGAAATAGCACGGGTACAACAAAATACTGGACTTGAACTCGCAGCGGCGAACGACCATATTATCCATTATTCTTCCATTCCTTGGCTCAATTTTACCAGCCTCTCACACGCGCGGGCGTTCTCGTTCAACGATTGTATTCCAAAGATTTCTTTTGGTAAAATGACAGAGAACAATGGCATCAAAACCATGCCTGTTTCTATTCATGTCCATCATGCTTTGATGGATGGGTATCATGTGGGGCAGTTTGTGGAGCGGTTGCAGGAAAAATTGGGGTAGTCATTTTGTGATGATTAAAATGAACCCTCTCAAAATATATATTGGATATAATGACCTCAATGATGCGCTTAGTGCGAATAAGACAAACTTCTAAGCAGCAAATAAATATTTAAAGACATAAATAAAATTTTGTAAGGTAAAAATGAAAGAGCAAAGTAAACTCATTGTGTTTCAGGAAAAGGGAATCCGCCGCATTTGGTATAAAGATGAGTGGTGGTTTTCCGTTGTGGACGTAGTGGAAGTGCTTTCAGAAAGCAGCAAAGCAAACCGTTATTGGGCGGATATGAAAAAACGATCAACAACAGAAAGCGATCAACCGTTCGCATTTTGCGAACAGTTGAAACTGGTAGCGGCGGACGGGCGCAGCCGCTTAACGGAGGTTGCCAATACGGAAGGGATGTTTCGTATTATCCAGTCTATTCCGTCGCCGAAAGCGGAGCCGTTCAAACTCTGGCTGGCAAAAGTCGGTCATGAGCGTGTGCTGGAGATCGAAAACCCTGAACTAGCCGCGGAACGCGCACGACAATACTATCGTGATCTTGGCTATGATGAAAAATGGATTGAAGTACGCATTCAGAGCATTGCAGTTCGTGGTAAATTAACCGATGAATGGAAGGGGCGAGGAGTACAGGACGGTTTGGAATATTCTATCCTGACTGCTGAAATCAGCCGTGCCACTTTTGGCTTGACCCCTTCGGAATATAAAGAAGTAAAAGGTTTGAACCGTGAAAATCTGCGCGACCACCAGACTCCGCTGGAATTAATTTTTACCATGTTGGGGGAGGAAAGTACTCGACAAGAAGCTATTAATCAAGACGCTCAAGGTTTTATTGAAAACAAGGAGGCTGCTCAAAAAGGTGGCAGGGCGGCAGGGAAAGCCCTAACTGCTTATGAGGAGGAATCAGGGCAAAAGGTGGTTTCCTCTACCAACTTTAAGGGTCAGATAGCGGCGGCCAAGAAGCAGAAAACTATCGAAGATAAGAAAAACAAGGACGTATAATAATAATGCGTGGTCATTTGTGACCAAATCTAAAGTCTGCGTATAAAGCATACCCCCTACCCCCAAAAAAATATCCGGCCTACTGATTGCAGCGGGCCGGACAAAAAACATACTATGAGAAAACTATCACAAATGTATGTTATCTATTTGATGAAAAGATACTGACTTAGGAAGCGGTGCAATTTGCTAGAAAACCTGATGCATTTTGATTATTACCGGACAAATGCAACGCTCCAAATCCTAACCAACATAAAAATTTGATGAATAATCTGAGGCTGATCGTTTGCACGATCAGCCTTTTTTTATTGCTTATACAGGCTGATGGTTGCGGCTTTTCATCCAAAACCAAAGTCCTGTAAACGCAACAATCAAAATAATCGGGAAAATAACGATATTGGATAATGTCGCTTGTCCGGCCATCAATTCCAATTGCTTCATTGACTCTTCTGGAATAGATTTGAAAAAAGCCGTAAGTCCTTCCGAACTCATAGCTCCCTCGTATTTATAACCCATTGCCGCCGCATTGTCCAATTTTGACTTGTCCAACCAACCGCCTACAATGGGTTGCAACATTGCCGTAGCAAACATACCTGCGCCGCCCATAAGCGACATACCCAATGCACCCGATTTAGGGATATATTCCGCCGTAAAACCAATCATGGTAGGCCAAAAATAGCACACCCCTATAGCAAAAATGACAGCAGATACATAAGTCATACCACCCGTTGCATGGCTCATTGAATAAATACCCAAAGTCGCAACCACAGCCGAAGCCAACAAAACGCCAACGGGATTGAGGCGGTGAATAACTGGCCCAGCAAAATAACGACCAACAGCCATCAAGCCAGTCACCAAAGCCAATATCAACATCGGTTGTGCGCCGGCCTTACCTAATAAACGCTCTACCCATTGTTGTGTACTCAACTCTGTATTGGACGTCAAAACCATACAAAGAATCATAAAAATATACAAAGGTGTCATCATGCCCTTCAAGTTATCTAACAATGAAGCCTGTCCAGCATCGGCACGATCGGGGAAAGATTGCCCCATGAACAAATAAGCATAAATAAGCGTAGGGATCAACATAACCCCAATTTGTACCTGCCAACCCAAGCCTAAGCCTTGTCCGCCCAAAAACTGGGACAATAACGCTCCCAAGAAAATACCACCAGGAAACCAAACGTGAAATTTGTTCAACATAGTCGTCTGGTTTTTCTTATACATATTGGAAATCAAAGGATTACACGCTGCTTCTACGGTACCATTGCCAAATCCGATAAAGAAATTAGATAATAGCAATGATGTAAAACCTCCTGCAAAAATCGTCATTAAAATACCTAATAAATGGGCAGAAAAAGCCACCCATACCATCCGTTTGGGGCCGAACTCATTATACAACCAGCCGCCAACAATAGTGGCAATAGGGAAACCTAAAATCGCCATTTGATTGATATAGCCCAATTGGGTATCCGTAAGGCTAAATTTAGTAGATAATTCAGAAAGAATACCAGCCCTGATCGCAAATGCAAAAGCAGTAGTTACCAAGGCGAAGCAACTTGCTGTAAATAAACGTGATGAATTGACCATAAATAAAAAGTTAGTTGAATCGTTACAAAATTATGGTTTGTCGGTTGGTCGGTGCGAAGGTATCAAAAGTTTTATATTTTTCGGTAGGAACGAAAAAATTAATCTACCCCTTGCATTATTGACTTAAAACCCTGCATCTTTGCAGCCGAATTGAACCTACCGTTCAATCTTTATTTCTTTACCGTCGTTTAATATCAATCCAATGCTCGTAAAAACGTATGCGGGATCCGTCCATGGGGTGGATGCACGTACCATCACCATTGAGGTGAACACCGGTGGCCCTGTAGCTGCCGCTCAGCAAGACAAGCCCAGTTTCTTTATCGTTGGCCTTCCCGATAGCGCAGTACGCGAGGGTTATTCGCGGATGGAAGCTGCTTTTAAAAATTCGCGTTTGCACTTGCCTCGCCTCAAAACCATCATCAACTTGGCGCCAGCCGATATCCGAAAAGAAGGCTCTTCTTTTGATCTACCCATTGCCGTCGGTATTCTTGCCGCCTCGGATATTATTCCTGCCGATGGGTTGGATCAATATTTTATCATGGGCGAATTGTCTTTGGATGGCTCTTTGCGGCCCATTAAAGGCGCATTATCGATTGCGATCCAAGCGCGCAAACAAAAATTCAAAGGATTTATCTTGCCCAAGATGAACGCCAAGGAAGCGGCTATCGTCAACGACCTCGATGTGTATGGCGTAGAGACGCTCAGCGAAGCCTTGTCGGTGTTGGCTGGCGACAGTGGTATTCTGCCGACCAACGTGGATACCCGCGACGAATTTGCGGCCAATCTCGATAATTACGATGTCGATTTTAACGATGTGCGGGGTCAGGAGAATATCAAACGCGCCTTAGAATTGGCGGCTTCTGGCGGCCACAATGTGATATTAATTGGGCCTCCGGGCGCAGGAAAAACGATGTTGGCGCGCCGATTGCCTACTATTTTGCCCCCACTTACGCTAAAAGAAGCCTTAAACACGACCAAAATCCATTCCGTTGCGGGTGTTTTACCCCGCGATTCGGCATTGATTACCACCCGCCCATTTCGTGCTCCGCACCATACGATCAGCGATGTGGCATTGGTGGGCGGCGGCTCCGATCCGATGCCCGGTGAAATCAGTTTGGCGCATAATGGTGTTTTGTTTTTGGACGAATTGCCTGAGTTCAAACGCTCGGCGTTGGAAGTGATGCGGCAGCCGATGGAAGAGCGCCGAGTTACCATTAGTCGCGCTAAGGTGTCGGTCGATTATCCCGCCAGTTTTATGCTCGTGGCTTCCATGAATCCGTGTCCTTGCGGGTACTATAACCATCCCGAAAAAGATTGCGTATGCGGCCCGGGTGTGGTAAAGCGTTATGTTTCAAAAATATCGGGGCCATTGCTCGATCGTATTGACCTACATGTGGAGGTAACGCCTGTTTCTTATGACGAATTGAGCAGTAAAGAACGACCCAAAATTACCAGCACCGAAATCCGGGAACGCGTCTTACGCGCTCGCGAGGTTCAGGACGAACGTTTCAAGGACATAAAAGAAGTGTATTGCAACGCACACATGCCCAGTCGTATGGTACGCGAAGTCTGCCAACTTTCGGATGCAGGTATCACGTTATTGAAAACAGCGATGGAAAAACTACAACTCTCCGCACGTGCCTACGACCGGATACTCAAAGTAGCGCGTACTGCTGCCGACTTGGGTGGTAGCAAGGATATTCGTATTGAGGATTTGGCAGAAGCAATTCATTATAGGAGTTTGGATCGGGAAGGATGGGCTGGATAAAGCGATCAAAATCTAGAGCAAGAGCAAGATGTTAATTTTTTCAAAGTATAAACCTAAAAAAAACACGAAAAAACGGCGCGATTTTTGTTAATTCGGACATGTACAGGCAACTCGAAGGCGGCTTTTTGCACCATCTAAATACTTAAATCGGCAATACAATTTCGAATCATCGAATACTTAGAAAGAATATGAAAAAATTTGGCATTTTGTTCTTGCTCGCAACAATACTTATCCTTGGTTGCGTAACGACAAAAAAGAAAGGCGATATTAGTAGATTTAAAAGGGGGTACCATAGCCTTACCTCGCATTATAACTATTGGTTCAATGCCAACGAAGCTTTGCGCCTGAAAGAAGCCGAAATGACCAAAGGTTATAAAGATAATTATAATAAATTATTGCCGCTTTACCCAGAAACCGCCGGAGAAACCGCTGCCGCCAAAAAAGATTTTGAAGCCGTGGAGAAAAAGGCCGCTATGGGTATTGGTCTGCATACTGCTGGTGCTTGGACCGACGATTGCTATTTGCTACTCGCACAATCCCAATACTATAAACAAGATTTTGAAACCGCCGAAACCACGCTTTCTTTTATCAAGGAGGAGTATAATCCGAATAAAACGGCGAAAACGAAATTGAAAAAAACATCGAGTAAGAAGAAGACATCGGCAAAAAAGAGTAGTGCAAAAAAGAAAAAAGCAGTAAAAAAGAAAAAAGCAGCAAAAAAGAAAAAAGCGGCAAAAAAGAAGAAGAGTAGCAAAAAAGGCAAATCAAGTGCTAAAGACAAAAAAACTACGTCTGCTAAAGATAAGAAGACGGATGCCCCTGTTGCCGATACAAAGAAAGATGATTCGAAGAAAAAGGACGAAGATGAGGAGGTTAAATTAGAAGTGACGGGTAAAAACCCCTACAAACGCGACCGCCGAGATGCCGCTTACCCTGCAGCCATGATTTGGTATGGCCGTACCCTCATTGAGCGCGAAAAATACGAGGAAGCCGAATTGATTTTCCGCGAACTCAACGAAGATCCGTTTTTGCCTAAAAACCTGCGCGACGATTTGTCTAAAGCAGAAGCACACCTTTGGATCGAACAAAAATTTTATGATAAAGCAGGTGTAGCCTTATCAAAAGCCATTAAATATGCCCGTAAAAAGAAGGAACGTGCTCGCATGGCTTTTATTCAGGCACAACTTTTTGAAATGGCAGGCGAAACCGAGCAAGCCTACAATGCTTTAGAAACGGTATTGAAAAGCAAACCCGAATATGCGCTTGAGTTTAATGCGCGCCTCCACCAAATTTTGGATGGCTGGTACGCTGGAACTATCACGAATGCCGACGCGCAAAATCGTTTGGATCGCATGCTCAAAGAAGGTAAAAACAAGGAGTACCGCGACCAAATTTATTTCACATTGGGTGAGTTGGCGTTGGCCGATAAAAAGAAAAAAGAAGCGATTGGCTATTTTGCAAAATCATTGGCGGCCTCTTCGAGCAACACCGCACAACGTGCCGAAAGTTACCTCCGTCTTGCCGATCTTTACTACGAAACAGAAGATTTCGTACTGGCCAAAGCCTATTACGACAGTACTATTTCGGTATTGCCTACTACGGATGAGCGTTTTGCACGCGCCAATACGAGTTCGAAAAACTTGACTGAAATTGCCCGTTTGATCACAACGATCGAAAACAACGATAGCATCGTGCGGGTGTTTAATATGACCGAAGCAGAGCGAAATGACCTCGCTAAGCGCATCAAAAAAGACCGCGATGCTGCGGCGGCCAAACAAGCGGCTGCTGATCAGGCCAATAAAGATACCAATAAAGATAAGGGCAAAAGTGCTCCTCCTCCTGCAGCCAATGCAGGCTCAAAAGCATCTACCTTCTATTTCTATAGCGATGCGGCGATCAAAAAAGGCAAACGCGATTTTGAACGCAACTGGGGCGACCGCAAACTGGAAGACAATTGGCGGCGAAGCCAAAGGTTGACAGGTGGTGTCAATGAAGATCCCGGTAATGCCAATGCCGCCGATGACCCAGCCAAAGCCCAAAAAATAGAAGAAGATGCGCTCGCCGATATTTTCAAAGATTTACCGCGCAGCCAAGCCGAACTTTCGGTGATACACCTCGCCACCTACGAGGCGATGTTCAAATTAGGTACGCTGTTCCGCGATAAATTGGACAATAATATCCGTTGTTCGGGCACATTGGAGGATATGCAAGCGCGATACCCCGATACGGCTCGTTTCGATAAAGAAACTTGGTATTATTGTTTCTTGGCATTCAACGATCTGCGCAACCCAACACGAGCGCAGTATTATTTGGATAAATTGGTGGAAAAATACCCCAATAGCCCTTATACCAAGTCCATTACCGATCCTAATTTTGCCAATGCGAGCAAAGAAAAAGAACGCGAACTCAATACTTATTACGAACAAACGTATAATACATTCCGTAAAGGTGACTACAAAACGGCATTGGAACGCTGTGAAGAAGCACCCAAAAAATATGGTTCTACCAATATTTTCACCGCCAAATTTGCTTTGCTGAGTGCGTTATGTGTCGGTAACTTGCAAGGCAATGAAGCATATTGTAAAGCCCTAGCGGAGGTCATTGCGCGTTTCCCGGATAGCCCCGAGTCAACTCGTGCCAAAGAAATAGCACGCCTTTTAGCGTGTAAAGGTTTTGAAGGCAATGGCGAAGCCAAAAAAGCAGATCTCGACGAGGCATTTGTACCTGAAGACGATAAACTCCACTATTTTATGGTGGTGCTGACAGGTACGGATATCAAATTAGAAAGTGTAAAAAACTCGATTTCCGATTATAACCGCGAAAACCACAAAAACGAGCAATTGCGCCTTTCTAATATTTATCTAGGTACTTCGCAAGATCAGCCGATTATTGTTCTCCGCAAATTTGATAATAAGGTAAAGGCTATGAAATACCTTAATGAAGTGAAAAACAAAAAGGATTTCTTAGGCGAAAGCAACAAAATTAGTTACGAAAAGGAGTTTTTTGTCGTAACACAGGAGAATTATAGAAGGGTACTCAAAAACAAAACTTTGGAAGGATATCGTACGTTTTTCCAGAGTAATTATGAAAAATAGGGTTGGTTATATTTGATCAATTTTATTGAAATATTAAATCCCGTTTGGCTTTTTGGGCTGGGCGGGATTTTTTTTGTCGGCGTGACTTTTTTGTTCACGCCGACAATTGGTGCAAAATCACGAGTGTGCATTTATTAAACGCCTGTTTTTGATCTAAAAACGCTTGTTTGAGTTGTTTTTTGGGTCATTTTTTTGAAATGGCTCAATCTTAGAACGGGTGTCTAATTGTAGGGGCTGGGGGTAGTCGCGCCTACAAAAGGGACGTTTTATTGTTTAGGACACTTACTCAAGCCCTAAAATAATTATAAAATAACACGCCTAAAACAAATGCTAATGGAACTAGATAAAAAGGAAATAGCGTTTTAGAGCGCATCATATCCCAAACTGTATTGCCTCCTTTCATCAAATTTTCCTCTTTACCATCCACTGTGCGCTTGAACGTATTGAGATCATATTGGTAAGCGTCGGTATATGGGCGATGTTTGACTACCCATTTGTACAATTCGCGATAAAGCCGTTCGGTACTTAGAAAAAACGCATCTAAATACCAAAAACAGAAAATAGGTAGCAATAAAAACAGGTTCATTTGCATAGAAAAAGTATGATCGGTACTGGCTTGTGCAAAAAGAGCTTTGCTTTCCAATACCACCAAAGCAGAAAGGATACCAATAAGCCATGCTTTTACCTGAAATGAATTTTGCGCCATGCGCTTCACAATATCCTGGATCAGGTCGAGTTCTTTGTGTAGATTATCGTGGTTGTCTGTTGATTTATTTGCCATTTTGTTGTTTTGTTTTAATGATTGAATCTATATTTGAATTTATCTCTACAGCTATTTTATTAAAAACTGCATCATTATTATTGTGATTAATAACGGGGATTTCATCTTCTGGAAGGATACGAAATGAATAGCGACTTAAAGTAAAATCCCATAAACATGGCCTCAAAATAATTGCAAAATTATGAGATGTATTTTGCTTAATTACAATTTCTTGAATAAGTGGGGCAATATCTAGTGATAGGTAGTCTGAACTTATCATAAGTATAATAAGATCAGCACTTTCCAAACTAATTCTTATCGTGCGTAAATCATTTTCAGTGGTATAAGTTGATAACGCAATATCCTTCCATTTAACTTTTGATTTTAGTGGCTTAATATGTTTATCAAACTCATCTTCCAAAGGTGTATCAGCGACTGCATATATCTGCACGACATTGACAGCATATTTAGGATTATGGGTTGGTATCCTGCTCGTTTTATATTCCCAAATAGGCTCGTCACTTAATAAACGCTCTACAAAAGAATTGTAAGATTGAGTCAGTGACAGACTATTTGTAATCGTTTCATCTAGTACTGCAATTTTCTCACCAAAGGCATAATAAGTACTTTGCTGGATGGGTGTCTGAAAATAATTAGATAAAGTTAGTTCTGAAAGGTCGTACACCTTTTGAAAAACCTCTTCAAAAGATTGCGTATATTTTCTAGCCCAGTATTCACGTTCTTTTTTCTCCTGCATCTCTATTCGAGATGCCATTGGAAAAATCCTTAGCGGGCGAAGGTCTCCTGAATTTTTCCGATAATCGGTCGCAATTTCAACCATATTCAAAACACCCTCCAAATTTTGGCTATTGGGTATAAAAGCCAAAACCAAGGCATCCGGCATAAGCATTGTACATACACCACCAGCATCAGTATGTCCTGTGCGAGAATCGATAAGTATGTAATCGTATTTTTCTTTTAAATAATACGAAAAACGGGAGAAAAAATTGGGAATTCCAGTAAAAAACTGCTCCCATTTAAATGTCATTATATTTTTAGCATAAGACCTATCCTCTACATTACCCGCTCGTAAAAAAGAAAGTGCTCCGCCCCAATTTTTATTTTTTTCTATAGGAATTATGGAAGCATCTATCTTATTAAATGCGATATTAAGAGCATCCTCATCTTCTTCATCAGCCTTCATGTCGGGTAATTGGTTACTCGATTCTATCAGAAACTCAATCAAACCTGCTTTGTTTTTAGCCGAATTGGTGAGATATGGCTCAATATATGTTTCTAGCCCTGGTGCCTCTAAATCCCAATCGATCATAAGTACATTATGGCCTTTTTGTGCTAAAAGAACACCTATGTTGACCAACGACATAGTACGGCCAACACCCCCTTTATAGGAGTAAAATGTGATAACTTTACCTAACTTATTGCTTTTAATCACGAAATGGAAATTTACGCTTTATAGGTTTTACATGATTACTAACATATTCTTGTAGTAATATTTTATCTTGGTCATCATCGGGGTTTCGCAGTGCAAAATTTTCACAATCTTCTGTAAGCAATGTATTTTCTTGATCTAAACATTCCCAATGATACGCAATTTTACGTGCCAATGTTTGAACCTTACTATGCAATCCCTCGTGGTCTCGCAATGGTATAGAGGAGTGGGAATAAGTAGTGAAGTCAAAACGAATGTTGTCAAGTAGAATATCCGGTACTCGATCAGGTTCGTTTAAAACAACTGTAAATACCCATTCATGCTTATGTGTTTCATCAAATCCTAACTTAACACACCGCTCTTGTAACCGCCTAAACATACCTTCCAACTCAGAAGCACAATAAAGTTTATCCTTGTTAAGATAATGGGGCGTAAAAACGACAACCATGCAGACACTTTTACAAACAGCGGAAGCAAAAGTAGACAAAAGCGTTGTCCCTTCTTCTAAATCTTGATCTAAAAAAACGATTGATTTATCATAATTAACACCTGCTCTTTGTAATTCGCGGTGAAGTTCATTCTTTAAATCACGTGCAAAAGCATTAATTGTATCCTCAATATCCTGCCTTCGGGCATCTCTACCTCTATCTGACCGATCTCCATTACGATAACTAATAAAACAGGCGTGTTCAAATTGCATGGTCTATTTATTTTTGTTTTGAATCAATGAGTTGCTTTATTGCCCTGACAACCTCTACAAAGGCATCATCTTCTGAGACATAATCCGATATCGGTTTACCATGAGATGGTAAAGCATTAAAATCTGCAAGTGGTGTATCTTGCCACATACAAGGGCGCAAAATAATGGGTACTACTATAGATTGATTACTTTTTTGTAGTTCAAGTGCCGTTTTAACTTCAACATCCCAAATATACTCTGAACTTAAAGAGTCATTGCTTACTAAAAATAAAATAATATCGGCTATTGCCAAATTGTTTTTTATTTCTTGATCCCAAATACTCCCGGCCTCTAGCATTTCATCATACCATACCTCAACTCTCTTTGCGCGAAGCAACGGTGTAAGGTGTTTTTTAAATTTATTCAACCACTCTTTATCACGACTGGAATACGATATAAACATACGCACCGGTTTCATACCAGAACCGTCGTCGCTATTGGCCAGTACCATTCTTTCCTCCAATGCTTTGGGTTTTTCGGTATCGACGAAAACTTCATCCAATAGCCTTTTAACGGACACATCTTCATAACTATTTGCACATTCCACCGTTTTTTTACCTTTTTCTAAGCGTTCTATAAGGTTTTTATGGTCGTAATAATGTGGATCAGGTCGTTTTTTGCAGACTGAACAATCGCACGGCACCAATTTCCTATACCTTAATTTGGTAAAAGCAGCATGTATTTCATCCAATTGGTGTGTCGCAATCGTCATTAATTCTTTTCGACGCAACCCCGTAGCGCGGATCACAATCTCTCTATTACCATACGTTTCTGTAACCAATGCATAAGAATCGCCCACTTGGAGTACCACGCCTTCGCGCCAGATAAATTGCTGCCCCCAAGCGATAAGCCGATGTATTTGGACTGCAAATTGCGTAAATAAACCTTTAGGCATAAAATCATAAGAGTACCGAACAGCAGGTGCTTGCTCCAACAAAGGACGATTCAAGGCCGGAATATGGGTTTTGTAATCTGGTTGTGCATAAGGCAATAACTCAGGCATTACATAGGTATCATGTGCCGAGTGCGCTCCATTACTATTGTTACCTACTCGATAGCAAAGTTTAAAGCGCAACATCAAAGCTAGTAATTGCTCTTGCTTATCGCGGTAACGCACCTCTGTCCAAATATTGGCAATTTCACTTTTTTGAAAAATACCAGGTCGATCTCCACCATAAACTGTTGGGCTATCATAAGCCATAAAGACCCCATCCGTTGCCCATTTCATGTTCAAAATCACGGTTTCGCGTAATGCTGCGTCTTCATTGAAATGTAGTATTGCTCCTAGATCGTGGAGGTAAGCAGCAAGGAATAACTGCCGTTCTCGTTCCACCATTGAATGATCAGTACATATTTGAAAATACCGTTCTAAGGAAATATAATCCAATTGTTCCTCTTGCTCAATACGTTCCAATTCTTGCCGAATATTATACCAAGTCAGTGGCCATTCGGAGCGTACATGGGGTAATTCTTGAATCCTATTTTTGAGTACCTGAATAACTTTTTGGGTATCTTCTGTATTCTTTTTGATTCGAACTGGATCTCTGTCAGCTGGGTGTGCGTCATCATTGGTATCCAGATTGGCCGCTAATAAATCTTTCAAAAAATCAAAGCGTTCTTTCATTCCTCCCAAATTAGGATATGGAGGGCGGTCATCACTTTGGTTCACTACTACATACAATGGACTTCCTTCCCCATAAATCTCGGCCATTTGTAGCCAATAACTAAAATCGGTGTCTTGACGGCGATTATCGGCTATGACCACCCAAAGTGAGCGTTTTGTAAGAAAAAAACGATGCGTCCCTTGGTAAATATGTTGCCCACCAAAGTCCCATAGGTTTATTTTAAAAGCGGTATCGCCGGCCCCTTCCATCAATGGTTCTACAAAAATACCACGGGTACTTTCTTCTTTACCGGGTAAAGCCGTTGTAATATCAATCATTTTACGCGCTAGCGTCGTTTTCCCAGCACCCGGTTCGCCAAGTAATAGCAATTTAGACTCCAATAAAGGACGTGTGTTTTCCGCGAGTGCTCGTTCTTCAAAATAATTGAGAATTGCCTCCTTGCCTTGTTTGGCTATTTCTACTGGAGGGTGGATAAGTGGACAGTTCTCAATAAAAATGCCCTCTGTGTGCCCCTCATCTGTATATATGTAGGAATTCCCCCAAAAAACGGGTATCCCCTTTTTGATCCAATTCAAGATAGGAGACAAATCACTAACCAGAGTATTGGAACAATCAAAAATTTTAATTTTATTTAATCTTGATACCGGGCTTAAATCGCTAACTTTAGTATAAGATAAATTTACTTCTTCTAAATTATTAAAGTTGGAAAGCGTGGATATATCGTTTATTTCAGTACGTAGAATATTTAAATTTACTAGATGGGATAAATCTTTTATGGATGATAAATCTTTAACTTTAGTCCTAAGTAGTGATAAGTAAATTAAGTCTTCAAGTTTGGCAATAGGTGTTAAATCTTCAATCTGAGTATTATCAATTATCAATGATACCAAGTTTTCTAGGTTACTTATCGGTGAAAGATCAGTAACTTTTGTATCGGATAACCCAATACTAGAAAGATTATATTGGCTACTCAAAGGGGAAAGGTCTGAAACGGATGTTGAATCAAAATTTAAATTTTTTAAACTTTTCATCCCTTTGACAAATTCAAGAGATTGAATACTTGCAAAACTAACGTCAAGAGTTTCAAGTTGTTTACAAGCAGATAAAACTTCTATGTTAAAAATTTGATTATGAACAAGCCATAATCGCTTCAAATTAGATAACTTTAATAGACTCTCTGTTAATAATAATTTACTTTTCTTGCGAGTAATATACCACTTAATTCCATTTTCATGCCTTTCAAACGCCCCAGGAGTAATAGCCAACTCCTCCACCCAAACCAACTCCTCCAATTCCTCGGGTACTTGTGTCAAGCCCAAGCCACTCAAGTTCAAAAACCGAGCATCTTCGCCCCGTGCGTGCGTGGCTTTGTTCTCTGCTATAAGGGAGAGCGCTGCTTCCGGCGTATTACTTTGCGGTGGAGCAGTGACCTTACTTGCCATTTTGTTGTATTTTTTCGTTTAATTTAACTACTTCCCGCTTAAATTGCTCCGTCACTTGCAACCATGCGTCATCAGGATCCGACCAACTATCGAGCGATTTATTACGTCCGGGAAGCATGGTCGTACCGCCAAATAATCCGTTGTAATTTAGGTTTTCTAATAAAATAGGGACAATTTTACCTTTCCCTGATTTGTTATATTGGTGTGCCAACTCTTTGATAATGGAAGGCCATTTATTATTTTGGTAGAGTGCTTTGGATAAAAAAACAACGGTCAAATCACTAATCCCAGAAGCCAATTTCCGCTTTAGCGTGTCATCCCAATCTTCTACTGGTTTGAGTTGACTTTCGCTCCAATTCAATACATTTTGATTACGCAGCGCGTGGAGGCTTTTTGTAAATATTTCTACGTGTGGTCTATCATCGTTGGTAAAAACATAGGATAATTCATACGGTTTTACAATATTAGCAAAGGGTTGGTTTTCCCATATTTTTCGTACATTGAGCAACTGAGTAGAAAAAGAGCGAAAATTTTGGGCAATTTCAATGGTATTATTTTCGACTACCGCCAATCGTTCTCCATAAGCGTAAATGGCATCGTGACGGATTCTTGTACTATCAAAATATTTCTTTAAACTGATCGTAGAAGGTAATCCATAAACCGTTTTAAACGTATCCTCCCATTGTTTTTCGTAATTATTTCGCCATTCCGTAGCGAGTTGACTGGCATCTAAATCCACCCTTGACGGCAATGGATAGATCATCAAAGGGCGGTAATCATCCGATTTAATCCTGTAATCAGTAGATTTCTTGGCCAATTCCAGCGCACCATCTATGCTTTGATCATTGGGCGTAAATACCATCACCAGTTTTTCGGGCATCGACATGGTACAAATGCCGCCTACATCGGTATGGCCTGTGCGGGAATCAATGAGTACATAATCAAAATGGTTGGATAAGTATTCCGCAAACAGCGGAAAAAAACTAGGAATACGTTTGAAAAATGCCGCCCAATCAAAATTATTGATATTTTTGGGATAATCGTCGCCGAAAAGTCCTGCTTTTAGCAAAAATAGTTGCGAATTATTTTGGGGCAGCGGAACGGGGATCAGATAAGATTCGAGTTCAGCAAAGTATTTGGCAAGTAAGGCATGATCTTCCATGCCATAGGGCATTTTGGGCAGTTTTTTTTGTGCTTTGGCCACAAAATCAAAAAGCCCTTTGGCTTCCTTTGTTTCTCCGGTATAAGGTTGAAAATAACGGTGCAATCCGGGTGCTTCCAAGTCCCAATCAATCATCAATACACGCCCTCTAGTTTCACGCGCCGCCAAAACCGCTGTGTTTGCCAAGGCCATGGTACGCCCGGTACCGCCCTTGTACGAGTAAAATGTAATAATTTCGCCCATTGAAGATTATGAAAATGGTTGCTCGGGGGTGTATTGATCTCTTCTGAGATCCGCCACAAATTGAATTATTTCAGATCTTCCCTCGTCTGTTTCTACGTCGTGAAGAGAAAAATCCATACAATGGCCGCAAATATCGGTATTTTTTTCGAGAATAGCAGCCTGAATGGCTGCAATTTTTTCTGCTAACGCTTCAATGATCTCAACAAACTCTTCATGCTCGGTGATATCCTTTACTGCGAGCGTGAATTTGGTAAAGTCTTTTTCAAATGCTCTTTGGCGCAATGCTTTGGGCATATCCTTAATATCTCTTTTAAATAAGATCGGCAAGATAAATCCCATTTCCGCAGGTTTGACCTGCATCGTATCTAACCGATGCCGTTCCACTTTCAGCATACCATGCAATTCACTCGCGCACCAAAAGGAGCCGCCTAAATAATTTCGGGTAAATAGTACAATGCTACAAATGCTTTTGCACAGCGCATCGCCCATGGTTTTGGCCATAAAATCACCAGTTTCAATGATATTATCATCCAAAAAAACCATGTAATCATTGTCTTGTCGAGCAATATCCTCGTACAAATGCGTATCCAAAGTACGCTCTAAGGCATCACTCAATTGTTTCGCAAATACACTCAGTAGCCCATCTTCCCTTTTTCTGCTATTACGATAACTAATAAAACAAGCGTATTCAAATGAGGTCATAAAGATTTAATAAGTTAGTTTTTTAGCGAATAGTTGTATCTGTTCCACCACAGTTGTCCAAGCCTCGTCGGGGTTGTCCCATTTGGTGATCGGTTTCCCTTTTTCCGGTAAGGCGTTGAATCGCGCAAATGGCGCATCCGTCCAAGCGCAGGGGCGTACGATGATCGGTATCACCACTGCTTTGCCCTGTTCGTGTCGCTCTAGCGCAATGGCGATCTCCTTCCATACATATTCTGTGGCCAAATAATCGGAACTGACGAGCAACAGCACCACATCAGCCGTAGCCAATTCGTGCCGGATACGCTTGTCCCACTCGTCGCCTGGGAGTAGTTCACTATCGTCCCAAGTGGTGATTTTGCCATCGCGGAGGAGTTGCGAAAGGTGCTTGTTTAACGTATTTCGGTGTTCGATATCGGCTTTGGAGTACGAGGTAAAAACCCGGAGTGATTTGGGATTAAAAAACGTAGTAACAAATACACTATCAATGAGTTGTAGCACATTTACGTTGTCGTAACTGTACTTGCATTCAATGGTGGCCTTGCCCACATTTTTGCGGCGCATCAAATCCTCGTACTCATAAAAATTGGGATCAGCGGGTGGTGTTTGTAATGGTCTTTTTTTGCATTCTGCACAATTGCAAGGTACCAATTTATCTACTTTTAGTTTTTCGTAAGCGGCATTCAAATGGTCTATTTCGTCGGAAACAATTGTGACCAATGCCTTCGCCTGCGCACCCGATGCCCGCAACGACAACCTACTGCCCACGATAGATTCCTCCACGCGCAGCAGCGCGCCTTCGCGCCGGAATACCGCACCCGATCGCCAAGTGTCCACCTTGTAATCTTGTATATAACGGTGCAAACGCACAATAAGCCGACTCATAATACCCTTGGGCATAAAAGTATATTGGTAGCGAATTTGTAACAGTTGCGCCGTATCGGGCGATTGAACACCCTCGGGTACATCCACCGGGCGAAGTTCGGGCGCGAGGTAGGCTTCATGTTGAGATACAGTATCGGGTAAGCGGTAGCAAATCTCAAATTTGAGCATGAGTTGGATAAACTCTGGTACCATTTTGGCAAATTGCGCATTGTATTTGTCCAATGATTTGTCCGACCAAATATTGGTCGCGTCTTGCAAAGAAAAATAACCTGCTTTCTCTTGGATGCCGCGGTGGTCCACCACCTGATATACCCCCGATACGGCCCAATCGTTGTCGAGGATTACGATACGTTTCAAAATAGGATCGTCCTGAAAATGTAGCACTGCACCTAAATCGTGCAAAAAATCGCTGATTCGCAGGGCTTCTACTTCATTTTGCCCGTGTTTTTCACCTATTTCCAGGTAGGTATTCAGCGAAATGGTTTGCTTTTTATCACGTTTTTGCAATTGCCCCAATGCCGCCCTGATATCGGCCCAAGGCTTTGGCCAATCGAAACCCACATGCTCCAAACGGCGCAATTCGGCTTCTATATCTTCCCGTAGTGCCTTCAATCCCTGCGCATCATTTGACAGGTTGAGGCTATGGTGTTTGATGACATTGGGAAAATATTGCTTTATTTCGTTGATACCTATATCGGAGCGGCGACCTCCTTTTTCGTTTTGGACAATGATCACCGGACTGCCGCTGCCCAATAATTCGATAATTTGTAGCCAATAGTTGAAATTATTGTCTTCCTTGCGTTCATCGGCCACTACGATGTACAAAGAGCGTTTGGTGAGGAAAAAACGGTGGGTGGCCTGGTAGATCGCCTGTCCCCCAAAATCCCAGATATGTGCCACAAAATGATCCGTTTCAAGGCAATCGAACACCATATCTTCCACTTCTATGCCGTGTGTACTTTCTTCTTCGGTGGGCATCTTAGCCTCAATACCTTGTAAGAGTTTGCGGCGTAGGGTGGTTTTGCCCACGCCTCCTGCACCCAATATCAGTACTTTGGCTTCAAACAATTGCGTACTACCGCCCACCTCCAAGGCTTGCAAATAACTGTGTATGGCGTATCGGCCTTTGGCTACCACTTCCAGCGGTGGCGATGCAAGCCCTTTATTCCCGCCTAGAAAAATATGTTCCAATGCCTCAGCATTCGGCGGTGGCACAAACTGTTCCAGTTGGTTGTCTGTCAAATCCAAGTACCGCAGCGCGCTCATTTTATCTATACCTGTTACAGTGCGCAGTTGGTTATTGCGCAGGTTGAGGGCTTGCAGGCGGGAGCAGTCAATGGTTTCGGCTACAGCAGTCCATTGTGTATCGGTGAGTTGTCGGCCTGCTAAGTTTAAGCCGATGAGGTATCCTTGTTGGTCAAGGGCATAGAGGGCTTGCCAAGTGTGTTCTTTCGCCTTGGACGCTTGGAGGCATGGCATTACATTCCGCGCTGGGTCACCGTGCTGGAAAGGTGTCGGGGTTATGGGGAAGCCTAATATTTTTTCGAGTTGGCTGGTCATGTTTAGTTTTTTATAACTTTTTTAAAAAAAAATTTGGGGCGACAGCCCCCATACCCGCTCCATACCACCGACTACTGCGCCGTTCGGTCGTCCCTCCTTCTCTTGCTTGCAGTCGTGGTATTCCGCTCCTGTACTCACGGGATGGCCGGAATAGGCTAATCAACTGATTGGAGGACGAGGCGGAAGCCGAAAAAATTGTGGCGGGTGACCGGCCAGTAGCGGTCGCGGTACGCAGCGAGGCAGTACGGCGACCTGTGGAAGTAACCGCCGCCGCGCAGGACGCGGTCCCTGCCTGTTTTTGCACCTGTTGGATTTTTTTGTGCCCCTCTTTTATATGCTCCATACCAATCATTGCACCACTCCCATATATTGCCGCTCATATCGTACAGACCCAAGGCATTGGGGAGTAGTAGCCCTACTTCGTGGGTATGGCCATCGCTATTACCATCGTACCAACCTACTTGTTCCAGCATATCGCTGCCGGCATATACACCGCTGTACTTATGATCGAGTCCGCCTTTTGCGGCGTATTCCCATTCGGCTTCGGTGGGTAAGCGGTAACCGGAGGCATTTGGATCGTACTGCACATCGCCGTCATTGGGTAATTGCCATTGCCCTTTGGTATCTTGGCCATATACTTTGCCTTCGGGGGTGTAATATGCGGGTTTTAGTCCTGTTTCTATGCTTAATCGGTTGCAAAACACTGCTGCATCAAACCACGATACTTGCTCTACGGGGTGGCGTTCTCCTTTATCGTAGGATGGGTTATCGCCCATAATGACTTGCCACAGGTCTTGGGTGACGGCCATTTCGCCGATAAAAAAATCGCTTAGGGTTACTTCGTGGGCGGGTTTGCCGTCGAATACGGCATCGCCTCGGGTATCGTCGTTACCCATGGTGAAGGTACCGCCCGGCACGTGCAATAAGCGGTGCGGCGTGGGCAGTGCAATGGGTATTATATGCGGTGTAGTGGTGTGTGGCATAGGCGCGGGGTGTGTGCGTTTGGTGGCAAATATACTGTGGATTTTGGGAATTTGGGTAGGGGTGTTTTTTTTTAATTGGTGGTGTCGAATTTTATTTGAGGTCATCAAATTTCTATAAAGAAGTACTGTGACCAGATATGCGACAAATCTTCTGTGGTATAGATCTAAATTGGATTTTGTCGGCGTGACTTTTTTCGGTCACGCCGACAATTGGTAAGAAAACCATTAGTTTGCCTTTAAAAAATGTTGGTTTTTGACCTGCAAACACTTGATTGATTTGTTTTTTGGTCATTTTGTTGAATTCGCTACTGTACTTCATGACCATCCTTTGTGGATTATAGACGTTTTGATGGGACCATTGGGGGGCATTGCGCACGCCGTATGTATACGCACGGCCGTAAGTAGTAGAGACTCACGGCCGTGCGTCTCTACGCCGCGCAAATCCACACCCGTGCACATCCACACCCGTGCGCACCCACACACAAAAAACGCCCCCCGCCAACAACCAATACATATGAATTTAAAAACAACCAATACGTATAAATTCAAAAATAAAATAGAATGGATAAATTCAAAAATAAATACCGCATCCCATCGAACCGAAAACTCAATTGGGATTATTCCGCAAATGCCCTGTATTTTTTGACCATTGTTACACAAAACAGGGTGTGTAATTTGGGTGAAATTGTTCAAATTATGGATGGCGTGGTACCGCCGCAACCCCCAAAATACAAAATGGTATTGTCCGATTATGGCAAAATCGTTGAACAGGAATGGTTCTAATCATTCGAAATACGGAATGAATTGATATTGCACGAATTCGTTTTGATGCCCAATCATTTACATGCCATTGTGGAAATTTATACGGGGAATGACGGGATTGGGGATGTTATTGGGGTTGATGATGTTACCGACATTTCCCACGGTGGCGATGTTACCCGGGTTGATGATGTTACCACCGTAGAGACGCACGGCCGTGCGTCTCTACCGCCGCAACAACCGCCACAAATACCGCCGCAAACACCACAAACACCGCAACAAACGCCACCACAAACCACAACCGATACCGACACCAATATTCAAATAAAACGCAACCCGCCCATTCGTTTACCCAAATCAATTTCGTCATTCATTGCAGGATTTAAATCTGCGGTAAATTCCAAAATTGATGATTATATTGATGATTATATTAATGAGACGCACGGCCGTGCGTCTACGGCCGCAACCACCAAAATACAACCGAAACAACCATTTTTTTCAACCCAATTACCACGATCATATCATCAGAAATCATATTGAATATAAAAGGATTAAACAATACATAATTAATAACCCTATGAACTGGGGGAAAGATACATTTAATGGCTAGGCTGTAAAGAATATCATCATTACATCAACTAGGCTATTCCCTATCGTCATCAATAGAAAAAAACGTTATTCCTCCAACTAAAAAAAGTACAATAAAGAAAGCACCATAAATTCCTTTACACCAAACTACAGCCCCGCCCCCTTCTTGATTTCCTCCACCACTTCGGGGTTGAGTAGCGTAGAAATATCACCCAAATTACTCACATCGCCCTCTGCAATTTTACGGAGAATACGGCGCATAATTTTACCAGATCGGGTCTTGGGCAGTCCCGGCACCACCTGTATTTTATCGGGGCGGGCAATAGCACCGATTTCTTTTGTCACAATAGCACCCACTTCTTTGCGGAAGGCATCAAGATCAGTGATGGCGTGATTTGGAATGACATAAGCGTAAATACCCTGCCCTTTTATATCGTGCGGATAACCCACTACCGCCGATTCCACAATATTATCGTGGTTATTAATGGCATCTTCCACTTCTGCTGTACCGATACGGTGGCCCGAAACATTGATCACATCATCCACTCTACCAATAATACGGTAGTAGCCATCGTGGTCGCGGCGTGCGCCATCGCCTGTAAAGTATTTGTTTTTGAACGTGGCGAAATAAGTTTGGCGGCAACGCTCATGATCGCCATAAGTAGTGCGGATAATAGAAGGCCAAGGGTATTTGATACAAAGCATCCCTTCTACATCATTGCCCTCAATTTCGTTTCCTTTGGCATCTACTAAGCAGGGTTGAATGCCCGGTAATGGCAAAGTGGCAAAACAGGGCTTGAGTGGCGTAATACCCGCTATGGGCGTAATCATGATGCCACCCGTTTCGGTTTGCCACCAAGTATCTACAATAGGGCATTTTTTGCGACCAATTTTTTCATTATACCAGTTCCACGCTTCATCATTGATTGGTTCTCCTACCGAACCCAGCACCTTGAGCGAAGGCATACGAAGCCCTTTTACCCATTCGTCGCCCGCTGCCATCAGGGCGCGAATAGCCGTAGGTGCGGTATAGAAAATATTTACTTTATGGCGTTTGATGACATCCCAAAAACGGCCAGCATTAGGGTAATTTGGTACGCCTTCAAACATCAAAGTAGTGGCACCTGCCAATAAAGGGCCATAGATAATATAGGAATGGCCCGTGATCCAGCCAATATCGGCGGTACACCAGTAAATATCGTTCTCTTGGTATTGGAACACATTGCGGAAGGTATATTCGGTATAAACCATATAGCCGCCGTGTGTATGCACCACACCTTTGGGTTTACCTGTTGAGCCAGATGTATATAAAATGAACAAAGGATGCTCGCTGTCAACGGCAACGGCTTTGCAGGATTTGCGTTGGCCAGCAATGGCATCAGACCACCAAATATCGCGTCCTTCGTTCATTGAGACGGGTTCGCCGGAATTTTTATGCACAATTACCTTGACTATACTGTCGCAGCCCATCGTAAGTGCTTCATCTACCACCTGTTTAACCGGAAAATTCTTTGCACCGCGTGCATTAAAATCGCTGGTGATGATATAATTGGCTTGTGCATCTTTAACCCGATCAGCAATGGCAACGGCGCTGAATCCTGCAAAAACCACCGAATGAATTGCACCTAAGCGCGCGCATGCGAGTACGGCCACCGTCAGTTCGGGGGTCATGGGCATATAAATACAGATGCGATCACCTTTTTTTACGCCCTGATCTTTGAGGGCATTGGCAAACTGACAGACGTTTTGGTAGAGTTGTTTATACGTCCACTTAATAGGTTTCCTGTTAGGGTCGTTGGGTTCCCAGATCAGGGCCGTTTTTTTAGGTGTGGCTTCAACGTGTCGGTCGAGGCAATTTTCGGTGATATTTAATTTACCACCGATAAACCATTTTACATCCGGAGATTTGAAATTCCATTTCACCACTTTGTTCCACTGTTTTTTCCAGCGGAATGTGGCGGCCTGTTCCGCCCAAAATCCTTCGGGATCGGTAATGCTGTGCTGATAAACCTGTTGGTATTCCTCGAAGGTGCGTATCTGTGATGTCATGGATTTATGATATTTTATAATTTTACAAATGGATACAATGTTTTAAAATATTCTCAGTCAAATAGGAGTGCAAGATTACTCCGCACTCCGTTAACCAACAAATATCAAAACGAATATTTCAACTAGACTTAATTTTTTTGTATTAAATACGCGATAACCTAATTACGCTGTGTATTAAATTGGTCAACGTATATTTTTATTTCATCTAATACGGTATGGTCTTCGATGGTGGACGGAACGGAATAAGGCAAGTTATCCACAATTGCCCTGATAATTTTCCGCAATATTTTCCCAGATCTGGTTTTAGGCAAGCGGCCAACAATAACTGCGTTTCGGAAGCAGGCGATCGTACCCAGTTGGTTGCGTACCATCTGAACCAGTTCTGCATCAAGTTGCGCATGATCGATATTTAAGTTGGCCTTGAGTACAACAAATCCGAGTGGAATCTGTCCTTTGAGGTCATCAGCAACACCTACCACTGCACATTCGGCAATAGCAGGATGCGCTGCGACAATTTCCTCCATATCGGCGGTGGACAATCGGTGTCCAGATACATTAATTACATCATCAATACGGCCAGTAATATAGAAATATCCATCCTGATCTTTGTAGCCGCCATCGCCTGTAAAATAATACCCTGGATATTCACTGAGGTAGCTTTGCACAAAGCGGTCGGGGGCTTTCCAAAGTGTTGGCAGACAACCGGGAGGAAGGGGGAGTTTGATACAAACAGCACCTTCCTCACCTACTGGGAGTGGCGTGGCATCGTGCGACAATATTTGGATATTAAAACCCGGCACTGGCAGTGCGGACGAGCCTGGTTTTACTGGAAGGAGTTCCACACCTACCGGGTTTGCTAACATAGGCCATCCTGATTCAGTTTGCCACCAGTGGTCGATTACTGGGATACTTAACAAATCCTGCGCCCATTTCAGGGTGGCAGCATCGCACCGTTCACCTGCTAGGAATAGGTATTTCAGGCAAGAAATATCATATTTCTGTTTTAGCAAACCCTCGGGGTCTTCTTTTCGGATGGCACGAAACCCAGTAGGTGCAGTAAAAAGTACTTTTACATTATGTTGAGCAATAACGCGCCAAAAAGCACCTGCATCGGGCGTTCTTATGGGTTTGCCCTCGTATAAAATGGTAGTACAGCCTGTAATAAGCGGTGCATAAACAATAAAAGAATGACCTACTACCCAACCCACATCGCTGGCTGCCCAGAACGTATCGCCGGGTTTGATACCATATACATACTCCATGGAATAGCGCATAGCAACAGCGTGGCCGCCATTATCCCTTACGATCCCTTTTGGTTTACCAGTGGTACCGCTGGTATAAAGAATATAGAGTGGATCAATAGCATCAACGGGGACACAATCGGCTGGTTGCGCGGTTTTGAGTAGGTCGTGCCAATCCAAAAAATCGCTATTTTGTAGGTCTTCCTGTTTTACTGGGCGTTGCAGCATCACCTTGTGTTTTATTTTGTGCTGGGCTTCATGTAGTGCCTGCTCAATAATGGGGCGATAAGAAACAATTCGATCTATTTCAATCCCTGCACTGGCAGTCAGCAGTACTTTTGGTCGGGCATCATCAATACGTAGTGCTAGTTCGTGGGCTGCAAAACCACCGAAAACCACCGAGTGTACAGCACCGAGGCGGGCGCATGCGAGCATTGCAATGACTACTTCGGGTGTCATTGGCATATACGCGATGACTCGGTCACCGTGAGAAACCCCTAGGTTTTTGAGTACCCCTGCAAATAGGGCTACTGCATCGCGGAGTTGATGATAAGTATATTGAGTAATGGACTGGGTAACGGGCGAGTCCCATATCAAAGCAGGCTGATCTCCGCGGCCATCTTCGATATGCTTGTCGAGTGCTAGGTAGCAGGTATTCATTTTGCCACCAGCGTACCAACGATTTAACCCGTGCTCGTCACGACTAAGCATATTGAATGGAGCATCATACCAATGAATTTTTTTTGCTTGTTCCTCCCAGAATGCTTCTGGGTCATTCATGCTAGATTGGTAAATAGACGTGTAAACTTCCATCGTATCATTTTAATATTGGACTTGTTGCGTTGGGAGACCATCCGGCCAGAAAGTGATCCTTTCGTGCTGCTTTTCGGCTATTTTCTCGTCCGTAGCGCTGCTACGAACTCAAAAATGAGCCTTAATCAGCCCAAAAATCTCTAATTTCATGACTTGGCCGCTACCACCGCAACAAGTCTATTGTAGGGCGAAGATACAATTAATTTATGTAAATATCTACATGTTTATATTTTATTTTTTAAATAAAAATATTATTTTGCATTCCTTTGATTATTATCAGGAATACAAAATATAATATGGTATTCTGTGGAGCAATAGAATTGACAAAGGAGGCTAGTAATTATCCATAGCTGATAATCTCTTGCACGGTACTTACCAAATGATCATTATCAAAAGGTTTGACTAAATAATACTCTGCCCCTTTTGCATAACCGGTTTCTTTATCTGTCTCTGTACCTTTTGCGGTGAGGAAAACAATTTTCAGGTTTTCAAAAACAGGATTTTGTCGGAGTTGTGCGGCCACCTCAAAGCCGCTCAATCCGGGCATCATCACATCGAGAATAACGAGTTGAGGGAGGCATTCACTGGCTAGTTCGAGCGCTTGTATCCCAGAGAAAGCTTTAAATACCTCAAATCCTGCACGTTGGAGCAAGAATTCGATGGCAATGATAATATTGGGTTCGTCGTCAACGATCAATATTTTTGCTGGTGAAGCGGTTGTGTTGCTCATACATAAAGACTATTCTAAAAAAAATTATATTTTTAACTCCGGCAAACGTACAATAAAACTTGCACCTTTTCCAAGAGAACTTTTTACAGAAATCGTTCCTTTATGTTGTGTAATGATCTGGCGGCAAATAAAAAGACCTAAACCAGTGCCTTCTGGCTTACCTAATTCTGGATAATTAAGTTGTGTAAACTGTTCAAAAATAAACTCTTGCGCATCGGGAGCAATACCCTGTCCATTATCTGTTACGGTAATCCAAACCTCATTATTTTTATTTTGAAGGCTGATATCAATGATGCCATTATTGGGGTTACAAAATTTTACGGCATTGGAAACTAAGTTAACAACGACCTGAATCAGGCGATCGCGATGCCCCGACACTAGTAGGGTTGGTTCTGATTTATTCTGATAAGTACAAATAATGTTTCGATCTTTAAAAATCTGCTCCATACCGAGCATGACGAAGCGGATAATTTCTTCGGGTTGCACTGGCTCCATGGGCTGTTTGATTTGGTTATCGGATTGTAGCTTTTCGATATCCAATACTTGGTTAATGAGCCTACTGATCCGATCACTTTCGCTGACGATGATGGAAAGGTAAGAGTTCATTTTTTCTTTGGGGAGTTCCTGTCCAAAATCAAGCATAATTTTAGAGAGCGACTTAATACTCGTCACGGGGGTACGCAGTTCATGGGTAACAGTGGTGATAAAATCAGCCTTTAATTTGTCCAATGCTTTAAGTTGCTCGTTGGCTTCGGTGAGTTGTAGTGTTGCTTTTTCGAGTTCAGCACTTTTTATTTCGAGTGCTTTGGAATACTGTAGCATCTCTTGGGTTTGTTCCATCACAAGCATCACCTCTTCGAGGGTAATTTTCTCTTCTTTACTGATGGATTCCGTCATTAAACGAGCCGATGCAGCCCCGATAGCACCAGAAAGATGGGTTTCTAGATAATTAATCAGATCTGCATCTGCGGTTTTTTGATCTTTGAGACGGATCTGATGGAGGGATTCATAGTAGTCTAATAGTTCGCCGAGTCGTTTTTCACCAAGAAAACGAGTCATCATCAACATGAGTTCGTGCATTTGTGCCTCCCTTTTTACTGGGTTGTACTCTTTACCTGCTGTATGGCGTTGAATATTGATAAATAAATCTGCTTGCGTCAGTGTGAGTGCTGATGGTCGTGTAAAAGACGAAACGCCATAAAAAATCATGGTATTAAATAAAAGGCTCCACCATGCTGCATGGCTAATTGTATCCATTCCTTGAAGCCCGAAGAGCGATTTTGGATTGAGCCAATGTATTCCAAATGGGCCATTATGGATAAAACCTTGGTCAAAAATACCCGATTCAGCCATAGATGTGAATGGAAGGCAATAAGCCCAAATAATAAAACCAGCCAGCATCCCTGAAAAAGCACCTCTTTGGGTGGCACCTTTCCAAAACATCCCTAAAAAGGCGGCGGGTGCAAACTGTGCTACGGCTGTAAACGAAATTAAGCCCACAGAAACCAAATCATAACCACGGCCTATCGTTTTTAGGTACAAATAGGCCATCAGCATTACCCCTATAATGCTCCATCGGCGAATACGAAGCAACAACCTAGAGCCATTGGAGTCGTTGCCAGGCCAACCTCGGCGTAACAAGGGAGGGACTACTAAGTGATTACTGATCATAATCGACATGGCAATGGACGAAACAATTAGCATACTTGTCGCCGCTGATAAGCCCCCCAAAAAGACTAAAAGGGACAGAATATTGGCGTTGGCGGCTATGGGTAGAGCCAGTACATAAGAATCGGGATGGACACTTGCGCCAAACTGAATTTTTCCAGCAATTGCAATGGGGAATACAAAAATATTGATGAGCAATAGGTACAATGGCAGCATCCACATTGCTGTATAAATATGCTTTGGATTATTGTTTTCTACCACCGAAATATGAAACTGCCTAGGCAATAGCAAGAATGCAAATGCAGAAAGTATCATCAGCATGTTCCATGTGGTTGTACTTACCCCAGAGGCGCTTATCGAAAACAGTTTGTTCAGCTCCGGATTAGATGCGGCTTTCTGAAATAGGTCGGAAGGCCCTTGATATAAATAAAATACAACAAAAATACCAATTGCACAAAATGCCACTAGTTTTACCACCGATTCCAACGCTATAGCAGCAACTAGCCCTTCATGTTTTTCATTTGGATCAATTTTACGAGCACCAAAAAGTACCGTAAATAGAATCATAGCACAAGTAATCCAAAAAGAGGCATCCAAATAAAAATGGACATCCTCTTTGAAATATGGATAACGATGGGCTGTAAGAATATCAATACCAAATGTAACCGCTTTGAGCTGGATAGAAATATAGGGTATCCCTCCTGCAACAGAAATTATAGTTACTAAGGTGGCCAAGTTACCACTCTTCCCAAACCGTGCTGAGATAAAATCGGCGATGGATGTAATACGCTGGTGTTTCGAGATTAACACCATTTTTCGTAATACAAAAAACCAAATTGGTGCGGTAATGGTAGGCCCCAAATAAACAGCCAAAAAACTCAATCCTCCAGTTGCTGCCCTGCCAACACTACCAAAAAAAGTCCAAGCCGTACAATAAATCGCAAGAGAAAGACTGTAGATATAGGGGTTGTTTACCAAACTGCGTTGATGCTGATTTGATCGTTTTTCCACCCACCATGCTGTGAAAAACAAGATTCCCATATAAAGTGCGGATCCAAGCAGCACTGTATAAATACTCATAAACGCATTACAAATTTTACTTCATTTCTTATTTTTTAACGCGGACAAACCACCAAGTTAATCCGACGATGAGTCCCCATACAATAAACAGATAAGCATAAAGAGTTGGCAAACTGAATGCCATACCCGGTATATCAAAAATTGACAATATTGGATACGTAAACAGCAAACAGGCTGTAAAAAACAGCATAATAAGCCGGGTCGAACGTTGATCGCTCATTTTTTTATCGGTTGCAAAGATAAGAAAGGGTTGTGTAATAATGAACTATTTAAAAACAATAATCTATATATTGCACAACCCTCCCAGAATATTCAATCTATGAATTGATTCTATTATAAGAAAATATGTGTTTGAAGTATAAACTGTCCTTTTGAGCCATTTTTCTCAATTGCTCCTGTCTCTATATTTGCTTTATATACCGGACGAGTTTGGTATTCCAATGTAATTTTAGCATTGTGCCCTGTTACAAAATAGTTGAGACCTAACCCGAATTGAGTAGAAGGGTCTGCTAAACGTTCAAATTTTTTGTAAGTAAAGGTAGCGTAAGGCATAAATGACGTACCATTTTTCAATCTGGGTAACACATAACCTGCTTGTACATACCCAATAGTACCTGTACCAATAGTGGGTTGTAGGTTACCGCCACCAGCCCAACTGTCCAATGTGCGACCTGTTGTAGCGGCCTGCGTGCCAGCATGTTCGTTTAGGATACCTACGTTTCTGATATAGTTTTTACCAAAATCAAAGTTGTAATAAGTGGCAAGTAAAGAAAATGCAGTTCCTTTTACCTTATTCAAAGGCATATCGATAAATACGTCTGCACCGAGCGCGAGTTGATCCTGAAATGTGGAGTCAGTTGCAGTCTTATACAGGCTGGAGCCACCGTGGTGATAAAAACCAGCACCCACATTGAATACTTTTTTGCTACCGAGGTACGAACCTACATAGTATGGCAATTTATTGCTTTCTTTGTCCCAAAACATCCAGTTTACATAACCCGCTTGAGCCCAGTTTTCGTTAATTACATTGACAGCAACACCGTTTTTGGCCACGGCTAAAGGAGTAGCACCAAATACAAATGGCTTGTTCAAGGCTAGACGGTAGTCTAAACGACCCACTTGGCCTTTTGCATAAATACCAAACTGACGTGCAAATTGATCCGTTGCTTCAATCGTTACCCAGTTAAAAATAGGGGCATCTAGCGTCATAAAATTTAGGGTAGAATGACTGGTTAATCGGGAAATACCGTTCCAGTAATGCAATCCTGCACCAACATACAGTTTATTTTTCACTATTTCGTATTCCGTCCAAGCATCATGGATGAATAACTGTGGTTTTTTACCTTGGTTATTTGGTGAAGTGGTAGCATTAGGTCCGTTTGGAGCAGTTGCTCCATTGATAAAACTCTGGTTATTGATGCCCCAATGGGTAAGGATCATTGCACGTGGGGAGATTTGGGCATAAGCCAAGAAACGCGAACGACGCATGGCTACATCGCCACTCCATGCCCCTTTATCACCGCTGCCGTCGATCAGTTCGCCACGGCTACTTACGGTTCCCGGATTATTTTGTGTTGCAGTAGCCCATACTTGGTGCCACATGATAAAACGCACGTATTTGCTACCAGAATCATTCAGCTTGAGTGTTAAGGGTTTGTAAGAATGGTCTTCTGCTGGTTTTGGAGGCGCCGCGGCAGGTGCAGGTGTAGTAACCTGTGCCACAACAGTATATAAAGAAACAAAAAATATTATTGATAGTAAAACATACTTTTTCATAGAATGTAATTTTATTTGTAAAATATATATTTGAGTAAAAAAAATATCGATACCGTGATGGACATCAAGATTCATTTCGGGCAATGAAGCCCTAGTGTACTGCTGTGTAGCAATACAAAAAATTATTATTAATACCTTTTATTAAGAGAATTTGGGTCGGCAATAAAGCAGCCCGAATGAACAGCGATTTTAGATATAGATTGTACAGGAACAGCCCATGTCTAAAAACAATGGAGGGAGCAACACATAAAGGAATTTATTACCCCACTCCATTGTTGGACAGATTATGTTATTTCTTTATTATTCTTCAAGTCGGTCGTATTCGCCTTTCAAAGCATAGTATCCAAACAAAGCCAAACCTAGCATTAAAGGAACATACACTGGCAAAATACTGTACCAAAAAATCTTTTTATCGGGTTTTACATTGGCCGCGCTCAACTCAGCACCAGCGCGTGTAAACAAAAACCATATTGCGGCCAGGGATAATAAAATCCATACAATCCCTGAAAATTTTTTTACTGCATTCATATTATTATGATCATGTAATAATGTTAAAAAATAATTGTGAAATGTTCCTTAATGCTCATTATTGTGCAAATTATCGGTACGTGCTGGCAGGAACAATGAGCCAATAACAAGACAGACTGCTGCTATTATCATCGGATAGAACAAACCCGCAAGCGGATCACCTGTTGGATTTTGTGCTGTTATGGTAGTAGAAACGAGGAATGTAGCAATATACGGCACAAGACCACCAAAGATACCATTGCCAATGTGATAGGGCAATGACATGGAGGTATAACGGATACGTGTCGGGAATAATTCAACAAGGAATGCTGCAATAGGACCATATACCATTGTTACATACAAAATTTGGAGAAAAACAAGGAATGCCATCATCCACCAGTTGGACGACGACAACCAAACAGATGTTTTTACTTCAGGCTTTTTTTGCTCTTTTGATTTATCCGCCAAAATCTTTGTTGTTTTTACTTCTTTTGAAGTATTACCGTCAACAAATGCTTTTACTGTCGTCACCACAATGGTAGAGTCGCCTGTTGCAGCATCTACTTTTACGGTTGTACCAACAGCGCCTTTTTCAGCGATTTCAGTCTTTTTCATGCTGGAAAGTTCCAACATTTTTGAATAAATAGGACGGTAAGTGAGGATACCCAGCAACATACCTGCCATCATTATCCATTTACGACCAATTTTATCCGAAAGTGCCCCGAATACAAGGAAAAATGGTGTACCAAATATGATGGCAATTGCCAAAATCCAGCGAACAGTATTAAATTCAATTTTGCAAATCGTATCCATAAACGACATCGCATAGAATTGACCTGTGTACCAAATAACACCCTGACCAGCCACAGCACCAAAAAGTGCCAACAATACCATTTTCAGGTTGGCTCGGTTGGCAAAAGATTCTTTTAATGGATTTGTAGATAGTTTACCACTCTCCTTGATTTTGGAAAACATGGGTGATTCCGACATTTTTAAACGGATATATATCGAAATAGCGATCATTACTGCAGATATAATAAACGGTACACGCCAGCCCCAGTCGCTAAATACTTCATCGCCCAAATATGTTTTGGTTCCGATAATCACCACGATGGAGAGTAAGAGTCCCACCGTTGCAGTAGTTTGAATAAAACCAGTATAAAAACCGCGTTGATTGGCAGGAGCATGCTCAGCAACATAAGTAGCGGCACCTCCGTATTCACCACCAAGAGCAAGGCCCTGCATCAAGCGGAGCAAAAGAATAAGGAATGGTGCAAACATACCGATTTGGGCATATCCCGGAATAAGACCAATACAGAAGGTGGAAAGCCCCATCAATATCAGTGTTACTAAAAAGGTGTATTTACGACCGATAAGGTCACCTAATCGGCCAAAGAAAAGTGCCCCAAATGGACGCACAATAAATCCTGCCGCGAAAGTACCTAACGCAGCAAGGTAAGAGGCTGTAATATTATCGCTTGGGAAAAACTGTTTGGCAATGTACGGAGCCAGTGTTCCGTAAATGTAAAAATCATACCATTCGATAAGTGTACCTACCGAAGAGGCTAAAATTACACTCATCAGTCCCCAGCCTGTCTTTACCGTCGAATCATGTGTTGATGAAGTTGGCATAATCTAAAAGCAAATTTAATTAAGTGAAAAAGTGAAAGCAAATATACTGTACTTGAATAAGTACGGAGCAAATGTATATACACATCTACATATTTTGATTATTTTTTTTGAAATTTTTTTCTGAATTTATCATTTATTTCCAATTTTTATTAATTATTCTGTCTGAATGTAAAATATATGTCGCTTTCAGAATTTTATTTGGCAAAAAAATAATCAAAATCTGGAAGGCGTGTCTTCCAAATAAAAAAGGAGGCTTGCTTCGGTACAAGTCTCCTTTTGGAAAATAATATTCTGATTTTGAAAACAAGGCTTTCCGACCTTAAATTGCGGACATCAACATCTCGATAAGTTGGTAATAAATATTGTTGGTCAACATATAGTTACTGTTTTTACCATCACGGCGTACAGTAACAATACCCTTGTCCTTTAATATACGCAACTGATGGCTCGTGACCGCCTGCTCTACCTGCAAAGCTTCGTAAATTTCGGTTACGTTCATCGCCTGATTGCGGTGCAGCATTTGAACAATCAAAATCCGGTGTGGATGAGCCAAAGCCCGAAGCGTTTCGGTGGCAGTTTCGAGCATCTGGAAAGAATAGGCGTTTTCAGCAGACATATACAGACTTAAATATGATGTTTGATAAAATAATCACCACAAATGTACATATATATATCCATTTGAGAAAAGAAATGACGCTATTGCTTTATCCTCAGCAATACTTTTTTTCTTTACTTCGATATAATTTCAAGATAAACCACTGGTAATCAAATATATAGCAATCTTATTATGGCACTACAATTACTTGCTCATCAGTCGTCAGCCAGTCTTTACTGCTGCATCAGGTGTTGGTGAAGTTGGCATCAGCTAAAACCAAATCACCCGCCTCAAAAGGCGCAACTTGCCGCCCAACAAAGCGTTTTCCCGCGCTTTGCTCTATAAACGTCAATTCCAATTCCGGATGAAAATGATATGGCGCATCAAATTGCGGTAAACTAAAAGAGCGATGCAAAAAAGAATAGCCTGTTTTGTCGTTTAATTGTTCGTAAGTAGCTTTCATTTTTATCTATTTTTACCTAAATTTCCTAGTATTCAATAACTTTGGATAAAATTACACCATTTTTGATAAATAAAAGTAAAGATTAGTGTTTTAGAAACTTGTTATTTTGCACCATTAAATACAACCACGTTCTTTACATACTTCGACTCCGTAGGTTTTGTGCATAAAAATCGTATTACGTCCCTATAAATCTATGCACAAAATCTAACGACGCTCAGTATAAAATTTAAAATAATAAAAATGAAAGATTTGCTCAACCAGCCTTACGAACTACCGCAACACGCCGTTGATTTTTATCAAAAGTACCGTTATATCAAACTGAAAAATGTGTTCGATGCGGATACTTTGGCCTATTATGGCGGTAAAATTAGCCAAAAAGTAGCAGAATTGAATAAAAATGATACCCCTTTAGACCAACGCGACACGTATGGTAAGGCTTTTTTGCAAATTTTCAACCTTTGGCTGCAAGATGATACGATAAAAGAGTTTGTCTTTAGCAAAAGACTCGCTAAAATTGCTACCGATCTGCTCCAAACCGATGGTGTACGCATTTACCACGACCAAGCCCTTTTCAAAGAAGGCGGCGGTGGCATTACGCCTTGGCACGCTGACCAATATTACTGGCCACTCAGCACCGATAAGACGGTTACCGCTTGGATTCCACTGCAAGAAGTACCCTTGGAAAAGGGGCCGCTCGAATTTAGTGCAGGCAGCCATGTGATCGTTGCGGGTCGAGAATTGGCCATCGGCGATGATAGCGAAGTGACGATTCAACAAAAATTGCGGGTGACAGATTTCAAACACGTGATCGAACCGTTTGATTTGGGGGAAGTAAGTTTTCATTCAGGATGGGTTTTTCATCGTGCAGGTGCGAACCAAACCGATGAAATGCGTAAAGTAATGACCGTTATTTTTATGGATAAAGATATGATTTTGAAACAACCAGAAAACGAGAATCAAGCGCATGATTGGAATACTTGGTGCCCAAGAGCGAAGGTTGGGGAAGTGATCAATTCGCCGATTAACCCCGTTTTGTACCAACATCCATAACAACATGATTCAATGTAAAGCCTCCGTTTTTGACGATATTGAAAACATTTTTTACAACGCATCACAAGGCAGCCGCAATCCCGAACATTCGAGTATCGCTTATTTGAAAACCGATAATTCTTTTGAAATGTTAGGCACTAAAAATGGCGAAGTAGAAGCCAATCGCAATCAAACGCGCTATAAATACTCGCCTGCACACCAAGACGTGGCAGTTTGTTGCAATCCAAATGCAGGAAAAATTACACCTTATTTTGTGCAATCTGCTTGGATGAAAGAGGGCGAAAATACTTTTGTAGCCACGCTTTTATGTCCCAATATTTTGGAAACAACCGTAAAAAACACACCCCTCCGCATAGAAATGGCTACGACATATCCTTACGAAAACCGTGTTGTTTTTAACATAAAAACAGGTCAACCTACGGCATTTGTTATAAAAATAAGAAAACCAAATTGGGTTACAAAAATTAAAACAAAAGAAAAGTATCGCATTGAAGATCAATATATTGTAATTGAAAGAACGTTTTCAAGAGCCGATAAAATAGACATCAACTTTGTGGCCAATGTTGAAGTAAAAGAAGATTTGAACAAGGAAAAATATTTCACTTATGGCGCATTGATGTATGCAAAACCAATGGCCGCCACCGAGCAAAAAGGAAAAGCATACGCCGTAGGTTTCAACGATTGGATGTATGCTTCTACAGATACCACACTATATAATTTTATTGCAGCGCACAAAGCCCGTTATAAAAAAGGAAAAATATATGTCCGCTTGCAAAACCAAAGTAATCAGCAAATGGAAAAGTTGGAATTGATACCTTTTGGAAAAATGATTTTAAGGCAAGTTAGTTTTTAACATGAGCGATAAATCCAATTTTTTTTTAGCAAAGTACCAGATAGCCCTATCATTAGTGCACCTGTTTTTTGTATAGTAGAAGCCAAAAATGACAACCTTGAAAAAGGCGTTGCACAATGTATCGCTGAAATGTACGCGGCAAGATTGTTCAATAACAACCAAAAAAAACCTATTGACGTCATATATGGTAGTGTAACGACTGGTTATCAGTGGCAATTCTTAAAATTGGAAGGACAAACAGTTTTGCAGGACATCTCTATTTTTTCCATTAATGAACTACCAAAAATCTTAGGGATACTTCAATTTATAGTGGAACAATAGACTTTCTTTAATTTAGGCTGTTTCGCCCTAGAAAACTTATCATTTCTTTTTTACCTTAGCTTATGCTTTAAAAAGCACCCAAATTATCCGCTAACAATACGATCAAACAAACTAAGCAATGCTAAATTCAAAACAATTACAATGACTAGAAACTCATTTCTTGCCAATAGACTACGAGAGGTACTCCTCCATGGTAAATGGATCGCTAACACCAATTTTAAGGAACAAATACAGAGTATCACTTGGGAACAGGCCAATCAAAAAGTGGGCAACCTAAATACAATTGCTTTATTGACTTTTCATATCAACTATTACCTGCAAGGGTTGTTGAATGTTTTTAATGGCGGTGCGCTCGAAATCAGGGACAAATACAGTTTTGATATGCCCGAAATCAATGCTGAAAAAGACTGGAATGTATTAGTAACCAGTTTTTTAACTAATGCCGAACTATTTGCAGCCTACGTGGAACAGATGGAAGATAGTGCATTTGATCAGCCGTTTGTGGACGAAAAATATGGCACTTATTTAAGAAATATTGAAGGCGTAATCGAACATAGTTATTACCATCTAGGACAAGTTTCCTTATTAAAAAAGATGGTTACGCAGTAGAGGTTCTATTTCCATCGGCCCCAAGTATGGGTTATCTTCGTTGTAGAACCTCCATTCTCGTTCGTCAATAACTATTTTTTATTCATAAAAATTCACTTTACCCGTTTCTACATCATAAAGCCCGCCTACTATTTTAATTTTTCCCACCTTTTCAAGTTCACAAATCAGCGTACTCTCTTGCCTTATTCTTTCTATGGTACAAAATACGTTTTGTTCGGCCACTTTATCTACAAATACGCTATTTGAGCCATTTCTGTACTCAATCACTGTTTTTTCGTTTTCAATAGCAGGTTTTACTTTTTCTAAAAGTGAGGTCAAGTTACCAAGTTTTACATGATTACATGCGCCAATGATCGCGCCGCATTTGGTGTGTCCTAGTACAACGATTAGTTTTACCCCAATTTCGTGTACCCCAAATTCCATACTACCCAATATATCTTGGTTCAAAATATTCCCCGCAATTCGAACACTAAAAATATCACCAAGCCCCAAGTCGAAAATATGCTCGGTAGTCGTTCTGCTATCAATACAACTCAAAACAATCGCAAAAGGATTCTGCCCAAACGACGTTGCGTTCAACTGGTGTTTTAAGTATTTTTCAGACGAATTTCCACTTACAAAACGTTCGTTTCCAACTTTCAAAATATTCAAAATGACTTCGGCAGTTAGTTTTTGTTGGCCCGCTTTATCCAACACATTCACAAACTGTATATGGTCGTCTAATTTGTAGATTTCCTTGAGTCCAAGAATATTTAATTTAATATTTTTTTCTTTTGAAACAGTCGTTTTGAAATCATTTATTATTTCTAATACGTCATTATCAATAAAGTCGGAATAAGTGGCATCAATAATTACTTTTGAGTTTTGGGGTACGCTCCATAAAGTATCTTTGATCGATGCCTTATTCAAAAAAGATACTTGGTTGGGCAACTCCAATCGCATCGTTTCATCTTCGTGCATTGTTTCTTTTTGTAGCACAAATGGATTTAAGAAATTGCTTTTTAAAATATAAAAAATACTAATCGCCAAGCCAATTAAAACACCAAGCAGCAAATCGGTAAATACAATAGCCAAAATAGTGGCAATAAATGGAATAAATTGATCTTGCCCTTTGCTGTACATCTCTTTAAACAGCGAAACTTTTGCCAATTTGTAACCCGTGAATATCAAAATACACGCCAATGAAGCCAAAGGAATCAAATTTATGATAGGGCTTAGCACAACAATACTGCACAATAAAAATACACCGTGTAGAATAGCAGACAACTTGGATTCGGCACCAGCATTAATATTTACTGAACTCCTAACAATGACAGAAGTGATTGGGATACCACCCACCATACCTGAAAACATATTGCCAATTCCTTGTGCTATTAGTTCTCTATTGGGAGATGCTTGCCTTTTACGAGGGTCAATATTCTCCACAGCCTCCAAATTGAGTAAGGTTTCCAAAGAAGCAATGATCGCAATCGTAAACGCTACAAACCAAACCTGCACATTACCTATACTACCAAAGTTGGGTAATGTAACCATAGAACTTATACCCTCAAATTTTGGAATATTCACTAAATGCTCCGTTGCAATGGCTATACCGGGAAACATATTTTGAAATAAGGCATTGAGTACTACCCCAAGGATAACGACAAATAAAGAGGCAGGAAATATCTTTACTTTTTTCATCGGTGTTTTATCCCAGTATATTAATACCAAAAGAGAAATGACTGAGATGATAATTGCGCCCCAAGAGAAAAAATTAAAGATATTCAATAACTCCGAAAACGTATTTTCGCCATCTTTTTGAAAAAAGGTAAAGTCATCTTCTGTATCTCGGTCAAAACCAACAGCATGAGGGATTTGTTTAAGTATCAGGATAATACCGATCGCCGCCAATAATCCTTTAATTACATTGGATGGGATATAGTTGGCGATAAACCCAGATTTTGCGATACCGGCAATCAATTGGATGGCTCCAGCAATCACTACGGCTAATAAAAACGTATCAAAACTACCTAATTGAGTAATTGATGATAGCACTACCGCTGCTAATCCCGCGGCAGGGCCACTGACGCTTGCATGCGATTGGCTCATAGCCCCAACGACTAATCCACCAATTATTCCAGCAATTATTCCTGATAATAAAGGTGCGCCACTCGCTAATGCAACACCCAAACATAAAGGAAGGGCTACTAAAAACACAACTATACTAGCCGGTAAATCATTCTTAACTGTTGAAAACATGTTTGATTTTTTTAAATTATGTCAACGCTTTTGGTCTATTGACACAACAGCATTAAAAGGATGTCATTCTTTGTATTATTTATAACAATTGCTCAAAAACTCGGTGCAATATCTGAAAGGTATCTGAATTAGACAAATAAAGCCATATAAAGTTTATCAAGTCTTACTGCAATGGCTCAGAAACTCACCTCACCTCCATCCGAATGCGCCGCTCCGGGGGCAAATAATTGTTCATACGGTTGGGCAATACCTTTATCCAACCCAATGCTAAGCCGCTATAAGTCACCATTGCCCAACCTTTAGGTGTATCGGACGCTACATCAAAAGTTTCTTTTTTTAGGAAGGTGAGCGCTTGTTCTCTGTCCAATTCCACCCGATTTATCGTGGCTGCCACCATATTGCTCAAGGCCAAACTGTGGGCAGGAATCAAATCATCGCCTTTGAGTGCACCGATAAAACAACCAAACCATTTGCTTTTAATATGTTTGTCAAAAAGCAACAATTCCTCCTCGCGTGCCGTAGGTAGTGCCAATACATCGCCCGAATGGGTTTGGTAAAAACTAAGACTATCGGCATCTTTTAACCAAGGCGTAATAACGGGTTTAAATCTTTTGGGCAGCGCCGTGATATGTATAAATCGCTCGCCATGGCTTAGTTTCAATGGCCTTTGCTCCGTGTCTATTTTTTCAAAAGCGGCAATATAAAAACCCTCACCTTTGGTATGGTGCGGCATAAACCGGTACCCGATATCGCAGGTTAAAATGCCTTGATTTTCAATGTTTTGCAATTGAATAGCGCGGTAGTTTTCTGTTGGAAAATGCTGCTTCATCTGGTCTTCATTTTCCGAGCGATTAAAGGTACAAGTGCTATAAATCAGGAGTCCACCGGGAGCAAGTGCTTTTTTGGCAATGGCCAGTATTTGGCTTTGCCGCGTGGTACAAAGTTGTACATTATCCAGCGACCATTCTTTTACGGCAATTGGGTCTTTGCGGAACATTCCTTCGCCGCTACAAGGGGCATCGATCAAAATAATATCGAACCATTCGGGCAGATTTTCAAAAGCGGCTACATCGGTACTGGTAACTGCGGCTTTGGAAATACCCCATTTCTCCAAATTTTCGCGCAGCACAGCCGCACGCGCTGGAATAATCTCATTCGCCGTCAAAATGCCTTGTACCGCATCATTCAACAGCGTCGTTTTACCGCCGGGTGCAGCACACAAATCCAAGACTTTGAGGGGTTTATTGAGCCTGTTGGCTTGTTTCAATACCTCATAGACAAACATAGAGGAGGCTTCCTGTACATAATACGCACCTGCATGGAACAAGGGATCCAAGGTAAATACGGGGCGTTCTTTGAGGTAATACCCGTCTGGATGCCAGTTAATTGCGCCATCTGAAGGGGGTAAAAGGGATGGATCTGATGGTGTTTTGGCCGGATTAAGCCGGATACTTACTGGCGTTGGGGTTTGTAATGCTGCTTCCAACAATTCCCATTCGGTATCGCCGAACTGACCACGTATTTGCCTTTCAAAAGGCTTTGGGAAAAAATCTTGTATCATGTTGTAGCATCTAGTGATTTTAAAAGGTGCATTCTTAATACTTGGGATTAGTTCCCCAGCACAATCCGTTGAGTAACAACTTTTGTCCCGTAATACACTTCCAGCCAGTACGTGCCATTAAGCCCGAACACCTTTTTTTTATCGTTGGGTAAATACGTACGAATGGGTTGCCCGAGGTTATTCACCAATACGATTTTATCGTAAGTTTGATCTGATTTAATCTCAAAAAAGTCTTTTGCAGGATTAGGGAATACCACAAACGAAGCAGATTTCCATACAGCCGAACAAATATTACTGAACGAACTTTTACCATCTGTGTCCAATTGCTTTAGTCGGTAATACCCCGTACCTTCTAAGGGATTAACGTCCAAATAGCGGTATTCTTGGTTTGAATTACCTTGCTTTTTTGCGGCGATTGTTGCAATTTTATTAAAAAATATCCCATTTTCGCTACGTTCTAATTCAAAACCTTTATTGTCGCGTTCCATAGCAGTAGTCCAATCCAACACGACACCATTATCCGTTGTCCGTGCTTGTAATCCGCTCAAATACTCCACTGGAAGCAGTACCGTGCGCCCTAAAATAAAATTATCAAAGGTATAAACAGCGCCACTAAAACGCGCTAAGTCCATATTATACAGCAATTGAGGAACTCCAGCAGGCGCATTAAAAATAAGTGAAAACTCTTGCCAACTGGTGGTTGCCGTAAAATTGCTACTGGCGTAACTGTTATAATTCGTGGGGTGAATAAACGCAACCGAGAATAGCCGATTCATATCTGCTTTTGCCCAAAAACGTAAGGTATAAGACTGCCCCGCAATAACATCGGCGGTACGGGACAACTGCATATCCCAAGGATTAGCACCAGCCGCTGTACACGTCACTACTGCGGCTTTTAACCCTTGCTGAACACCTGTGGTCGTAATGGCGACACTACCATTGGCGGTACCACTTTTTCGGAAAGTCCACTGCTGCAAATCTTGTTCAAAATCGGGGTTGTTCCAAATATTAGGCGATACCGTTACGGCCAATGAACGTGTAACCGTTCCGCATGAATTAGCAACTGTTGCCGAAACATTTCCACCTGTATTGCCCCAATTCACAGTAATCATATTGGTACCCTGCCCACTTACAATGGTCGCACCTGTGGGTACTGTCCAATTAAAGGTAGCCGCGGGAATATTGGCTATTTTGTATGTTTTTCCGGCTGTTCCTGGCTCTACCAATACTGGCCCAAGCACAATAAGGTCTTCCAATTTTTGGTAAATCCGTACCCAATCTACTTCCATTGTTTGAGGAAATACCGTGGTAGCATTGGGAGCACCGGGCCAATTACCACCTACTGCAATATTTAAAAGGATATGAAAAGGTCGGTCAAATGGCCACGGATTAGCGCCTAACGATGCTTGGGTATTGGTATGATACAGCACATCATCGCAATAATGCCGAATAATACCGGGTTCCCATTCTACCTTAAAAGTATGGAAATCATCAGCAAAAATACCCGTTGGTAGGTTGTAATTCCCCCCCGATGAAACTAAACCGCCATTATTAGAAGCGTGATCGGTACCATAAACACGGGCAGGTAGGTTACCGATGAGTTCCATCACATCTATTTCGCCGCTATAAGGCCAACCACCATAATAACTTTCTTCGGGAAGTGCCCAGAACGCTGGCCAAATTCCTTGGCCAGTAGGTAATTTTATTCTTGCCTCTAATTTACCATACGCAAAGGATATCTTATTTCTGGTCACCATACGCGCAGAGGTATAATTGCTCCCTGAATAACTTTCCTCCAATGCCTTTATTTTTAAAGACCCATTCGCAACCGCAGCATTTTCGACGCGGCTGGTATAGTATTGTAATTCGTTGTTGCCCCAGCCGCCAGCACCTATATCGTAGCCCCAATTGGCCGTATTAACTGTAGCACCTGTAAATTCGTCTTCCCATACCAAGTTCCAGCACTGGGCTGTAAGGGACGATAAGGCCGTGAACGAAGTAAAAAGCAGTGTGATGATGTGTTTATTCATTGTTGTTAGTATTTTTTATGATTTTGACACGCTTTTGTGAACTAAAAACAAGCGAAGCGTTACTCTACGTTTTTGTGGACTGTTGTGTACTTTTGTGGTAGAAAAAAGTGTACGCCACATTATTATCCCTACCTATTTCGATCGAGTCCAAGACACCATTGCCGCAGGCGTAAAACCCAAAACAGGATGCCATTCTGAGCCAAAATCGAGGTGAAGGCCGTTTTTTAGCGCAAAACCTGCACCAAACGACGTTCGAGCGGGGTAACTACGGACACCCAAGCGCAAACGCACCAAAGAAATGGGTCTGTATTCTACCCCCGCTTTTATCTGCGCAGGCCTCTCCAAATCTTTAGCGATTTCGGTGCTGATTAAAAACAGATCAGACGGCCGCCAAACTCCTCCAATTTTTAAAATATTGGCAATGGTTTCGCCTGCTACGCGCTGTGGAGCAGGGTTTTGAATCGTAGCACCGATTGTAAAACGCGGCAAAACGCGGGCTGTAATGCCTACTAAAAAGGTCAGTGCTGATCTACTGCCGTATTCATCAGCGGATACACGCATACCTTGAATACCGCCGCCTAAAGCAAATTTTTCGCTGAGTTTGCGCCCATAACTCAACTGAGCGCGTTGTTCGGCATAACCTTCGATACCAGAATGCAGGATATCCAAACTAAAACCGCTGCGTTGTTGTACGCTTTTGATGACTTGAAACCCGTGTGATTGCCATCCGGAAATGCTATAAGGCACTGCTGAATAGGCAAAAATGCCTATTTGTGGTGCGTATCCCAATTGCGCAGGATTGGTAACACCATTAATAGGTTGCTGCAAACCCACTGTTGCACTGCCCATTGCTAGGTTGGCGGCATTTTCAAAAGGAGTCATAAATACCTGCGCCTGCAATGGAATAGCGATCAAAAGCAGTAAAAAAGCGAAATATCTCATGCTTTTTGTAGTTTAGAAGATATAAATCCAGTAATTACATCCAGTCCCTGCTCAAAGTTGCGGTTATTATTGATCACAATATCTGCATCTTCTTGGTATGGCTCGATGTATTTTTCAAAAGAAGGGAGCACGTGGTGCTCGTATTTATACAATACATCTTCCAACGGATAATTACGCTCCACGCGGTCGCGGTAAATGCGCCGGATCACTTTAAGGTTCTCTTTAGCGCTAATAAAAACCTTGAGATTAAACATAGGTGCTATTTTTTTGTAGTGGAATACAAACAGTCCTTCTACAATAATAATAGGTGCTGATTTAAAAACCAGTGTTTTGGGGGTCGCGTTCTCGTTATTGAACACGTATTCTTGTTTTTCCACTGTTCCGCCGTCCATTAATAATTGTAAATCTCGTCGGAAAGCCTTTTTGTCAAAGGATTTGGGCAAATCAAAATTTTTTTCGCCCTGTGTATCCTCGTGCTGCTCTTCGCGGGGCAGGTAATAGTCGTCCATAGAAACGATACAAACCTGGTCGAGCGAAAACTGCTCGCGAATACGGCGAATAAAAGTAGATTTACCGGAACCGCTGCCGCCAGTAATGCCAATTAAGAAAGGTTGGTTTTTATGATGTTCTGATTTCGTGTCTTGCATTTCAATATTTTAATAAATAACGGAGCAAATCTACGTCAAGAAAAGAGAAATCTATTGGTCGCACATTATTTTCTTGTTGTTGATGGTTGTCTTTAAAACATCTTCGCGTACTTTTGGCCGCGAATAATCACTTTTATTTTATTTATTTATGGATCGTTTGATTGGATTGCTGGGTATTGCTATCATTTTAGGTATTGCATTTTTATTGTCGAATAACCGTAAAGCCATCAATTATCGTACTGTTGGTATGGGTTTGGCTATTCAGGCGGCATTGGCTGTCTTTATTTTAAAAACGCCCCTTGGAAGGGATATTTTTGGGTGGTTGGGTGCCAAGATCACCAAAGTTTTGAGTTTTTCTGATGAAGGTGCCAAATTCGTTTTTGGCGTTTTGGCCGATGATGCCAAGATGGGGGCTGTATTCCCCAATGCCGGATTTATATTTTTTATGCGGATTATACCGACCATCATTTTTGTGGCTTGTTTGGTCAATATTTTTTATTATTTCGGTATCATGCAAAAGATTGTGGAAGTGCTGGCGCGCGGCCTCAATTATATCATGAAAGTAAGCGGCGCAGAAGCATTGAGCAATATATCCAGCGCATTTGTAGGGCAGGTAGAGGCACAAATTATGATTAAACCGTACCTCAAAGGTATGACAACCTCCGAGTTAATGTCGTCTATGACGGGTAGTTTTGCCTGTATCGCAGGTGGTGTAATGGCTACTTATATCATGTTTGGCGTTCCTGCTGCATACTTGATAGCAGCTTCTATTATGGCTGCACCGGGCGCATTAGCCATTGCAAAAATCATGCACCCCGAAACAGGCGAGCCTGAAACACAGGGTAAGGTAAAACTGGAAAGCAAAAAGGAATTTTCTAATTTAGTAGATGCTATTTCGGCGGGCTGCTCCGATGGTTTGAAAGTGGGCTTAAATGTGGCTGCTATGTTGATCGGTTTTTTGGCTTTAATTGCATTGATTAACTATATTTTAGGACATATTGGTGGCTTGGCAGGGTATCCAGCATTGAGTTTAAATACGATTTTAGGCGGCGCATTTGCTGGTTTGGCTTGGTGTATGGGTGTTCCGGGCAACGAAACCATGACTGCAGGTGCTTTAATGGGGACCAAGTTGGTGGCCAATGAATTTGTGGCTTACCTACAATTGAAAGATATTATGGCAGCGGGTACATTATCGCCTAAAACAATTGCCATCGTGAGTTTTGCACTCTGTGGTTTTGCCAATTTTGGTTCGGTAGGTATTCAAATAGGCGGTATTAGCGCATTGGAACCCAGTAGAAGGGCCGATTTGGCCAAACTCGCATTTAGGGCTTTGATCGCTGGTACATTAGCATCGTATTTGTCGGCCACGCTGGCCGGGATGCTGGTATAAAACCTCTAAATCCCTAATATTGCCCAAACGGGATAATGATCCGACCATTTCAAATCATGCACTACCTTGCTATCGTGTACGGGAAAACTAGGATCGGATAGGATATAATCAATGCGCAGTAAGGGCAATGTACCGGCAAAGGTTGTTCCAAGGCCAAATCCGCGGGCTTCAAAGGTATCGGTTAACCCGTCTGCTATATGGTGATACACGTAAGAATTGGGGGTATCGTTAAAATCGCCGCATATTACGACGGGATATGGGCAATCCAAAATATGTTGCCTCAAGCGTTGTGCCTGCTCCGATCGGCGCGATGTAGCACCGCCCACTTTGTTCATTACTTTGCTCAAGCCCTCCCATGATTGGTCATCTTGAATCACTTTTTCGGCATCTTTGGTGACGCGGTTCGATTGTAGATGTACATTGTATATCCGTACAATGCGCTGATCGGGTAATTCAATATCAGCCCACAACGTAGAATTATAGGTTTTGCCAAAAGGAATATCTCCACCCGCCTTGATAGGGTATTTACTCATAATCACCGTGCCTTTTTTTAGGTTAAAACGCTGATCGTAACCTAAATAATTACCCAACAAAGGATAAAAACTACCACGGGTTTCTTGGGTGCAAAGTATATCAGGCTTGCCATTTTTATTTAGAAAATTGGCATAAGCAGCGGCAAGGCTGTCTGTTTGTGCGGGTGTGGCTTTGGAATTGTAAAACATCAAACCGAGGTTGTGCGTTACAATAGTGATGCTTTTTTCGGGTAAATAGGGTTTGCCCAATTGCAAACCCACAAATTTGGTGCAATAAGACCAACCCAAGGCGATGATGATCAAATGATAGATACCAAAACGGTTCATCCGCCCCAGCCAAAATAGCATTAATACCACATTGAACAGCAGCCACCACGGAAACGCAGTACCAAAAAAAGATAACCACGGAAACGTACCCGGATTGACATAAGGCGATATATAGGATAAAGCCGTCATTAAAATGACCAGCGTACTGATGGTTTTAAAAGTGTTTTTAAAAAGAGAGCGCATAGGGATTAAGTGGATTATTGTGGTTTATTCGTGCCGTTTGTTGACTCCGATATTTCCGAAATGAAACGCATTCATTGTGATTTTTCCCCAAAATTACGTCAAATACTTTGGCCACCAATACAACTCAATGGAATAAATTTTCACCTTTGTTAATAATTACTTACGAACAACTATGAGATATATACTTTCTTTGCTAATTTTTGCTTGCTTCGCTCACCCTATTTGGGCTCAAGAAGATACAAGTGAGCGTATTTTGGACGATAATATTAGATCTGTACAGCTCAATGCTGGCTCGGTTACTCCCGTCGTTGATTTAAAAAACGGACGAATTAATCTTACATTCGATTATGTTTCTGACGAAATAATGGACTTTGTTTATACCATTGTACATTGCAATAGCGATTGGTCGCCTTCAGAATTGGGAGACAATGAGTACATCAATGGGTTTACGGAGGATCGAATTACCAATATTACCAATTCGATTAATACCTTAGTGGCTTACAATTATTACCAAATGACGCTGCCCAATTCAAATATGAAATGGGCACGCTCAGGCAACTATATCTTAAAAATATTTGACGACAACGACGACCACCGTTTGGTATTGGTACGTCGTTTTATGGTTTCGGAGAATAGATGGAAAGTAGCCGCCAAATTATCGCCGGTCATTAATTCCTCCAAGATTTTTACGCACCAAGAAATAGATTTTCAGGTGGTGCACGAGGGAACAATCATTAGTAATCCTGAAAGAGAAGTAAAGGCATTTGTTATTCAAAATATGCGTTGGGATCGTATGATGGGGCCTATTGCGCCACGCCCTTTTATTGCAAATAGAAGTAGTTTGAATTTCGATTTTCAAGATTCGATTGTATTTCCATCAGGTAAAGAGTTTCGCTATTTTGACATACGAACTTTTGATTTCAAGGGGAATAACATCCTTAAAATTCAACGAAACCCCGATACTTACCAAGTTTTTCTACAACCCGAACACGACCGTTCGGAGAGTCATAGTTATGGTTTAACAGGCGATATGAATGGCCGATTCTCCATCGAAAACCGCAGTCAAGGGCAATCATTCATGCAATGCGAATACGCCAATATCATGTTTATCCTCAGCCGTAACGCTGCATTTGAAGACAAGGAAGTTTATGTGGTGGGAGGTATGACGGATTGGCAATTGAAACCCGAATTCAAGATGCAATACGATGCGCCATCTAAGTCGTATTTTTGTAATCCACTCTTGAAACAAGGTTTTTATAACTACGAATTTCAGGTGGTAGATGATAATAATTTCCGTATTTCCAAGGAAGATGACATAGAGGGTAATTGGCACGAAACAGAGAATCTTTATAATATTTTAGTCTATTATCGGCCATTTGGAGAGCGTTATGATCGTTTGATGAGTAGCGGCGGCACCACCTCTGGGCCCAATAACAAGTAATAGACATTTGAGATAAAGTATTACCTTTGCCTTATGGATATTCATTTACACCACGATCACAACAACAACGACCACCACAACGAAGAGCACTTAGAGAACTCGGACTTTATTACGGATATTGTAATAGGTATGTCTGATGGGCTTACGGTGCCTTTTGCCTTGGCTGCGGGTTTGTCGGGCGCAGTAGCCAGCAATGCTATTGTAACCACAGCCGGATTGGCCGAAATTATTGCAGGTAGCATTGCGATGGGCTTGGGTGGATATTTGGCTGGCCGTACCGAACTGGATCATTACCAGGCGGAGTTGCGGCGCGAGGAGGAAGAAGTGGAACGCGTTCCAGAGCGCGAAAAACAAGAAGTCCGCGATGTATTTGCGGCTTATGGCCTAAGCAAGCACTTACAAGATGAAATTGCGAATGAACTAGCGAAGGACAAAAAGCAATGGGTCTCCTTTATGATGCGTTACGAGTTGGGTCTTAGCGAACCTAATCCGCGCCGCGCCACACAGAGTGCTTTAACGATCGGTATTTCTTATATAATTGGTGGTATTATCCCATTATTACCCTATTTTTTCACCAATACACCAACAGAAGGGCTTTACTACTCCGCTATTATTACCCTGGTCTGTCTCTTTGTTTTTGGCTGGTTCAAAAGCAAGATGACTGGTCAACCACCGTTCTCAGGAGCACTCAAGGTAATGGTTATCGGTGCTTTGGCAGCAGGCGCAGCGTTTGCTATTGCACAAGCCATTGGTCATGGCTAAATTTTCGTAAAAACTTAGCCGCTCGCATTTCGGCCAAAAAAGGTCAAATTTTGCCCAGCCTACTTCGGCAGGCTCAGCATAAAATCGCCGTTTTTTTCGTCCGATGCGCTGCATCGAACTCAAAAAAGCGGCTTGTCTGACCAAAATTTGCCTGCTTTTTTGATCCGAAACCGCTGGCTAAGTATTTACAAATTTTCAATATAAAAAATGGATTTTAAACATAAAAGAGTTTGGATTACAGGTGCATCTTCAGGAATTGGGGAAGCATTGAGCAAAGCATTTGCTGAGCAGGGCGCGCATTTGATTATTTCTGCTCGAAATGAACGCGAATTACAACGCGTGGCTGCCGATTGTGCTGCCGCAGGAGCCGCTTCTGTATTGGTGCAACCGCTGGATTTGGGCGATCACGCAAGTATTCCCGCCATTGCCCAAAGTGTATTACAACAAGTAGGCAAATTGGATATCTTGATCAATAACGGCGGTGTATCACAGCGTTCGCTCGCCAAAGATACGGGTATTGAGGTGGATTTGCGGATTATGAACATCAATTATATCGGCACAGTAGCACTTACTAAGGCTGTATTGCCGTCTATGTTACTGCACCAATTGGGGCATTTTGTGACTATTACAAGCCTTACGGGCAAGTTTGGTTCGCCGCTGCGCAGTACTTATGCCGCATCAAAGCACGCATTACACGGTTTTTTTGATAGCCTACGTGCTGAATTGGTGGATACACCTATTAAAGTTACCTTGGTTTGTCCTGGATATGTGCGGACTAATATCAGCGTAAATGCCCTCACCGGTAGCGGCCAACAACAGGGCTCAATGGATGAGGCAACCAACAATGGACTTTTGCCCGAAGTAGTGGCGCAGCGTATCCTTACCGCCATCGAACGCGGGAAAGAAGAAGTGTATTTTGGTGGCAAGGAAATACTAGGCGTGTATTTAAAGCGTTTTTTCCCAAGGTATTTCTCGCGACTCATTGCGCGTACCAAAGTTGTTTAGGTTTTCAATTATAAATTAACCATTTAACCACCATGTTGTTATTCTTTTATTTTTGGTTAAGCACCCAATCAATGAACATACAAATAAACAATATCCAAACAGGACATGGGCAGGTATTAGTGGCTGTTTATCAACAAGCAGAAGGCTTTATGTCGGTAGATAAGGCTATTTTCAAACAAGCCTATCCGATCACTAAAAAAGGTGCAATTAGCATTGATCTGCCTGAATTAGCAGAAGGTAATTATGCTATTTCTTGTTTCCACGATTTGAATAATAATGGTGTTTTGGACAAAAATATGCTGGGCATCCCGACCGAGCCTTATGGTTTTTCACAAGGGATAAGACCAAAATTCAGGGCACCTACTTGGGACGAAGCAAAATTCAAATACAAAAAAGGAGGGCAAGTCGGGATCTGGCTGGAGAAATGGTAGTTGCAAAATTTTAAAGAAAACGGTTGAATCTCGACGTATGAGCGGGACAGCCGTCGTTCCACCCATGCACAGCATTGGGTGTCCATTATAAAGGGGTAGTGCGCTATGGCGTGCTACCCTATTTTTTTTGAAAAAACTTAGCCGTTCCCATTTCGGCCCAAAAACGATCTGTTTTTGATCCGAAACCACTGGCAAAATTTTTTTTCAAAAAAAATAATGAAATTAGAAGTTTGGCACGGAAGTTGTATTTATATAAACATCACTGACAGCGTGATTTTTTTAATCCTTATTATTTAATCCAACAACCGATCAAGAAATAGGGCCTCTAGTGGTCTTAAATCCGTGGAGAGGGGCCAGTTCCACTGGGGGGTAGGGCTGGCCTCCTCGCCACAAATTCTTTCAACTTTTTTCTGGATAGATCCGTACTTTAACCGTATAAATAAATGTCTATCAAAATATAAATAACATTTTTTCAGTATAATCCCATGACGCAAACGGGTAGGTGGACTTCGGTTAACCTACCGTTTTTTTTTGTGTAAACGGCTCACTAAAGGTCAATAATTGCCTACTTTTCAGGTGCTTTATTAATAAATCTACCATAATAATCATAGCCATTCATCACCCAGGTTACTTCATATCTATCTTTGCCCTCCCCATTAAGCATATAAAGATACTTTCTTCGGTTATCATTAGAAAGATACGCCTTAAAATAGTGTTGCGGCTTTTTTCTATCTTTTTTTGTTTTGCAATAGTATATTGGAACTTCGTAAATGCCATCAAATGCATTTTCAGGAATTCTAACCCTATATTTTTCATGAAAGAAATCAATTCTACTGACTTGTCTTTTAGGAAGTCGGTTAGAAATTCCATAACATGAATGATCATCTATTGCTAAAATGATAGAATCTTTACCGTAAGTAATGCTATGATTTAATATGTCAAATGGCTTAAAACTAATATAGAATGCCCAATGTGTGCTATACCAATCTGCTTTTTCTAATCCTACGACTGAATCACCAGAATAAGTTAGTGGAATCTCTTTAAGTATTATACCCATATCACTATAGTCTTTATTTCCCGAAGCACCTGCAATGGTAAAATAATCCATTTCTCGATGTACAATAGAGTCGTTGATTATTGATTTGGCATGATGCTCATTTTGCCCAAAACAAATGGATTGGGACGATAAGAAAAATGAAAAAATACCTAAAAAGATAAAGATGAATACACGCATAAGGAATGAAATTTAAATAAAGGTACAAATTTGGGGAGATGATTTTGGCTCTATCAAGGCATGAAGAGGGCGTTTAGTGGTGCTAAACAACCGATAAATAACGAAGAGAGGGGCAAAATGAAGCCGCCAAATCTGTACGTTTATTTAAATTTCATTCCTAATAGTAAAAAGCAGTTTTAAGAGATATTATACGAAACCAAGTATCTCTTATTGTTTAAGGTCTAAATGATAAAAGGAAATATTGTCAATGCCTCTTCCACCTTAAACACTCCCATCTATACCCGGCTCACCAGCCAATACCCGCACCTGCTTATCCGGCATGACATGCAACATGATATAATTCAACAACACCGTAGATAACACCAATACCAAAAGTAGTCGATTGATACCAATATCTTGCAGCCCAACAGTAAGTCCAATCAGTAATACATTTACAGCACAAAGAATACCTGTCGATTCCATGTGCGAGTATCCTTTAGCCAAAATCAGGTGGTGAATATGGGTCTTATCGGCATGAAACGGCGAATGCCCGTGCATCATTCGGCGTAAAAAGACCCGCATGGTATCATAAATCGGCAATATCATAACACTGAGCGCTACTACCGGTGCACCATCAAAGAAATAAATACTATCAGAAGGGAGTGTTTTACTCAAAGCGATAAACTCAAACGACATCACCGAGCAAGTAAGACCAATCAGCAGCGAGCCCGTGTCGCCCATAAAAATCCGAGCCGGTGTGAAATTAAATTTAAGAAAAGCCGTCAGGGCACCTACCATAGAAATAGCCACAGTAGCCCATTCAACGTGACCCGTTAAGAAAAACCAACTACCAAAAAACATGGAAGCAATCAGTCCAATACTCCCTGCAAGGCCATTGATCCCATCAATCAAATTATACGCATTAACAATACCTACAATAGCAATCAGGGAAAATATAAAACAAAACAACTCATTGAGTTCGTTGACCCCTAGAATACCCCACAAGTCGGTAATACAAACCTTTGCTTTATAGATCAAAATAACCGCTGCTAATACCTGAATTACTAATTTTTTAAACGGCGGAATTGGCACAAGATCATCGCGGGTGCCTACGAGGAACAACAGAATAATAGCGGCTAAGGTATATTGTAATTGGCCAAAATACACGGTGGGTGTCCATAAAATTACACCACAAATAACACCACCAAAAATACCAATACCACCCAATGAAGGCGTTGGAGTAGAGTGGGAACTCCGGCCATTCGGCTGGTCAAAAAGTTTGCGCGCCTTTGCTACAGTGATGATGGCGGGAATGGCCATATAGGTGATTACAAAGGACGTAATAAACCCAAGTATAAGTACACTCATAAGACGATTAGTTGGTATGAAACTGGGAATAAAATAATGTAAAAGATTAAAACGAAAGAACGAGGACTAAGTCACAAAAATATAAAAAAACAAGGCAATTAAGGTTACTTACTGTGATTAGAGATTATGTAACTTTATTTTTGAGGCCGGCCCCTCCCCATCTTCTTTCCTTTTTTCGCCGTAATTACCCCATTATGGCTACAAAAAGCGCATTGCTAGGAACAAAAATCTCTAATTCCGGCCTATACAAAAATAAAATCACATAATCTCTATTAATTCCACCCCATTGCTTTTTTTATTTTATAAAAAATATCTGTATTATCGTAGATACCGTTAAAAAAATCGGCACCGGGGCCATAAGCAAATACGGGAATCATGGATGCTGTATGACCTTTGCTTGTGAATTTAAGATCCAAAGAATCCAAATTGGAGCCTTGAAGAATAGACATACCTCCCGTTTCGTGGTCAGCAGTTACAACAACTAATGTTTCGCCATCTTTTTTGGCAAAATCTAAAGCATTGGCAATTGCCTTTTCAAAATCTGCCATTTCTGCAATTAGGGTTAGTTTATCGTTACTATGACCAGCCCAATCAATTTGCGAACCTTCTACCACCATAAAAAAACCTCGGCTATTGTCGCGTTTTTGGATAAAAGAAATGCCTTTTTGGGTCATTTCAGGCAAAAAAGTACGACCCTTCAATACCGATGGTGGTTCTTCATCAGAAGTAATCCAAAAAAATGGGCGTTCAGTACCCGGTATTTTCGGTATGGAATCATAACGGTTAGTGGATACTTGATAGCCTGTTTTTTCCATCTCCTGCACTAGATTTCTTTTATCTTTGGTGCGTTTGTTAAAATACTTGCCTCCGCCACCGATCAAAAAATCAATACGATTTTGTACCAACCACACTGCTATCTCCTCCATATTGGAACGTTCAGTTACATGTGCAAAAAATGAGGCGGGCGTGGCGTGGGTAATGCTACATGTCACCACAATACCCGTGGACATACCCAGCGAATCTGCTGTTTCCAATAATGTTGGACAGGGGTGCTTTTTTGCGTCTAAGCCTATGGCGCCATTAAAGGTTTTGCAACCACAAGAAAAAGCGGTTGCGCCTGCTCCTGAATCGGTGATCAAGTGATTGGCAGATTGGGTTGTCATTAAACCAGTTACAGGAAAACGATCAAAAACGGTGTTGTTGCGCTGAGCGTACATAGAGGCCGTAATTTGACCTAAGCCCATTCCATCGCCTACCATAAAAATAATATTTTTAGGGCGTTTGGCGGTTTCCTGTGAAACGCCATAAGTCATTGCACCCAAAAGGCCGGCTGCAGAAAGAGTAAGTACTATCTTTAGTATTGGATTCAATGCTGTAATTTGATGTGTCAAAGTTCTGCAAAGATACGAATGAAGTACTTAATATAGCCTATAAACTTAAAATTTAGCCTAAAGCTAACATTGGAGGACAATTGTTTCTTTTACTAACAGGTTGTTTTTTGGGCATCAAAATGGAATATCTTCATCGTTCATACGGGAAGGGATAGAAGTAGATGGCGTAAATGGCCCCGACAAAGAACTTTCCATACTGCCGGAGAAGGATGGGTCGTCGAGGTTAGAAAATTTGGCAAAAGTGTCCGTAAACTTAATTTTTACAGTATCCAATGCACCATTCCTGTGTTTTGCCACGATAAATTCGGCTACACTTTTCAAACTTTGGCCTTCTTCGTCTTCCAAAATACCGTAGTACTCCGGTCGATAAATGAAGGAAACAATATCAGCATCCTGCTCAATGGCACCAGATTCACGTAAGTCACTCAATTGTGGACGTTTGTTGCCACCGCGGGTTTCCACAGCACGGCTCAATTGCGAGAGTGCAATCACGGGCACGCTCAGTTCCTTGGCCATATTTTTCAACGCACGTGAAATACCCGAAATTTCTTGTTCGCGGTTGGTGTTTTTACCTTCGGAAGAACCCGTCATCAATTGAAGGTAGTCAATAATCACCATTTGGATATTGTGCTGCATTTTGAGGCGACGGCATTTAGCGCGCAACTCAAAGATATTGATACCCGGCGTATCATCGATAAAAATTGGTACTTTCGATAGTGTATCTACTGTTTTTTGGAGTTGTTGCCATTCCCAATCTTCCAGTTTGCCATTCCGCATTTTGGAGCCTTGTATTTCGGCTTCCATGGAGATCAAACGCGACACCAATTGTGTACTACCCATTTCTAGCGAAAACAGCGCAACTGGTTTCCCAAAATCCTTAGCGGCATTGAGGGTCATGGCCAATACCATACTCGTTTTACCCATACCGGGTCGTGCCGCAAGGATGATTAAATCGGAGGGTTGCCACCCCGAAGTGAGCCGATCCAGATCCGTAAAACCAGTAGGAACCCCTGTGAGGCCATCGGCTTTTTGCGACATTTCCTCAATTTGCTTGAGTACCTTGCTCGCCAATGTGTCCATCGATTCGTAACTCCTGCTCAGGTTGTTTTGGGTAATACCAAATAATCCTTTTTCGGCATCATCGAGTAGGTCAAAAACATCGGTAGTGTCCTCGTATGCATCCTTGATAATACCCGTACTGACGCGGATCAATTCGCGTTGGATATGTTTCTGAGCAATGATACGAGCATGAAATTCAATATTAGCCGCTGATGCTACGCGGTTGGTGAGCTCTACCAAATAATACGGACCACCTACTTTTTCTAAATCACCACTTTTGCGCAACTCCTCTGTTACTGTTAACAAATCGACAGGATTGGAACGCTCAAATAATTTAATCACCGACTTATAAATATGCTGGTGTGCTTCGAGATAAAAGCTATCCGAACGCAAAATATCCATCACCACAGGCAAGGCTTCCCGATCAAGCATTAACGCACCCAGCACCGCTTCTTCTAATTGAAGTGCTTGTGGTTGTACTTTGCCAAACACGTAAGTGGAAAGCCCTTCTGCATTTTGTCGAGAAGAGTTCTGTTTACCTTTTCGGTTCGAACTACCTTGTTGATCTGATTTTGAATATTCTTCTGCCATTTCGCAAATATAGCATGAATTTGGTACTTCATACTTTCAAAACAATCCGTATTGACCCCATTTCTGTGGAAAAGCCAAGTCGCAATGTTGATAACTATGGGAATAAAGTGGGTTACTCACATGATTTATTGGTTTTCCACACTATTTATCCACAAGGCACCTTTAATGTTAAGCCTAGGTTAAGTGCATGAATAATAGACAGTTAGCATAGAATTTCAAAAGAAAATCACTGTGCGGGAATACTTTTTACTCGATGTGGACAACTTTTTTTAAAATGATTTTGACACACAAAGATACTATTTTTTGTTTGGATTTTTTTTGTTTTTGTTGGTGGTTAGTCGAGATGAGTTGACTAACCACCAACCCAACATTAATCTACCCAATCTGCTACAAAAACATTGGTATCACGTCCGCCACCATTGTCGCGGTTACTACAGAATACCAGTTTTTTGCCATCGGGAGAGAACATAGCAAATGCATTAAAAATACTTTCCGTTGTGATCTGGGTTAGACCAGTACCATCTATATTGATCATGTACAACTGAAAATCGTATCCACGCGTGGCATGGTGGTTGCTGGAAAAAATAATTTTTTTACCATCGGGATGGAAATAAGGTGCCCAATTGGCCTTACCCAATTTGGTAATTTGCTTAAGGTTGGTACCATCCACATTTACCGTATAAATTTCCATATTAGTGGGTGCTACCAGCCCTTTAGCCAAATAATCTTTGTATTCTTTAATCTCCGCTTCGGTAGTCGGGCGGCTCGCTCTGAACACCAATTGTTTGCCATCGGCGGAGAAAAACGCACCGCCATCATAGCCTAATCCGGTCGTAATTTGTTTTTGATTGGAGCCATCCGTATCCATGATCCATAGTTCTAAGTCACCGGAGCGATCGCTGGTAAATACAATTTTGTCGCCCTTTGGACTTACCACGGCCTCTGCGTCATAGCCTTTTGTATTGGTCAATTGTTTGATCAATTTACCTTTTTTATTGGCTACAAAAATATCATAAGTATCAAAAACAGGCCATAAATATTTGCCTCCTTCGCGCAAATTACCCGTATGTGGGCAAGACGCACCGCCTTCGTGCGTGCTGGCATAAAGAATATCTTTCCCGTTTGGCATAAAAAACGAGCAAGTAGTACGGCCTTTCATGGTACTGATCGGCTTTGGGCGATAAGTTGGGTTATTGGCCGCTTTATCCACATCAATCCTAAATATTTGATCGCATTGCAGTCCCCATTTAGGGTTATTGCTCTGAAAAGTAAGGAATTTGCTGTTCGGACTCCAATAGGCTTCCGCATTATCACCGCCAAAAGTGATTTGGCGAATATTTTTTAAATGTACCTTCTCCTCTACGGCAGGTTTAGGAGTAGGAGTTGCCTCTGTTTTTTGAGCAGATAGTATATGAGTGCTCAATAACGCGCACAAAATAAAATTACGACTGAGTAATTGCATAGAATAATGTTGTTTTACGATGATGTTTTTTTTTAAAAACGGCGCAAGATTAGCAATTAAACCTAACAATTCAGTCAATTTTTAGTCAATTTTATATATGCTGATGTGCGTTACCTTAACAAACAACGGGAAAGTACTTACCCGCAAAAAACAGAAGGGCATGTTATGCGAGGCTAAAACAATTTTATTGGAATGGTAATCAACAATTTAATACACTTGAACATATTCATTTGAGGTACGTATTTTGGCCGTATATTTGCACCGCTTTTCAGGACTCTAAGTGGTGGTTTAAGGCGATAAAATTTAATTTATCATAAGGCAAATAGCCTATTTATACAAATATGACAGCACATCTGTTAACCATAGGCGATGAAATACTCATTGGCCAAATTATCGACACTAACTCTTCTTGGATGGGGCGCGAACTCAACCTAAAGGGCATACGTGTCACCAGCAGAAGCAGTGTAGGCGATACCGGGGATGCCATCCGAAATGGTATTGCGCACGCCGAACAACAAGCCGATGTGGTGATTATGACGGGGGGCTTGGGGCCGACAAAGGACGATATTACAAAAAAAATATTGGCGGAAATATTTGAGTCCCAAATGGTTTTTCACGAGCCTACTTTTAGCCGTATTGAAGGTTATTTTGTGAAAATAAACCGCCCTGTGCCTCATACCATGCGCGATCAGGCTACTTTGCCCGATAAAGCGACCATTTTGACCAATAAAGTGGGTACAGCACCGGGTATGTGGTTCGAGAAAAACGATAAAGTATATATCGCATTACCAGGTGTACCTTTCGAAATGGAATACCTGATGAGCCATGAGGTAATACCACGGCTGACCGAGCGTTTTCAATCGCGCCCCATTGCGCACCGTACCTTGCTTACTGCCGGAGAAGGGGAAACCAATATTGAAAAGCGGATCGAAGATTTTGAACGCAACCTGCCTGCTCATTTAAAAATAGCCTATTTGCCCGGACTTGGGCAGGTGCGTTTACGCTTGACCGGTGTATGGGAAGGTGCAGTAACGCCAGATTCAGAAGCCATACTAGCGGCAGAATTGGATATAAAAATAGCCGAAATGGAGGCCATTATACCTGATTTGGTTTTTGGTCGCGAAGAAGAAACATTAGCGCAAGTGGTGGGACAAAAACTATTGGCGCGCAATTGGCAAATCGGTACAGCCGAAAGTTGTACAGGTGGCTATATTGCACACCTTATTACAGAAGTCCCCGGTGCATCCGCTTATTTCCCAGGGGCTATTGTGGCTTATTCCTATGAAATGAAGCAAGAAAAACTTGGAGTACCGGCCGCGCTGTTGGCATCGGAAGGGGCGGTGAGTGAGGCCTGTGTCAAATCTATGGCAGAAGGTGCTTTATCGGCCTTGCAAGTAGATGTGGCCGTTGCAGTATCGGGAATTGCAGGGCCCAGCGGTGGCACGCCCGAAAAACCAGTCGGCACAGTATGGATGGCAGTAGCCAGCAAAGACAGAACCGTGGCTGTAAAGTATATTTTTGGCCGCGACCGTCGGAAAAATATCGAATTAACGGGTACTTATGCCCTCAATTTAGTGCGCAAATTTTTAGATGATAAACTATAATTACTATGGCTAATAGAATAAGCCTTATTGGGGCAATCCTTTTTATTTTTTTCCTGGGTGGCTGGGCCAGTTGGTACTTTTTTACACCCAAGTCGAATAGTGTGGAAGAAGCACAGGTCATGTTAGAACGGATTCGTACGGTGATGAAACTGGTGACGGTGGAAGGCCAATTTTCAGAGTTGTTTAGCAATGATGATTACGAAGGCGCCTTTAGTTTCTTTTGGGAGAAGAAAATGTTGGTACGCGTAACGGCTACTGTTTCGGCAGGGTACGATCTTGAAAAAGTAAAAATAGAAACGGATGCCCAAAATAAAACAATAAGGATCGGTCCACTGCCCGCGGCAACTATACTGAGCATCGACGATAAGGTGGATTACTACGATATTTCTGAAGGTATTTTTACCTCTTTTTCACCGCAAGATTTTAACCGCATCAACGAGCGGGTAGAGCAAATTATTCGCGAAAAAGCGCAAACCTCGCTACTGCCCTCCGCAGAAGAACAAGGCCGAAAAACCCTCGATATGCTCAAAGCCATGATCGAAAGTGCTGGCTGGAAAGTAGAAATTGTAGGGGAATCTAAGGGGCGCTAACAGCAATACTATGACAAAAGAGAAAAAACAAAAATCGGTAGAAATAAATCCGGTAACGCTTATGGCGGCCTTGGTGAGCCTTTGCGCGCTATTTCTGTCTGTATATCAGATGCAATTGCAAAAAAAACAACAATATGCCTCCGTATGGCCGCATTTAAGGCCATATTACACGACCAATTTGAATGATTCTACCTTTGAATGGGCGCTGCATGTGGCCAATTATGGTGTAGGACCTGCCGTTATACAAGAGGTGATTTACGAAATAGATGGCAAACCATTGGAAAGTTTTGGGGCATTTACTGATTCATTATCGATTAGCGAGAGTCCAGTATCGGAAGATGCGATCCAAGATTTAATCTATCCAGGGGAGTTCTTGCCTGTCGGCGCAGATATTGCGATGATAAGTATCAAACGGGATGCAAAACTATACCCAGCCTTTAATACACAGACCAGAAGGATAAATTTAAGGATCAAATACGCATCGGTGTATAACGAGGAATGGGAAGTGTGTATCGCTTGCCCTGATAATTCGCTGAATCAAAAATTGAAGTAGCGTGAATACTTATTGCATCCTAATCACTTGGTTAGCCCTATTAAAAAAAACGCCAACACAGATCAACCGTGTTGGCGTTTTTTTTGTCCACTTACCCTATATTTTAGAATGCCACACTCAAACCACCACGGAACATACCAAGTGAACCCGTACCACATTCAATATGTGCACCTACTGGACCGGCATTAAAACGTACTCCTAAAGCGGTCAACTGACCAGCGGCGTGCATTTTTTGTCCATCCCTTTTTTCCCTTGTTTTTTCGTAATTATGCTTTGTAAAACCAATACCAGCACCACTGTAACAGGTTAATTGGTTACGGCACAACCAAGCATATTGCACATCGGTCATTACGGTGGTGAACTTTTCGGTATCTTTCGTTTGAATACCAGATAACCAGTTGCGCGTCATATCGTATTCAAAGTGGCTGGTGTTTATGCCTACTTGAACACGTTTTTCAGCACCTAGACCAATCCGGCAACCCAATGAATAATTCCGCTTGTTGATGATGTATTGCTCGGTCACCTTATCAAACTCGCCTGCAAATGGATCTGCTTGTCCGCCAGTAACTACAAAGGCGAAAAAACCCAATACGGGTGTTTGCGTATCGTATATATTGTTGTAACGCCCCAAATAATTTTCATTGGTGGACTCCGTATTTTTACCGATATAGGCTACAAAAGAGGGTTGTTGTTGACCAAAAAGCACAAAACAAGTGCTGCAAACAAGTGCGAAAGAAAATGCGATCTTTTTCATAATAAATGTCGTTTTAATTATTTTGATGACACAAAGGTATGGGTGGATGTACGCCGCTGGAAGGAGATAAGGCTTGGTTTGTATATTTTTTAATACAATATCAATAAAACACAAAAAGTACTTGTAATAAAGTAGATACTCGTTATCTAAATTCCGCACTTTTTGAAGTCAATCCCAAAATGACATTGATAATCAATGTATTACGAAAATCCGAGTCACCTATTAGGGTGTCCCGTTGTGTTTTTGCGAATAAAAAGGAGTAAAAACAGGAGTTTTAAGATCGGAAACAGGAATTAGGTCTCAACGCGCGGATAGGTTTGTCCATTTGCCTTAATATGGTTGCAGTTCAAAAAAAACAAAAAAAAACTGGGCCGCTCTTTTGCCGCCCAGTCTTAATTTTACGTATTGCTCAAACTACTACGGGTGTTTGTATCTTTCACCGAATGAAAAAATGCCCCTCTCACACGATTGCTACCCTGTAAAAGGGGCTCTCCATCGGAATCTAATCATTTAAAAAATTAGGTCTTATTTTTGTATTAAAAAGGTGGTGGACTTTTTAATGATAAGACCTTAATTTGGTATTTATTTTTGCTTTTGGTAGAGGCTGAGATAATTTTCAGCATCAAATTTAACGTTAAGAACAACTACATCTTCTTTAAGAACCAGCCAAACAGAATAATATTCTAAATTTAAGCGTATTATTTTACTCTACTGCTCATAAAAGCGTTATTATGTTATTCTCCCTAATTAAATATGCCACAAAGGTAAGGTGAATTACAATACCCCGCAAGGGCAAATGCAAATTATTTACATTAATTTAACAAATGGACAAAATTTTAATCTAAAAAATAACCTAAAAAGACCTTTAAAACAGAATAATATTTGCCAAATGTACAATTGCGCAAATATACGCTTTTTGACTTTTTTATATTACTCAAAATTTAATATTTTTTTTTCTGTGCTACTGATTTTGCTACAAAATACTTTCAAATGACCCACAAATACAAACTACCTTTGCAATATGGATATCACCAACCTAGACTTTGGCTACCGCTCCGCCGAAAAAATCCTGAACGGCCTCTCTCTCCATTTAGTACCCGGTGAGAAACATGGTGTTTTGGGGGTAAACGGCGCTGGTAAAACAACCTTGTTTCGACTGCTCTCCGGCCAAATGAAACCCAATTCTGGTACCATAACCAGCCAAAACCTCCCTTTGCGCCGCGAACAGGTATCTTTCCTTGAAGCAGAACCTTATTTCTATCCCTATATGACTGGGATGGAGTACCTACGATTTATCAACGACCAACCCGCCCAAATTGAACGCTGGAATTCGTTATTTGACCTTCCGCTCGTTCAATACGCCGAGGAGTATTCCACCGGTATGAAGAAAAAACTGGGGCTTATCGGCGTATTATTACAAGAAACCCGTCCATTACTTATCTTGGATGAGCCTTTTAATGGCGTGGACTTTGAAAGCAACGAGATCATTATGTCGGTACTCAAACAAAATTATACAGCCTCCAGAACGGTATTGATCTCCTCGCATATACTACCCACACTCACCCGTATTTGCCAACGCATCAGTGTGTTGCAAAACGGCAGTATTAGCCGTACTTACGAGCAAAGCGAATTTGGGGAATTAGAAAAAATGGTGCAAATAGACGTAGATTTGAAAGTAAGTGAAGCACTTCGCTAGGATTGATATTTGTCGTGCAGCCATTTGCAACAAGTGACCTAAAATATTGTTTCACAGGTTCAATTATCGCGCACTATGTCATTACATTCATTTAAAAGAGTACAACGCCTACCTATTACTGTTGATGCAGCATGGGATTTTTTTTCCAATCCCGATAACCTATTGGAAATCACCCCAGAATATATGCAATTCAAAGTCACTTCTGACCCTGATTTTCGCACAAAAATATACCCCGGACAAGTCATTACCTATACCGTTCGACCAGTTTTGGGTATTCCACTGTTTTGGATGACCGAAATTACGCATGTATCCGACAAAATGTTTTTTGTGGACGAACAACGCATGGGCCCATACCAACTATGGCACCACCAACACCATTTCAAGGCTATTCCGGGTGGCGTTGAGATGACGGATTTGGTACATTATCGCGTTCCGATGGGCATACTCGGCGATTTTGCCAACTGGCTTTTTATCCGTAAGCAATTGGAGGGCATCTTTGCTTTTCGTTGGCAGTGGCTCGAAGGTAGATTTGGCAAGATGGCTTAGACCTCTTATTTTACGGTAATTCGACTCAATAACCAAGCCGACAAAACGGCAAATACCGTTTCTGTTGCCATCCATTGCACCGCAAATGCGCCAGGCATACCGTCCAAAATAATACTCATTAACCGTCCTATGGCAAAACCTCCGGTATAAAGCAACGCTAAAGTGAGACCCATACTTTGTTGGCGAAAAGCAGCATAAAGCCAAAATAACCCAAATGCCAGATTTACCCCTCCATATAGGGCGCGTACAGAATTACGGGCTGTTAGGTTGCCCAACTGAACTTGTACATTATCAAAAATGGTTTGCGGATCTAGCATCGCCTGTACAGCAATGTTCAAAGTGGCTAATGCCAACAGAATAAGAAAAATGCGAATAATAAGTGGTGTGTTTTTCATAAAAATACAACTTTTGTTAAATAATAGTGCAAAAGTCGGCTAGGAAAAACACGTAAAACTTGACCGCGATCAAGATTTATTTCTAATTCTGCTCAGGGTTTCGGGTTGTATCCGTAAATAAGTAGCGATATAACGAAGTGGCACCAATTGGAAGATATGGGGCGCACGCTTCAGTAGATGCTCGTAGCGTTCAATCGGGCTGGTGGTATGTATTTCAATTTCACGTTCAATGATATTTGCTAATGCCATTTCCACCGCAGTTGTCCAAAACCGCGAAATACCAGGACATTTTTCAATAGACATCCGCAAATCTGTCCTCGAAATACCGCAAACATGACATTTGGAGAGGGCTTGTATCGAAAAAGCAGAGGGCTGTTGGCGAATATAGGACGGAAATGAGCATACTATATTGTTATTATAGGCAAACCCGACACAAATTTCTTCGGTATCCGTAGGGTAATAGAGCCGCAATACGCCTTCGTTGACGAACCAAACATGCTGTTCTATTTTCCCTGGAGCACAGAGAAAATCGCCACGGCTTAGTACTTTAGTTTTGTTCCATAAAAGCGCAAATGCTAACGCTTCTTCTGATGCAATACCAGCCTGTTGTGCTAAAAAATCTGATATACCAATCGAATAATCGTACACTTGTTTCATACACGTTATGCTTAATTGGGTAACGATATTTTCCCCATCGACACTAACGGTATTCCGCCCAATACCATCCCCGGAACTGCGGCACCTGCCACACATTCATTAGCCAGCATAGCAAACAGCACCGCTTCTTTTGCATCGCCAGGAATTCCAATTTCTGACATATCTTTTATAACCCATTTGGGTAATAATTCTTTTAAATAATTGATTACAAAAGGATTATGCGCCCCACCACCGCTAACATATATCGCGCCTACTAGCCCGCCAGTTGCCCGCAGGATCGCCTCCGCCACCGTCTCGGCGGTTAATGTAGCCAATGAAGCCATAATATTGTACGGGTTGTGCGCTGGTGTGCCTTTGGGTAATTGTGCCAACGCAGTATCGACCCAAGCAGGGCTAAATAATTCGGGGCCGATGGTTTTTGGGAAACCTGCTTTAAAAAAAGGCTCGGACTTGAGCGTATCTACCAAACCGCGATCGGGTACGCCAGCCAATGCCAATTGTGCATCTTTATCAAATGGTACACCAAAATGACGTTGTGCATAAGTATCCATTAAGGTGTTACCGGGGCCTGTATCTGTGGCAAAAACAGATTCGGTGTGGCCATCGGCAGGCAACCACGTAAAATTGGCAATACCGCCAATATTTAGCAAAATTCGATTTTCCACAGCATTAGCAAACAAAAAATAATCGCCATATAGTGCTAATGGAGCACCCTCGCCACCGGCAGCCACGTGTTTTTGCCTAAAATCGCTGATGGTGATAATGCCCGTTCGGCGTGCAATATGGTCGCCATCGCCAATTTGCAAAGTGGCATTGGGATAGTGGCTCATACCGTGCAATACCTGAGGCGCGTGGAATACCGTTTGGCCATGACTGGCAATGAGGTCAATATCCAACGCATTGCAATTCCATGCTTGCAAACAATCATTTACAATGGTCGCGTGCCGTTCTGCAATAATGGCATTCAGTAGCGTAAGATGTTGGAAATCAATCTCTTTTTTGGCAAAAACACGTCTTATCTCATCCTTAAACGCCTCGTCGTAGGGGGCTGTATGAAATGCTTTAAGGGTAATATTGGCCTGTTTACCACAGCCATTTATTTCGCACCAAGCCACATCAAGGCCATCGAGCGAAGTACCCGACATCAGCCCAATGATTTGACGGGTAGGTTTTTGGGCTATTTGGTAGAGGTGATGAATGTCGCTGAACATGTGTGAATAAGGGTTTGGAGGGTTATTTTTTTGCCTTTTCTACTCGATAACTACAACCCATATAAAATTCCCTTCCGCGGGTAGGCCCCCAAGCAAATGCCGGATCAAAACCGACCGAAAAGGGCTGTTCCCAACCCAAAATAGGCCGTTTTTGCCTAAAGTCCAAGAGGTTTTCGCAACCTGCAAAAATAGAAAAACGCTTCAAATTCAGTCGCGCCTGTACGCTCGCCATCGTATAGGCTTGCGAATAGTCGGGTCTGCGAAGGGCTTCCGGGTTGAGGCGGGTATCGGGTAGCCGTTGCTTTGCATACCAGTGGATATTGGTATCGAATTGCCAGCGTTCGTTGGGTGTCCTAACGGTTGCCACACCGAGTATTTTGTGGCGGGGATTAAAGGGGAGCACTTTTTTTTCGCCATTTTGCACGCGGTAAACATCCAAAAAATTATAGGCCGTACGCAATTCCACGCGGCGTTTCCAAGCCGCACTAAACTCCAATTGCAAGCCATTACTGATGGATTTGCCCATAAAATTGGCCAAAATTGCTCGGTTAGGTGCGGTATCATAATCTGGAAAAAACTGGTTCTGAAACCGTGTATGATAAAGATCGCCCGTGAGCGTAAAATTGAATTGATGTAACTTGAAACGTTGGGTGGCATTTACGCCCGTATTCCAAGATTTTTCGGGTTGTAATGTTTCCACAAATACCAAATCGCGGTTGCCTGTAAGTAGTCCAATTTGTTCGGAAAATAGGTTCACCGTTCGCCACCCCGAGCCGATACTACCCCGAATATCGAGGTTGGGAGAAGGGGAAAAGCGCAGCATGGTACGCGGTGTTACCTGCCAACCAAATGTATTATGGTGATCGGCGCGCAGGCCAGTAATCCAAACCCAACGTCCATCTTTAAAATGAAACGTATTTTCGGCAAAAAGACCAGGAATTTGTTCTTTTTTGAGGTAATTACCTGCATAATTGCGCCCCAAAGTATCTGGTGGTGCAAACCGAATCGTTTCGTCCAAGTTGAAATGTCGGTAACTCATTCCGGTTTTGAGTTCGTGTAGGTGTTGTTTTCCCCAGTACAATTCGTATTGCAAATTGGCGTAAGCATAGCGTTGATTGGCATGGTAGCGGGTAAGCCCAAACCATGATTGTTGGTCTTGAGCGACAAAAGAAGAGAGCAAGGAAATTTTTCGGTTTTCGTCCCAACGCCAACCTATTTTGGTGCTTATTTCGGGTTGGAAAAAACGCACTACTTGTCCGTAAGAGCGCATTGTGCCTGTATCTTGTGGGTAATTGAAGGTTTTTTGACCACCAATACGCTGTTCCTGCACTATTCTTCCTGCCACAAAGGCGCTGAATCCTTTTTCGTTTTCTTTTCTAAATCGCCATTTGTTATACACGGAATAACGCGTTAACAGGGGTAAATCAAGAAAATTATCGTTGTCGCGGTCCCAACGCCCCCCCGGTTGAGAGGTATGGACGGCCAAGTAATTTGTATATCTTTTTTTATTGGTTGCAACGGCTGTATTCAAGTGTTTTTCGCCAAAACTATTGACCAAAATATCAGCAGTGAACGGTTCTGCTGTGCCGCCTTCGCGTGGGAATACGGTTATTTGGCCTACCATGGATTCGTAGCCTTGCAGCACGGAATTAGCGCCTTTCACCACCCAAATATTATCGAGCATACTGCCCGGAATAGTACCTGTGCCGTAAGTATAAGTCAACCCTTGTATCGTTGGAAGTCCATCTATCAGTACTTGGTTATATACGCCACTCAAGCCGAGGATACGCAGTTCTTTGGCATTGGTAAGGACATTGGTGGTGGTGGGTTGCACCGTACTTTGGGTTTCAAAACAGCCTGCCAGATCGCAACAGGCCGCTTTTCGCAGTTCGGCTCGGTTGATCATCTCTGTTTTGATGGGTTGTAGCACAGAAACAAATGCCCCTGAATGCTCGTCGAGTATCGTTACTTCTTGTAAAGTTACTTGGGCAGCCACCTGCAATGTCCAATAACTACTCAGGTCGTCCACAAAAAAAGTATCACGCACGAGTCCAAAAACAACAGCCAATTTGAGTGGTTTTATGCTCGTATCGGCAGGGAATGGGAGCGCAAATTCACCTTCTTGGTTGGTCGCCGCACCTACACTAGTGCCAAACCATACCACTACGGCATCGGGTAGGGGCGTGTCCTTCATGTCTGTTACTTGGCCATAGAGGTATTGTGCCGAAAGGATATGAGGGCATGCCGCCAAGACAACGACAACACAACAGTATTGAAACGCTGCATTGAAAAGCGAACTAAGGATTTTTTTTACCTGAAATATTGAAAATGAACGAAGGGTAAGCATGCGGTTTACACAATTTTTAGCGATAAAATCCTTAGGAAAGAAATTTAATTAAGGTCATTCCTTACACTATCATTCCTCAAAAGAACCGTCTTTGTCGCATAAACCAATATAATCCGCCTGTTAATGCGAAGGTCGAGGCCACGGTTAACCAAAATGCTAATGGGCTATCGGGCATACCATTGGGGATATTCATCCCAAAAAAGGAGGAAATGAGGGTAGGTACCATGAGTACGACGGTGATAATGGTGAGCCGATGGATTACTTCATTCAGGTTATTGGAAATAATACTCGAGTAGGCATCCATCGTGCCGTTGAGGATATTGGTATATACATTGGCCATGGACAAGGCCTGCGAATTGTCGATAATAATGTCTTCAAACAATTCCGTGAGGTCTTCATCGCCGTTGATATGTAAGAAATCGGTGCGTTTTACCTTCATTTTGAGCAATTCATTGGCATTCAAGGAATTGACAAAATACACCAAACTTTTTTCGATACTGAGCAATTGCTTCAACTCGCGGTTGCGGCTGCTGTTCATCAGTTCCCGTTCAATCCGGTTACGGCGCAGGTTGAGTTTTTTGAGGCACGACAAAAAGCGATATACGTTTTGCTCCAAAATTTGGAGGACGAACCGTTTTTCGTCGGTGGGATCAAAATTGCGGACTTTATTCTCAATAAATGTCTCAATAACAGGTGTTTCGATCGCCGATACCGTGATCACATGCTCAATGGTGAGCACAATACCAATGGGCACAGTGATATAAATGGCTTCGTTATTGCCTTCTTCCTGTACTTCTTTGTTGAGTACGGGCGTATTGATCAGAATAAAACGTATATCCTCGTCGCGCTCGTAACGTGCGCGTTCGTCGAGGTCAAGGGAGTCTGTGAGGAAAACAGGATCGAATGCCATTTGACGGGCAAAATCATCCAGCTCATCCGGCCCAAAGGGAGGGGTAAGATTAATCCAGCAGCCGGGTTCTGGCTCCTGAAGTTCGACTAAGCGTCTTTTTTCGCGTGCGTAATACCGAATCACCGTCCATGCTTGCGTGTTTTGTGAATATTGCGGCAAAGATAGACTAAAAACGTAGAGCGGGTAGTTAAGGAACGAGAAATTAAAAAATCCGCTTTATTTTTGCGCTAAACACATATCATTTCACCAACATTAATCATACCATTGCACAATGACTAGACGCGCCTTGCCTTCCGATTTTGACTATTTTTTTTATCTGTATTTTCATCCAGACATCCAGCCGTATCTGTTGTATGAGTCGATGACTAAAGCGGCGTTTCAACCTATTTTCGATGATTTACAAGCGAAAAACTTGATTTATGTATTTGAACACGAAGGCCAGTCGGCAGGTATGTTCAAGTTGATACCGCTCACCTATCGCACCGATCATATCGCCTACCTCGGTGGTGTGGCCATCGATCCTGCTTTTATGGGCAAAGGATTGGGACAGGTAATGATGAACGAAATTCTTGACTTGGGCAGAGCGCGTGGTTTGCTTCGGATAGAATTAAGTACGGCCACTATTAACGAACGCGCCATCCGGTTGTACGAAAAGATGGGGTTTGAAAAAGAGGGTATTTTACGCAAATATACCTACCTCAAAAGCGAAGATCGGTTTTTGGACGAAGTGTTGATGGCGGTGTTTTTGTGATATAAAGTAGTGTATGTAATACGATCAGAATTTACTATTTCTTAAAATTTGCCTCAAAATACCCTTCTCTTAAAATAACCCTATCCGGTGTGAATGAGGTGCAACAAATGGAGCAGCAGTAGCACACCAGAAGCGTTTTTCCTACATCCAGCGAGTTCTAAAAGACTATCAAAAAACACCTACTTTTTCGACTTTATCTCGTTGAATTGAGTTTACTCCTCTTTTTACGACAAAACTTAAAAACTTAAACCCTAATTATTTTGCTCTTCCTAAATAGCATTACTTTTGCGAGGGATTGTTTCAGAAATGCAGACGGAAGTCCCTTTATTTCGACTAAAAGCATCATATCATCGAATATAATCGTTTTATTGCAACGTTTTATAATAAATTTACACCTTACAAAGACTATTGAGCAGTTTCGTTCTTCAATCACAATTAATACTATATATTTAACTAATATCATTCTATGAAAAGCAAATTATTACTGTTGTTCTTATTTTCTTTTTCGATACTCCGGGCGCAGGAGTTTTTTAAATCCATCCCATCAAATCAGTTACCTACTGCTGAAAATGGTAAAGCACGCACTTGGATGCCAACCGCTTACAGCGCGTGGCAACTCAATTTGAACGCCCTTTCTGCGGCGATTCAATCCGCTCCGATGGAATTTACTACTGCTGCATACTACAACAATTCATCCGTGGTGGCTATTCCGCAACCCGATGGACGCACGGAGGATTTTGCTATATTTAAGGTGCAATCTTGCGAACAAGCGATTTATGACAAACACCCGGAAATCAGGACTTTTGCGGGTCGTTCGTTGAGCAATCCAGCAAAAACTATCCGTGGTAGTATCACGATTCGCGGTTTTCGATTGATGATTAACGAGGAAGATAAAAGTACTTCTTTTGTAGAACCTTATTTAGAAGGCAATACAATGTACTATTTGGCATATCGGGTAAATGCTATTTCGAAAGATCTTTTCCCACAGGGCTTGTCGCGCGGCGTTGCGCCCAATGCACCTGAAAACACACTACCCGATGTAGCGGCTTTGGCTACAACCAGTGGCGTTTCGGAGCGGAGTACCGAATTGGTGCAATTAAAAAAATACCGTTTGGCTGTTTCTTGTACCGGTGAGTTTGGTCAAGATCATGGTGGTACCAAAGAAGGTGCCTTTGCAGGTATTGTTGAATACGCCAACTGGACGAGTAGCCTTTTTGAAAGAGATATGGCATTGCGGCTGGAATTGGTAGCCAAAAGCGAAGATGTGGCCTTTTTTGATCCCGTAACGGATCCGTTCCCGAGTACTAATCCACTTTCTTTATTGGCGACTAATGGACTGGTCATTAATGGTTTTGTTGGTATTGATAAATACGATATTGCACATAATTTTTCTCGTTATGATCCTGCTACTGCGGGCGGAATCCTTGGTGTAGCGGGTGCTATCGGCAATGGCTGTGTAGAAAGCAACAAAGCAGATGGCGTTTCTACGGGTTTTAAAAACGTTGATTATGGTGCTAACTTTGTAAATACTATTGGTCAGGAACTCGGCCACCAGTTGGGAGGAGGACATACCTGGAACCGTTGCGGTGGCGGTAATGGCCGCAATGGATCAAGTGCTTTTGAACCGGGTAGCGGCTCTACGATTATGTCGTATGGAGGTGCTTGTGGTAGTGATAATGTACAATCCGATTCTGATTTGTATTTCCACGCGGGTTCTATTGAAGAAATTAAAGCGTATTATACCTTCTTTTTTGGGGCAACTTGTGGTACATTTACCGAAACAACCAACCATATTCCTCAAGTAACGCTACCTTATACCAACGACTTTTTTATACCAATCAAAACCCCTTTTGAACTCGATGGTAGTGCAACGGATGAAGATGGTGATACGATTTCTTATTGCTGGGAACAAATGAATACGGGTCCAGAAACGCCTTTGCAAACGCCTGTGGGTAATTCTCCTTTGTTCCGGACTTGGCCACCAAATGCCAATACGAATCGCTATTTCCCAGCGTTGGGTAAGGTATTGGCCAATACTTTTGAGGTAACGGAGCAATTGCCTACCTATTCCCGCGATTTGGATTTCCGCCTTTCAGCGCGGGATAATCGCCCAAGTGATGGCGGTACCAATTGGGCCGATGTGTCCTTCCGCGCAACAGATTTGGCGGGGCCATTTGTGGTGATGCAACCCAATCTAGCGTCTGTATCTTGGAAAAGTGGTGAATATGTGGCTGTAAAATGGGATGTTTCCAATACCTTCGCCGCTCCAGTCAGTTGTAAAAAAGTAAATATTCGCCTCAGTACCGATGGTGGTCTTACTTGGCCTACTACACTCGCAACAGGTGTAACCAATGATGGCGAACACACGATAAGTGTACCAAATATCGTGACCACCAAAGCCCGTATCCGCGTTGATGCAGCGGATAATGTGTTTTACGATGTTTCCAATTTTAACTTTAAAATAGAAGCACCCACGCAGCCTTCATTTACGGCGGCAATGAGCGAAAATTCGGGTACACTTTGCTTGCCCAATACGTTCACCGCCGAAGTACTCACGGCTGCTGTTTTGGGCTTTAGCAATACCGCAACGATTGAGATTGTTGCTGGTAATTTACCTGCCACCGCAACAGTATCTTTAAGCAAAACAAGCGTGCAACCGGGCCAATCGGCTACGCTTACTGTGGATATGTCTAATGTAACACAAGCGGGTATATTTACTTTTGATATCAAAGTGAGTGCTGCGGGTGCTACTGATGTCATTTTCCCAGTTACAATTACAACAATTACCAATGATTTCTCCACTATGGCGCTGCAATCACCTTCTGATGGTAGTTCCAATTTGGTGCAATCGCAAATATTACGTTGGACAAAGGCTACTGATGCAGAAACTTATAACCTCCAATTGTCTACCAGTGCGAATTTTGCACCGGGTACTATTGTCGCTACCAAAAGCAATACCCAGTTGGATACGTTCAAAATACCATTCCTTTTGGAGAAAAGCAAGGCGTATTACTGGCGCATTCGCCCCAATAATGCTTGTAGCCCGCATGCTTGGACAGAGCCGTATTTCTTTTCAACGCTGACCGAAAGTTGTGCTAATTTTGGCCCGGCGGATCTACCCAAAAGCATTGCGCCGGGTATTTCTTCCGTCATTGAATCTAAAACAGAATTATTATCCAATACGATTATTACGGATATCAATATCAAGCAATTAAAGGGTTTTCATGGCGAATTTTCCGATTTGGATGTACGTTTGATTTCACCTGCTGGTACCGAGGTGACCTTATTTAAAAGTAAATGTCAGGGATATAATGGCGTTTTTGATTTGGCACTAGACGACAGCGCTCCCAGTTCGTTCTCTTGTCCGCCAAGCAATTTAGGTAACTCGTATGTACGTCCACAAACCCCATTAGCGGCTTTTATTGGTCAAAGTGCGCAAGGTATCTGGACGCTGCGCCTCAAGGATGTACTGGCTGGCGAAGGCGGTACTTTGGAATCGTTGCAATTTGATATTTGTCAGTCATTGGAAGTAAATCCGCCAACAATTGTCACCAATAATATTCTCGGCTTGGATAATGGAACGAATAAGGTTGTTTCTTCCGATTATTTGTTGATTAATGATGCCGATAATACCCACGAACAATTGGTTTTGACCTTGTTAACAGTGCCTTACCACGGCTACTTGGCCAAGGATGGTATCTCATTGGTGCAAGGTGACAAATTTACCCAATCCGATATAGACAATGGCATTATCCGTTATTACAATGATGGAACAGGGGCAACCAGCGATTATTTCCGTTTTGTGGTGAGCGACGGCAATGGCGGTTTTTATGGTACACCTACCTTTTTGATCCAAATCACGGTAGATGCGCCTGAATTGGCGGCCAACAACTACGCTTTCCGCCTTTCTCCCAATCCAGCACAGGATGCAGTTTGGATTACATTGGAGCAACCTGTAATGGATGATTTAAGTGTTTTGGTGTATAATACATCGGGACAATTGGTGCGCTCGGAGGTGATGGCCCGCGGCAATACACGCCACCAAATCATGATGGCTACTTTGCCTCGTGGTATGTATTTTGTACAGGCCAGCGGTAAAGATGGCGTGCGCGTGGAGAAATTGATGTTGAAATAATTGTAGATTTATCAAACTATATATTTAGATGCGGTTTGTAGGTGTTTTAATTTTACATGTTAAAGCACTTACAAACAGCCGCTAAAAACGTCTAACCAATCAAGTTCACTTATGAAAGGTAAACTATTACTCATATTATTATTCCCTTTTACTGGGCTTTCGGCACAGTCATTTTTTAAATCCATTCCAGCAGGAATGCTTCCAGCAGCCAAAGATGGTGCAACGCGCACGTGGACACCGTCGGAATACACCGCTTGGCAACTCAATTTGGATGCCCTTTCTGCGGCGATTCAATCAGCCCCCATTGAATTTACACCTGCTGCTTACTACAATAATACATCGGTAGTAGCCATTCCGCAACCCGATGGCACTACGGAGGACTTTGCCATTTTTAAGGTGCAAGCCTGTGAGCAAGCCGTTTACGACAAACACCCCGAAATCAGGACTTTTGCTGGTCGTTCTGTGCGTAATCCAGCCAAAACGATCCGCGGTAGCATCACTATTCGAGGTTTTCGAGTGATGGTTACAGGCGACAATTATAATACATCATTTGTAGAGCCTTATTTGGAAGGACAAACAGATTATTATTTGGCCTATAATGCCAGTGATGCACCCCATGACCTCCTGCCTCCGGGGCTTACCCGTGGTGTAGATCCAAATACACCAACTTATATCCGCCCCGAACTGCCTGCTACAGTTACACAAGTGGCCGAGCGCGGAAGTGCGGAGTTGGTACAATTGAAAAAATATCGTTTTGCTGTTTCCTGCGCGGGTGAATTTGGAGCTGACCACGGTGGTACAAAAGCATTGGCATTTGCGGCAGTGGTAGAATATTCCAACTGGGTGAGTAGTATTTTTGAAAGAGATATTTCCTTGCGCCTCGAATTGTTAGCTGTTTCGGAGGAAATGTCGTTTTTCAATCCCAGTACTGATCCATTCCAATCCCCTATTACCGAAGAATTACTTGCAACGAGTAGTATTGTCATCAATGGTTTTGCTGGAATAAACGGCTATGACGTAGGACACGTATATGGTCGTTATGTATCTGGTGCCGGTGGCATTGCCGGTGGTAATGGTTGCGTATCGACGAGTAAGGCTAGAGGCGTTTCAACTGGTGATGGTGGTAATAACTATGGCCCCGGGTTTATCAGTATCATCGGACAGGAAGTAGGACACCAATTGGATGCCGGACATACCTGGAACCGCTGTAGCACGATTGCTGGCCGTGCCGGACAGAGTGCCTTTGAACCGGGTAGCGGCTCTACGATCATGTCGTATGCGGGTTCGTGTGGTAGCGATAATGTGCAGGGTTATTCGGATTTATACTACCATTCGGGGTCTATTGAAGAAATTAAGCGGTTTTATACATTTTTTTTTGGTGCTAATTGCGGCACATTAACGGAAACGACAAATCATCATCCTACAGTTACGTTGACTTATACCAACGACTTTTTTATTCCCATCAAAACGCCTTTTGAACTCAATGGTATTGCAACGGATGAAGACGGCGATGCGCTTTCTTATTGCTGGGAGCAAATGAATACCGATATTGAAACACCGCTACAAAGTCCCGCAGGGTCAGTGCCATTGTTCCGTACTTGGCTACCCAATGATAAAACCAACCGCTATTTCCCAACCTTGGCCACGGTGTTATCCAATGGATTTGATGTTACGGAACAATTGCCCACGTATTCCCGCGATATGGATTTTCGCCTCACTGCCCGCGATAACAACCCAAGCGGTGGCGGTGTACATTGGGCCGATGTTTCTTTCCGCGCAACAGATTTGGCGGGGCCATTCGTCGTACAACAGCCGAATACCGCAACAGAAATTTGGAAAATTGGCGAATTTGTGGCTGTAAAATGGGATGTAGCCAATACGTTTGCTGCGCCCGTCAATTGTAAAAAAGTAAATATCCGCCTTAGCACCGACGGCGGTCTTACTTGGCCAACCACCCTTGCAACTGGTGTAGCCAACGATGGAGAACATACCATAAGCGTGCCAAATACCACTACAAACAAAGCCCGGATTCGTATTGATGCAGCAGATAATGTATTTTTCGATGTATCAAATACCAATTTTAAAATAGAAGCACCCACACAACCTTCTTTCACAGCAGCGATGAGCGAAAATTCCGCTTCGCTTTGTTTGCCCAGTAGTTTTAGTGCACAAGTACTTACCACTTCTGTTTTAGGGTTTAATAATCCCGCAACGATCGCCATCGTACCGGGAAATATGCCCTCAACGGCTGTTGTTACACTTAGTACCAACACTGTGCAGCCAGGCGAATCGGCTACGCTCAATGTGGATATGTCAGATGTAAAGCAATCAGGTACTTTTACGTTCAATATTAAAGTGACGGCCACCGGCGCAGCAGATATTGTATTCCCAGTAACGATCACAACCATTACGAGTGATTTTTCTACCATGGCACTGCAATCCCCTTCTGATGGTAGTACCAATTTGGTGCAGTCGCAAGTATTACGCTGGTCAAAGGCTACTGATGCAGAAAGTTATAACCTCCAATTGTCTACCAGCGCGTCTTTTGCGCCGGGTACAATTATCGCCACCAAGAGTAATACACAATTGGATACGTTTAAAATACCATTCCTTTTAGAGAAAAATAAGGCGTATTTCTGGCGTATTCGACCCAATAACCCTTGTGGGCCACATGCTTGGACAGAGCCTTATTTCTTTTCAACTTTAACAGAAAATTGCGCCAAATTTGGCCCTGCTGATCTACCCAAAAGTATTGCGCCGGGTATTTCTTCCATCGTGGAATCCAAAACAGAATTGATCTCCAATACCATTATTACAGATATCAATATCGAGGAATTAAAGGGTTTTCATGGCGAATTTTCTGATTTGGATGTCCGCTTGATTTCACCTGCGGGTACCGAGGTAGTCTTGTTCAAAAATAAGTGTCAAGGGTACAATGGCGTGTTTGATTTGAGTATAGATGATAGTGCACCCAATGCCTTCTCGTGTCCGCCCAGCAATACAGGCACAGCGTATGTACGCCCACAAAGCCCATTATCGGCTTTTATTGGTCAAAGTGCACAAGGTATCTGGACATTGCGGCTCAAGGATGTGCTGGCTGGCGAAGGCGGCACTTTGGAAGCGTTGCAATTTGATATTTGTCAGTCATTGGAAGTAAATCCACCAACGATTGTCACCAATAATATCCTTGGCTTAGACAATGGCACGAATAAGGTTGTTTCTTCCGATTATTTGTTGATTAATGATGCCGATAATACCCACGACCAATTGGTTTTGACCTTGTTAACAGTGCCTTACCATGGTTACTTGGCCAAGGATGGTTTTGCGTTGGTGCAAGGCGATCAATTCACACAGACCGATATCGACAATGGCATTATCCGTTACTACAATGATGGAACAGGGGCAACCAGCGATTATTTCCGTTTTGTGGTGAGCGATGGCAATGGCGGCTACTATGGCACACCTACTTTTTTGATCCAAATCACGGTAGATGCGCCTGAATTGGCTGCAAATAAATATGCTTTCCGCCTTTCTCCGAATCCAGCACAGGATGCGGTTTGGATTACACTGGAGCAACCTGTAATGGATGACTTGAGTATTTTGGTATTTAATACATCGGGACAATTGGTGCGCTCGGAGGTAATGGCACGTGGTAATACACGCCACCAAATTGCGATGGCTACTTTGCCTCGTGGTATGTATTTTGTACAGGCCAGCGGTAAAGACGGCGTAAGGGTGGAAAAACTGATGTTGAAATAAACTTCGCAATATTTTCGGCGTGGTTTTATACAGTCTAATGCCATCAATTTAATGATCTGCCAACCACGGAGTGGTTAAACTTGAATAGCCCCGAATGAAATTCGGGTTCGATGTGTAAGTGTATGTTGAAGAACCCTGAAAGGGGTTCAACGTAATGAAACGCTCACAATACGTTGAAGTTCAACTACTCCGTAGTTGTTAAAAAACACCGCATTCCCAAACCCCGAATTTCATTCAGGGCTACTCAAGTTTAACCACTCCGTGGTTGGTAGATCATTAAGTTGACGATGTTAATCATGCCTAATAATTAGGATGAAACCCATTTCCTGTTTTGCCGAAATATTTACTTAAAATGGTTTTAAAACAAACTATCGCGTTTTAGCAAATCCATAAACTCGATGGCACCTTTTTTATTGAGGTGAATAAGATCGCCAAAGCAGGAAGGATCGGTGAGTGCCTGACTATAATCCTTAACGGTCAGTCCCGTCCTTTTTTCTACGGCAGTGCGTAAATCAGTCAAATTACGCCAATCGCGCACCATACCCGGATAAAATGGGCCAATAACCAATTCGATGGGTGCACCAGCTTGTTGTGCAATACGCACTGTTTCGGCAAGTTGTTGCACCCATTTTTCTTTTACTTTGATATAAAAGGTATCTAAAGGTGTGGTAGCGGCCGTTGTGGCCAAAATTTGTCGGTCAACAATCCAGTCTTTATCGGTTTTATTGCGATAATACACCGACCGTTGATATACTTCGCTATTGTGTGCAAATAAATCGGAAATTTTTGCGCCCCAAAATACATCATCAGATTGGCCATGAATCAAGGTGTCGAGCCTTGGAGATGCACTAGCATAGCAAACAAACCCCGCGATCAATTCCTTATTATCGCGGTCGAGCATTGTAATATCGAGCACGATAGTAGGCTTGTTGGGATAGCGTTCTAGGTAATCGGCAACCAGGTTTTTGGCGAGGTTGATCGGAAGGCCATTATAACTTAGATTGGCTGTTTTTTTTCCTGTAATGGCCTCCACATGAGGTTGATAAAAAGATAATCCCCTCGAATTGCCTACAAAAAGAATATCGGCTGCAGCCGCTCCATTGTACAATTGGGTATAACGGAATTGGCTATCTTTAATAAGATGTGTTAAAAAAGCACCGGCGACACGGTCGCCCACAAATACTGTAATCAACAAAAGGCAAAACCAAATAGTCGCTTTTTTCATGCTGCAAAAGTAGTGTAAAGGTCAATTGTTTTTTCTACTTTTGCGTCAAATAATAAAATTGTGCAACCAATTAGAATAGATGTAGCTAAGGTATTAGCAGAAAAAAGTCCCACTATAGCGCGGTTTATGCCACGTTTTATACTGAATTGGCTAAGGCGTACTATTCACGAGGATGAATTTAATATAGGTTTGGAAATCTCCAAAGACATGAAAGACCTTGATTTTGCCTCTTGGGTACTCCAATACCTGCAAGTAAATGTAGATAGTAAAAACCGCGAAAATATCCCCACCGAAGGTGGTGTTATTGTGGCTTCCAATCATCCATTGGGTGGTGTGGATGGCGTAGCGTTGATGCAGGAAGCCGGTAAAGCCCGTGCTGATATTCGCTTTGTGGTGAACGATATTTTGACCAATTTGCCCAATTTCGAGAAGATTGTAGTGGGGGTAAACAAGCATGGCGCTAACCCTCGTGCAGGATTGGAAGCCATCGAAAACGCCTATGCCAGTGGTAGTACCATACTTATTTTTCCCGCTGGCTTGTGTTCTCGCCAACAAGACGACGGTACAATCATGGATTTGGTATGGCATAAGAGTTTTGTAGCGCGCTCGCAAAAATATAACCTCCCGATCGTACCTACTTTTATTGAAGGAAGGAACTCCAATTGGTTTTATGGGCTGGCGCGTTGGCGTAAAAAACTGGGTATTAACGTAAATTTGGAAATGTTTTATTTGCCGGATGAAATGTTCAAACAGCGCGGGCAAAAAATTAATATTACCTTTGGACGGCCCATTGCGCCTTCGGTATTTGACAAAAGTCGAAAAACAGACGATTGGGCAGCCTTACTCCGCGAGTTTGTCTATGTCTTTCCCACCAATGAAAATCTTACTTTTGAAGATTTTGTTAAAAATAAATAGCATATAATTTGAAACCTGTAATAGCACCCATTGATCGAGCATTAATTGAATCTGAATTAAATTCGGAGCGATTTATCCGTCCTACGCATTATTTGGACAACGAGATTTATATCATCAATGGTAACGATTGCCCCAATACCATGCTCGAAATTGGTCGACTCCGGGAAGAATCCTTCCGTGCAGGCGGCGGAGGTACAGGAAAAGAGACCGATGTGGATTCTTTTGATTCTGGGCAATACGCTTATAATCAATTGATTGTATGGGATCCGTCTGTTAAAGAAATTGTAGGTGGTTACCGCTATGTACGTTGTATCAAAAACCGCGATGAGGCCGGTAAATACCACCTCAGTACATCGGAAATTGTAGATTACTCGGAGCGGTTAAAAGAGCATTATTTCCCAACGACTATCGAGTTGGGGCGTAGTTTTGTACAGCCTATGTTCCAGCCTCGTGCAGAGAATAGGCGTAATTTGTTTTCATTGGATAACCTTTGGGACGGGTTGGGCGCACTTACGGTGTTGTATCCACAAATCGAGTATTTTTTTGGTAAAATTACCATGTACAATACGTATAATAAGGAAGCACGCGACCATTTACTCCGGTTCATGCACCATTATTTTCCGGATTCCGACAAAATGGTTATTTTCCCACATCCGCTGGAAATGGAATACGATTGCGCGGAGTTTATGGCTGAAATAAAGGACTTGCCCTACGAAAAAGGGTATGTAGTCATGAATAAAAAGGTGCGCTCATTAGGCGAAAACATACCACCTCTGTTCAATTCTTATATGAGCCTTTCGCCTACGATGAAGACTTTTGGCACCGCCGTGAATCCGCATTTTGGCGCAGTGGAAGAAACCGGTATTATGGTGACGATTAAGGATATTTATGCAGGGAAAAAGGATAGACATATCAATAGTTATTTGGATTATTTGGCGAGTAAGAAATAGTAGTGCGTACCTTTGCCCCATGAACCACCTCGCACATTGTTTTTTATCCTTTGGCAACGAAGACCTATTACTCGGAAATTTTATCGGCGATTATATCAAAGGTAATCAGTGGGAAAAGTATCCGTTGGGGGTGCAGCGCGGTATTTTGCTCCACCGCACTATCGACTCCTTTACAGACAGTAATCCGTGGACACACCAATGCTCAGCGCGGATAAGACCATATTCCAAGCGATTTTCGGGGCCGGTGGTTGATATTTTGTTCGATCATTTATTGGCCATAAATTGGGAGCGGTACAGCCCAAAAACGCTTTCGGAATTTGCACAAGAAACCTATACCATGCTCGAACACCGCAGGCTCGAAATGCCTTTGGATTTGCAAGACCGACTGCCGCGGATGGTAGCAGGTAACTTTCTGCAAGGCTATGGCCACCGCGAAGGTTTGGACTTTGTTTTTAGCCGATTTATGAAACGCCTGTCCATTCCATTCGATCAAGCGGCGATGCTCGACTTCTTTGAGGCGCATATTGGTGCGTTTGAAAACGATTTTAACCAGTTTTTCCCTGAATTAATTGAAAAAGCAAAAACTTACATACAGGATAACTAAAAAATTGTGTTTCTTTGCGCCGGAATTTATTACCGAAATCATTAAAAGTCCTTTGAAATAGTATGCTTAGTCGTCGTAGCGTTCGTGTAAAAGTAATGCAATTGCTGTACATGCTTAATAGAGATGAAGGTCTCAAATTTAGCGAAATGGTAAAAGCATACAACGATGGTATCTGGAAAACATACGAATTGTATATTTTTGAACTTTACCTCCTGTTGAAGGTAACACAGCAAGCGGAAAGCGATGCTCAAACCCGCGCAGCCAAATACCTACCTACCGAAAACGATAAGGCATTTCTCCCCATATTATATACCAATCCTTGTACAAAAAGTTTGGCCAACCACGTGGGTTTCCTCCAATTGGTGGAAAAATACAAACCTACGCTAGAAATCGATACCGATTTGGTGCGCCGTATGTATTATGCTTTTGCCGAAACGCCCGAGTATAAAACCTATATCAACGCCGAAACGCATACCGATCCAGAGCATTCTAAAATTTTGTTAGAACTCTATAAGTTTCTAGGTTCCAATGATATCTTTATTGAAATGTGCGAGGAGCGTTTTAATAACATGACCGATGACGAGTCATTGGTATCCGGTGCCATGAAAAAGACGCTCAAAAGTATGCCTGTGAGCGGTGAATTTTACGAAGAACACGCACCCGCCGACGAAACAGTACGCATTTACGGAGAGGATTTACTCCGCAAAACCAGCCAATTGGATGCCGAACTGTTCAACGATATTAATCCAATGCTCGAAAACTGGGATGCCGATCGCGTGGCCATTCTCGATATGATTATGCTCAAAATGGCCTTGTGCGAATTGCTGCATTTCCCTACGATCCCCACCAAAGTGACGCTCAACGAGTACGTGGAAATTTCGAAAAACTACTCCACCGATAAAAGTAAGGACTTTATCAATGGTATATTAGACCGTTTGATGAAACAATTCTTGGAAAGTGGCCAAATACAAAAAGAAGGCCGTGGCCTGATCGAATAATGCGTATCATGGCCATCGACTATGGTTTGAAACGGACGGGCATTGCAGTGACCGATCCGCTCAAGATCATTGCTAGTCCGCTGACCACCGTGCCTACCGCCGAGGCACTGGAATTTATCCAAAAATATTGCACTACCGAGCAAGTAGAAGCCTTTGTGGTGGGTCTGCCCCTACACAAGGACGGGAATCCTACGCACGTATCCCCGCACGTGGACGCGTTTGCCGAACGCCTCCAAAAACTATTCCCCGACTGCACCATACACCGCCAAGACGAACGCATGAGTTCTGTGGCTGCCAAACAAATTATCCTAAATAGCGGTATCAAAAAAATGAAACGCCAAGATAAGGCTTTGGTGGATAAAGTGGCGGCGGCGGTTATTTTGGAGCAGTTTATGGAGGAATGGTATTGGTGAGTGTGGGGCTATATCCGCCCCATCTCCTCCGCACAACCCACTTGCCTTTGCCGCGAAGATTTTAGTTTGCGGTTACCAAATGTGTTTGTCCAAGAGCGCATAAAAGAGCGTTTGGAGAACTGCCATGAGCCTTTTACGTACCCGTCGATATAGGCTTGTGTAGCGGTAAAAAAACAGTTATACGTAAAAAAGGGAGGTACAGATGATGATCTATTTCGTGCTTGCACCTACAAAGCAATGAATTATATATCAAAGCAGTCGTTTAAAATCTCAAAAACATTAGTATATTTAGGACGTTTCGTAAAATTTTATCTAAAAACATTAAAGAACTGCCTTACCTTTGACACCTTAGGAACGTTATCGAAATAAAGGTACAATTGATGCAAATCTTTTGCACCTTTATTCCAACACCATTCCTAAGAAACGTTTAAACAATAAATCATTATTTATACGTCTCAAACGTGACATACTATTTATTTTCAAGCATGAAGAAATTTTTCCTTGTAGCAGCGGCTTTTCTTTTTTTGGCCCTGAATCTTGTAGCGCAAGCCCCCATTAACAATGAATGTGCAACAGCCATTAATCTTGGGGTAGCACCATCATGTGATACCAGTATTGTGTATTCCAATGACAACGCTACATTGTCGAATATTGGTGACGAGAACAACCCCTCTTGCTTTAATGGCGGTATCCCCAATAGGGATGTTTGGTTTTCTTTTGTTTGTCCCGATACACTCTTTGATTTTCGCATCCTACTCAGCGGGAATGGTGGGGTTTTAAACAGTATTGTTAACCCACAAATTGCTGTATATCGGGGCGATTGCACGTTTAATGACTTGTTCGAACTGTCCTGTGCTATTGCGGATGTAGGCGAAACGGGTGTTTATTTGGATTTGGCAGGGCTTACGCCCAATGTCACGTATTATATCCGTGTTTCGGATTATTCCTTGACTGCCGCGCCCAATTCGGGCAATTTTACACTCTGCGTGGATAAACTCCCCGAGATTGTGACCATCGACCAAGGTAGTTCGAACCAATGTATGGGTACGATTACCGATTCGGGTGGCGCAAATGGCGACTACAGCCCCAACGAGGACTATGTATTTACGATTTGCCCTAGCCAGCCTAGCGCTTGTATTACTTTTACACTGGAATATTTCAACATAGAAGAAAGTTTTACGGATGGGTTAACCATTTATGATGGCAATAGCATCAATGCACCGGAATTGGCTTCGATCAATTCTTTTGCATTTAGCCAAACTTCCGTCTCCGCTGGCGGTGGAGTTTGTTTTAAGGTACACGGTACCAGTCCCTGTATGACACTCCAGTTTTTGTCGGATGATTTTGTAGAGTTTGAAGGTTTCTTGGGGCATTGGGAGTGTAGTAATTTGCCTTGTCCACCCGATGATATCCTTACGGTAAATTCACCTATTGAGAACCAAGTTATCGTAAATGCAGTAACGACCCCTGCAACACAGGTCACCATTACGGATATTAAATGTAATACGGACGCTTATGGCTCTTTTAGTTATCCAACAGCCAATAACGATTTACAGATGACCAAGGGGCTGGTACTTTCCAGCGGCCTTGTTGCTGATATACCTGGTTTTGGCCAAGATTTTGCGGGTACGCCATTGAACGAACCTGGTGATCCAGACCTTGATTTTCTTTCTACGCAACAAGGTGGCCAAGAATCTTACGATGCTTGTGTGGTGGAATTGGATGTTTTTGTTGCCACCGATCAACTCAGTTTTGAGTATGTTTTTGGATCAGAGGAATACCCAGAATTTGTATTTGCGTCAGGAGGTTTTAATGATATATTTGCCTTTTTGGTTTCCGGCCCGGGTATTGTTGGGCAACCTGGTTTAAATGGACAGAAGAACATTGCGGTATTGCCCGGTACTAATGTCCCTGTTGAAATTGACGCGGTGAATAACCAAGTTAATTGGGAATTTTATCGCAATAATGAAATAGGCGAACAAGTTATTTTTGATGGACTCACTTCGGATTATTTAGGCATAAAAAAATCCTTAACCGCCAAAACATCAGTAACACCTTGTAATACTTATCACTTAAAACTAGCCATAGCCGACCGTGGTGATGCGGCATACGACTCTGGCGTATTTGTTTCCGAGATCAAAGGCGGCACACCGGGGCTTGAAGTAGCGTTTGCGAGCGGTATTGAGTATTTTATTGAAAGTTGTTCGGGTACAGAAGATATGTTGATTATTTCGTTGCCAGAGCCATTACAACAAGCCACTACGTTTATCACGACTATTTCGGGTACTGCTATTTTAGGTACCGATTATATTTTAGATCTTCCCGCTACCATTACATTTGCCGCAGGCCAAACCCAATTAATGTTTCCTATTTTCCCGATTCAAGATGCCTTGGATGAGGGTACAGAAACGATTAAAATTTCCTTGTCCAGTAATTTTGGATGCGGTACGGTATTGCTCAAAACCATTACCATCAACTTGGAAGATAAAGTAGTGGTTGATATAAATGCAGGAGCGGATACCGTGTTTATATGTTTAGGATTTCCACTCGAAGTACAGGCAGAAGGAGCGGTTGACTATTTTTGGACACCAGTATCGGTGGTGAGCAACCCGACTATTGCCAATCCAATTGTTACAACTACACAAGATGTTATGCTTTTTGTAACAGGTACAGTAGGCACTTGTGTTTCTACGGATTCAGTATTGGTAAAAGTAATAAACCCAACCATCAATCTTATTGCCTTGAGCGATACACTGATTTGCGTTGGAGGCTCGGTACCACTCAATGCGATCAATAATGTTGATAATCAAGGACTTTCGTGGATTCCATCAACAGGATTAAACGACCCAACCACCAATTTGCCTATCGCTTCGCCTACTACTACGACCACTTATACCGCACGTTTGGATATTGGGGGATGTATCAAAACGGATCAAATTACGATCAAGGTAGATACCCTTTTTGAACCCGTGCTGATTGCGGATACAACTGTTTGCCAAAACTACCCCGTACTTTTGGGGACAGCAATAGAAGGGGAAAGCACCGTTTATCAATGGACACCAGCAGCAGGCTTGAGTAGTACAACGATTTCAAATCCATTGGCAACGCCCGATCAAACCACCACTTATACCTTGTTTTCACAAAGTGCTAATGGCTATTGCGATAATACAAAACAGGTAAAAGTAACCATTATTGCAGCGGATATTGATATTGCAGGACCTGAAAAATACGAAATTTGTTTGGGGACTACCATTCCGCTACAAGCCGTGGTAACCCCAGCGAGTGGCAGCCCAATTACATGGACGCCACCCTTCTTTTTAAGCAACCCAACAGGGCCCAATACAGTACTCAACACCGATGAATCTTTGACGCTAAAAGCCACTTATACGGTGAACGGCTGTAAAGTGACCGATTCTATCTATGTGCGCGTGGATTCGCTGCCCGATCTTACGTTAAGTCTGAAACCAGTTAAAGAAATTTATTGCCCCGGCGATACAGTTACACTATTCAGCACCACTTACGAACCGGCGAGTTTCCCATTTATACAAAATACTTGGTTACCCGATGGTTTAGGCCAAATAACGCCCGATTCTTTGTGGAATTTGGTGATTCGTGCCCAAGTTACGGATACGTTTACCCGCATCACCGTAAATAGAGGTTGTAGGGATACCTCATCTATTGCTGTTCCGGTAGATTCGCTGCCCATCATTACGGCTACTGCTGCCAAATCAACGGTTTGTCCCGGAGAATTGGTACAATTGAATGCCACTGTATCGCCCGAACAAAAACTAGAATGGGGCCCAGTAAATGGATTAAGTTGTACGGACTGTAAAAATCCTGTGGCAACCATCAATGGCACCATTACCTATACCGTTATGCCACCAGATGCCAACTGTCCGGCCTCGGCTTCAGTAACTATTGTGATGACACCAGCTCCCTTACTGGTTTTGCCCAATGATGCGACCCTGTGCCTTGGATCTACTTTTGTGCTCAATAATTTGCCTCCGGAGCCCAATACGACCTATCAATGGACATCGGTGCCACCAGGATTTACGTCCAGTTTACCACAACCACAAGTCACCCCACTGGTTAATACCAAGTACTCTGTTTTGGCCTCCAATCCTGCCTGTACCAACAAAGATAGCGTTTCGGTAGAAGTAGTGAGCGCAACCGTAAATGCTGGTGTAGATCAAACTGTTTGTGCAGGTACTAGTTTTACTTTGAATGCAACACCCAGCGGATCAACAGGTTTATTTGCTTGGAATATATTAAATGGCAATACCGTTGGCAATACCCAACAAGTCGCCCTGTCTGCCAACAATACGGCAACGTATCAGGTCGTATATACCTATAGTAGCGCGCTTTGTGTAGCCACCGATGAAGTGACGGTCAAGATAAATCCAGTACCATCCCTAACACCGCTAACAATTGACTCGGCAGAGGTGTGTGCAGGAGAGGTAATCCGTGTAAAGTCAATATTACAAGGCGGAACAGCACCATTTACCTATAATTGGACATTGGATGGGGCACCAACCAACCCGGGAGCGAAAGACTCCATTAGCCTTTCGCTGGATAGTGCATTGGATGGGCCAAAGGATTACCAAATTGGTTTATCCGTTGTAGATGCCAATGGCTGTGTATCGGAAGTGGAATCAGGAGGCGTAAAAGTAAATAAATGCTTTGCGATTCCGAATGCCTTCACACCGGGGAACGGAGGGGTAAATGACTTCTTTGAACCCGTTGGTACAAGTGGTAGTACGCTAAATGTCACTAAATTTTTGGTTTATAACCGTTGGGGACAAAAAATATTTACCGCTAGCCCATCCGTACGTTCTTGGGATGGCACAGTGGGCGGCAAGGCAGCACCCATGGATGTGTATATTTATCAAATCACCATAACCCGCCTTGATGGCATTGAAGAAAATTATTCCGGAGAAGTAAATCTAATCAGATAATAGACACCACCATGACTTTACCTAAATTGTATATCCACGCCCAGGATTTTATGCCTATTAATGGCACCGACTATCTAGAACTTTATGTCAGCAATGCCAAACAAGCGGCACATTTCTACAAATCAGCTTTTGGATTCCGTACTTTGGCTTATGCCGGTTTGGAAACAGGGTTAAAAGACCGCGAATCGTATGTTGTAGAGCAAGACAAAATTCGACTGGTACTTACTTCTCCTTTGCGGAGCGGCACCGATATTGGCCGCCATATTGACCAACATGGCGATGGTGTAAAAGTCACCGCCCTTTGGGTGGACGATGCTACTTATGCTTATAATGCTGCCATGGAACGCGGTGCACGTTCCTATATGGAACCTGTAACGGAATCCGACGAGGATGGCCATGTAGTGCGTTCGGGTATTTATACTTATGGCGAAGTGGTGCATATCTTTGTAGAACGCAAAGACTACAATGGTATCTTTTTGCCGGGATACAAAAAAATGGAATCGCATTATAATCCCGAACCAGTTGGCCTCAAATTTGTAGATCACATGGTGGGTAATGTAGAACTGGGCAAAATGAATGAGTGGGTGGACTTTTATGAAAAAGTAATGGGCTTTACCCAAATCCTTTCGTTCGACGACAAAGAGATTTCTACGGAGTTCACAGCCCTGATGAGTAAGGTAATGAGCAATGGTAATGGCCGTATCAAGTTTCCGATCAACGAACCAGCTCCTGGAAAGAAAAAATCGCAAGTGGACGAATACCTCGAGTTTTACGAGGGCGCAGGTGTGCAGCATATTGCCGTGGCTACCGATAATATTATTCAAACCGTAACGGCACTTCGCGATCGTGGTGTGGAATTCCTGCGCGTACCCGGCACGTATTACGATACACTCCTCGACCGCGTTGGGCATATTGATGAAGACTTAGCTCCTTTGCGGGAACTGGGTATTCTCGTTGACCGCGATGATGAAGGTTATCTTTTGCAAATTTTTACCCGCACAGTGCAAGCCCGACCCACGATGTTTTTCGAAATTATACAAAGAAAAGGTGCTCAATCCTTTGGAAAGGGCAACTTTAAGGCGTTATTCGAGGCATTGGAAAGGGAGCAGGAATTGCGGGGAACACTATAAATAATTGATTGTTTTTTCCCGAATACCTTTTTAAGATATATTTAATGGGTTACTATGGTGTTCATAGTAACCCATCTAATTATATTTATTCATCCAAGTTCTTTTATTGCTCAACATGAAAAGTTTAAATCAATTGGCCGCCACGGTATTGTTATTAATGCTAGGCCACACACTCCTGTCCCAAACCATTACACTCAACCGCAGCCTCTGGACCAGATTAAACGAAACTCAAATTACCGTAAATGCTTCCGATCGCCAAATTATTCCAGAAGAATATTTGACTTACCAGCTAGATGTAACACAACTCCGACAACTACTCAGTAATGCGCCCTCTGAAGCGGATGTTTTGAACAACGATGCAACACCGCTTTTGATGGAATTTCCGACTCCCACGGGTGGTTTTATGCTCTACAGGGTTTCTGGGTTTACCATGATGCACCCTCAATTGCAGGCGCAATTTCCTGAAATACGGACTTTTTCGGGTACTTGCGTGGATCCTGCTGGAGGTGTAGTCTTTTTTGATTTTACGCCACAGGGCTTTCACTCCATGACACTTCGTTCGGAGCAGGGTTCGGTATTTATCGATCCTTATTCCAAGGCGGATGACCAGCATTACTTGGTTTATTACAAGAAAAACTTTGTAAGAAAAGAAAGTGACCGGATGGTTTGTCATGTCACGGAGGATTTTCCAGTACAGATCAAAGTGCCAGAAATGAACAATGCCGAACTTCCTGCTACCAACTGTACCAAGCGACGAGAATATCGCTTAGCATTGGCGGCAACAGGCGAGTACACGGCTTTTCATTCTCTACCAGGTGCTCCTGCTGTTGCTCTGGGACAAGCGGCCATTGTAACTGCGATGAACCGTGTTAACGGCGTATATATAACCGAGGTAAGCGTACAAATGAATCTTATTGCGAATAATTCGACTGTCGTTTACACCAACGCTGCCACCGATCCTTATACGAATGGTAATGGGGTAACTATGTTGACTGAAAATGTCAATAATCTTAACTTGGTAATCGGAACGGCTAATTATGATATTGGCCATGTATTTAGTACTGGCGGCGGCGGCGTAGCCTCTACCTCTCCATGTGTCACTTCAAGCAAAGCAAGGGGTGTTACAGGTCTTACTTCCCCCATTGGTGATCCATTTTATATTGATTATGTAGCCCACGAAATGGGACACCAATATAGTGGTTCTCATACCTTTAGTAGTACGGTGGGTAGCTGCTCTGGCAATGGTGTTGCTACGTCCGCGTTTGAACCGGGTAGCGGAACAACCATTATGGCTTATGCGGGTATATGTTCACCCGAAAACGTACAAAATAACAGTGATGCCTATTTTCATGCGCGCAGTCTGCTTCAAATATCAAGTGCAATTGCCGCCCATACCTGCGAGTCCGAAATAGCCAATGGTAATACTGCGCCTAGTGTGGCCGCATTGACTAGTATTACGATACCAACCTCCACGCCGTTTGTCCTGAATGGTAGTGCCACTGATCCTAGCCCATTGACTTATTGTTGGGAGCAATACAATAATGCCCAAGTATCACCACCCAGCGGTACCAATACAACAGGGCCTTTGTTCCGCTCATTGACACCTGTTTCGGAAACGAATCGGCATTTTCCAAGTTTTGACAATACTTTTAATGGTACTGTTGACCCCTGGGAAGTACTGCCTAGTGTAGCTCGATCCCTTATTTTTAGGCTAACTGCCCGTGATAATGCAACGGTGGGTGGCTGCTCCGATGAGAAAGATATTACAGTAACGGTATCTGCGGGTGGACCATTTTCCATTACAGCACCGAATAGTGGTGCTTTTGCGGGCAACTCAACAACTACTGTTACATGGAATACGGCCAGTTCTGCCACGTATGCTCCCAATGTGGATATTTTGTACAGTACTACGCCCTCGGATGCTAGTTCATATACACTTATTTTGGCCAATACGCCCAACGATGGAACGCAAGCCATCACAGTACCTAATTTAACGACAAGTACAGCCCGTATTATGGTGCGTTCATCAAGCACGAATGGCACTTTTTTCTATGATATTTCCAATAATAACCTATCCATTTCATTGCCCGTGGAATTGGTCGGTTTTAATGCCGAAAAGCAAAAAAATCAGGTATTATTGCAATGGGAAACAGCCTCGGAGCAAGATAATCGTGGTTTCCATGTGCAACGCAGCGTAAACAGTAGCCGTTATTTCGAAAATATTGGTTTTGTAGCCGCTACCAGCGAATTGAAGGCTAAAAATCTTTATAATTTTACGGATAAAGACGTTAAGTCCGGCAATATCTATTACTACCGCCTCCGTCAGGAAGACCAAGATGGCGATAGCAATTTGTCGGATATACGCAGTGTAAGTTTTGAAGGCGTAACCGGACAATTACAAATTACGCCAAATCCAGCACGCGACTATATCCAACTCACCGCATCAGAGATGGATTGGGAAGATGTTTTTGAAATAACGATCATCAATGCCGCTGGGCAAGTTATACGCCAAACAACAATGAGCCTCGATAATGCCTTATCTACCGTAGATTGGCCTGCTGGGGTGTATCTGATCCGCGCTGTATCGGAAAATAAAATATGGGCAGGTAAAGTAGTTAAGTAACCGTGAATCCTTTTACGCCATGAAAGCGCAACAAATGATTTGGCGTGTTTTCGTTGTACAAGCAAAGAATAAGTGCTTGACGGAGTTTAGGATCGGTGTTAAATAAAATTTTAATTGGATTGTGGATATACCCGCGTTCGGGAAAGAGTTGCAATTGGGAAGTTCGTTGTTTACGGAACAATTTTAACTCATCAGCATTTGCCGGAACGGGTATATCCCCATATCCATGCTCTTTTAAAAAATCGATGACCATATTGTAGGAGGCTTCTATTTTACCACCAGCAAATATCGTTCGGTATTCCCATCCATCGCTTTTACCACCAAGGTAATTACTGCCTGCTTCTGGAAAATCCCCCCGAATGGGTACAATTGGTTCAAATACCTCCTCTATTACCCTTGTAGAGGTGTCATCCTCTTCAAAAGTTTCGGTACCGTCTATTATAAAACCAAATTCGTCGTATTCGATGGGTGGCATGGCTATGAGCGTTAGAATTGCGGCTGCAAAATTACGATATTTGTACCGATTTGGGTATGCATGCTTATAAAAACAGTAATTTAGCCAATAAGATATTTTAAGCATCCCGAAGTATCAAACATTAATTGTTTAATTTTTTTATTTTTAAAATTAAAATATTGAACAAAAAGATATTTTTCTTGTTAGTTGTTGGTTTGGTTTTATCATTCAAAAATATTTCGATGTCTAGTTGCACAACCAATGGTATAACGGTACATGTTGAAACCCAATACTTGCCAGAGCACTCTAATCCGAGGGGGCAAAAATTTATATTTGGTTACTATGTCGTCATCGAAAATGGCTCTGATATAACCGTACAACTACTGCGCCGCAAATGGATCATTACCGATGCAACCGGTGTTGTACGGGAGGTAGAAGGCGATGGTGTTGTGGGGCTACAACCTACGCTTCAACCTGGTGAAATCCACGAATATATGTCTTTTTGTAACCTTTTCTCCGAAATTGGTAAAATGAAAGGATCTTATACGATGCTTTGTATTAAGGATAATACGCTGCTGGAGATTGAAATTCCTGAGTTCCACATGTTTACACCATCAGTACTAAATTAGGAATGAGTTAAGTACTAGGACACTCATTTTTCACTTTATTTCTTCCATAAATTAACGATCTTTGCGCCGATTTGATTGCTGTTTTAGCGTTAAGGAACGGGACTCCAAAATCTTTAGCCTGAATGGTGGAACTTATTTCGACTCCGTTCCTAATCAATTATTGCTCACCTAATTTATCTGCACAAAAGTGACACCCGAAAATTTCTATTGGTACTCCAGCGTTCTCATTTTTTTCCCTTGGTTGGCGCTTACATTTGCGCCCAACTGGAAATGGAGCGAAACCCTTGCTTCTGTTTCGGCAATTATTTTATTGATTGCCAGTACTTATTTTACCATCATTTATTTGCGCTCTGGCCATGAAGGCGGAGGGCATGTTTTTTCTTTTGAGGGCATCACCCATCTTTTTCGTAGCACCGAAATGTTAATGACGGGTTGGCTCAATTACTTGGCCTTCGCCTTGTTGGTGGGTATTTGGGAGACCAATGATGCCCATAAAAATAAAATACCGCATATTTTTGTAGCACCCTGTTTGTTGCTCACCTTTGTGATGGGACCAACGGGTTTGCTGTTGTATTTGCTGGTTCGGTGGGTACGTACGCGGTCTTTAAAGATATAATTTTTAGGTCTTCAATAATTTGACCACATTGGGCGTACCATTCACCCATAAGGTGATAATGTATAACCCCTTGGGCAAATCTGACAGATCAATACTTGTATCGGGTAGGTCAATTGTTTTCATTTTTCGCCCTAAATAATTCGATATTTCGATGGTTTCAATCGCTTTATTGGACTGAAAATAATTGATTCCCGTAGTTGGGTTGGGATAAATGTCTATCTTGAAATGGTCATTCTGAACAGCAACCATTTTTGAATAGATGTACTTTCCATCCCAATCAATTTCTTTGATCCTGTAATAATTTGTTCCTTCAAACGGACGAGCATCAACGACAGAATAGTGGTGGTATTGATTTGTGCTACCATGCCCGCTTACCGATGTTACCGTATTGAAATCAATACCATTTTCACTCCTTTCTACCTCAAAATGACTGCAATTTTGTTCCGTTGCCGTAGCCCATTCCACCTCAATACCGGCCTTTACTTTGTAGGCGCGTATCGGATCCGCAAATTCAACAGATAATGCACCATTATTGATCGGGACTGTACTGCGGTATAACCCACCTTGTCCATCGGTATTCAAATATAAAACAACATACATGTACCCTACTGGATCAAATTCTAAAGCCGCCGCTCTGGCTTCGGTTGGTAACCCCACCGATGCAGATACCCAATCGGTATTGGCATTCCATACACTATTATTTGCCATATAAACAGGTTCTGCATAAAGCCCATTATTGGTACTCATATACGCATTGTTACTATTGTCAAAAACCAAATCGGTTACTGTTTGCATCGTATTAAGGTCATTGTCTAAAAACTCCACCCATACATCACCATTACTGCCGGGTGGCGAAAACCAAGCCGTATGCGTGTACCAATCGGATCCAGCAAAGAGTGCACCATTATTGTCCATTTCAATCTTATAAACATTGCCGTACCAAGGGATGGAATTACCCACCCCAAGTGTCCATGTTTTTCCGCCATCGGTAGAGCGACTCACGCCTTCCGATTCGCTACCCAGAAAAATAGTATGCGGAGCAGCAAACTCAATATCCCAAATAGCCGAAAATCCTGAGATAGGTTTGTTCACCCAATTAGCCCCATTATTGATCGAATAGGAAAGTACTGGGCCTCCAAACCTGCCCGTAGCCCACATCGTATCGGCTGCATGTTGTTTGACATTAGTGTAAAAATCGGTACCATTCGATGCTACTTGTGTCCAGTTATCACCGTCGTTGGTGGAACGGAAAATAAAGGACTGAAGGGTTGTCCCCGGAATATAGGTGGTCTGAAAAAGATCTCCTGCTACATTTGTAGTAATATTAATTGAATTCAGCGTCGTTAAACCCGTAGATTTCCGCAACCAAGTAATACCATTATCATCCGATCGCCAAACACCATCATAATGTGTACTAACATATAATTTGCCGTCAGCAGCACCTGTAAAACCCACAATTTCCTTTCGCGCGTCCAGCCCAGGGTTCATGTCCTGCCAAACACTACCTTGATTCGCAGATTTATAAACGCCAGCAGCACCCCCATAAATTAAACCTGATATTGTGGCACAAAAACTATAAAAAGGCCCCGTACTCAATGCACTACTCACTACAGACCAAGAAGCCCCTCTATTGGTGGATCGGTAGATTTGTCCATATCCGCTTACATTGTACCCCATGAACAGGTTACTTTGTGCGTCCACGCACATAGCGGAAACATTCAGTACGGGCAGCCCTGTATTGATCGATGCCCAACTCCCCCAACCAGCAGGAATTCGGTAAACATTGTTACTATTGCAAGCGACATAAAGGGTATCGGTGCTGCTCATAACCATTTTTGTAATAAATGAATTGGGCATTGCGGTTAATGATGTCCAAGTATTGCTCCCATTAAAGGAATATACACCACTATTGAAACACCCGACGTATATGATCCCCGTTGATCCAACCGATATGGCACGAGCCAGCGCAGGAAGATTAAATTTAATACTCGACCAACTACTACCATCCCATTTATACACCTCATCGGAGGTGGTTACCATATACATTACTCCATTGGCTCCTTTTGCAAAACCCCAAGCAACAAGATTGCTGGCTGGTAATCCTGTATTTATTTGCGTCCAAGTCCCGCTGCTGTACTTATAAATACCATGATTTCCAGTACTCACAAAAATGTCGTCGTTGGAAGAAGTGCCTAAAGACCTAATCAATGGATCATCAAGGCCGTCACTAATATTGATCCAGGAAACCCCAGCGTTAGAAGACTGAAGCACACCAAAACTGCTTGTTCCAATATAAACGTCATTGTTGCTTGTGGAGGTAATTGCAACAATGCTTTCATTGGGGCCGTTTACTTTTTCCCATATTGGTTGTGCAGATATGGTTGGTGTTAATGCAACAATTTGTCCAAATAGGAGTAAAAAAGTGAAAATTTGATTGAAATATAGCTTGTCCATGATGTGATATTGGTGTTAGTTATTCAAATTATGATCAAACGCGCCTGCCATCCGCGGTTATCTTTTAAAAAATATACGCCAGACGGTAATTTTTCAGGCAATGCTGTTTTTCTTTCTAATACCCTCAATACGGCAACACATTTCCCCGTAATGTCATATAAATGCAACGCCTCTGTGTCGCATCCGAGTAAGTGAATAGGCACTCCTGCACGGGCAGGATTAGGGAATACTAGGTTTTCTTTAGTGGAATAAACACTAACGGGTATCACATCACTCGTCGTGTGCGCCAGAAAAAGGGTATCGATAGTATGGTGATAAGTATTGGTATAAATGGGCGTATTGAAGTCGAAAAAAATGGCTGCTGTATTTTCAATACGCGTTCCAATCGGCACCGAATTCCTAGGTTGGATAGAAAACTGGACGAAACCATGTGAGCCCATCGGGTTAATAGTGGAATCGGGCAGCAGAATATTGTCAAACGTGCATTTCAAAATGCTACCCGACTCCCACGTTATGGTACAGGGGTGGCTGGAGGCTTGTAAATGAAACGACAATGGGTCGAGCAATGGCGACAAATCATCCCTAATCTGCACCCTAAATGCCGTATCTGTACCTGTATTTTGAAAACGAATCAGGTATTCAATAGGTGTACCGGGTAATATAAAATGCGCGCTATCCAGCCCTTCCGGATTGGCATGTTTATCATTTGGGTCGTAAGCGTTCACCAATACACTGCAATCGGTAGAAAAAGTAGGGTTGCCATCTTCATTTGGGAATTTTGTAATAAATCCGCCGGGAAAAGGCATATTATTATTCCAATTACAAGCTTCTACCCACACCGAAGGGCCATTGGAGTAAGGAAGATAAGCATTGAACGGGTAGCCGGGCTCCTGCATCGCCAATAGCCCATAAGTAGCACCAGTTGCAAAAAAACGCAACGTATCCGAACCATTGGGCTGCAATGGCCCAAAATTGCCAGTCCGCCAGACTACCATATCTTCAATGATGATATAATCCAGCACTTGAGTAGGCGCACTTCCCGTGTTTTTTAACCAAAAAACAACACTGTCTTGTTCGCAAAAGCCCCCTACTACTACTTGTGCACCCGACCAAAAAGGCAATGGAATACAAAAAGTATCGGGGAGCATATACGCGGAAACGCATACCGTTTGGCCCAAAATAGTCGAATCGCAATCGACATAGACCTGCATGGCAAATTGCCCGCACTCCCCGATATCCACGGAATCAATATGAAAGATTATTGTATCTCCTGCGATACTTTCTACCGGTATTTCTGCCGACACAAATTCGAGGGAAGGATCAAGTACTACCCGAATTTCTGAACCAACTGCCGCCGATGTTCCATTGTTGCAATAATGAACATAAAGTGTATTTTCAAAGCATCGGCGTGTAAAAGGCAATGAAATATCTATTTCCATTTGGGCGCAATCCACAATGGCTTGCAATGCAAAATCAATGGTATCAGTCGTGTTTACTGCTGACAAATACACCGGAATATCATTGTCACAGGGTTGCCAATACGGATTAAAAACATTAATTTTGACCATCCATTGGCCCGTATCCACGGCAAATGAATATTCTCCTAACGCATTACTAATGGTATAGATCGTATCTTGGTTGTTGGTTATGGCTACTAGCCAACCTGACAAAACAGTTTCATTGGGATCTGGCGCGCAACTAAGATTTTGGTCAAAAAATACTTTTCCCCGGATTAAATTGGGGAACGCCACTAAATTGGAATCCGTTTTGATGATCCCCACATTGCCCCCATTCAAAAGGTAACGATAAGTCAGTAAAAATCCGCCATCAGAGGTTTTATCCAAAGTACTGACACCCGATGATGGTGTAGAATATGCCTTATAATTAGTGATATTTCCAAGAGCATCAAGACGTGCTAAAAACTTGTGGAGTGTACCTGGAGCAGTATTTCGAGGAACGATATTGCCCGCCATCACCCAGCCATCGCCATCGGCCACAATAGCAGCTGGAAAACAATTGATACCATTCTGTTTACCTGTAATAAAATCCAATTCGGGCCATCCCTCTTTTTGCCATCGAACTTGCCAGTTTTCATCGAAACACGTCGCTTTGCCAAAAAAAGCACTCGGATTACTGGCAAAAGCATAGTATCCCACCGCAACAATACCACCTGCTAAGTGCGGCGCAATATCCCCTACGCCTTTCATGCCCGGCGTGTTTTCGGTGGTGGCCGACCAAATACCATTGGTATCAACAGCCGTTATAAAAGGCTGATTGGCATTGGCTACGGCATATTGCCATACAAAATAAGTTGTATTGCCAAACAGATTAGCACCGTAAATCGAACTTAGGGCTGTGCTTATTTCTTTTTTGCTTTGCCACAAGACATTACCTGAAAAATCAGTTTTTAGGGCAAAAAGATAGTTTTTGTTGCTCCCATTCGCCTCTGTTTCAAGCATTCCTCCCAAAAACAAAAAGCCATCGGTCAATTCAATGCCCTTATATAAAGTACCCGAAGTGGATATACTGGTAGCAGTACCTATGAACGAAAAAGCCCGTTCCCATGCTAAAGTACCATTGACACCATAATATTGCAGTATTGTATCGCCACTGAAACGCCCAAACGTAAGCGTAGCGCCGTCGCTTTTGCGGATAAAGGCGGAAGAAGGCAAATTAGCCGGATAAGGATGCAACTGAAAATTGGCATTATTACCATTTTTATCGATCGAAAGATCCACAAATTTGGCCGCTCCATCCGAAGTTGATTGGATGATAAATTGGGTACTCGTCTCCTCTACCACAAATGGCGTGAGTACGCTGGTGTAATGGTATTCTTGCTCAAACTGCTGCCCCCACGCGATCTTAGTAGAGCAAACAAGTAATAAAAGCATTAAAACAGTTCTGCCGATATTCATTCCTTAAGGATGGATGGTGATGGGTTAATCGTATTTTCACGTGCTTTACTAGATACAAAGGTCTGTACTATTTATTTTTTCGCAAGTGACAAAAAAATGAATTTGCCAATAGTTAATTCAAAAAAATAAATACTAAAATATTAAAAACCAGTAAATTAGTTATGATATTTGCCGAATAATTTATTGATTTTTTATGAATAATAGTCAATTACTAGACACGCTGCGCACCCTGACAAAAACAGAATGGAATAGCTTTCAAAAATACTTGCATTCACCGTTTTTTAATCAGCGGGCAGATGTGATTGCGTTGGCAACGATCATTCAAAAAGAATTTTCAAAACAGGAAGATAAGCAATTTTTTGAAAAGGCCATGGTTTGGAAAAAACTAGAGCCCAATCTTCCTTACGATGATAAGCAATTGCGCTATACCATGTCTTATCTATTGGATTTGGTAGAACATTTTTTTGCAAATTTAGAATTACAATCCAAAAGCCCACTTCAAAAAATATTAATCCACAATGCTTTACAACGGCGTGGATTGGAAAAAGGCGCAGCATCGCATTTGATGGCTGCCCAACAACTTAGCCTAGTCCACGAGCATTTTGACCCGCAACTTAATCGGGTTTTGCAAAGTAACCTTCGGCAAATAAGTGCTCAACAAAGTGATTATTCCGAAAAGAAGGTATTGCAGGATTTAGATGTTTTTACTGCCGAAATACTGACTGATACGATACGCGAAGGTTGTAATTTTTTAGAAACTCGAATACGCTTTCCTAATACATTGGACTTTCCTTGGTTGGAAGTCGCTTTGTCATTTTGCGAACAAGCACATGACTACGAAAAATCGGCCACCTTATCCATGCTGTACCATACCTACCGCATGCTCGAAAAAATGCCGTCGGGAGGAGGGGAAGTACATTTTTATACCCTAAAAAAAACATTGACTGATAATCCGCACGATATTCCAGTGGCTTTGCAAAGAGAAACATGGCTCAGGAGTATCAATTTTGCTATTCGCCAACAGAACCTTGGCAATAAAAACTATGGAAAAGAAGCCTTTGAACTCTATAAATCGGGTATAAAAACTAAGATTATCCTAGAATACGGGCAGATTTCCAAAAAATCATATTCCAATACGTTAGTGTTGGCACTCCTAGTGGGGGAATGGGATTGGGCCGAACAGTTTTTAAAAGATTACAAAGATTATCTCCCCGAAAACGAACGCGACAATACCTATCGGCTAAATTTGGCAACGCTATTTTTTAAACAAAAAGCATTCAATAAAGTATTAGAAACGCTGCAAAATGTAGGTTTTACGGATACATCAATCAATTTGGATGGTCGTCGGTTATTGCTTTGTTGCTATTTTGAATTGCAAGAATGGGACGCACTCAATAGTTTATTGGATAGTTTTGGTATTTGGTTACGACGGTCCAAAAATCTAGGATATTTACGTGAATTATACGGTAATCATATCAAATTTACGCGCCGGTTATTGGATGTCCAACATCAACACCCCGAGGCCAAAGAAAAATTAAAACAAGATATTTTGGCAACGCGCAATGTGGCCTCAAAGGATTGGTTGCTGGAAAAATTATAGGCAGCTCGGAAAATCGTTGTAGATTTGTGGTTTAACAAAACAAACATGAAAAAATTAATATTAGTAGCAGGTGGCACGGGCAACCTTGGCGGAAAAATAGTACGTGCTTTAGTACAAATGGGTGCCGATGTGCGGGTCATTGTCCGCGACAGCAGCGATCCTGAAAAGGTAAACCAATTGAAACAATTGGGTGTCCAAGTGATTCCACTGGACATGTCCGACAAAGCGGCCCTCACCAGAGCATGTGAAGGTGTATCCTGTGTGGTATCTGCTTTATCTGGCCTAGAAGATGTCATTGTAGATACCCAAAAGACATTACTTGATGCAGCAGTAGCGGCCGGCGTACCACGGTTTATTCCATCCGATTATTCGCTGGATTTTACCTTGTTGCCAGCAGGAGGTAACCGCAATTTAGATTTTAGGCGTGTATTTAGGACTTATATTGATGCAGCCCCTATTGCAGCAACCAGCATTTTCAACGGTGCTTTTGCGGATATGTTGACAGGGCAAATGCCACTTGTACTTTTTAATATCAATAAAATACTCGCTTGGGGCAATCCCGATCATAGTATGCCTTTTACGACCATTGCCGACACTGCTCTGTACACCGCACATGTCGCACTTGATTCCTCTACGCCTCGTTTTTTACGTATTGCAGGCGACCAACGCAGTGCCAGAGAGATGCAAGCCGTGGCGAGTAAGGTAACTGGAAAAGCGTACGGGTTGTTCCGCCCGGGCGGTTTGGGTTTGTTGGGTATGATTATCAAAATTGCGCGAACGATAGCGCCAGGAAAACAAGAACTTTATCCAGCTTGGCAAGGCATGCAGTATATGCACAATATGCTGGACGAACGCTCTGTATTGAAGGAAGTGGATAATGACCGTTATCCCGGTATGCAGTGGACTACCGCAACGGATGTATTGATGGCGCATTTGGCCAGTAGCGAGAAGGTATCTTAGTTTCAAAAATTTATTGTCAACTCCAAGCAAATTTATTATTTTAATGAGTGGATATTCATTTTTTAATTACCTTTGTACCACTCTCCACACATTTCCAGCAAGCGTATAATTTTTTTCCACCCTCATTTTTTAATTTTAATGTATTAATGCGTATTTTACAACGTATTGATAATCGCTTTATGAGGGGCGATTTGCAGTATTTTAAGTCGTTGAAATTTGAAAACGACAGTAGATTTCTAGATTTGGATCATTATTTGATCCGGTATCGTTTGTATGGAAAAGGGAAATATACGGTAGTAATTACCCCCAATCCGATGAATATGATTGAACATTACGACCAATTGGTTCAGGTGCTGGGTCAATCATTTCAAGTACTTGTATTTGAATTGCCTGGTTTTGGATTTTCGCTTCCAAAACAAAGTAATTACGACTACAGTTTGAAGTCCACCACGATGGCTACTATCGCTGTATTAGAAGCCTTACAATTATCCAATTGTATCATGGCTCTTCCATCTATGAGTGGCTATATTTCCCTGAAAATAGGAGAAATTCGCCCCGATTTAGTGCATGGCGTTGTAAACATTCAAATGCTGAATTGGGAACAACAACAACAATGGGCATATAATATTCATAAAAAAATACCCCTCAAAACACCTTTACTCGGACAATTATATTTTAGGATGAATAAACAGCGTACTGTTGAAAAGTGGTACCACTATGCTGTTCCAAACGAAAGTATCCGACAGTCCCATATTGATATTGCCCTTAAAAACTTTGCCAAAGGGGCACACTATAGTTTAGCATCCACTTTTCAAGTGTTTTTCAATAACGAAAAACCCCCTTTGCGCGCACTAAGTGTACCTGCTTTATTTATTTGGGGCAACAAGGACAAAACACACGGAAAGTATAGCAAATGGAGTGCGATACAATACCATAATGACTATGAGCCGCATGATTTTGAAGGGGCAGGGCATTACCCGGAATTGGAGCAGCCTGAACGGTTTACCCGTTTGATGCAGAAACGTTTTTTGCAAACCGATTTGATTACAACCGAAGATTACTCTTCGCATCAGTAATTGGAAATTAGTTCAGCATTATTCGCGAAAACTATTGCAAAAACATACGTTACTCACTTATTTCTTGGCTGTATTCTCTAAAAAAATAAAAGGAATACCTGCTTTTTTCCATGCGGCCACCAAATCCGGTCTGCCTGGCACTTCAAAGGTCATAGCACCAATCAGTACATCTATATCCCCATCCCCATCTGGGTCACCACTATCCATGACCATCCAACGGCCTAATCCAACATCTGGGAAAGTATAAGGCTGCATGCGTTTTTTGCCTTCATTGAGGAGTAACACAAAACTTCGTGCGCGCTTTTCGCTAAAATCTGGAAAGAAAGCAATCGCCGCTATATCCAAATCACCGTCTAAGTCAAAATCGGCCACTTCGGCTTTGTACGCACCGTACATGGGGTAAAAATAATAAGGGCTAAACTGCTCTTTTCCATCGTTCAAAAAGATATAAACACCATGCCAAGGCTTTAAAACAGGCGTAAAATCGGCATTATCACCGCAGGTATAAATAATATCCTGCCATCCGTCCTTGTTAAAATCGCAGTATTGAAAATGACTTGAACCATAGTGAGGGCCAAAACGTAGGAGGTTTTTAACCTCAAAATGCCCATGCCCATCGTTGATAAATCGCCAAATGCCTTCATCGGCCTGCCCAAAAAGCGTTGTAATATCTAGGTCGCCATCCGCGTCTATATCACTCAATTGAGCGGTAATGGCCCCCGGTCGCGAAAGTATGGTATGCCGGTGCAAGCCATCGGGCATCTGCTCCAACCACGATAATTGACCCGTATATTTTCCAAATTCACACACCACTTTATCCTCATCACCATCGCCATCCAGATCACCCACAACGGTTTGGGTTGGGCGTTGCAGGCTATCTTGAAGCACCTCGATTTGTCCTTTTTGCGTATTCAAACGAAGCAGCGCACCCAAAGCAGCCTCTGTTGGTGAAAAAGACCCCATGACGGTGAGCAATACGTCATCGCCCGATGGCTCTATGTCCACAATGCCTTCGGCAATACTTCCATTTTTTTGAAAGGACAGGTCATCCGAATGGAGCACAAATAGTTTTTTAGCATAAACATCCCCTAAATAAATCGTTTTATTGGCACCAAACCGCGCCATGGATATACCAGGAGGCACAATTCGGCCCTCTGGAATATGCACTTTGAACCCGACTAAGGTTGTCCTGTACTTTTTGAGGTGTGGTCAATTGGATCGTTATTGGTGCTTTTTTTAGGTAAAATGCTCGAATTTTTTCAAAATTTTCTTTTGACAAAAGGGATTGAACAGGGAATGCCGTTGAAGTACCCGCAAAAGCGGATCGAATAGAATCATTGGCATAAACGCCCATAAACAACGCCATTCGAGGAAAAATAGATTGTTCCCAATGCGAACGCTCAAATGCCGAAGGTGCTACATATAAATGGCAACTGCCGCAATAGGTTTTGGCCAGTTTTTCGGGAGATACAGAGGTCGGTTCAGAAAAAGTTGCCCCCAATACCAAAATACTCGGTATTAGGAGCAACGCAAGTAATCGGATCATTGTTTATTTGTAGATATACGGTAGCGTTCGTTCCACTCGGGTTTGCCATCAAACAAGGGTAACGATTCGGGTGCCGTAAATTTATCAGCAGGTGTATTGAGTGATTTCATAAATGCCACCAAGTCTTTTTGTTCTTGAGCCGACAACTGTAAGTTATCGAAGGGTAAGGTTTGGTGTGCTATTTTAATGCCAATACCTTGGCCGCCACCTTTATTGTAAAAATCAACGACTTCTTCGAGCGTTTGATACACGCCATTATGCATATAAGGTGCAGTTTTGGCAATATTCCGAACAGTAGGTGTTTTGAAAGAATATTGATAAAAATAGGCTCGATCGCGTGGTTTTAGGTTAGCATATCGACCTTCGTCGGCATCAATCGGTGCATTTTTGTCCTTAGAAGCGGGTACACCAATCACTTCTGATTCACTTTCCGTATATATGGGCGGCACAGTTCCATTAAAAACAGGAGCAAAATGGCAAGTGCCACATACTGCTTTTCCCATAAATAAATTAAACCCGCGCACCACTGCCGGATCAATAACACCTTGACGGCCAGTCACGTAATCGTCGAATGGCGAGTCGAAAGATTGGAGGCTTGCTACATACGAAGCCAAAGCATCTGCAATGGAATAAGCATTAAGTGGTTGTATGCCAAGATTGGGATATCCGGCTTTGAACAGTGCTAGATAAGCGGAACTCAGGTTGAGTTTTTTAATAATTTCAACATAATCGGAAGCAAATTCATTGTCGTTTTTTACGACATGCAGGACTTGCCGATCTAATTGCGGTTCTCTCATATCGTGAAAAAAATGCTCGCTATACACACAATTCATCAACGTTGGCGCATTTCTATTGGTGGCATGTTCGCCGTCGCGGCCCATACTTTTGGCCAATCCATCGGTAAATGCTTTTTCGGGTTGGTGGCACGAAGCACAAGCCATGGTATTGTCTTTAGACAAAATTGGGTCAAAAAACAAGAGTCTTCCCAACGCGATACGCTGTTCGATGCCAGGGGCATTCATTTTAATTTTAGCATAAAACCCAGCATTCAGAAAATCGGTATCAAACAATCCTTTTGATTGATAATTAATGGGTTGGGGTAAGGTTTCTACTTCTTCAATGGTTTCGATACCCAATTTTTTTTGCATTTCCAAAATCAACTCGTACAGCGGGTTGATATGGTTCATCAAAAAATCGGCGCGATCAAATGTATCAAAATAGTGTTGTTTTTTGAGTAAAGTGCTGGTGTAATCCAAGCGAGCATCTATGACAATGGCCAATCCTTTATCTTTTTGATCGATCAAAGGCAGGTAGCAACGGATCGCTTGTGCAAGACCTTCGTAGGCTGCACTTGCTTCGGGTAGTGCATTGGCCGAGCCGGGTGTATCAAAACCCGTAACACCCAATGTGAAAATACGAATCAATTCCCTGCGTGCTGCTTCAAAAATATTGCGGTGGGTCAGCGGAGTACCCGTAAGTACAGGACGTGCCGCCTCAAATTCCTTTTTGAGCAGCGCGATTTGCCGAACAATTTCAGCCTTTGACTCAAATGGGTTATCCCCAAATACCATATCATCCAATACCTGTAAACCCGCCGGTTGAACTACTTTTACTTCGGGAACAGCAGGTTCTGTGGTGGGCAACGGTGCGCCATTGTAATTTTTTTTTGCTTGGTAAGGATCAATATATTCTACCAAAAATTCAATGTTTTTGTAGGCTAAGCGTGCTTGAGCATGTACTTTTTGGAGGTTTTTTATATCATTTGGAGTATTAATGAATTGAGTTGCGTTGGCCTCATAAATACTCAAGGCTTCATTGAATTGTTCTACATCCACTTCAAACTGCGCCTTTACTTTTTTAAGTGGCTGATCATTATTGGTTTTTAAAAATCCTTGTAAAAGGAAACAGGAGACAAGAAATAAAAAAATAGTTGTACTCTTTTTGATTTGCATAGTGTTTGAAAATATTGAAAAGTATAGAAAAAAACGTTAGTTTATCGTATTGTAGGGGTAAAAGGGGTAGAAAAAAGAGTGTGCCACATCCCGTTGATGCGACACACTCCTGTATGGTTGAATTAATTATTGGATCGACAATTGGATTGTTTTTCCAGCAGCATTTTGAAGGAAATAAGTACCTGGTGTCAAACCAGAAACATTGATTTCGTTCACATTGCGCTGTACCAATACGCGTTTGCCATTAGCATCGTATAAAGCAACATCAGTCAATTGGTTCATGTAAACGATACGTGCAGACGGATTAGGATATACCGTAAATTCGCTTGCAGCATCAGATTTACCCAATTCAGCCTCAAATGGATTGCGCTCAGCGATTTGCTGTGCACCCAATTTGTCGAAACCGTGGATGGCCAAAGTCAAAGAGTGGTTGTATGGGAATGGGTTATCAGTACGTGGGTGTTGCGCATTGATAAGGATAAATTTACCATCAGGTGTCATGATGGCACCTGTTACTTCTGCACCAGCAGGTACAGCAGTTAATAGGATCAAATCATCTACAGTTGGGTTCTGGATACTCAAGTCTAACAAAAATGCTTGACAAGTAGTATTGGTTACACCTGCTGGTGTACGACCGAATGATGTACCATTCAAATCTTCTTGAATCAACAAGTAAGACTTGCCATTAATTTGTACGCAAACAAGACCGTCGGGGTTCGACAAGTGCTTAGCAGGATACGCTGATTCAGCAGGGCTGGTAGCAAAGAATGGGCCACCTTCGATCAAAACAGATACTTCGTCGGCTACTGGATCATACTTCAATACGCGACCATAGTAGTCAGCATAATTTGCATCACCTGGATCCGTAAAACCTTGTGCTTGTGCACGAGCGATGTGATGCGGAGCATAAACGCCACCTTGTGCAGCTTCATCTTTCCATGCACTACCTGGCTTGTCGCGGCCTGTTTCTGTGAAATAAACATTGTTGTTTTTAGGATCCATAGTAACCCACTCAATACGGTTGTACATGGTAGCACCTTTTTGAGTAGCAACTTTGTTGTGGTCTAACATAGAACCATTTTCCCAAATTGGAGTCCAGTTATAACCAGATTTGTCGTGCTTGTAAGCAAACAAAGTACCTTTTGTGAAATCACCAGGCGTGTTGGCAACGAACATACCGAAATAACCAGGAGTTTCGTCTGGGCCAAGGTAAACGATACGGTTACCTGGCTCAATTGCGCCACCTTCAAAGCCTTGGCGCGCCCAGTTGTACTGCTTGCGAATGGCTTTTGCCTGGCGTGGGTCAACTTCTACCATCCAGTTAAGGTTTTGGTATTTCTTCAAAGAAACACCGTTCCAGCCTTGGATATTAGATTGAACAGTGTAGTTGCTGGTATCGCGTACACCAGGAGCAATCATCGCATTGCTGGTTTGGAACCACTCTTCGGCAGTCCAAATACGACCATCCACTTGAGATACGATACCACCGCAGTTCATACCAGTTTCACCAACCGTGTTTGCGAAGTCAACGTTGAAGAACTTACCCGTACGACCGTCGTTCAAAGTTTGATCGATAACAGAAAGTGTACCATCTGCGTTACGTACAACACGGAAAGCAGTCATACCACCGCCATCACCGATTTTGTCGTCGCGCAATACCATCTCGTGGTTTACAGTAACCCAACCCAAGCTAGCGCCTGTGTTATCTGGTGTAAATCCGATAAAATCGTGCCACTCCTTAGCCAATTGTTGGCCAGCAGGATTGCCATAAGTAGCAGTGGTTTGTACGAGATCGGTACCGCCAACAAACAATACTTGCGTAGTAAGTGGAGATGGAGGCATCACAAATGTTGGAGAAACATAGCCAGCAGGCATGTTAATGACCTCGTTGAATAATGTTTGGGCATTAGCGGCTGTAAGTACGCCTGCAAATGCGAGAAATAGTGTGAATTTTTTTAACATAATGTTTGAAATTTTACACAAAGGAACGGGGCTGATATGAAGCACACATTAGACTAAAATTATCTAAGTTTCAATTTATCGTTAATGCAATTTTAAGATATGTTAAGTCTTTTAAAAAATTATTAAGCCTGTTTTAAGCAATATTAAGCCTGTTTTAAGTAATATTATCCGTATTTAAAGTTGTGGTAAATATCCAGCCGCCGCCTAAATTCCCAAAGGGAATGTATGTTTATAGGTTATCCAGTGTTATTAAGCACACCTGTCCATTGGTTGAGTTGTCGCGGCATTCCGTTGAATACTCCTGCCCACCACTATAGCCCAGGCGTAGTTTTGTGTCATTATTTCACGAATAAAATAAAAAAATAAAATGCACTACTCCATCCAATTTTTCAAATTATGTACAGGTTTATTACTCGTCTTTTTTATCGCTTGCAAAAAAGATGAAACGGATATTAAAACCATCAATGATGAGGATCGCCTCACTTCAAAAGAGTACTCCTCCGCAGAAACGGCTTTTACTGCTGTTTGGAATATGACCTTAGAAGCCGCTCAAAACGAACCAAGTTTGAATGGCTTTGCCAATGAAGTCACCGACCGCAACACATGCCCAGCCGTGAGCGTAACCCCTACCGGTACCTATCCCAAAACACTTACCCTTGATTACGGTACGGGCTGTACAACACCGCAGGGGCAATTGATTTCCGGCAAAATCATAGCAGTATTTGCTGGCCCAGTCAATAATCCAAACACTTCAATTGCCATCAGTTTCACCGATTTTAAGTACAAAGGTTATACGGTACAAGGCGCGTATTCGGTATCGGTGGTGAGTGCCGGATCCTATGCAGGTACGATCACTGGCGGATCAATCATTAATCCCCAAGGGCAAACATACACCTACGCTGGCACCTTAACCGCCGTTCAGGTAGCCGGTATGGATACCAAAGGGCCGCAGTCGCAGTCGGACGATGTATATGAAATAAGCACTAATATATCGGGGACAGACAGCGGTGGCAAAGCCTATACAGCAAAAACCATAAGCCCTTTGCGGAAAGAAATTGCCTGTGAATGGGTCGTAAGTGGTGTGGTGGAAGTAAAAGTGGGCAATACAGCCAAAAAGACCTTAGATTTTGGCACAGGGCAATGCGATGACCAAGCCACGTTGAAGGTGGGGGCGGTTACGACACCTGTTACATTGCCTTAGAATTGGTAAGTACTTCATATTCATCTAATGATTTATGCCGCTGCTCTTTGGAGTGGCGGTTTTTTTTTATTTGTTTTTAACAGGATTGTTTTTTTGTAAATTATTTTTATTTGTTTTATACCTTTGTGGGATATTGGTTTAATTACTTTAGAAAGACGCGATAATTGATTGGGTGATTGTTAATTTGAGAATTTTAACACTGGCGATTATCGCCACAATTTATCGCTTAAGTAACTCCATAAGTTGTACATTTTGAGACTGCAGCATACTGATTATATTGCGCAGGTCATTTAGGTGTGCTTCATAAACTGCTTTGTCCACCAATATTTGACCATGATTGACTACAATAGACTGATCTTGTAGGTTAGGTTGGTTGATTGTATAGGAATTGCCATCCGTATGCAACCGATCTAGTTCACTAATGGAGGTTTGCAAAGCATCCGCAATTTCTTTGAAGCGGGTATAGGATATATCCGTAGAACCGCTTTCTATATTTTGAATAGTGCGCTGCGATACCCCCAATTTATCTGCAAGTTCTTTGGGCGAAATTTTCCTCATTTCGCGCATTGCTTTAATGTTTCTGCCTATCTGTGAAATTTCATTATTCATTTTTATGTAGTAATTTTTCACAAAGGTAACAATACTGCGAAATACGACATTAAATTTCCTAAAAAAAGAAACGATAAATTTTTTGCTCTTAATAATCTGCCATATCTTTGTATCAAAATTTTACTTCACTCTTAAACGATCATTTACCAATGACTAAGTTTTTTTCCTTGTTCTCCTGTTTTTTGAAGTCCTGCTTTTATTCAAATCTTGCTTATCAAGACCCTTTGTGGTTAAACAAATAATAATAATTCAGCATACTTTTTGGGATATTTTTGTGCATTGTTAATGCGCGGGTAAACTGTTTTTTTAACCTTTTAGGAGTGTTCCTAGAGGGACTAATAACTGTTTTATTTTTTCCAAATTTTACACCTTTGGAGTACCTCAATCGAGGACTTCCAGCCTGTTTATTATCCATATTACACCAAAAGTACTTGGACACAATTAATTATCATTTTGAACTTGGTCTTTTCCGCCTATACTTCCCCATTTTTTCGTTAGATAGCGCTGCTATCTGCCTCAAAAATGGCTCGTCTAGCCGAAAAATACCTGCGTTCATTTCTGCAATTAATTATGTCCAAGT